>CAADGK010000015.1 GCA_900696515.1 uncultured Nitrosospira sp. | reverse complement strand
TGGCATCCGGGTCGGTGCCACTCACTGTGCCAACCACGGTGCCGGTACTCGCATTCTCCGCTACAGTATTTGCGGAGAGCGCCATGTCCGTCGGCCCTTCGTTCACATTCGTCAGATTGATCGTAAAACTCTCTGTGTAACTTTGGCCGCCACTGTCCGTCACCTGCACGGTCAAGTTATGGCTGGCGGCGGATTCATAGTTCAGCAACGATCCATCGGCCACGGTGATCACGCCCGTACTGGCATTGATGGCAAAGCGGCCCCCGGCCGTATCGGTCAGGCTATAAGTCTTCGTATCGCCCGTATCGGGATCCGTCCCGCTTACTGTGCCAACCACGGTCCCAGTACTCGCATTCTCCGCCACGCTGTTGGCGGACAGACTCAGGTCCGTCGGCGCCGTATTTGCATCGGCAACGTTATAGTCAACCTGCACGTTGTCGATGAAGAGGCGATCCCCCCCGCTCGTTCCAGTCACCACAAACTGGATCTTGGTGTCGGCGGACATATAATCTGAAATATCGAAACGGGCCGTGCCACTGCCTGTATGATTTGTCCTAGAAAATGCGCCGTCAGTCAGGGTGCGATAGTTGGCGCCGCCATCAGTTGAAATGCGTACTTCGACCGCGCCGCTCCTATCCAAATCATTCTCGTAATCAAAGCTGAGCGTGGCGCTTCGGGCACCGCTTAGATCCACGCCGCGGCTCACCGACGCTCCAACTACCTGGGTCTCAATCCGCAGCTCCCCCGAATTGACCTTAATATGCCCCCCGTCGGCATCACTACCTCCGCGGTCAACCTCCGACCAGTTCGAGGACCATGAACTGGTTCCATCGTTATTTCCATAGGACTTGTCCGAGAACGTGTCGGCAACCGTTTCATTGCCCAAGACGGCAGCCCAGTTCATTTGCGCATCGTAATCGATGGCCAGCGATGTCTCGATCGTTCCCGTGCTGACTTCGAACTCCCAGTCTCCGCCGAGTGAAATACTGCCGGTGAGGTCGGTGCTGGCCTGCACATCGGCCCCTGTGAGTTGCGCTAACAAATCCACCGCCGCTTGGCCTGCTTCCCCTTGCGCAAACTCGCAACCATAGACCAGGATATCGGCCTGTTCGGAGAGTGATTGTTGAATCACCGCCAGATCATCCGCGTAGTCCGTCGACATCGAATCTGCATTGAGTATCCCGGTTCCGAGCTGCAGCGCACCAGCCTCGCCGTGTGAGATAACGTGAATCGCGTCGATACCGGTGCGACCGGACAACGCATTGGCCATTTGCTCAACGCCATCCTGCCCGCCGTCGAGCATGATGACTTCCACGTTCGGGGCCATGCCGCTGATGAGATCCTGGTAGTTCGGCACCGTGGGGTCAACGAACACCACTTCACTCCTCGATTCCCCCGGATTATAGGTCGCGATCGCGTCAAGCAGGCCCTCCGATTCAGCTTGCTCCGCGGACGGACCATCAGCATGGTGCTCGGACGAGACAGCCGCCTCCGCCTGCTCTTGCGCAACTTGCTCGGACGCGACCTCGGAAGCCGTCGCGGAAGCCGCCGCATCGAACATGAGCCGCTGCTCGAGCGAAATGAGCGACCCTTTGATACCGGCCGATGGTGCCGGAATCTGTCGATCCTTCTGCTCGTCCGATGCAGATGGTTTCTTTTTCCTGCCGAATCCGAACATGGGCGTCCCCTGGTCGATTCAGAATACAAACCCACATCACGTATCGGTTGAATTCCGGTACCGCTGAAGGTGGTCTACAAGCAAGAGCACGGAGCCGCTCTTACCCATCGCACACAACGGGTTGAACTCAGTTCCGTTCAGGTGGGAGCATTTCTCGTGAAAACCCAGTCACATCCAAGACTTCAACCTCTCAAGCACACCACTCCAAGATCCATCATGATCGCCACTTCATTCAGCTCGGCTTCCCTAACTATATATCCACTGTTCAACATGACATTTCCTCCATAAGCAATTGATTCTTCATCTTTATAATTTATCCATCTCATCATATTCACTCTGCTCCAAGACAGTCACTGATCCGGCTCTCTCTCGTATTCCTCCCGCACGATCCTCCCGCGAACGTCTCGTCATGGACTGGGCCAACCGACATCGATAGAATGTCGACAGGTTCATACACCAGCCATCTCGCTGCAGCGTGGCTCGTCCGGAGGGTGCGCCATGAACAAAAATAATTGGGAACTTGCTCACGCGATTGCACTCGCTGGAATCACGTTCACCCTCAACACCGTTCTTCCCCACTCGATACCTGATGCACAAGCTGAATCGTTCAACGTTAAACCCGGCGCATGGGAAATGACTGTGACCACTGTTGCCTCGGGCCTGAAGTTATCCTCAGAACTGTCAGCGAAGATGACCGCCGCGCAACGAGCGCGGATGGAACAGATGATCAAGGATCGGGAAGGCAGACCTCACACGATGACCGTCCATTCCTGCATTACCAAGGAGGATGTGAGTCAAGATCGAATCATCAAGGAGATGGAGGATGAAGATGAGGATATTGCAGTCCAGTGCAAGGTCAAGATCCTCTCCAAATCCTCGTCCAAACTTGTCCTCGACCAACTGTGCCCCGGCCCACCCAGCCTCACCACCCGGTTCACCATTGAGGCGAAAACCACGGAACGAATCGTGGCAACTGGCGAGCGACGTGAGGCAGGATCAGGCAAGTCCCGTCTTGATATCAAAGGAAAGTGGCTGGGAGACAGTTGTGCCGGACTCGATGAATAGAACCTTCATCCCATACTTTTACTCTGTGCGTGACCTGCAAGGCCAGACTCCTCTTCCATCCGACGAGCCTGGCACACCCCAGGAGCTGCCTGCTGAGTAGACCCGTCCAGCACAACACCACCCGTGGCATTCCTGAAATACTCTCGGTTCTTTAGCAAAGCGTGCAGGCGAATCGTTCCCCTCCCCGCTGCGGCAACGGTGAGAAGAAATTGGACTATGTCGCTCTTGAGGAACCGTGTGAGTCAGGGTACACTGACTTACCTGCGTTCTTCCCAAACCAACATACAGCATCATCATCGTGAAGGAGCTTCTTGCATGAAGACCATGAATACATTAGCCGTTCTTTTCGTCTCGCCTCTCATCAGCACCTCCCTGTTCCTATCTCTTCCGGCATTCGCTCAGAGCGTTCCCCCGGCGCTCAAACAGAACGGTGCGGTGACACAAAAGCCCGTCAGAACTATCGGCATGGAGGACTATCGAAAAATCGTCGAGCATCCTGGTGACGCCTTGATCATCGATGTCCGTGAACCGGAGGAATATGCAGCCGGTCACGTCCCGGGCGCGATCAATATTCCACGCGGCGTCATCAATGCCCAAATCTGGAACCACGTCGGATCTGCGGAGAAGGCCAACCTCGAGCGCCCGATTGTGCTCCAGTGCCAAGCCGGGAGGCGTGCGACTCTCGCCGCGCAAACTCTTGGCGAACTTGGATTCACGCAGACCTCTGCGGTCATCATGAATCTCGACGACTGGAAACAATCCGGCAATCCTTTCGTCAAGTAGTCGTCCGCCCATCCGGATTTCACTGTGGAGCACCTATGACTGTCGACAGCTCTCTCCGCGTCATCGCCCGGGCCAAAGCCAAGCCTGATCGGGTCGCTCAAGTGCGGGCGATCCTGATCGCCCTCGTGGAAGCGACTCGCCGGGAACCTGGCTGTCTCAGCTATGAGCTCTTGCAGAACCACGACGATCCAACCGACTTTGCGTTTGTCGAACGATGGGCCAGCCAGGCGGCTGAACAGGCGCACTTCATGAGTCCCCACCTGTTGGCCACGCTGCAACAGTTGAGCGGCCTTCTGGCCTCTGAACCCCAGATCTGTCGGTACGGCGTCGTGCGATAGCCGGCTCTATAGGCCTCAATCTCTGCCGGGGTGACCCCCTGGATGGGACATCAGGAGATTTCCCTCTCTCGGTCGACTTTTTGGAAAACCGTACACCAAGGGAGCACCTAACCTATGACGCCCGTGACACCAGACACAGAACTCACTCTCTCGCACCAAAATCAGCGGGCCGTCATCTCCCCATGGGGCGCGTCGTTACGCCGGTATCTCTTCCTTGATATAAGCGGACGTGAAATCGATATTGTCTGGGGCTATTCCGGTGGCGGCGGAAAACGTGGCGGGCAAGGAGATGTGCTGATCCCGTTCCCTGGACGGATCGGAAACGGACGGTATTCATTCGACGGACAGACATTCCAATTGGAATGTAACGACAAGGAAGGTCCGAACGCCATTCATGGATTCGTTCGGAATATTCCCTGGGACATCCAGGACCGTGATGCACATCGAGTGACCATGACGGTGACGCTCGATACCGAGACGTACTCCAATCGCGGCTATCCCTTTTCCCTGCACATCACCGTGACCTACGAGCTGAACACCGCCGGGCTATCCTGTGCCTTCACGATCAAAAACGTGGGTGATCGTGCCGCACCGGTGGGTATCGGGTTTCACCCTTATTTCACCGTGGGAACCGCCAAGATTGATGATGCGGAAGTACAGATTCCAGGAACCGGCTACTTGGAATTCAATGACCGACTTGTGCCGACTGGGAAGATCCTCGGAGTCACCGAGACACTGTGGGACTATCGCCGATTTCGCCCGATCGCCCAACAACGCTTCAACCATTGCTATGTCGATTTGGAGCGTACTGCCCAAGGAGTCGCCAGTGCCGCTCTTCGCCATATTCCAAGCAAGCGAACGATCACCATTACGATGGACTCAGCCTTTTCCGCCGTGGTCGTCTATACCGGAGATGCCATCACGGACGCGCCGCGCGCTGCGCTTGCCATCGAGCCGATGACCTGCGCAAGCGATGCGTTCAACCATCCGGAATGGGGCCTCACGCGCCTGGTCCCCGGAGAAACCTTCTCCGGATCCTGGAGTGTGAACGATTCAAGCCAAAACGGGGTTTAGCCGGCCTGATTGAGGACGCTTCGCGGCAACGCAGGTTTGATCGGGGCTCTCGTGAATAGGGTGAGGTTTCAATACCACATTACACATGAAATCTGAAACTCAGAGTCGATGGACACGCAACGAGCAACGACTGTCGTCGCAGCGGCCTATCAGCGATTGCGGCGAAAGAGTAAGGATGGACTACGGGCGGAAACCCGACCGCTCACGGCAAGCAGAGATGCGTGTGCGCCGGGGCCAGGTGGCGGAGCCTGAACAGCCTACCGCTCAGGCCGCTTTCCGCATGATGGAGGACTTCCCGCTGATGAAATCACGCCAGAGGAGACTCAGTTTGAACTCCACTTCATCGAAAGAGTCCCCTTGTGCCGACTGATCAGGGTATCCCTGCAAATAGCCACGCCACTTCTCTTGATCCAGCGAGATGATGTAACGTGGTGTATCCAGAGAAACCCGATCCACGACAGGTCGCTCAACGCGAGGCAGTTCGCGCGGACTTTTCGTGACCTCTTGGCTCAGCTGTTGTACCTTCACCTGCAGCTCATCGAAGGAGGCCGCTTGAACTTCTCGTTGCGGATTGCCTTCGGGATGCGCAAGCCATTTGCCCTGCTCTTGTCGAAATACCCAATTTGGTTGTTCCATTCCGGTGAGCATAGCCAAGCCGTCACGATCTGACCAGCATTTTCAAAAGTTTTGCATATGAACCGGAACGTCCCTCCTCTTCCCCACACTGTGACGCTCTCCTATCGCCAGGTTTCGGCCAATCAATTGTCTTTTCGTGTCGCCATGGCCGGAAGCGGAGACCGGCTGGTGCTCTGCCTGCATGGATTCCCCGAGAACGCGATTTCATGGAGATACCAGATAGAGCCCTTGGCGCAAGCCGGCTATCGCGTGTGGGCTCCTGATCTCCGTGGCTATGGAGAAACCACTCGTCCTCTTGGCCTCGCACCCTACTCGATCGAATCGTTGCTGCACGATGTCAGCGGACTGCTGACTGCCGCGGGATCATCACAGACCATTCTGGTTGGACATGACTGGGGTGGCATCATCGCGTGGCACTATGCGATGCGGTATCCTGAACGCCTCAATGCCCTTGTCATCCTGAATGCTCCCCACCCGGCCTGTTTTGAGCGAGAACTCCGGCACTGGCGACAACTGCGCCGCTCCTGGTACATGGCGATGTTTCAGATTCCCCGGCTCCCTGAAGCCGTCTTGTCCATGGGCGAGGGCTACATGGTCGGAAAGATCTTTGAGCGCATGGCAATTCATCGTGAACGTATGCCAGACAACGTTGTGCGGCACTACCGGCAGCAGGCCTGTGTGCCAGGCGCTCTCACCGCGATGTTGAACTATTATCGAGCCGCGCTGCGTGGCGGAGGAGCGTTACGGCAACGCGCGTTGGGTTATCCCACTATCGAAATTCCCACCTTGGTTGTATGGGGGCTACAGGACCATGCCCTCGGCCCCCACAACCTGGATGAATTGCCCTGTTTTGTCCGCAACCTGACCACCGTCACCATAGCGGATGCCGGACATTTCGTTCACGAAGATCGCCCCGAGCAGGTGACCACTCAGCTGGTGACCTGGCTCCAACGCATACTGCGCGACTGAGACTCGAGTGCTCCATATCGCCGGCAATCGCATTGCGATCGTACGGGAAACAGACTTCTGTTCCTTCCATGGATACCGAGCACGCTCCCCAGGTATCCGCTTCTCCAGCGAAGCCCTGCTGGAAATAATCAAGTTATTGAACAATGGCGTAAACAGGCTAGGATGCATCATGAAGCAAGGCATCCCACGCATTGTGATCCCGTCTGGCGCTTTATGAGCGGAGGTCGCAACCGGTTACGCGTACAGACATACTGCTACCGGCATAAAGACCGCTGTTCGGTTGGATGATACGACGTATCGGCAACTCGGCAAAGGGACGCTGGACTTCCAGCCCAATGGACTCATGTGCGGAGTACCGGCCGGGACTCGTGTCGATTATCATCCTTCCTATTCAATGCCATACTTTCTCCGGACAGACCCTCGGCAATAAAGGCATGCTATGGGACCAGCTTCCCCTGTACGTAGAACAGTAGCTTCGTGGGCGGATTCGTCATCCCCGACCGGTTCGTCGAGAGAAGCCGGTCGTATGAATCCAAGATTGACCGTGGTGCCACCGCCGCAGCCACCCGCCGCTCGTCGCCACCGGCGACAATGGCGGTCGGTCGTTCACCCCCTACACATGCGAATCGTGAGGCACGTGATTGTGTATGCGTTGACCGTTCTGACAGGGCACATGGAACAGAATCCGGCCGGGCTCAGGTCCTCCTTGGATTCGTTCAAGACCGACGATGGACCGACAAGCACACGCGGGGTCTAAGCACCCCGATCATGCGCCGTGAACCACTCGATCCGATGCAGCGGCACAGACGTCGTTTGCGGACATAACGAAATACTCCCGTCCATCTTCATCATAGAGACGCATTCATGAAGACGGCGGGCACATCCAAGACTCACACTCGTTGAGCTATTACCATCATGCCGATCTCGTTCTTCCAATCACTGTTTCGGAGCCCCCTCGGCCGCCGTACGTTTGGGCTGTTTGTATTCGGCGCGTTGGCGCCGATATCCGTTCTCTCCTGGGTTTTGTACTACCAAACCGGCGAGCAACTTCTGCTTCAAACCTCTTCCCACCTCCGACAGGAAAGCAGGTCGCGAGGGATGATGCTCTACAACCATCTATTGACCATGAGGGCTGCTCTGGACAGGATGGCCGTTGAGCTGCCACAAGATGGTCCCGTCGTCGAAACCATCATCCCCCTCGCGCCTGGCACCGAACCTCATCGGCTGTTCCGGGAGGTTCAGGTCCTCATGCTCGAACCTGGCCAACGACAACTCACCCCACCCCAAATCGCGCACCTGCAAACAGGCAACTCCCTACTGGAGATTCACCATGTTTCGGAACATCAGTCGCAACTTACACTGACCAGGCTGATCAACCCGCATCAAGTGGAGGCCGGCCTGCTGGCTGCACAGCTGGACGGAACCGCGCTCTGGGGTGACCAGGCAAGAGAGACACTCTCCTCCGATACGGATCTGGTCGTTGAAGACGGGGCCGGCCGGCCGATGTACTCGACGTTTGAACCAGCATTCGCGCTCCCTGATTTTCGAGGGCAGGAAGACGGCGCTCCGGTGAAAACAGGTCCTCTGTGGACGATCGGAGGACAAGACCATGTCGCTGGGGCCTGGTCAGTGCCCCTGCAACAGCTCTTTCTGATGGACCCCTGGGTAATTGTCGTGAGTCAAACACGGGAGTCGGTCCTATTCCCAGTCACACAGTTCCGTCGCATACTCCTGCTCGTCACGGCCCTCACATCCTGCACCGCGGTGCTGTTGAGTGTCGTACTGATTCGACGGAGCCTCCATCCGCTGCTCCGATTACAAGAAGGAATCGTTCGTCTGGCTTCCGGAAACTTCTCGACGCCGGTGACCGTTCACACTCACGATGAATTTGAGGAACTCGCGGACTCTTTTAACGGGATGACCGAAAGCTTGAGCCGGCAGTTCCGCATGGAGGAGAGCCTCTTATCAATCGGACAGGCCCTCCTGTCCATCCGTGAACCGGCGGCTCTGGACGATGTCGTGCTCTCTCGTATCTCCGCTGCAATCAGTTGTGATGCGACGGGTCTCCTGTTCCTTGATCCCGCTCATTCGGAACCTTCCGTCCTGTCCATGCAATTCCTTGGTGGACCATCAGAGGAACTCACCGCCTCTCCCTGTCAGGTCACGGATGAGCATCGCGTGATGCTGCAAGCACACCCGGACCATACCCTTGTGACATCGGCCTCACTCCCATCCTTTCTGTCGGCCATGCGACGACCAGACCTCCCTCTCTTCGCTCTTGTTCCCATCATCGTCGCCGATACGATCGGCGGGGTACTCGTGCTCGGATATCGACAGAAAAGGAGACCGCCCGCCGACAGTCTGGTTTATGCACGGCGAGCGGCCGATCTGATCGCCATGACCCTTCTGAACAGCCGTGCCACGCAAACGCATGTGCACGTCAGGATTGATGCCGCACAGGCGTCAGAAGAACGGACAACGCTTCTCCAACATCCGAGTCCATCCTCAAACGCACACGATGAGCGTCTTCACCTGCAACTGAATGCGCTCCTGTCACTCGCTCAGGATCAGCGGGTGTGTGCCGATCCGCTGCCGGCCCTGGCCAAACAGGTGACGGAACTGGTTGCCCAGACCTTGGCGGTCCACTTCGTAAGCATATGGGTGTACGAGGAACGGACTCAATCGCTCGGTTGCCTGGACCGGTATGAGACGACAACGGATCACCATGCCGGCGGTCAGAGATTGCTTCGCGAGGACTATCCGAACTACATGGCGGCTCTCGATCAGAAATCGATTCTTGCGGCAACAGAGACACTCCAGGAACCGGCCTTTCGGGACTTGCTTTCCGAACTTCAGCCTCCGATGCAGGGCGGCGCACGGCTCGATATCCCGCTTCAGACACAGGACAAGCTGGCGGGTGTCCTCTCGATCGAGTATGTCGGATCCTCACGTGAATGGACGACGGATGAGCACCGGTTCGCCCGCGCGATCGCAAACATCCTGACCCTCGTCCTTGATGCCGACGGACGACGGGGACCTGCGGAAGGACCAGTCAACTCTCACCCTGCGGCCCAGGACACGATACAGGCCAAGGTCAAATTCCTGACGGCTGTGAGTCACGATATCAGGACACCGCTGAGCGGCGTGATCGGGATGACCGAAGTCCTGGCCCACACCCCCCTTACCGACATCCAACGGCGGTATGTCGACACGATTCACAACTCGGCAGCGACCCTACTCACACTGATCAGCAACCACCTCACGTGCTCGGAAGTCGAAAGCGGCACATTGGTAGTGCACCCCGTTCCCATTGATTTGCGCGATCTTGTTGAGACCACCGTGGAACGGTTGGCTGAACCTGCCCAGCGAAAAGGGCTCCAGATCCACACCTTTTACGATCCGTCGGTCCCAACCGCCGTCATGGGCGACCCCCTTCGAATCGGACACATTCTGACCAACCTTCTCAGCAATGCCATCACCTTCACTCAAACCGGAGAAGTGACGGTCTCCGTCACTCAAGAATCCGAGGGAGCAGGCCGGAAGGACATTCCCAGAATCAAGCTGGACGTGGCGGACACCGGATCCGGTATCAGCATCGAGAGACAGGCCGACGTTTTCCGATCCTGTTCCCGCACAGACAACTCCTCAATAGGGGTGACGGGTCGCGCGGGGCTGGGCTTGCCCCTCTGCAAACAGCTCACCGAGTGCATGGGCGGTGTCATCAGTCTTGAAAGTGCGATCGGAACGGGCAGTACCTTTTCGGTGATTGTTCCGTTTTCGCTTCAATCCGACCCTCCCCCTCCCGTTCACACGGAGCCCGCTTTCGCGAATCTTTGCCTGTGTGCGGCAGTCAGTTCAGCCACGGCCCGTCATCTGCTCGCACAGTACCTCTCTGCTTGGGGTATTGCTCCACACCTCGCTGATACCGAAGGTGAATTTCTTGAATGCGTCATGACGGGTCTCGCGACAGAACGTGGACCGGTCGTCGCGGTGATCGACGAAACCTTCGATCATATGACGGATACGGAGATCGTCCGGACCTTGTTTTCCGAACCGACCCTGCGGACCGTCAAGATTATTCGACTCGTCTCGCTCATGAGAAAAGCCGATGCCGCAAGCGATATGCCATCGGCTCACATGCGGGATGTCACGAAGCCGATCCGCTTCCAGGCCCTGTACCATGCGCTGCGCACCGTACTCACCGATCAACCTTCCATCGGAAAAGAAACGGGATCCGCGACGGACAAGCAGGCCCTCTCGCGGCGGATTCTCCTCGGGGAAGACAACGGCGTCAACCGGGAAATCGCGCTGCTGATGCTCCACAGCATGGGATACGGCGTGACCGTCGCGCACACCGGTCGAGAGGTCGTCGACTATGCCAAACAGTCCTCCTCCGATGTGATTTTGATGGACTGTCAAATGCCGGAACTGGACGGGCTCGAGGCCACCAGGCAGATCCGTGAATGGGAGCGGCAAGCGTCACGACCGCCGATCCCCATCATCGCCCTTACCGCGCATGCGACGCAGGAGGATCGCGAACGGTGCCTGGCCGCGGGGATGAGCGATTACATCTCAAAACCGTTCACCCTGGCGCAACTGCACGCGGCCTTGACCTTTTGGTGTTCCCTCACCCCCCTGACCGAGGACCAGGAATCCGGAACGTCGGGCCACGCGGAACTCCTGACGTCCATACAAACCGCCGCACCCGCTATCCAGGATTCCGATGCCTCGCTCGTTGTTGATCAGAACGCCTGGAAATCAATCACGCACCTCCAACGACCTGGACAACCGGATGCATTGGCCACGATCCTGTCGCTGTATGTGACCGACTCCCACAACCTGGTGACAACGCTTCGCCACGGCATGGCCAACGGAAACTCCCTGGTCGTACAGCATGCGGCCCACAGCCTGCGATCGAGAAGCGCGACACTGGGAGCGGTCTCGCTGTCGAAACTCTGCCGTCAATTCGAAGAACTCAGTCGGCAGGGACACCTCGAAGACGCCGAACCATTGTTGACCCCGCTGACTGCGGCATTCGAACACGCCTGCCGGATCTTTCAGGCGGAGCTTGAGAGGAGACCAACATGACTGCCTCGACCCGACGACCGCTCCCGCTGGCGCTGATCGTCGATGATGATGCCACGTTTCGCATGCTCTCCCGCATGAGCCTGGAACAGGACGAGCTGTTGGTCGAAGAGGCTCTGAGCGGAGAGGCCGCGGTCGAATTCGCGTCGTCCACGATGCCCGACATCATTATCCTGGATTTGCAAATGCCCGGCATGGGTGGATTTGCCGTCTGCGAACACATCCGACAGCTGCCGCACGGGCGCTTCGTGCCGATTCTCATCATGACGGGCTTGGACGATGTCGACTCAATCGCGCAGGCCTATGAAAAAGGTGCGACCGACTTTATCGTCAAGCCGTGCCACGGACTCATTCTCAGCCAGCGGGTACGCTACATGTTGCGCGCCGGCCGAACCATGAACGCCCTTCGCGCCCGTGAAGCTCAATTAGCGCAGGCCCAGCGGATCGCCCGACTCGGCGGATGGGAATGGGACCCGTCCGGCGATCGGATGGACCTCTCGGAAGCCGCCTGTCGAACGCTTGGCATCCTGCCGGGCTCGATTGACCCCGCACAATTCTCCTATCTGGCCTGTGTCCACGAGGGAGACCGGGAACCGGTGATCAAAGCCTTACAGCGGGCGAGAGCCGAGGGAACGGGGGTGGACATGGACCACCGGCTCATTCCCCGTGACGGTGCGGAACGCATCGTCCGTCTTCGTGGTGAAACCCAGACGGACAACCACACCCACGCGCGTCGTCTGGTCGGAACCGTGCAAGACGTCACGGATGAACGTGCTGCCGAAACAAAGATCTACTTCCTGGCAAACTACGACAGCGTGACACATCTCCCCAACCGAACCCTCTTTCTCCATCGCGTCGGTCAAGTGCTGGCGTCCGGCGCAGGCGTCCCTGATGCCCTATTGGTGATACATCTGGACCGGTATCAGCGCATCTGTGAGATGCATGGCCCACGATGCGGTGAGCATCTCATCAGAGAGGCGGCCGAACGACTGCGGCAGTCTCTCTCCTCGGACCTGACGGTTGCTCGATCCTCCGGCGCCGCCTCGCCGACGCTGGCTCGCCTCAGCGATGGCCAGTTTGCACTGTTCCTGACCGATCTCGCGGCTCCTGAAGATTCCGCCCGGGTCGCCCGGAATTGTCTGGATGCGCTGCACAATCCGTTTCAAATTGAATCCACCAGTGTGACGCTCTCCGCTTATATCGGGATCGCGATTCCAGGCACCGATGGAACCGAGGCGGAGCAGGTCCTGCGCAATGCCGGCACGGCAGCTCAGTCGGCGACGCGCACAGGTCCCAATCGCTATCAGTTCTACTCCGATGCCATGAACGCATCGCTCGCCGCACGGATCGGGCTCGAACAAGACCTACGAAGCGCCATCGCCGGCAACCAATTCCTCCTGCACTATCAACCGAAAGTCGACATCCTCTCGGAGCAGGTCATCGGATTTGAAGCCCTGATTCGCTGGCAACACCCGGCTCGCGGCTTGATTGCTCCGGCGGAATTCATCCAGGTTGCTGAAGAAGAAGCGCTGATCATGCCGATGACCGACTGGGTCATCAGAAACGTGGCTCGACAACAACGCATCTGGCATAAGTCCGGGCTGGCCCCCATTGCGGTCTCAATCAACGTCTCCGGTCTGTATTTCAGACAGGCGCATCTTGCCGCCCATCTGAAGGAACTGGTTTTCGCAGAAGGAGGACACCCGCAGGACATCGAGCTTGAGCTGACCGAAAGTGTCTTGATGACGGACGCGGAATCGACCACGACCATCCTGCGTGAACTCAAGGAATCCGGCTTTCGACTCGCCATCGACGATTTTGGAACAGGCTACTCCTCCCTGGCCTATCTTCAGCGTTTTCCGATCGACACGCTCAAGATCGACCGGGCTTTCATCAAAGACCTCAAGCTTGGGAAGGAGGATTCTCCGATCATGCGGGCGATTGTCGGAATGGGACGCGCACTCCAGCTGCATCTCGTCGCCGAGGGAGTGGAAACCCTCGATCAACTCGCCTTTCTCCGTCTGCAAGGCTGCGATACCTATCAAGGCTATCTCTTCGGCAAACCACTTCCCGCCCATCAACTCCAGTATCTGCTGCAGGACCGTCTTTCCAATGAAACATCCCGAACCAGAGATCGATTGCGAACTCGGCTCGCGAACTGAGTCAAGAGCTTCTCGTTGCAGGCCCGCGATCAGGAAGTTGGTCCGAGCGTGACAATGGCGGAAGGAGCGTTCTCCGCACGAAAGGGATTCCCGAGCAGCTGCGTGACCGGAATCAGAACGCCAGTCCCGGAGACGATCGTATAGGCCGAGATCGTGCCTCCCGACACACTGGTGGCACGATTCGCCACATACAAGAGCTGGCCATCCGGAGAGATACTGAGTGCCACCGGAGTGGATCCGGTCGGCGTGGGCACAGGGTTGGGGGATCCTCCTGAGACCGGCACGAGAGTCGGCAGGCCGTCGCTTCCTATACCAAACACCGACACCGTGCCGCCTCCATTGGCGACATATAAATGGCCTCCATCCGCCCCCACAGTAAGGCTGTTTGGAGTGGTTCCCCCCGTGGAAACAGGATTAGAACTGGCCGGTGGAATCAGGGTCAACAGTCCTGATGGTTCGACCCGAAATGTCGAGACGGTGTTGGACGCCCCGTTGGTCACATAGAGAAACTGTCCATTCGGGGACAGGGCAAGGGCCGTCAAGCCGGTCCCGCCTGATGAAATGGGATTCGTGCCTGGTCCTGACTGCGGTACGAGCGTGAGTACTCCCGATGAATCAACTTGAAACGCCGTGATCAGACTGGAGGTACTGGTAGCGACATAGAGAAACCGTCCATTCGGAGTAATCGCCAATGCAACCGGTGAGGAGGCCCCCGCACCGACAGGTTTGGACCGGCCTTCCGCCTGTGGAACAGGCGTCAGCACGCCGACGGTGCCGATCTTCAAGACGGTCACATCATCCGACCCACTATTGGCAACATACAGAAATTGAGAATCCTTAGAGATCGCAAGCGCTCTCGGGGTCGTGCCCACTTGAACCGGGTTGGGGTTCCCGGCTGTCGACTCTCCACGCAACAAAGCACCATTGGTGCCGATCCGGAAAGCGGTCACCCTGTTCGTCTGACTATTGGCAATATAGGCGAACAACCCGTTCGCGGACGCGGCGATCGCCGACGGAGTCGGAACATCCGGAAACGGAGAACCGGCAATTGCCGTCAGCCCACCGGTCAGTGCGTTCGCGGTATATCCGGACACACTATTGGATCCGCTGTTGGTGACGTAGACGATCGTTCCCGCAGTTCGTTCTCCGCCGATCGCACCGAGCCCGCCCAGCCCGCCTTCCCCTCCACCATCGCCACAGCCAGGCACGAGCAGCAAACATGGAAGGAGCCAGGCGAAACGTGAGCGTCTGATACGGGATATCCTCAGCATTCTTTCCTGCCACATAGTTTTGGTTATACCACTCCCCCAAGTCCCTCACAACACCGAGACCGGAGCACATGACGGCACACATCCTGTTTCATGACTTTTTCGTTGGACTCCGATGACTGCTCACTGGCACACTGACTGCTCACCACAGGAAGGCTTCTCAGCTTGCACCATTCACTCACCATTCTTGGATCGGGCTATACCGCCAATTTTCTCCTGCCGCTGGCGGAGCAACTCTATACGGAGGTCTTTGCGACCAGTCGTGATCCCGATCAACGCCTCTCCGGCCTGAGAAGGGAACAACGAATCAGGTTCGATCTCACACAGCCCGAGACCTGGCGACTGATTCCTCCGGCAACCGACCTCCTGTGGTGCTTTCCCGCCGTGCCGATCGAATCGGTTCGGCAGTTCGCTGAGACGGCAGCATTGCGAGCCCGCCAGCTGGTGGTACTTGGCAGCACCTCCGCCTACGATAACGACCTCTCAACCGAATACCCTCCGCCCTGGATTGATGAAACAGCCGCATTTGATTCCAGGATACCTCGTGTACAAGGTGAAGAATTGCTGAGAAGTCATTATGGAGCAATCACGCTTAGAGTTTCTGGGATCTACGGGCCACACCGTAATCCCATGGAGTGGATCCGAACAGGACGGGTCGCCCGCTCACGAAAATACGTCAACCTGATTCATGCCGAGGATCTTGCGGCAATCTGCTTGGCAGCCCTCAGGCGTGGTGAGGCGGGTACGGTCTACAACGTCAGCGATGGCACTCCCAGGACCTGGGACGACATCTGCCGGACCCTTGAACGACGATGGGGGATTCGATCATCCGTTTCTCCTGAACCACAGTCGACGGGAAAACGGATCGCGAATCAGAGAATGTGTGAGCTGCTGAAAGCGGATGGGATGACTCTCCACTACAAGGATCTCTACCAAGCGCTTGAACACATCCAGGAAGCTTCTCTCAACGAAGCAGGGCCATCACGGTGAGGCAGACCAGCAAGTTGTTCACGGCGTGAGCCACCATGCCGGGTATAAGACTCCCCGTTCGATCATAAATCCAAGCCCAGAGGAACCCGCTCCACAAGACGCTGATGAACCCGAGGAGACTATACCCGTGGGCCAGCGCAAAGATCGTCGCACTGAGCACAGCGGCTGGAAGAAAGGTGAATCGCCGACGGAACATGGCAAAGAGCAATCCGCGAAACGCAAGCTCCTCAAAAATCGGCGCGAGGATCACATATTCGAGCAGGCTGGTGGCAAGCATGGGTGGCGCGGCCCACACCAGGTCCTGATCAAACCATTCAGTCCAATGATTCTCAAGCTTCAGAAAGTCTGCGGCTTGTCCCAAGACCCACTCGCCCCAGAGTGCAGCTGCAACCACGGCAAAGATGACGCACACCAGTCGCCCGAGGTCCTTGCGATTGATACGCAGACCGAACCCCTGCCGGAAATCCAGGCCGGCCGGTTTGAGCAAATGCACATAGGCGATGACCAACAGCGGAAGATTGGCCAGGGGAATTGCCAGTGCGCGTAACGATCCATGATTGAGTGCGGGTATCGATAAGAAGGCGATGGTCATGAAGGCGCCTAAAGCGCCTCCCCGGAGAATCACCGCGGCAGCCGTCCCCCCGGACCACGGAGGAGGCACTCCCGGGGAATGGAGCCGGAAGACGTCCAATTGCCGGCCTGTGAGTCTGAGCATCCCCAACAACATCACCGACCCAAGAACAAGACAGGCAAGCTCACCGATGATCAATGGACGAATCCATCGCTGAGACCGCTCTTCCTTCAACTGTCTCTGGGCCGCGACCGCCGTGACGCGCGCACGGTCACCGGCCCGCTGCGCCAATCTCTCAGCAAGATGGCTGTAGAACCATTCGTTGGGCAATGTTTCCGCCAGCGTTGCCTGTAAGGTCGTCTCTTGCGCCAGTGAGAGGGGGGCCGTGCCGTATGCCACGACGATCAGTTCTCGAAAGAGATCGGCAGAGGTCCCGCGATCATGCCATCCCTGGGCTTCCGCAATCGCCTCGACTTCCTGGTTTGATTCACCGAGAAGAATCGCCAATCGAAGTTTTGCCGACGGATCATTCGTGATTGCAATCAGTTCCCGATACCACCTGATGGCCTGACGAGAGGCCTCATCCGGACTGTCCATCGTCCATTCCGCGACCCATTGCTGCCATACCGGTGCGCGGCGCAGACCATCCTGCGCTTCCATCATCCGGCTGACCATCAGGTCAAGCGCGCGATCCGGCTCCTCAAAGCGTTGAAGTTTCGGAACGGTCAGAGACAGCCAGAGAATCCCCGCAAGGGAGGCAAGTAGAACACCGGCGCAGAGCACACTCACGCAACGCGACCACCGGCTACTATATGGGAGCGGAGAAGCCAGTGAATCAATAGGATCACCAGCGTCAGGGAGCTTCGGTAACTGCCCGATTGCGAGTACCTGTTCATTCATGGCGCCCGACTATATCACGGCCGCACCACCGCCCAAATCCCCTCAAACTAGCTAGGCGCCTTGCCTGTGTGAATTTCTCGCGTAGCTATGTCTCATCGGGTTGGCTATACTAACCGCGCGACATTTCAGGAGGCTTTGGCTATGCAGGACTTTCTTGCCCCACGCAGACTGTTGTTGGGGCCTGGTCCCAGCGCCGTGCACCCTCGGGTGCTGCGTGCGATGTCGACTCCGCTGATCGGGCATCTCGACCCGATATTTTTAGGCGTCATGAATGACATTCAGACGCTCCTCCGTCGAGTATTTGCAACCACAAACCCCTTCACCATCGCCGTCTCCGGAACTGGGTCCGCCGGTATGGAGGCTGCGATCGTCAACGTCATCGAACCTGGTGACAGCGTCGTGGTGGGGATCAATGGCGTCTTCGGCACTCGGCTCGCCACCATCATCGAGCGCTGCGGAGGAAACGTCATTCGGATAGAAGTGCCCTGGGGACAGGTGTTTGAACCGGACTTCATTGCGTCGGCACTCGAACAATCCGGGCCGGTGAAAGCGGTGGTGCTCGTCCAGGCTGAAACCTCCACGGGAGCCTGGCAGCCGATCGAACATATCGGGACTGTCTGTCGTCAGTACAACACCCTCTTGATCGTCGATGCCGTCACCTCCCTCGGAGGCATGCCGGTCGAGGTTGATCGATGGGGGATCGATGTCTGCTACAGCGCGACACAGAAGTGTCTCAGTTGCCCGCCGGGCCTGGCTCCCTTGACACTCAGCGATCGTGCCCTGTCTGTTGTGAAGACTCGGCGTTCTCCCTGCCGCAGCTGGTACCTTGACCTGTCCCTCATTGCCGACTACTGGGCGGAGCAGAGTCGAGCCTATCACCACACGGCACCGATTTCGATGACCTATGCGTTACGAGAGGCCTTACGCCTCGTGGAAGAGGAGGGACTTCCGGCGAGATTTTCCCGCCATCAGTTGAACAGCCGTGCATTGATCGCAGGACTGACGGCACTCGGCTTCAGTCCATTGCCGCCTGCAGATCGACGACTTCCAACATTGGTCTGCGTCACCGTGCCGGCTCACATCGATGAGGCAGCGGTCCGGGCCGAGTTACTGCGGCGCTTCGGCATAGAGATCGGCGGCGGATTGGGACCGCTAAAGGGGAAAGTGTGGAGAATCGGACTCATGGGGGAATCATCGACGGAGGCAAATGTGTTGACTCTACTGAACGCCATTGAAGAAATCGGTATTCGAAGTGGGTGGGTGTCGACTCCCGGAGCCGGGCTGCAAGCAGCGGCGCACACCTATAGCGGAGGACGGTAGATCGTGACGATTGCCATGGATCAGATTCGCCTTATTGACGGGACCGGATCCGTACGCGACCACATGAGACTCGTCGTGCGTGGCACGAAGATTGTCGCGGTCGGCCCACGCAACGATGTGAGCATCCCGAAAGGCGCGACCCGTCTCAACGGCCGTGGCCTGACCGTGATCCCGGGACTCATTGATTGTCATGTCCATCTTTGTTTAGGAGGAGAAGCCGATGTGGTCAGCGCGTTGGAGTCCGAACACCCCTCCTACACCCTGCTCAAATCGGCCAGACACGCCCAGGCGACGATTGAAGCGGGATTTACGACCGTCCGGGACGTGGGTTCTCGTGACCATTCAATCTTTTCCCTCAAACAGGCTATCGAATCCGGCGTGACGCCAGGACCTCGCATCATCGGTGCCGGACTGGCCATCTGCATGATCGGTGGCCATGCACGGTTCATCGGGCAGGAGGTCGAGGGAGTTGACCAGGTCAGAAAGGTTGTCGATCAACAGATATCCGCCGGTGCAGGGGTGATCAAAGTAATTGCCTCAGGAGGCGTGCTCACCCCCGGCACTTCGCCGGACGATGCACAAATGACAGCAGAAGAACTCGCTGCCGCCGTGGATGCTGCGCGCCAGGCCGGGAAACCAGTAGCCGCCCATGCCCACGGGGCCTCAGGAATGAAGCGTGCGATTCAGGCCGGTGCGCGCTCAATTGAGCACGCCACGCTATTGGATGAGGAATCAGGAGCGTTGATGAAGCGCCACGGCGTCTACATGGTCCCGACCCTGTCAGCCTTAGCGACAACGGCAGCCTGCCGGCCTGGCTGCGGCATTCCGGAAAGCGCGTTGGCAAAAGCCAAAGCGATGACGAAACGACACAAAGCGTCCTTCAAACAGGCCTATGAAAGCGGTATGTTCATTGCGATGGGCACTGACGCAGGAACGCCATTCAATTACCATGGGGAGAATGCACAGGAATTGGAGCGGATGGTCGCCCTGGGTATGTCTCCTATGGACACAATCATCGCCTCGACTGCCATAGCAGCACGCTTAATTGGAATCCAAGACTCAGTCGGGACCCTGAAACGGGGAATGGAAGCCGATCTGGTGATTCTGAACGGAAATCCCCTTCGACGGATCGAGATCCTTCGAGACCGGGACAAGATTGTGGGGGTCATGAAAGCCGGGAAGTTTGTGGCGGGGCCACTCTCGAAGTGTTGAATTGTGAGTATTGAGTGACGAGTTCTACGATCACAGGCAGCAATCTCTCAACTCAACATTTAAAATTAACAACTCACCATTTTTTAGTTACCGTCTCTCGTAGAATAGTTCCAGTGCCGACGCATAGCCGTGGATCCGGCCTTTGTGAAAACTCTCGGTGAGTCGAGCGCGAAGTGAGCGAATCCCTCGGTCATCGCTGCGCTTGGCAACACCTTGAGACAGCAGCATGTCAGCGGCCACCACGATGAGCCGTTGGCTCCGCTGCTTCATCTCTTCCGTCACAACCTCGTTCATGATTTCAGATGCCCGCGACTGCACGATCGGTTCCAGAAACGAATCGTAGCCCTGCTCAGCCACCGTGCGCTCACGGACAATCGCAAGCTCCGCCTTCACGCGTGTGACATCTTTCATGAAGATTGAGAAGAACTCCTTTCGCCCTTCATCAAATAGTTTAAGTTCAAGGTCCTGAAGAATAATGCCCGGATCAACGGCTTCGGCGCGTGGCTCGTTCCCCCAAGCCAACCGATCATAGGTTCGGCGTTTCTCCGGATCGCCGACCATTTCATAGGCAACATTGATCTCTCTGATGCGCTCCTCAGCATCGGCCTTCTCAGGGTTCCGATCGGGATGGTGCTCAAACACCAGCTTCCGATAGGCCTTCTTGATGTCCTCGTCCGAAGCTTCTCGGGAAACGCCCAGGATCCGATAGTAATCAATTCTCGCCATGGCGGGACTATAGCACGCGGGTTTTGAACCCTTCACCTTCACAAAGAACGAAACGGTCTGTCTGGTTATTGGGTCTATCTGGTCTATCTTGTTACGTTCATTCAGGGAAATGGGACCAGCAACCTCTCGATTGTTCTCATTGGTAGGCCATTGGCGGTATTTGTTGGGGAATCAGGGCTGATCGATCCGCGAGGACACCCGCGCTGTCGCCCTGACCTATCTGCTTGGAGTCATTATGTTTTTTCCATGAAAGTCCACCGCCCATCCGAGTCGCCCCTTGACTTGCGGGTGTCCAGGATTATCTCCCCTACCATGGATACAACACGCACCCCACGAATCCTGACCCATGATGAGCGAAAGGCTGCAGACGCGGCGTTTGCCGGCCGTCCATTGAATCCCACGTGGTCCGAAGCGGCCAAGCGAGTCTACGAAGGACTCATCCACGCGCTTCCTTCTCTTCCGAATGAACCTCTTGTCGGACGGGATGAAAACAGCCCAAGCAATCACGTTCAAGCGGAGTCTCCAGTGACGGCTCCGACGGTAGAAGATCCGAAGCCTGAACAATCGGCAACCTTCGAGAATCAACTGGAACCAGTCACCGATATGTCAGCCAAACAGCTGACCGCGAATCGCCAACAGGCTATCCAAGCAGGACTATTGATTGATGTGTCGACGGTCGCACAAAAACTCGGCCTGACGTTTCCCGTCACAGTGACGAAGCCGCTCTGGGAGGTTGGAATTGCACCCAGTGAGTCGATCTCGGATGAAGAGAAAGCTCAACGGTTGCGTGATGTTTTGATGGCCTTTCGGTTGCGTATCGCGAGCCAGACGACACTCTCGCCGTTGATCGACTTCCCGGCGATGCTATCGATGCCGCCAGGAGAAGTCCCTCAGCCAGTGCCGCTGTTCGCGTTGATTCAACCAGACGAACAGAACCGCGCGGTGGCCACCCTGCTACTGCCGAACGAAGTCTCGGCAACAATCATTCCGATGAACTGATCCGCCTTAGGCTCCTTTCAGTTCACTCACCTAAGCAAGAACCACTGTTATCAAACCGTACAGCTCATCCTCGTACGTTCACGGCCGATGCCAATGGATGCGGCATAGGTCTTCGTCCATCTGGGAAACCGACCTATCCCCTTTTCTGTAGCAGGCGCGGGTGAGCTGCAACGTTAGGCCGAAGACTGGCGAGTCCTGTGGGAATGCGCTATTGTATGGTCGATGGTGCAGTACACCTTCACCGAATATGTCGAAAAGGAAGTGCTGCGAAAGCGTCCGCACCTGAAGAAGGAATGGTGGTGGTGATTACGCTCGAAGATAAGACCACAATACACGACGCTTTTCCAGACCGAGGGTTCAAACCATGAAGCTCAATTATTATCCCGATACCGATTCGCTGTATATCGATCTTGCAGAGCAGCCGAGTGTCGAAAGTCGAGAGATCACTGAAGGTGTCGTTCTCGATTACGATGCCGCGGGACATCTTGTGGGGATCGACATCGACAACGCGAGCCGAAGGGTCGAGCTGAAACAGCTCACGCTCAGCAAGCTGCCACTGGTTGTGCAGACCGTTTCCGCCTAACTTGAAGCTACAGACCGACCGCTCATTATATGGGGTCATTGCCTGAAGCCCAATTTTTGCGAACAGATGTGGCTTGTTATGCGGACAGTATCCGGTAGATCTGGCTCGTATGCGGATGGGCCTAACATACTTAGGCGCACCACCGTGTTGATGTAAATTCTGTAGCTCACACAATCATTCTGTTATGAGCCTTATAAGGCGCCTTTCGAATGTTGACGGGAATGACCCTACCCCACCAGAAATCCTTTATAAGTACGTGGTACCTGAGAGAGTGGATATTCTCCAACACCATCGGATTCGCATGAGTCCTCCTGGTTCGTTCAATGATCCGTTTGAGGGTTATCCGCATGAAGCCCCTTACGGCTCCGACGAAGAAATATTGGAAAAGCTCAGACGAAATGAGCACCTGCCAGGAGTTATTCATGCGATCCATGAAGCTTTGTACGTAAAAGGGTACGAAAGTCGAGAATGGACGCTCGAGGATGTGAATAGTAATTTCATTGCCGCGTATAGAACTGCTCGTGACGTGATTAGCCAAGGGCTCGCTGAGGTGCACGCCAATGAGCATCCCAGTGCTCGATTTTCAGTGCAGTGGGTCTTTGATAGACTGCTTGGTATTTTGTCACTCACCGAAGTTAATGATGATATATTGATGTGGGGAATATACTCGCGCAGTCACGCAGGCTTTGTCATCGGTTTTAACATCCATCACGAGTTTTTCATGCAGACTGGGTTTGGCGTTCGAAAGGTCCATTACAGCGACGAACGCCCGACAATCGTGGCGGGAGACGATTGGAATATGCGATTTCATCTAACGAAAAGTCTTCACTGGAAGCATGAAAAAGAGTGGAGACTGCTGACGCCCTTACCCGTCAAGAGTTCCGAGGATGCCCCACGGGATGCGTTTGGTCTTCCAATCATTTTGTTCGACATTCCTCCATCAGCGTTCAATCGCATCATTTTGGGTGTGCGGATGTCGCGCGACGATAGAGATCGGCTCATAGAGATCGCAGGAAACAATCGTGAGTTGAGACATGTGAAGTTTTTCCAAGCACAAGTGGATGAAAGATTGTATTGTATAAATGTCAGGCAGCTATGAGTACATAGGAGATTGAAAATGTCGCGACAACAAGCTTCTCTACGTTCAGGTCGCCTAACAGTGCGTGCCGTGGAGAAGTGGATACGCGGCCCGTTTTCTGAGCGTTTTCGTGGCTTAGAGTTTGTCCCGTTTTGACGACAAGTCTGATCCCACCCACTTGCCACTAACGCTCACCCCACAGGGGAAATTGGGGGAAATAGGTTCAGGCTTTGACAACTTGACTCTTGTGCACATGACTAGGGTCATGTTCTAGAGTCATACGCTGATAGACACAATGGGGCTGTAGGAGAGAATGGCTATGCGTGAGTCTCTACCCTGTTGCTCGACTCATGCAACCCCCGCCAATGGCGCGAGTACTGGATCATGGTCTCTGCATAGCAACCATGAGCAGGTTGCTGACAGAATCACGGATGAGGTGAATCAGTGGTTCTGGATAGACGCCCAAAAGGAGGATGATCGATGCGACAAAACCGAGTGAGCAGATGGTCGTCCAATTGACGAACTCCGGTCTCTGTATTGCTGCCGCTTGAGGGGCTGTATCCTGTTCTGCCACTTCACTGAACAGGGTCACGAACAGTCGAAGATAATAGTAGAGACTCACGACGCTGTTTCCAATCAGTGCCAGGACAAGCCACAAGAGACCGGCATCAATACCTGCCATGATCGCATAAAACTTCCCAATGAATCCTGCCGTCACTGGAATCCCGGCCAGCGACAGCAGGCTCAGTGCCAGCATGGCGGCGAGCCAGGGACGCGTCCAGAACAACCCTTGATAGTCCTCAACCCGATTCTTGTCCCCTCCCTCGCTCGAATACACCGTCACCACGCCAAAGGCCCCTAACGACATGGCACAGTAGACGATCACATAAAAGGTGACGGCTTCAGCAGCGGGGGGGCCACCGGCCAGCAGCGCGACCAACACATAGCCAAAGTGGGCGATCGAGGAATAGGCCAGGAGCCGTTTCACATTCTGTTGCAGGAGCGCCAAGACATTCCCTGTGACCATGGATACCACGGCCAGAAGGCTGAATAGATGGGCCACGGCCGGGAGTTCTAACACACCCACCTCAGTAGCAAATCGTAGCAGCAGAGCCACCAACGCCGCCTTGGAGACGGTCGCGATATAGGTCGTGATGGGCGTCGGCGCTCCCTGATACACATCAGGAATCCACATGTGAAACGGGGCGAGCCCGAGCTTTAAGGCAATCCCAACCAGCACCAGGACTAATCCCCCCAACCACAGAGCAGAAACAGAATGCGTCTGTTTCAGGATAGCTCCCACTCCCTGAAACGTCATGGCGCCGCTTTCAAAATACAACAGCGCAAGACCGAACAAGAGGAGCGCTGACGCCGTGATGGACAAGAGCAGATATTTCACCGCGGCTTCGAGCGGATGGCGTCTCGTGCGTAGGTACCCGATCAGACTACAGAGTGACAGACCGAGGAGTTCGAACCCCAGGAAAAACGACACAAAGTGTGCCGCCGTGGTGAGGACCAATCCCCCGAAGGTAGCCAGCAGAAGGAGCAGATAGTACTCCTCTACCCCTTCCTCTTCACGAAACTGGACCATCAAATATCGGTACGACAAGGCGATGATGACCATCGTGGCCGTCAAGATCAGTCCCATGTACAACAACGCATGTCGATCCACGACCAGCAAGGTCGTCACGGTTCGTGGGGCTGCCGTGGCCGCCCAGGGTACGGTCGCCAGCGTGAAGAGGCATGAGAGCAATGCGAAGCTCGCGATGCGGGCATGGTGTCGCTGAAAAGCAATGGCCAGCATCGTCACAAGGGAAAATGCCCCGATGGTAAGGATGGGGGACAGGGCGATGAAATCATGGAGACTCATGGGGTGCTCCCCTGTGAAGTCGTGAGATGGGATGACAACAAGGACTCTGACGGTGGATGCGGCATCGTGGGTGACGACGCTGCGGCTTGTACCAGTTGGTTCATGACCGGTTGCGCCGTGCTCAATACGGCCCTCGGATATAACCCCAAATAGATCTGGAGGGCTGCGATCAACAGAACGGTTACAAATGCAACGTTCGACAGGTCATGAACCGAACGGGTGTCTTGCTGCCGCCCAAAGAAGGTGCGTTGCATCATACCCAATGAGTAAATGGCTGCCATGACCATCCCCAGCGATGCCAGGATGATCATGAGCGGTTGAGTCGCATAGGATCCGAACAGGATGAGAAACTCGCCGATGAAATTGGCCATCCCCGGCAATCCCAATGTTGCACAGGCAAAAACGAGTGTCATCGTGGCCAGACGTGGCGTCACCGCCCACAGTCCTCCCATCTGGCCCATCTCCCTGGTCTGATAGCGTTCTTCCAGAGCCCCAGCCACCAGGAAGAGTCCGGCGGTACTCAACCCATGCGCCACCATCTGCATCACAACCCCTTGGAGGGCCAACTCCGTCCCGGCGAAGGCACCGAGCAGAATAAAGCCCATGTGGCTGATGCTGCTGTAGGCCACCAGTCGCTTGATATCTGTTTGCGCACAGGCCAATAACGCGGCATAGAGAATCCCGACAACCCCAAGCCCCATCGCCATGGGCGTGAATTCGTGCATCGCTTCGGGAAACATCGGAATCGTGAACCGTAACAGACCATAGGCGCCGGTTTTCGCTAGAATTCCGGCGAGGATGATCGTGGCGCCGGTTGGCGCTTCTGTGTAGGTATCCGGCAGCCAGGTATGAAAAGGTGGAGCCGGCAGCTTTACGAGAAACCCGATGAGAAAGGCCAGCATCAACCATCGGGCCATCTCGGGGCTCAGGGTCAGTTCCATCAAATCGGCATAGTCGAAACTCGGATGGCCTGTCGCCTGTTGATGCAGGAGCGCAAGGGCCACAATCGCCACCAGCAACACGAGGCTCCCGGCCTGGGTAAATAAAAAGAATTTAAAGGAGGCGTGCCGGCGCTGTGCATGGCCCCAAATCACGATCAACAGATACATGGGGACCAGCATGAGTTCCCAAAAAAAGAAAAACAGAAACAAATCGATCGCCAAGAACACCCCGATTACACCGCCGAGGGCGAGCAGGACGTTGCAATGAAACAGTCCGACGCGGTTTTGAATTTCTGTCCAGGAAGCCACCGTCGCGACGACGCCGACGAAGACCGTTAATACGATCAGGATCAGGCTGAGCCCATCAAGCCCCAGATGCAGACTGATGCCCCAATGGGGAATCCAGCTGAAGCGGCTTTCGACGAGCCATGCCACATGGCCTGAGGCCTGAGTTGCGTGATCTCCGGTCCCGAGTGACAGCGCAAGGAGACCGTCAACGGACAAGGCCCCGAGTGTGATCCAACGAGGGGCCGAGCGAGACCATTGCTGTCCCATCCATGCGACAGGCGCGGCAAGAATAGGGATGAGTATCAGCAGCCAGAGACTCATAGCGCGAATAAACCAAGTAATATCAGCGTTCCAACCGTGATGGTAGCGGCATACCATCGGACATGCCCCGTCTGCGTAAGGCTCATCCAGCCGTGGCAGGACTCGGCGCACACAGCAAGCCACTCGTAGCCACGATCCAGCATGTCATGAGGATGTCGTGTCAGGGTGAACCAGGGCCGCACGAACAAGCGATCATACAGTCGATCGAATCCCCAGCCTCCTTGCAGCAATGTCATGGAAGGAAGAACCGGAGATTGATCGGCCCATCGCGTTGCCAACAGAGAACCGGGCAGGAACAGCAGCGCGGCCAGCCCGATCCCGAGGAGGGCCGCGACGGTGACGGCCAGTTGCTCACGAGCCTCACTCCCCTCATCCATATCCGGCAGCAGGTCCGTCGCCGGCAGCGCATGCGACAGGTAGTCACTGAACAGCGTGACATGCCCGAGCGTGTGGGGCATCTCAAGAAAACCGACGGTGATCGCCAAGAACGCCAACACCACCAGCGGCCCGCGCATGGCCAGACCCGGTTCACCGGTCGGCATGGTACGAACCTCTCCGAAAAAGACTCGAAAGATCAGCCGGAAACTGTAGAGGCCGGTCAGCATGGCCCCGAACACGGCGCCGAACCAGATCCACTGGTGGCTTAAGGGTGAGGACCAGACCGACCACAAGATCCAATCTTTGCTGTAAAACCCGGAGGTGATGAGAGGGACACCCGACATGGCCGCAGCCCCGATCAGAAACGTCCAGAAGGTCCAGGGCAGCTGTTTTCGAAGACCACCCATCTTGAAAATGTCCTGTTCGTGGTGGAGGCTGTGGATCACGGACCCAGCCGCAAGGAAGAGCAAGGCTTTAAAACAGGAATGGGTCAAAAAATGAAACAGCGCGGCAGACCAGGCTCCGACACCGAGCGCGAGAAACATATAGCCGATCTGGCTCATTGTGGAATAGGCGAGCACCCGCTTGATGTCGGTCTGCACCACCGCGCTGGAGGCAGCCAGGAGCAACGTCACCAGGCCAAGCACCGCGATCACCTCTTGTACCATCGGCGCGAGCGCAAACAGATAATGCATCCGGGCGATGAGATAGACCCCCGCCGTCACCATCGTGGCCGCATGAATCAGCGCACTGACCGGTGTGGGACCGGCCATGGCGTCCGGCAGCCACACTTGAAGCGGCAATTGCGCCGACTTTCCCACCGCACCGATCAAGAAGAGTACCGCGACGATCATGGCCGGGTTCGAGCCCACCGGCCAGGCCTCCACGGCACGGCTCTGGACTTCTTGGATCGACAAGCTCGTCAATTGCGTGAACAGGATGAAGAGCCCGATGGCAAACGCCGTATCTCCGATGCGAGTCACGATAAAGGCTTTCTGCGCGGCGGTGCCGTATTCAGGTTCGCGATACCAAAATCCGATCAACAGATAGCTGCAAAGTCCCACCCCTTCCCACCCCAAGTAGAGCAGCAGAAGATTGTCGGCCAAGACCAGCGTCAGCATGGCGGAGACGAACAGATTCATGTAGGCAAAAAATCTGGCGTACCCATCATCGTGAGCCATGTATTCGGCGGAATAGAGATGGATCAAGAAACCGATGCCGGTGATCACCGCCACCATCAAGAGTGAGAGCGCATCCAGGTACCAGGAGATCCCGACCGTCATCCCGGCCGTATCGATCCAGTTCCAGAGCGTTTGCCGGTAGGACTCTTGATCAGGAAAAGTGCAGAAGAAACCTGCGGCGACCAGCGCAGTGGTCACGGCAGCCGTCCCCACCGAGCCGCACCCGACCCATGCGATCTGGTACCGGCTCAATCGCCCGCCGCACAGGGCCAACAGCAGAAAGCCGGCGAGGGGAAGAACAGGGATGAGCCACAGTAAGCTAAGCATATGTGTATGGTGAGGGGTGAGGCGTCAGGTGTGAGGAAATAACGAGTATCAGGGATCCTCGACTCACCCCTTACTCCTTACCCCTTACCTCCTCTTATCCTTTCAATTCGCAGAATGCATCGGCGTCCAATGTTCGAAACCGATGTGACAACTGCAACACAATCCCCAGTGCCACGGAAACCTCAGCCGCCGCCAGAGTGAGGATGAACAAGAACATGATTTCCCCATCGACTTGTCCCCAACGGGCCCCTCCGGCAATGAAGGCAAGTGCAGCGGCATTCAGCATGATTTCGAGCGACAGCAGCATGTAGAGAATATTCCGCCGACTCAAGAGGCCGATCAATCCGAGGCCAAACAGCATGATGGCCAACACCAATGCGGGTGTGCTCAACATCAACGCCCCTCTCTGGATAGACGTCGCCCCAAGTGATAGGCACCGATCAGACCAGGCAGCAAGAGCATGGACGCGAGCTCCACTCCAATGATGTAGGGTCCATAGAGGGCAATCGAGATCCCTTTCTGTCTGGGTTCAGCAACAGCCATCGAGGTATGGTCTCCGGTGGCAATGAGATATCCCACCTCTCCAAGGAGCACCAGGGCCAGGATACTGGGCCCCACCCATGCGGTGGGCGTCAGCCAGGCCTTCTCCCGTTCCACCGCGAGCGGCCCGAGAAGCATCACGACGAAGATGAAGAGCACCATGATGGCACCGCCGTAAATAATGATTTCCAGCGCGGCGGCAAATTGAGCGCCCAGCAAGTAGAAAATCAGGGCCAGCGCAATCAGCGCCACAACCAGGTAGAGCAGCGCGTGGACTGGATGCAGATGCGTAATGACGCGCAGCGTGGCCAGGAACGTCACAGCGGCAGCAATGTAGAAGAGTACTTCCATAGTCCAATCCCGCGCGACAGGCGCGACGAGCGAGAGACGCAAGACTCGCTATTGTCCTCGATGTGTGTCCCCGTCGCCCCTGTCCCGCCCGTCTCGCTCTTCTCGTCGGCTCGCCTTAATCACGGCATCAAACTCCTCACATCGACCGGCGGAAGTTCGTTTGCACCTTGCCCTTTATCCTTGTCGAGAGTTCTCACACCGGCCACCCGATAGAAGTTATAGTCGTGATACTTTCCGGTTCCGCTGATAAGGAGATCTTCCTTCTCGTAGACCAGGTTCCGGCGTGCATATTCGCCCTGTTCAAAATCCGGAATGAGCTGAATCGCATTGGTCGGACAGGCCTCTTCGCACATCCCGCAATAGATGCAGCGAGAAAAGTTGATTCGGAAGAACTCCGGATAGCGGCGCTCATGCGCCTCCGGATTGTCTGCGGCCTGGAGTGCGATGCAGTCGACAGGACAAGCCGCAGAGCACAGGTGGCACGCGACACAGCGTTCTGCTCCATCCGGATCTCTGGTCAGGACGATTCTTCCACGCCAGCGTGGAGGTAAATAAGGGCGTTCTTCCGGATACTGCACCGTGACCGGTGTCGTAAAGGTCCGTTTGAAGACGACCCAGAGACCGAGCAACAGATCACGAATATAGCGAATGACTGTCATGGTTCGTCTTGGCTCTCTGGTCTTTCTGGTCTATTTCGTCTCCCGACAGACGAGCAGACATCATGTGGCTTTCCACAGCACGATCCCACCGGTCAGCAAGAGATTGATCAACGCCAGCGGCATCACAATCTTCCAGCCGAACGTCAGCAACTGATCAAAGCGGAATCGTGGCCACGTCGCTCGAATGAGGATGATCAGGACGATGAACCCGAACATCTTCAAGGCAAACCACACAGCCGGCGGCAGCCAGGGTCCATGCCACCCACCGAAGAAGAGAATGACGGTCATGGCCGAGAGCAGAAGGATGCTGAGATATTCGCCCACAAAAAACATTCCGAACTTCATCCCGCTGTACTCCGAATGGTAGCCTGCGACGAGCTCGGCTTCCGCTTCCGGCATGTCGAACGGGGTGCGATGGGCTTCAGCCAGTCCCGCCATGAAGAAACAGAGAAACCCGAAAAATTGAGGAATCACAAACCATTGATGCCGTTGAGCCTCGACAATGTCGCTCAGGTTGAATGATCCCGCCAAGAGCACCGCGCCCATGAGGGATATCCCCATGAAGACTTCATAGCTCAACAACTGCGCGATCGCCCGAAGGCTGCCGAGAAACGCGAACTTGTTATTGGAGGCCCAGCCCCCGATGATGACGCTGTAAGCCGCGAGGCTCGACATGGCCAAGAAGAACAAAACGCCCACATTGAGATCAGCGACCACGAAATCAGGCGCAACCGGCACCACGGCAAACGACATGAGTGCGGTGATCACGACGATGGCCGGAGTGATCACAAACACCGCTTTGTCAGCGAAGGGCGGGATCCAGTCTTCTTTCGTGAAGATCTTGATCATGTCCGCCAAGGATTGCAGGCATCCGCCTGGTCCCAGACGATTCGGGCCGTATCGCTCTTGCCAGACTCCGAGCAGTCGCCGTTCGAGCCAGATCATCATCCCCGCCAAGGTCAGACAGCTGCCGAGAATGACGGCGATGGTCAATGCGGTGTGGCTCCAATCGATCATGCCGCCCTGCGCTTTCCTTCGCTCTTGATCGCTTCAAACAAATTGATCCACGCCGGGACACGGACGCCGGATACCTCAGGCACCAGCGAAAGACCGGCCGTCCCCACTGGAGTGGACGGCTCAAAGCGAACCGCAAGAGAGTACGTCGCCCCCTGCCACGCCAGATCAATCGCACTGCACTCTTCAAGGCCCAACCGTGCTCCATCCGATGGATGCAAGGACAAGAAGGGCTGGACTATCCGTTCGGCAATCGCCGGAGCTCGACCGCTGAGTTCGTCGCTCCCAAACACGGCTGAGAGGGGAAGCAGCAACCATTGCTGAGAGGCCGGCTGAAACGCACGCGGAATGGCGGTGAACCAGGCAGGTGCGTTTGATACCGCTGGTTTGAGAAGTCGAACCCCCGGCATTTCATCACGTAATGGTCCGCCGACTTCATCCTGATAGGTATTCACCGCCTGGATGGAATTCCAACCGGGAGCCCAGAACTGGGAGATCAGCGGCGAGGGCAGCGATCCTCGGTATCCCTCCATCGTGAATCCCAAGGGGGAATCGTGATCAACCGGAGGAGGCGGCTCGTGCATGGTCAGATGAGAAAGCAGCGACGTACGGCCGCTATATCGTTCGGACTGTCTGGGGAGTTTTTGACCAACCAGACGAAAACTCGCCGGAGGGGCGATCTCTCCGACGCGAGCCAGCTCCGGAGCAGCCGTCGCCGTGGCAGAAACGGCATCGTCGAATGTATTCCAGGCTGCGACTCCGGCGCCGCTCTCCGTCTGAGCTGATTGCGCATGGGCAAGGTCCTTGAGCCATCGCCAACTCTCGGCGATCGCTCCCTGCGGAATATAGACTTGATAAAACCGCTGCGCCCGCCCCTCCTGATTCACAAAGGTCCCATCGGATTCCGGGCCAGTAGCAGCCGGGAGAAGTACGTCGGCACGGGCCGCCGTGGGATGTTCAAGCGAGTCGATGACAATCACGGTGCGAGCTTTGTCAAAAAAGGCATCGACGGTCGCCTGGTCGGCACGCCGATAGAGGTCGTTCTCCAGCACGATCACCGTATCGGCCTTCCCTTGGCTGATCGAGTCAAACGCATCATGTAAAGTTCCGCCGCCAAGCAAGGCGAGACCCGCACTATTCGCCTCCGGAAGCACAAAGCTGAGCCGTGGTTGTTTACCCTGCCGGTGCAGCGCCCAGGCCACATTGGCGGCGGCTTCAATCGTCGCCTGAGAGCCACCGCTTGTTCCCGCAATGATCAACGGGCGTTGGGCATGGGTCAGGGCCTCGGCGATGCGTTGGGTAAGTTCCTTGGCCTCCCGACTGAGATCAGGAACGGACGGTGCCACCTGCCCGATGGTTCCAGCCACCGCAAATCCCAGCCGGGCGACATCATCCGGCGCGGCAAAATAGGAATCCGTGGCATAGGCATGAAACCAGGTACGCTGATACCCCGCGAGGAAGAGGGGACCTCGCCGGTTCTGCAAGGCATTGCGCACGGCCGCCTCATCCCATTGCGGAATCTTCAGTTCGTCCACCCGTTCCATCGGCTGTTGGCGGATGGACTGCAAGAGGGCCAACGCCAGACGTGGCGCCTCGTTCAACAGATCAGGCCCCAGCACAAGCACCGCGTCGGCCTGTTCGGCATCGTGAATGGACGCTGAAGGCACCGGTCCGGTCCGCAAGATGTTCAGGATCGTGGAGAGAAGCTGACGTTCCCGCTCATCGATCCCTTGATAAAATTGCTGCGGTCCGACCAATGACCGAAGCGCGACATTGGCCTCGAGTGACGCGCGAGGCGAGCCGATCCCTACGATCCCACGGGCCTGTCGTAAGCGGTCTCCAGCAAGCGCGAGCGCCTGCGGCACAACTTCCGGCTGCGCCGGCTTGGCACGATCCCCCTCCGGCCGAATCAAGACCTGTTTGATCCGTTTGTCGCTGTTGACATACTCGTAGCCGAACCGGCCTCGATCGCAGAGGAAATACCCGTTCACCTGGCTGTTAAACCGATTGGTCACGCGACGCAGCGTCCCGTACCGTTCACTGGCGGTGGTATTGCACCCGAGACTGCAATGGGGACAAATCGATTGGGCCGATTGCAAATCCCACTTCCTCGTATAGTGATGGAAGAAGGTTTTGTCGGTGAACACGCCGGTCGGGCAGATCTCCACCAGGTTCCCGCTGAATTCGTTCTCTAGGGTGCCGTCCTGTTCCCGGCCGAAGTACAGGGCGTCGTGCGATCCAAAGACGTTGAGGTCTCGTCCGCCCGCATAGTCCCGGTAATACCGTACGCAGCGGTAGCATTGAATGCACCGGTTCATCTCATGACGAATGAACGGGCCAAGATCCTGGTTACGATGGGTTCGCTTCGGGAAGCGAGAGCGCCGGTAGACATGGCCGGTCATGACGGTCATGTCTTGCAAATGACACTCCCCTCCCTCATCACACACCGGACAGTCGTGCGGATGGTTCACCATCAACCACTCGATGACGGATGCGCGAAAGGCTTTGGATTCCGGATCATCGATCGAAATGCGCGCGCCATTGGTCGCCGGCGTCATGCAAGACATCACCAGTCGGCCGGTCTGGTCACGATCATCTTTGAACTGTTTCACCGCGCACTGCCGGCATGCCCCGACCGATCCCATCGCCGGATGCCAACAGAAGTAGGGCACGTTCAGCCCATGGCCAAGGCAGGCGGCAAGGAGATTCTGCTTCTCATCAACGGTATAGGACTTATTGTCGACGATGATGATCGCCATAGGCCTAGACCAACACCCTCTGCTGCGCTGATTGCTTACTCCACGGACATCCACCGGTCGTGATGTGTCGCTCGAAGTCTTCTCGAAAATATCTCAGGGCCGACTGCAGCGGAGCCATTGCTCCCGGCGCGAGACCGCAGAAGGTGTGCCCAGGCGCCAGCCATTTGGTGTGCATCTCAAGCAGCGATAAATCATCGTGAGTGGCGCGGCCTTCCTCGAACGCCATCAAGAGTTTGGCCACCCACGGCAATCCCTCACGACATGGGGTGCACCAGCCACAGGACTCACGGGCAAAGAACCTTTCGAGGTTCAGCACGAATCCCACCGGACAGGTCTGGTCATCCAGGATAATCATGGTCCCGGTGCCAAGACGACCCACCTCCGGCGGGAATGATGAAAAATCCAGAGGGAGATCCAGGTGTTCCTCGACCATAAAGGAGGTCGAGATTCCGCCGGGTAACAAGCCTCGAAAGCGAACGCCATCGGCCATTCCCCCGGCGTACTGCTCCAAGAGTTCACGCGCGGTGGTGCCGAACGGTAATTCCCACCAGCCAGGATTGGTGACGCGACCGCTGATGCCATAGATCTTGGTGCCACCATCTTTCGTGCGACTCAACCGGTGATACCACTCGGCACCGTGATTGATGATGTGGGGAATGTTGTAGAGAGTCTCAACGTTCTGCACGATGGTCGGCTGCCCCCATAAACCAACCGTCTGCGGGAAGGGAGGTTTCGCCCGTGGAACCGCTCGCTTGCCTTCCAATGCATTGATGAGTGCTGTTTCTTCGCCACAGATGTACCGCCCTGCACTCGAATGGAGATGGAGGTCGAACCGAAAGGCCGTCCCAGGGAGAGGTTTCCCAAGATATCCCGCTGCATAGGCTTCCTCGATGGCCTGATTCAGTCGCTGAGCGGACAGGTGGTATTCACCACGCAGAAAAATGTAACCGACTTCGGCATCCAGGGCATAGCCGGCCATGATCATGCCCTCGACGAGGCCGTGGGGGTCCCCTTCCATCAGAATCCGGTCCTTGAAGGTCCCCGGCTCCATTTCGTCCCCGTTGGCGACGATATATTTTGGTTTCGATACATCGGGCCCCATGGGTACGAAACTCCACTTGGTGGCTGTGGGGAACCCACCGCCCCCCCTCCCGCGCAGGCCTGATTCACCGACCAACCGTTGCACATCCTTGTGAGTCAGTTCGGTACCAAGTCGACGGAGGCTTCGATACCCCCCGGCTGCGACGTACTCTCGCAGAAACCTCGGGCTCCCATCAGGATGGAGATGTTGGGTAAGCGGTCGTTCTATATTCATTAGTTATTAATACTTGTTTATATATATTTACTTTATAAATAATAATAACTAACAACTCGCAATTTACACTATTTGTATTTATCCATAATGGATTCCAATTTCTCGGGCACTACCTCGCCGTACACATCCTGATCGATCATCATGGCCGGTGCCCGTTCGCAATGTCCCAAACATGCGATCGGCAGGACCGTCAACCGTCCATCAGCGGTCGTTTGTCCGAGATCCACCTCATAGAGATTCTTGATCCGCTCTTGCACTTGCTCGCACCCCTTGATCCAACAACTGATGCTGTCGCACACGAACGCCACATGCCGGCCGACGGGTTTCCGAAACACCAGGTTGTAGAACGTGGCGACGCCGTCTAAATCCTCAGCCGTGATCTCAAGAAACCGCGCGATATCGAGAAGCGACTCGTCGGAAATCCATCCGCGATGCCGCTGGACCGTCAGCAGAGCATCGATGGCCGCTCCCCGTTTATCGGGGTAATGTTTCACGGCATCTTCTAGTTCTCGGCGTTCGATCTCGCTCAGCATCACGTCACTCGCTTCTGGCTTCGAGTTTCACGTTTCGAGTTTGAGGTTTCAGGTTCTTGCACAGCTCCAAATTCGAAACCTGAAACTTGAAACAGAATCATTTACCGATCCACATCCGACAACACATAATCCACGCTTCCAAGGACGGCCAGGAGATCCGAGAGCAATTCACCCTTCGCCATGAGCGGCACCATCTGAATGTGGGCGAACGAGGGGGTGCGGATTCTCGTGCGGTATGAGAACTGCGATCCGTCGCTCGTCAGGTAATAACTGGTCTGGCCCTTGGACGATTCTGTCGCAACTTCCGCTTCGCCGGGTGGCAGCACCGGTCCCCAACTCACCCCGACAAAGTGATTGATGAGCGTTTCAATATCCTGCAGCGTGTGTTGCTTCAACGGCGGAGTGGCGAGCGGATCGAGCGACGTATAGGGACCGGACGGCATGGCCTCGAGACACTGACGAATGATCCTCAGCGACTGGCGCAACTCCAACATGTGCACCACCGCCCGATCATAACAATCACCATTCGACGCGGTCGGAACCTCAAAATCGAACTGCTCATAGCCGGAATAGGGACGGACTTTGCGCAAATCCCAGGGTAAACCACAGGCCCGCAGCATCGGACCTGTGGCGCCCCAGGCAATCGCGTCCTCCCGCGATAAGACTCCGATCCCGACAGTCCGTTGTTTCAGGATTGGATTGTCCATGACCAAACGCTCATAGTCGTCGAGCCGGCCGGGAAACCAATCAATGAACTGACGAACCAGCTGGTCCCATCCAATAGGAAGCTCTCGTGCAACCCCGCCGATCCTGAGCCAGTTAGGATGCATCCGGCCGCCGCAGACGGCTTCCACGATCGAGAGAATGCGCTCCCGGTCATTGAACATATAAAACACGGGCGACAAGGCGCCCACATCCCCGGCAAAGGTCCCGTACCAGACGAGGTGACTGGCGATTCGGTAGAACTCGGACATCATGACGCGGATGGCTTGGGCGCGCGGTGGAACGGTAATACCGGCCAATCGCTCGACCGCAAGACAGTACGGCATTTCATTCAGCACGCCCTGGAGATAGTCGATACGGTCGGTGTAGGGAATAAAGGTGTGCCAGGTCTGACGCTCGGCGATCTTTTCCTGTGAACGATGGTGGAAGCCGATATCCGGCACGATATTGACGATTTCTTCGCCCGCAAGCTGCGCGACCAACCGAAGCACGCCATGTGTGCCGGTATGGGCCGGACCAAGGTTGATGAACATGTAGTCGAAATCAGAGTCGCGATCATGGTAGGTCCGCGGCAACCCCCACTCCTCAGGCTTGAATTGCAGCGCATCCTGCGTCATGACCAACTTTTCCGGAGGCAATTGGAACAGCCCGACTTCCGTCGCACGCGACGGATGATCCTTGCGAAGCGGAAACCCCTCCCACCATGAGGGCATGAGGAGACGACGAAGAAACGGGTGCCCCTCGAACCGAATCCCGAACATGTCGAAGATTTCCCGTTCATACCAATCGGCGTTGGGCCATAGATCGATGCTCGAGGGTAACGCGAGCGACTCATCATCCAGCGCCACCTTGATCCGGAGCGACTGGTTCCGATCAAAGGAGAAGAGGTGATAAAACACCGTAAAGGCCCCGATCGGTAATCCCTCATGATTCCGGCGGAGCCGCTCATCGGTCGCACTCAGGTCGAACAACATGGGAAAGGGACGGGAAAGCTCGGATTTGACGTGGCGGAGCACATCTCGAAGGTATTGTCTCTTGATCCAGACCGTCAGGATCCCGTCCTTGGTGAACTGGACTGCAACCAGCGATCCGTCAGAGCCACAGTGAGCCATGAGCTCCGACAGCAATCGGGATTGTTCCCCGGTTGATGTGTCGCTCAGGGCCGAGGCGTGCAACGTCATGACTGGCCTTTCGAGCGCCCGCCCGGCTGACCGGCAAAATGAGGCGAGAGAAGATCGGTCCGAGGGAGCACATCAATGCTGGGGTATTCCCGCTGGCTCATCCGCTCCGCACGCTTCGCATCCCGCATCGATGGCATGATCGGTCTCTGCACGTCCTGTGGGCCGAAGTGCACGCTCAGGGGACGCCGTTCAGACCCGACCATGCTTTGGAGGAGAAGCAGGCATTCCATAAAGGCATGGGGAGACGGTGGACATCCCGGCATATACACATCCACGGGAATAAACTTGTCGACCCCCTGCACGACGGAATAGGCGTCAAACATGCCGCCGGAGTTCGAGCAAGATCCCATCGAAATCACCCACCGCGGCTCCAGCATCTGTTCATAGAGCTGTTTGATGACGGGTGCCACCTTTAGAAAGACCGTGCCCGAGACGACCAACACATCGGCCTGTCTGGGTGACCCACGGGCGACTTCCGCCCCGAACCGCGCCACGTCGTAGACACTCGTGAAACTCGTCGCCATCTCGACAAAGCAGCAGGACAAGCCGAAATTCAACGGCCAGAGGGAATTCTTCCGTCCCCAGGCCAAGAGATCTTGGAGCTTCGCGAAGAGGACCGACTGCCCGACGACGGAGGTGAGCGGACCATCGCCGCCTTCGGTTACCCGCACACCTTCCAGACGCCCGTTACGCCACTCGGTCATTGTAGAGCTCCGTTGACTGGTTCACAGATGGTTCCTGCCGGCGACTGACTTTCGGACGCCGGGAGTAGGCATGCCAATCAAGCGCTCCGGTCAGCCAGAGATACGCAAGGGAGGCCAGCAGAATGGAAACAAAGATCGTCACTTCGATAAAGCCCAGCCAGCCGGTCTCAGGCACCGCGACCGCCCAGGCGTAGAGATACGCGGCCTCCACGTCAAAAATGACGAAGAACATGGCGATCAAATAATATTGAACCGGTGGACGCACCTGAGCGCTCCCGGTCGGCCGAATCCCGCACTCATAGGGAATCGCCGTTGCACTCTCAGATCGACGTTCCGGTTTCCGCCAGTACCGCTCGCCGAGCAAGGGCGGGAGTCCCAGCATAACAGCGATCACCACGCCGACACAGACCCCGTATACGCAAATCTGCCAAATAGAATCATCTACCATGGCAATAAGTATGTATGTAATTTTGACACACGTGCTTTTCCTCAGCCTTGAATATCACGCGGGCTGAGGTTTGGCTCTAAAAAATGAAATTATTGCTGTTCTGGTTGCAGCGACTGCCTTTGAGCATCCGGGCGGGAAACGGAGGTGGCGACGACGGCTGTGGATCCGGTTCGATACCAGCGGGTAGTTCGACGGGTTACGTCACGGCGCTTCCAGCTTGGTGCCAGCCTCGCGCGAGCCGTTTCAATTGGTATTGCAATAGGTCAAGCCGTTCGCGTGGAGGCAGGAAGCATCTGCCGAACGAACTGCCGTTCGTCACTATCAGTCCGCAGATCTCCATTCAGGCGTGCATCAAGTAATCGGGCAAGGATCTCCTTAAACTGCGGGCCTGGCTTCAATCCCATTTCCTTGAGATCGGCGCCTGACAGCGTCGGCTTCACATGCTGATAGGTTGTGACGAAGGCTGAGATGTGGCGCCTGACGGTGTCCCCTTTGCTCTTGGCCATAAGGATCAGAAGCGTCTCGTCGGACAATCCCGATAGGAGGTGATACACCTCCGCCGGCTTAAGTGGCCGTTTCGATGTCAATCGGCGCATGGCGTGATGGCAGCCCACACGCGCCATTTTCAGTCGCGTGGATTCCTGTTCAGAAAAAGGAAATCGTTTAAGAATCTCCTTCACGTGATGCTCCGGCACCAGCTCGATCAGGCCCATCATATAGACCAACCAGACGTCCATCTTTCTGTCCAGATACAGCAGCCGGTACCAATCGACGGCTTCATCGATTGCATTCAAGAGCTTCTCCAAGCGATCGGACCAACTCAGCTTGGGATGAATGAATCGCAGCAATCCCATATCCGCTAAGCGCTTGATGGACTGCCTGGGCTCCCGCTCAGAGAAGAGCAACTTCAATTCTTCCAGCAGACGATGGCCGGACAGTCGGTGAAAGAGGTTCATCTTGACCGCGCCAGCAATCAATGCGGTTGTGTCCTTCCCCAAACGAAAACCGAACCGCGTTTCAAAGCGGATCGCTCGGAACACGCGCGTCGGGTCTTCGACAAAACTGAGGCCGTGTAAGACACGGATCACTTTCTCATTCAGGTCTCGTTGTCCACCGTAGAAGTCCTGTACATCGCCGAACCCCTTCCCGTTCAGTCGAATCGCCAAGGCATTGATCGTGAAATCACGACGATAGAGATCTTTCTTGATGGAACTCTGTTCCACCGTCGGCAAGGCTGTGGGATACTCATAGTACTCTGTTCGTGCGGTGGCTACATCGAGCTTGAGGCCGTCCGGCAGCAGCACCATCGCGGTGCCGAATCGCTCATGCACCTTGACCCGAGCCTCATAGACGTCACCGAGCTTTCGTGCGAACGCGATCCCGTCGCCTTCGACGACGAGGTCCAAGTCGAGATTGTGAATGCCCAGCAGCAGATCCCTGACACAGCCGCCTACGACAAACAGTGAGACCTCGCAGCGGTCCGCTATGTGTCCGGCCTCTTCCAGCAATGTCCCCAGGCGATGCGGCAAGCGGCTCCGTAACAATCCCTTCACATTGCGATGTGGCCTTCCGGCCTCAGTCCCAGCGTCGCTTGGTTGAATGGTGCGTGTTCTGGCGGTCTTCAGCACATCGTCATGAAGCGTTCGCAGTAAGTCGGTTCGGGTAATGACACCGACGACTTTCGCCTCTTTGACGATCGGAACACATCGCTGGTTACGCTCGATCATGGCAGTTTCGATTTCATGAAAGGATGTCTCCGGCCGCGCGGTATACGCATCGGTCTGCATGATGTCACGCACGGCCATCTTACCTAGCCGATGAAACAACGCCTTCTGAATCGACTCCCGGCTGATGATCCCCGTGTAACGGTCCTCCTCATCCAAGATGGGAAAGACATTCAGACCGTAGGCCGTCATCCGTTGTCCGGCTTCAGCAACGGTCGTGCCCGTCTCGATCGCCTTCACCGGGCGGGTCATGACATCCTGGGCCAGCAGGGTCGGGCGATAGTGTGTGGTCAGCAGCTGAACGACCTTCTCCTTGACTTCTGAGAGCGTCTGCCCTTTGACTGTGGCGGATGCCGCGACGGCATGGCCTCCTCCTTTGAATTCTCGAGCAATCCAACCGACGTCTATCTCAGGTCGACGACTTCTTCCGATCACTTCCACACGATCCGCCATCATGACGGCCACGACGACGGCATCAACCCCCTGCAATTCGGCGAGGCGATGCACCACGCCGGCCGCTTCGCCGCGGCAGCGATCGATCGTGCTTGTGGACACGAGGACTTTGCGACCTTCCAGGTACAGCACGTCACTGTGCTCCAAGAAATCATTCAGCAGCGCAACGGCATCCGGATCAAGCGGCGTGTAGAGAGTGTCCGAGACCATAGTGAGATCCGCGCCGGCTTGGACGAGGAATGCCCCGGCTTCAAAATCCCGGCTGGTCGTCGAGGCGAAGGTAAACGATCCGGTTTCCTCATAAAGACCGAGGGCCATCACGGTCGCCTCAAACGGCGTCACGGGGACATGCCGCCGCTGGAGCTGCTCGACGAGCAGCGTCGTCGTGGCTCCGACCGAATCCACCACGGACTGTTTCGAACGTCCGGCACAGACGGAATCCGATTCGAGATGGTGATCGAAGACCACGATCTCGACCGCGGGATTCCCGAGGCAGGCTGTAAGCGTTCCGATCCGGCCCGGGTCTTGAGTATCGACCAGGATCAGCCTGGTGACCTGTGAAAGATCGACGTCTTTGAGTTTCGTGATATTGAGATCATGAACGGCAAGAAACTTCCGGACGGCCTCCTGCGCTCCGGCCGGCAGAATCAGCCGAGCCTCGGGAAAGAGTTTGCGCACGGCAACCATGGAGGCGAGGCCATCGAAATCCGCGTTGCTATGTGTGGCGACGACGTCCATGCGAGAAATCCAGCGATCGAGATCGATTCCGTCACTAATTAGAAATACGACTCATAAGTGTTCCACACTAGCAGCCTCCGGTCAATCGTGAAACGGCTCTTACCATCGTTGCCTTCAAACCGGCAGGGTATGAAGCCAGACGGTGGGGAGTTGGAGGTTGGAGATCCGAGGGTTGAAGCATGAGCTGTATACCTCCCACTGCCAACCTCACCACTTCAGGCTTCCACCCATAACCATTTCACACTTCACAAACGACAAGCGACCAACGCGGTCCCGGCAGAAACGTACACAAACCATATCGGTTGACAGATTCATCACGGAGAAGCCCCATACCACAGGCCTGATCGTTCAACGAACTGAATCTCCGGCACACAACATGAAGAGCCCCAGCCTGTGCTTTCTCGGACCGCAATTTACATTGTATCCCTAATATTTTCATTCCAGTGACAGGCATCGATGATCCGTCATAGCTCCAAGGTCTTTTACTTGGGCTTGTTTATTGTAGTTCATTCCAATTAAAAGGAATATCCTGGCGTTTACAAAGCCCGCCCTGCTTCGTCAAAAGGGAATCGGTGTAGGGAACGCCCCGCAATTGCTGTCGGCTCGAAAGGGACATGAGATGGCCATGCAGAATAGGACCGTACCAGGGAGCATCATCATGGCAACCATTAGCTTGTTGCTGTGGAGCATGGCCGCCTGCACGACTTCTCCGACCGTCGTCATTCATGAGTCAGATACCCTCTCGGTCATTCTCCGGGAACTCCCGGGAGGCTACCCTTCGATCATGCCCGTTCAACACCCCTACACGATATCACCCGAAACGGCATTCGATATCCTGGATTCGCTGACCTACGATGCGGGTGCGTTGTTGCCGTTTTCCAAGGCCCAACCCCGGAAAGTGTTCACGAAGACTCAAGCAGAGCAATTGGCGTCGCCACTGTCCAAAGCCTTGAGTCTGGCCCCTCCAGAACAAGTCACGTCCTTTACTATTGCCGATGTGGAGAAGCCAGATCGGCGGACGATGGGTTTCGTATTTGTGGTCAACGATGAGTTGCATCTGATTATCAAGGACTTGCGACGACCGCGATATGAGGGAGAGCAGACCTCGTACCAACAACCGCTATCCACCTGGAAGCTTCAGCCAAGCGGCAGACAACGGCTGTATGCGCGCCACGGAGATGGGAAAGGCGAGATGCCGAACTGGATCATCTCACCCTTACGGTAAAAGGATCACCAGAGACCATGAAACAGCACCGGCCTAGGCTTCATCCATCGCCTGATCATCACAGACCCGTAGGGGATGTCGTGGCAGTCCTCACACTCCTTCTCTGTATGCTTATCCCGAGCCTGCTCCTGGCCCAAACCTCCCACATGCCGTCCAGGAGCGACAAGGACAATACGGTCGAGCAGCTGAAACATCAGCTCCACCAGATAGAAGAGCAACACCGCAAGGAACTCGCCGATCTGAAAGAACGTCTCGGCGTGGTGGAACAACGACAGAGCAGCCTGTCGGATGAACTGGCACAGAATATTCGAGTCGGAGCCTACGGGGCCGTGATATTTGAAAGTTTACAAGACCGACGGTCAACCCATGACGGCAATTTCGAAGTCCTGATTTCCGGACAGTTTCACGACCGGATTCGCGTCTACACCGAAATTGATCTGGGCCTTCCCCATGGAACCGCGGAAGCCGAACAGGCCTATGTCGACCTGCTCCTTACCCAGCCGTTCAACGTCCGGGCGGGGGTATTGCTGATCCCGTTCGGCAAATTCAATCTTGATCACTTCGATCCACGCCGAGATCTCATACGCCCTCCTTCCGTCGCGCGGCTCGTGACCCCTACGACCTGGTCTGACTTGGGTTTTGGCGCCTTCGGGTTGATTCCGATCTCGGACAATATCAAGGCCACGTACGAGGTTCAGGTCATCAACGGCCTGACGGATAAATTCCTGGCGACGCCCGGCCATTTGCCGGATCCGGGCCTGCAAAGCGCGCGGTCTGGATTACATACGGACAACAACGGCGATAAGGCGGTCGTCGGACGTGGAACCATGAAGTTTTACGACCAGTATGAAATCGGGTTTTCCGGATATCGTGGCGCCTACAAGCCGGGTTCCGCCGATATGATAACCGGCATGGCCTTCGATGCCGAGTTCAAGCCTCGCAACATCAAGATATGGGACCATTTCCAGCTCAGAAGCGAATTCGCGCGGTTCGATCTTCAGGGCTCCACGACACCATCAAGCCTCTGGGGATATTACATCCAACTCACCTATCGGTTCTGGCCTTCCGCATTGAACTCCACCATCCTGGGACGCCACTTCAACAATCCGACTTTCGCGCTCGTGGGACTCTACGGCCGAACCAAGATGAATACGGCGGCCAGCCCGACCGGGAGCCTGAACGGTGAGCAAATGATCGTCGGATTCAACTACCGTCCGGTGGAAGATTATGTGTTCAAGATGGAGTATCAGTTCAACAACGGCCAGTTCAATCAGTTCCCATCCGACGGATTTCTGACATCCATCGCGTGGATCTTCTGACGGTTATCCCATGAACGGCCCATCCCGTACAGGACCGCGCCGGCAAACAGCGCTGGCTATGACGCTGGCGCTGTGGTTATGCACCGCCCTTGCCCATGCCGATCCCCTCGCTGTGATCGCCAACAAGAATAATCCCAACGCCTCATTGAGTACGACCACGGTCGCCGGCATGTACCGGGGAGAGATCCTCCATTGGCCCGGGGGAGACCGAATCAAGCTGGTGAACCGTGAAATCTCGGCCGAGGAGAGGAAGACGTTCTATCTGCGGGTATTGAATGCAAATCCTGACCAAGTGTTCTATCGCCAGGGCACCCCCGTTCCCGTGCAGAGCGTCATCGAACGCTCGGACGAAGCCGTGGTGCGTTTCGTCGGCGTCATTGAGGGGGCCGTCGGGTACGTCAACCTGTCCACGGTCAAAACAATGAAAGACAGCCAGATCAAGATCCTCCTCATCATCGAGAACCGATAGAGACGCCGCCATGCTGATCAGACAGTGGTTGACACGTTCCCTGACTCACAAACTGATGGCCTTGTTTTTGGCCGTCTTCTTCGGCGCGGTCTTCGGCTTGACCTTTTTCGCCTATACCTCCAGCCGCAATGCCATGTATCAAGAATTCAAGATACGCGGGGAGACGCTCGCCAAGACCATAGCCTCACAAGCGCGCACGTACTACAGGGAACAGGACATCGAGGGACTGACCACGCTGCTCCACTCCCTTGGTGAAGGGGAGGACGTCGTCGCGATTCTTGCTTATCGCCCTTCGACGGACGTGTGGCTCGAGTTTTCCGGAATTCAACTCACCACGGAAGACCTCGCCTTGCCGGACCTGGGGAACGTCTGGCAGCAAGATGTGATTCTCCGGAAGGGCTACCGTGTCTCCGAGTTTGGACGACGCGTCGTCGATCTTCAGAACCAGGGACAACGGAACAACCTCCTCGCCCCTTCATCCGTTGGATCGGTCAGGATCTTTTTGGATCGGGATGCGCTCGAACAACGACTCAGTACATTGGTGAGCCAAACCGTGGCAACCAGTATGGTCACGCTCCTCCTCGGAAGCGGCCTCTTTATCATCCTGCTCAAGCGATCCTTGCAGGTCATCGCTCCCCTCACCGAAGCCACAAAGAAAGTGGCCGAAGGCGACCTCCACGCCACCGTGCCCGTGTCCAGCGCCGATGAGTTAGGCGAACTGGCTCAATGCTTCAACCGCATGATCGAACAACTCCTGCATACGACCGTGTCGAAGAACTATGTCGATAACGTCATTCGCTCCATGACCGACCTCTTGATTGTGTTTAATCCCGACGGCACCATACGAAGCGTCAACCATGCGGCGCTCAATCTGCTCGGGTATGAGGAACAGGAGCTGCTGGGCCAAGACGGAACCATGCTGTTCCCTCCCCACAACAGCCCGCTGGATGGAGAGATCTATGAGAACATGCTTCGACAAGGCTCGGTTCATCAAATGGCGATCACCTGTCTCTCGAAGGACGGGCGGATCTTCCCCCTGTTCTGGTCGGCGGCCGTCATGCGGGGAGAGGATGGTCTGATTGAGGGGATCGCCTGTATCGCTAAGGACAGGACGGAGCAGGAGCGGGAGGAAGAGCAAATACGACTGCAAGGCACGGCACTCGAGTCCGCCGCAAATGCCGTGATGATTATGGACCGAATCGGTCGGATTACGTGGGTCAATCCCTCCTTCACGTCATTGACCGGCTATACGGCTGAAGACGTGGTCGGCCGGAACGTCCGCAGCCTGACCGCTGAACAGCAGGCCCAGCCTTTCTATCAGAACCAGTGGATGACGATCATGCGCGGCAAGGTCTGGCATGGCGAAAGCACCAATCGCAAGAAGGACGGCAGTCTCTACACGGAAGAGGAAACGATCACTCCCGTCCGTGACCGGAAAGGCGAGGTCAGTCACTTCATCAGCATCAAACAGGATGTCACGAAACGCAAACAGGCGGTGGAGACCATTCAAGACGCCCATCAGAAGCTGAAAGCGCTTGATCAATTGCGGTCGCAATTTTTTGCCGACATCAGCCATGAACTCAGGACCCCCTTGACCGTCATCAGGGGCGAGGCTGAGGTGACCCTCAGAGGGAAGGAGAAACCGATTTCCGAATACCGGTCCACGTTGGAACGGATCGTTCAACTGTCGAGTCAAATGAACAAACTGGTCGGCGATATTCTGTTTTTGGCCCGGTCGGAATCGGGCATGTTGCAGATGGACCTCAAACCGACCTCGTTGATGCCGCTGCTTGATGAGATACGCCGAGAAACAACCATTCTTGCGCAATCACGGGGCATAACCGTGACGCTGGAGGGGGTATCGGACGATGTGACGGTTCAGGGGGATCCGGAACGCCTCACGCAACTCTTCATGATCCTCACGGACAATGCCGTCAAATACGGACGGAAAGACGGCTGGATCGTCATTCGCCTGAACACCACGGAGCATGAAGCGCAGGTCATGGTGACCGACAACGGGCTTGGGATCCCGGAGGCAGATCTTCCGCATGTCGTCAAGCGGGCCTATCGAGTGTGGCGAGGCCGTCCGTCGGCAGTGGGAGGAGCCGGACTTGGTCTGCCGATCGCCAAGTGGATTGCCGAAGCGCACCACGGAGTCATCTCGGTCACCAGCACTCTTCACCAGGGTACGACGGTGACCGTTCGGCTCCCCCTTCATCCGTCTCCCTCCTCGCAATTTTCGAACAAGCCTGATCATGCGTCACACGCCTCGGAAAGGGTTTAGCCCATGGCAGCCATGCACATCCTTGTAGTGGAAGACGACGAGCGGATCTCCACGTTCATCAAGCGCGGGCTGGAAGCGGAAGGCTACTTGGTGGACATCGCTCAAGACGGTCAAGAAGGAATGCACAAAGGGCTCACTCCTTACGACCTGATTATCCTCGACTTGCTGCTACCCGACACCACCGGCCACGAAATCTGTCGAGCCCTGCGCCGCGAACAGATCGAGACTCCGATTCTGATCCTGACGGCCAAAGATGCCTTGGAGGACAAACTGAGCGGGTTCGATCACGGAGCGGACGACTACCTCACAAAACCATTTGCCTTCGAGGAGCTACTCGCGCGGATCAAGGCGTTGCTCAGACGAAGGCCGTCGTACAACGAGGAAACTGCCCGCGTCTTGTGCTTAGCCGATCTGACACTCAACCAACATTCACGGGAAGTGCGCCGGGGAGACAGAGTCATCTCCTTGACTCGGAAGGAATTCGACCTGTTAGCCTTCCTGATGTCGCACCCCAATAAAGCGCTCAGCCGCACCTCCATTCTCGAGCATGTCTGGGGTTATCATCATGACACCCTGACCAATACCGTCGATGTCTACATCGGCTACCTTCGGAAAAAAGTGGATGTTGAGTCTCCCAACAAACTGATCCAGACCGTACGAGATTTCGGATACAAAATCTCCGACAGCCACCTCCCCTGACTTCCCCACGGAGATCCCTCCCCTCAGGGCATGGATCCCACTTCTTATCAATTTCTCATCCCGCTCTCAGCCGCCTCTCATCTCGTTCCGGTACGGTAACCGCCTGACACAATGAGGTGTCACGGTACTCACCCAGGGAACGGCTGTGCGCATTTTGATCGTGGAAGATGATGAGCGGATTGCCAGCTTCATGAAGCGGGGGCTTGAAGCGGAAGAATATCGCGTAGACCTCTCCTCAGGAAAGTCGCAGACCTTGGCCCTGACCAAGGCCGCCACCTATGACGTCATCATCCTGGATATCTTTCTTGGGCCTGATGACGGACTCGACATCTGCCGCACGCTTCGATCGCATCAGGTCCAGTCGATCATCCTGGTCATGACGGCAAAAGGCACCGAGGAAATCGAGGCCTCGAGCAAGAACGCCGGCGCGAATGCCTATCTGGCCAAGCCGTTCTCATTCGATCATCTCGTCGACACCATCACGCGTCTTCACAAGGCCACAACGCCGGCCGCAAGGGTGCGAACCGACCATCCGCTCTCGCCCGACGTTCCTGAACATCAGGCCGATGCGTTTACCAAATCAGACAAAGTTCGTCCAACGAGCAGACCGATATCCGACATCAATTCAGGGAATCCTTTCTCAACGGACCCATGCAGCATACAGAAGCAACCATGAATCACACCCTCTTCCCCACCTTCATCACGGCTTCAAGCAGGGCAGAGGAACGGAGTTAAACCTATGTTAATCATGCTCTACTCCCACGACAGCTACGGACTCGGCCATATTCGCCGGAGCCTCGAGATTGCGCAGCACCTATCGGATCATATTCCCCAGGCTTCGCTGATCATGCTGACCGGCTCCATGCAGGCCCATGCCTACAGCCTGCCTGAGCGCATGGAATACATTAAATTACCGGCGCTCACGAAAGACGCCGAAGGACGGTACTGCTCGCGTCTACTTCCTCACACTATCGATATCACCATGAAGCTTCGTCAAAAAATCATCCTCGAAAGCATTCGTAACCTCAAACCGGACATCCTCCTCGTCGACAAGGCTCCGGCAGGCATACGAGGAGAGCTCGTGCCCGCTCTGAATTTCATCAAAGCGAATTTGCCAACGACTAAAATCATCTTGGGCATGCGTGACATTGAAGATCACCCCACCCATGTCCAGGCGGAATGGGAAAAATCAGGCATCATTCCGTTATTAAAAAGTACCTACCATGCCATTTTCCTCTACGGTTCACGCACGCTCTACGATCCGGTCAAGGAATATGGGCTTCCTCCCATCATCGAGAAGAAGTTTATTTCCTGTGGCTATGTCGGGAGAACCCAACGAGCCGTTTCTCCGGAGCATATCCGAACTGAATTACTGCCACAGACCAACCGATTGGTATTGGTCACGCCTGGGGGTGGAGACGACGGGTACCCTCTCTTGAAAACCTATGTCGACATGCTTCGGAAACATGCCTGCTCCGGCCAACCCACATTTGACACCTTACTCGTGACCGGTCCATTGATGAATCCTCAGCATCGTCGGCGCCTGCAGCAAGCAGCCTCTCCGGAACTGGCGTTAACGGTATTGGAGTTCACCCCTCGGCTATACGACTATCTCGTGTCTGCCGATCTCGTGGTATCCATGGGCGGCTATAACACTATTGTGGAAATTCTCACGGCCAACCAACGGGGAATCATCGTGCCGCGCGTCCACCCACGCCTTGAGCAATACATCAGAGGAGAACGTCTCGCAGCTCAAGGCCTTATCAACATGATTCACCCCGACGACCTCACTCCCAAGAGGCTATTCACGACCATCACCGAATCGTTACAGCAACCCCGCCCACCTCGTCCACAGGATATCGGGATTGCACTTGATGGAGCTCTCAATGCCTCCAAAGCGGTGAAGCAACTGTACGAAGAAGGCCAACGCAACAAAGTGAGCACGGCTCGGCTCCAGCGCTCTTTGGATGTTCATGTAGCTCCACCACTACTTAAAGCGTCACATGTGACGATGTAAGCCATGACGACTGCACCATCAACCAAGAAAATAGGGTACCTCCTCAAAGTCTTCCCAAAGATATCGGAGACGTTCATCCTGCAAGAGGTGTTGGACCTGGAAGCGCTGGGACTGGATTTATCGGTCTTCGCCCTTGAACGGCCTTCTGATCCCGTTACCCATGACTTGGTTGGCCAAGTCCGTGCCTCGGTCACCTACCTGCCGTACTCGTTCGGCACCGTCCGTCACAATCCGCTGTGGGCGCATCTGCGTCTGCTCGCCACATCCCCTCGACGTTATGCCTCGACCGTTCAATTTTGGCTGCGGTCCACTGAGCACCCCTCGTGGTGGAAGTTTATCCAGGCCGGTTCCCTTGCCGCGAAGCTCCTTGACCAACGCATCGGTCATCTCCACGTCCACTTTGCCAATGCCCCGACCAGCGTCGCGGAGCTGGCACATCGGATGACCGGCATTCCGTACAGCATGACCTGCCACGCGAAAGACATCTATTTGACGCCATCTGCCACGCTCCAGCGCAAAATGCACCATGCGGAATTCGTCGTCACCTGTACCGAAGATAATCGACAGTACCTCCAGCGCCTGTCGGACAGCGGCACCCCGCTGCACCGTCTCTATCACGGTCTGAATCTGGCTCGATTCGACAAACTCCAGAAAGATCACAGCGCTGTACGGCCGGTAATCCCCGCGATCCTGAGCGTGGCGCGCTTCCGTGAAAAAAAAGGGCTACTCACGCTGATCCGTGCCTGCCATCTGCTGAATGTCCGAGGCTACCGATTTTGCTGTCGCATCGTTGGATTCGGCCCCTTGCAATCGGACATGGAAGCCCTGATCCGAGAGTTGAAGCTCGAACACCTCATCATGTTGATGGGGCAACAATCACTCGAAGATGTGGTGGGCCTGTATCAACGCGCCGACATTTTTGCCCTCCCCTGCCAGGTCGCCCAAGACGGCGATCGCGACGGGATTCCGAACGTGCTCATGGAGGCCATGGCATGCCAAGTCCCTGTCGTCACGACAGGGATCTCCGGTATTCCGGAACTCGTTCAACACGATCACAATGGCCTCCTGGTTCCCCAGCAAGACCCTGAAGCCTTAGCCTTAGCCCTCGCCCACCTCCTCGATAATCCGGCGATCCGGCACCGCTTAGGACGGGCCGGACGCGAAACCATTGAACAGCACTTTTCCTCCAGTCATGCAAGCCATCAACTCAAAGCGCTTCTTCTCAAGGAAACGGTGGCGACGAATGCAGTGCCATCGAAAATACCTGAACCAGTCTCGCATCCGGACCGGGACAAAACGGACGCTCAATCACTCACTGGCACGATCGGATATATCCTGAAGGGATTCCCCCGCCGATCAGAAGCGTTTATCACCAACGAAATGAGGCTCTTGGAGCAAATGGGGCTTCGGCTCCATATCTTCTCTGCCTTTCAAGGAGAGTCCGGCGTAGCAGAGGCTCAGGCAAAGCCGCTCCAATCGCCGTTAACCTATCTTCCCGAAGACAGCGACCATACAGACAGTGGCTTTCTGTCGTGGCTGATCGCCAACCTTCCCCGGTATCTGTCCAGTCATCTTCGACTCATCCGCACCGTCCCGCGCCGCTATCTGCACAGCGCGTGGGAAGCCTGGACATTGAGCCTGAGCTGTCGGAGCAGGTTCTTCTCGTGGCCCAAGAAAGTGTTCTACAAAGACTTTCTTCGCGCCGGAGCAATCGCTGATTCCGTTCTCGAAGCAGGAAATATCCGCCATCTCCACGCGCACTTTTGCCATGGCGCGACGACCATGGCCATGTTTGCCAGTCAGTTGACAGGCTATCCCTTCAGCTTCACGGCTCATGCCAAAGACATTTATCTGCCTAAACTGAACCCCGGTGATCTGTTGTCGCTGAAGCTACGTCGAGCGAAATTCGTCGTGACCTGCACAGGCGCCAACCACCATCACCTGCAAGAGATCACGTCGCGGAGCGCACCGATCCATACCATTTATCATGGAGTCGATACGACTCGTTTCACTCCGTCCATCGGCCGAGAGACACCGCCGATTCCGACGATCCTGTCGGTCGGACGATTCGTGGAGAAAAAAGGATTTCCCTTCTTGATCGAGGCCTGTCGGATCCTGCGTGAGCATGGAATCCCCTTTCACTGCCGAATCGTCGGCGAGCCGGATGAACAATCCCAGCTCGTTCAGGACTTGATTCACCGATATCAGCTCGAACAACGGATTTCCATTGGCTCTGGCGTGACACAAGAAGAACTCCGCACGATCTATCAGGAGGCGACGGTGTTTGTCCTCCCCTGTCATGTCGTGGACAACGGTGATCGAGACGGCATTCCGAATGTTCTCGCGGAAGCCATGGCCTCAGGCGTGCCGGTGATTTCCACAAACGTCTCGGGCATTCCGGAGATCATTGCAGATCGGTGCAACGGCCTGCTGGTTGAACCACGCAATCCGGTCGCCCTTGCAAAAGCCATCGAAGAGCTCTTGGTCGATTCTGACTTCCGGAATACTCTTGCGCAAGCAGGACGTGAGACGATCTGTCGAATCTTCGACTCGAGTCAGACGACGAAACGGCTGTTCGACCTTTTTCACGTGAACAGGGTCGGGACGATCGCCCACCACCGGGAAACCCATGCTGCTTGCCACTAGCCGCCGCCCTGCGGGTGCACAACGCCCCCACCCCTCGATCTTTTCGGAACCCTTTCAAAGGTTATCCGCGAACGCCATGCTGGAATATTTCCAGACCAGAGCGACGGTCCGCTATTTCACCGTTCCGGATGCCGTGGAAACGGCCCGTCAGAAAATCAACGATATTCTGTGCAATCAATTTGAATTCAATGGAGAACGCCACACGTTTCCCGCCTCACCCCTCTGGCTGACCAATCTCAGCAGCGACCGGGAATGGCTGATCCTGCTTCACAAATTCTATTACGCCGTCGGGCTCGGCCTCGCCTACCATGACACGGCGGATCCTCGGTACGCACAAAAATGGGTCGACCTCACCACCTCCTGGATTCGTACGGTACCGCTCGATTTCCTCCCCAGTGACGTCGCGGGACGACGCATCCAGAATTGGATCTTCGCCCACTACTACTTCGTGAGCACCAAGCACCCGAGCTGCGTTACGCCTGATTTCTACCTGTCGTTCCTGGAGTCCTTGCACAGCCAAGTCGCGTACCTTCGCGATCATGTGACCCCGGCTCGAAATCACCGGACCTTGGAACTCTGCGCGATCTTTTTGGCCGCCGTTGTCTTTCCTGAATTTTCCGAGTCACGGGAGTGGCTGGATTGGTCGCGAAATGAACTCGTCACGAACATTCAGTCCGATCTGCGGCCGGACGGGGTGCACTGTGAGCAGTCGACCGACTACCACCATCTTGTCCTCAAGAATTACCTCTGGATCAGGAAGCTGGCCCTCCTGAATCACATTGCAATGCCTGAAGAGTTCGATGCGCCGGTCAAGAAGGCGTTGGATTTTTCCCTCCACGCTCACAGACCGGACGGCCTGATCCCCGCGCTGAGCGACGGCGATAGTCGCTGTTTCCTGAACCTCTTGCACCAAGGCTACGAACTCTACGGAGGAGACGATCTCTTGTACGGCGCATCCCGAGGAGCACAGGGACAGCCCCCCACTGTCCAATCAAAGGGGTTTCCGGACAGCGGCTATTATGTGTTGCGGAGCGGTTGGGGTAAGCCCGATGAGCCCTATGAGGACGAGCGCTATTTGATCTTTGACGGTGGCCCGCTGGGCGCAGGGAATCATGGACACTTGGATCTCCTCAACTTCGAGGCCTATGCCTATGGCAGACCACTGATCGTGGACCCGGGCCGCTATACCTATGATGAATCGGGCCCCGTCAATTGGCGCGCGATCTTTCGCGGGACCGCCTACCATAATACGGTGTTGGTGGATAAACGGAATCAAACGCGGTACGAGTGGCGGAAAACTCGCTTCAAGATTTCGGGGCCTGAACCGGATCGGGAGGTCATCGCGTTTGTCAGCAGGCCGGGGCTCGACTATCTGCATGGCATTGCCCGTAGCCATGAATATCCGGTGATTCACGAGCGAACGGTGCTGTTCATCAACGGGGAATACTGGGTCATCCTGGATCTCCTGAGGGCCGAGGAATCACACCGATACGATCTCTTATTTCATCTTGCGCCATCCGCACAGGATGCCGTCTCGCTCTCCGTCTCGAACAACACGCTGATGATCCATTCACCTCAGCTGGTCCTTGCACACCCGTTGGTGCCGACCGTGCTCCCGTCCATTGAGGAAGGGTTCGTCTCCGCGTCATACGGCAAGAAAGATCGGGCTCCCATCGTTCAATTGACACAACATGCGTCCGCTACTTTGTTTCTGACCGTCGCATACCCATATAAATACGACACCCCGAATATTTCAATCGATGTACCACGGGGCAACACGATGGTTGAGCTATTTGGGAACGGTCATCGGGCACACGCATCAGTCACCATGACCCACAAGGATGGGAAACAATACCGTGATGAACTGGCGTTCATCGGCCAGGGCGTGCAGGACAATACTGTCCCCGCACGCTCTCATACGCAAAAGGTGCGCGTATCTCGGTCAGATCATGCCGGTCGAGCGCTGTTCCAATACCAGGCTTAAATACGATGGATGACACCGTACTCGATACAGCAAGAGCATCTCGAATCTCCAAGCGCGAGGTTGCTGACCACGTCCCCATGGATGTTCATCTTCCACAGCTTTCGATGATTCTGGATTCGGAAGCCATGAGGGACACCTTGTGGGATGGCATGTTCGAATCAGCCAGGGATCGAGACAGTTTCCTGATCCGGCACTGCGAAATTATCCAGATCCGATACAAACCGGCATCGTCCTGCATGGTCAGTTATCGCCTGGAAGTCGAGAACGTCATCACGGGAGAGAAGGGACGACAAATCCTCTGCGGTCGCGCGTTCCCTGAAGGGCGCTCCCAGCCACAATGGGAAAAGGCCTCAACGCAAGCCCTCGTGCAACCGCGATTTGGAATACCCCTGATCCATCTCCCTGAAGTCGAGATGGTCCTCTGGAGCTTCCCCAACGACCGCAAAATGCGCACGTTACCGGCCGCCGTCGATGCAACCCGCAGCGCGTCTGATACGCCACCAAGCTGGCTCAGCGGGCATGTGGGTACGGGATGGCAGGTTGCCGACACACGATCCCGCGTGATGCACTATGTCGGGGAACATACCTGTACGGTGCAAACATCACTCGTGCTGGTTCACCCATCCCAGAATACCCGACAACCGCTGACTCTCTTCGGCAAGACCTATTACAACGAAGAAGGGGCTCAGACGGATCTGGTGATGCGGCAACTCTGGAATAGCGACGCCAGACAAGAGGGACGGCTGAACATGGCACAACCTCTGTGGTACGACGCGCGCCTCAAAACCCTCTGGCAAATGGGTATTCAGGGCGCCACGCTTGAGAACCACTTGATCGAACTCCCAGCCGGCATTCCCCTTCTGCAGAAAGCCGCCCACAGTGTCGCCGCGTTCCACACGACCCCCGTGTCGAATATTCCATCGATCACCATGGTGGAGTTGCTCGGAAAACTTGATGCGGTGGCGTCCGTCTTGATGCAGTGCCGACCGTCCTGCCGCCCCCTGCTACTTCCGCTGCGGGATCGATTAGTCGCACAGGCCAAAACGATTTCTCTTGGGCCGAGCGCGACGCTTCACGGCGACCTCCATATGAAGAATCTGTTCCTGACAGACGACAGGATCGCCCTGATCGATCTCGACAACGTTCGCCATGGACATCCCGGCCAGGACATCGGCAGCTTTGTTGCCGGACTGCTAACCGGGGCATTAGCGAAGCAGATACCGATTCTCCGGATGGCAGTTCCGGTGCAGGCATTTCTTACCCACTATAACCACTCGACACCGTGGAAACTTGACCAGCCAACCGTCGCCTGGTTTACCGCTGTGTCATTGGTGACAGAGCGTTCGTATCGCTGTGTGAGCCGCTTAAAAGACGGCCAACGAGGAATGATAGAACTACTACTCAACCTCGCCGACGACATCTCCAAGGCTTGTGCATTGCCTTGGCCTGTTCATGAATCGACCGCGATCGATGGAAGGAATCCCGGACAGTGACTGCCAAAAGCGACCGCCGCCCAACCACGGTCTACCTCGTTCGCCACGGTGAAAGCCAGCTGAATCTTGAGCAACGCGTTTCCGGCCAGCTCGACACGTCCTTGTCCGCGACTGGTGTCCAACACAGTCTGCGGCTTGCCGAACAGCTGTGGGATGTCTCGTTCACAGGAATCTACACGAGCGCCCTGAAACGTACGATCGAAACCGCCCGTCCGACGGCGGAGCACCATGGCCTACCGATTCAAAGCAAAGCCGAATTCAACGAGCTGCATATGGGGGTACTCCAAGGCCGGTTCCGAGATGCCCGCGATCCTGAAGCCGAGGCTTTGTGGAAAGCGCGCAAACAAGACCGCCGTTTCTATCGCATTCCAGGAGGCGAACGCTTCGTCGACCTCGCCGAACGCGTCAAGATCGCACTTCGCGCTATTCTTGTTCAGGAAGAAGGCGGCACTATTCTGATCGTCGGGCATCGAAACGTAAACAGAGCCCTGTTTGGGCTCCTGATGGATCAACCCGAAGCTGATTGGCCCGACCTGAGCCTGAAGAGTCGGTCTGTATATCGAATTAGGACAGGGGAACAGCCACGAATGGACATCTTCCATTTCATGGCTCAGGCAGAAGAAAGAATCATCCTAGAAACCAGGACCTAACAACGCGATCGGTTATGTGCCGGTGTTTGAGGACGGCGGACAGGCATTTGCGATGATGACGAACAGTGGCGAGATCGAAACGGACCACGCGATAAAGGCTCTCGATCCCATGACGGTCACCGAGGTTATCAGAAAGTATCTTCCTGCGTCCCTCGCCGAGAACGTCAGGATTCTGGAACGAGACATCAAGCTGATACGAAGCCAAGGGGCCACACTTTGTTTCCGCTACCACCTTCACAGAGAAGCTCCATCGAATGCTGTCCGCCTTCCACATTATTTATACGGCAAGATCTTCCGCAAAGGATCCAACAATCAACTCGACGCGCGTCCGTTGGTTTCCCTCTGTGCGGTCCCTCCCGCCGAAAGCGACAGACCTGCGTACCTGCCCGAGCTCGATATGTTGATCTGGATTTTTCCTTCAGACCCGGCTCTCTCTCAGCTTGCCCACCTCTGTGATGCGAATCGGGTGCCAGGCCTTATTCCAGACCAAGCTATCGGACAGGACGTTGGAGGTGAGAGATGCGCGTCCAGGATCACGTTTGATCCCATCAGTTATCACCCGGAAAACCGCTGCACGATTCGGTATACAGTCCGGAGGGACCGCCAATCTGATCGGATCATATATGGAAAAACGTTCAGCGATGACCGGGGGCGTGATGTCTACGGTCTACTCAAGACACTCTGGCGGTGGTCACAGGAAGCGCCTGAGGCTTTTTTGATCCCCTATCCCTATGCCTATGACGAAACGGTAAAAACGATTTGGCAACAGGGGCTCACGGGAAAGCCGTTACTCGCGATCATCAATCCTGACAACTACCAGGACTACGTGCGCAACGCGGCAAAAAGTCTGGCGCACTTGCATCGAAGTTCCCTCCCACTCCCTCCAAGCCCGGAACTGAATCTGCGCCTCGATAGGCTTAAGGAGCAGGCGCTTCGCATCGCACACACTCTCCCCACCGTGAAGGAGGCCTTGATCTCCCTCACCGAGGATCTCGATCCGCCGCCCGTCGGATTGGCTCAAAGCCCCCGTACGCCGGTGCATGGCAGTTTCCGGCTTGATGAAATATTGTCCTGCGACGACAGGCTCGGACTCTCGGACTTCGACAACTGTTGCATCGGCGACCCGTTTGAAGACTGCGCTTATTTTCTAACGGACTTACACTTCTGTAGTCTTGATCCCGTTCTGCTGAAGCAGGTGGCCGCCACTTTCTATCACACGTACCAGAGCCAATTAGACAATGCCGTGATTGCGGATCATCTCACCTGGCATTACCAATTTCGGCTACTTCAGAAAATCCGTTGGATTTACCAAAAACAATCAGTAAAGCCGGGCACCGAACGACGCATGCTCAAAGTCATAGGCCTTGCGAAACAGGCCTCTGCATTCATCGCCGCTCTGCGGAATGCCGAACCAAGCCGCCTCGACAGAGGCTGCTGACAGTTGAAGGGATGGAGATGAACGCTACGGACCAATTGTCGAGCATAAACCGGATCAGTGAACCCCAGGCGGCTACAGATCGGGCGACAGTCAGGCGAGCGTTGCAGCGCTTCACGATCCCTGGCTGCCTGTCCGAAATACTTCGCTCTCACGTCCCGGAGTGCGTCAACGGGACCGCTGTCGTTGCCGACTGTGCCGTACTGGATTCTCGATTCAAGACATACCTGAATCCACACAACCTTGTCCGTTCGACACTGTCGGCCTGTTATAGCGTGCGTTTCAATGAAGGCGCCACGGGGATCTCATCCAGCACGCTGTTTTACATCAAGGCATTCCTCGGTGGCCGCAGCCGTGAAGCCTATGAACGTCTCTCCGGAGGAGTCGAGACTTGTTCCCAACGTGGCCGAAGGGTCAGACACATTCCCGAACTGGACGTGATTCTCTGGAGATTCCCCGATGATCCGGAGCTGCGCAGTTTAACTGAACTCATGGATCCCGAGACCGTCAGACACCATCTCCCCGCGCAGAGCCTTTCCTCCATCATGGGAAGCCAACCGTTCCGCGTGCTCGATATCGAGATCGTGAACTACCGCCCCGAGATACGATGCACGAACAGGTATCAGGTGGTCTCTCGACGCCACGACCACCCCTTTACCATTTTCGGAAAGACATACCGCGAGGGGGAAGGTCGCCATCTGATCGGGAGATGGGAGTATTTCTGGGACCGATCACTCAGGGAACCGGATAGTATGGCCGTGGCCCGTCCGCTTGGTTACACGCCTGCAGTCAACACGCTGTGGCAACTCGGAGTTGAGGGTACGCCGCTTCAACAGGTGCTGGATGAGTCAAACTTCTCACACTATCTCGCGGCAACTGCAAAAGGTTTGGCGACCCTGCATAATAGTGGCATCCCCGGCCTGGTCGCTCACTCACCCGAAGACCATCTCACGGAAGTCCGCAAGAAGTTACAAAAGCTCTCCGCTGCGATACCGCATCTGGCCGGAACCCTCGGAAACATAGCTCGCCACCTGGAGCAGACGGCACCACGCCGATCCGATATCCCCTTCCGACCAATCCATTGGGATTTCCACGTTCATCAGCTACTGGCATTCAAAGGAAAACTGGTCTTCTGCGATCTCGATGAGCTGGTGATCGGGGACCCCCTTCAGGACATGGCCAATTTCATCGTCGATCTGCATTTCCGAAATTTTGACCCGCAATTCGTACAGCTCGTATCGGCGGAACTCTGTCACGCCTACCGGCGGCATGTGCCATGGGATGTGCCTGCCGAACGCCTGGCCTGGCATGCCTGCATCCAGTTCGTCAACAAAGCCTATCGCCACTATCTCCGGTTTGCACCTGGATTTGAACAGACCGTCGAACAGATCATCCGTTTAGCAGAGGGAGAACTCGCACGATGGTAACGGACCAGACTCATGGAACAGATGCCGCGGTGAAACCGCGCGTTCTCCTCTACTGTCAACATGTCCTTGGAATGGGCCATCTCATCAGAAGCATGGCCATTGCACGAGCGCTCAAGAATTGCGATGTCACGTTTATCAATGGAGGCGAGTCTCTCTCCGGCGTGGAGGTTCCACCGTGGGTCACGATCGTGAATCTGCCGTCCATCAGTTCCGACAGCGAATTCCAGGAGCTCAAGATCCACAGCCAAAGCATGTCGCTTGAGCAGGTCCAGCAGACCAGGAAGAAGATATTGTTCGAGGTGTTTCATCGCGTTCAGCCGGACGTCGTGATCATTGAATTGTTTCCATTCGGCCGAAAGCGCTTTGCCTTTGAATTGTTACCGTTGCTGGCGCACATTCGCCTGTCAGCCTGCTCGACAAAGGTGGTGTGCAGTCTCCGGGATATTCTCGTCACGAAGTCGGATCACACCCGTCACGAAGACTGGGTCGTGCGCCTCATGAATCGTTATTTCGATTTACTGCTGGTCCACTCGGACCCGACCTTTCAGACCTTGGACGAAACCTTTTCACGCTCCGGTGATCTCCGATGTGACGTTCAGTACACCGGCTTTGTCGCTCAATCATCCGACGGCCCGGGCCATACTCCGGTGCCGGAGACCGCTCCGACCGGATACGGGGTCCCGTTGATTCTCGCCAGCGTTGGCGGCGGACGTGTGGGCTATGAACTGCTCAACGGTGCCGTTCAAGCCTCGTCTCTGCTGGCACCGAGACGGCCCCATCGAATGCTGGTGTTTACCGGCCCGTACATGCCCGACTCGGAATACGACCGGCTCCGGAGTCTCACGGCCCATGCCCCGCATATTGAAGTCCGGCGCTTCAGCCATTCGTTTCAAATACTCATGGCCCAGGCGGCGCTCTCCATCTCCATGGCCGGATACAACACCTGCATGAATCTTCTCAGCACCGGCACACCGGCGCTTGTCTTGCCGTTCACCGGCCACAAGAACGACGAGCAAACAATCCGCGCAACCAAACTGGCGCGCCGTGGGCTCCTCTCCCTGTTGACCACGGAAGACCTTGCTCCCGGTCGGCTGGCTGAAAGGATCGATGCGTCCCTGGCCGCTCCCCGCAAGAACCATGACCATGCCATCAATACCGATGGCGGCGGGAATACGGCGACGGTCATCGAGCGACTCGCTGCGACGTCGAGCGTCCGAATTCCCGCGCTCAAGAGAAAGCCGATGTCGGCCGAGACCCAGTCGGCGGATGGTTGGCGCTCCGACTTGACGCAATTTCTGTCGTCGAAGCAGGTCCAAGGCCAAGACATCCATCTGTTCTTGAGAGACGACGACGTGGACGAAGATGAGGAGTCACTCCAACAGCTGCTGGATATCGCGCTGGCGCGCGGCGTGCCCATGAATCTTGAAATTATTCCTGGCCGACTCACCCCAGGCGGGATTGCGGTCTTAAAAAACGCGCTTCGGGCCGATCCCTCTCTCTTCAGCCTGAATCAGCACGGTTGGATCCATGCCAACCATGAACCGGAAGGGCGGAAATGCGAGTTCGGCCCCGCCCGTTCCTTGGCACAACAACTCGACGATATCACGCGAGGGAAAATCTTACTGCAATCCTTACTCGAGGACCGATTCTTCCCGGCGTTTACCCCTCCGTGGAACCGGTGTACCGCAGAAACCTACCGGGTACTCAACGACCTTGGGTTTCTGGTTCTATCCAAAGATCGCGGGAAAGCACCGATCGACGATTACCAGTTCAAAGACATCTCCACCACCCTCGATCTCTACCGCTGGAAGGGAGGGGCACGGATGAAAACCCCAACTGAAATCGTTGGAGAGCTGATCGCGCAAATGAACGACCTCCCGGTCGTCGGCCTGCTGCTTCATCATAAAGTCATGGATCCGGAAGCCTTTACGTTTCTTGACCGGCTTCTGTGCGAACTCACACGGTTCCCGGTGGTCCGGCTCCATACATTTCAGACCTTGCTGTCACTCAGGACAGAATCGGCGATGGTGCCGCAATGAGCCAGATGGATGCGTCCCATCGAGGGCAGCTTCGCTTTCGATCGATCATTGTCGCCCACTTGCGGTCCGCCAAGAAACACCTCCTTCTCGCGGTCGGCTGCCTGCTGGGTGTGACCGTCCTGCAGCTCTTGGTGCCCTGGCCGCTCAAGATCATTTTTGATTGCATTCTCCTTCAGAAGCCAATGCCGCCGGCGCTGTCTTTCCTTGATGGGCCGTCTCAAACCTGGCCGCTGACGGTCTTGCTGGGCCTTTCCGCCGTGATCGCCGTGATCGCCGTCATCAGCGGGGCCTTGTCCTATGCGCAAACATTCGTGACCAGCAAGATCGGGCATCACCTTGTGTTTGCGATCCGGCGGAATCTGTTTTCACACGTTCAGCAGATGTCGCTGGCCTTTCACTCCCGGACCAATTCCGGAGAACTCCTGACGAAATTCTCCGGCGACACCCAGTCGTTGAAAACCGCCTTCACTGAAATTCCGTTGGCCGTCTCAGGCCACACGCTGACCTGTCTCGGCATGTTCGCCGTCATGTTCTCCATCAATTGGGAGCTGAGCCTCATCATCCTTGCGACCCTGCCGGTGCTCGCCAGCGCGCTGTTCATGTTGAATCGCAAAATTCGCGCGACCACGAGAGATCAACGAAAACAGGAAGGCACCATGGCCTCGCGATTCAACGAGATCGTCTCCTCCATCTCGGTAGTCCAGGCCTTTGGACGGGAACGGTTCGAGCAGGACCGTTTCGAGCAAGAAGGTGCGGAGCATCTGCGTACAGGGATCCGGGCAACGCGGACCGCAGCTGCGTTGACACGAGTGGTCTCAACAATCAGCGCGGCAAGCACGGCCGCCACGGTCTTCTTCGGCGCCTGGCAGGTGCTCAAGGCGCGCATGACACCCGGCGATCTGTTGATTTTCGTCGGCTATGTCAAGCAGCTGTACGGCCCCATCAAGGACCTTTCAAAGTTGTCCGCAAACTATTCAAAAGCCATGGTCGGCGCCCAGCGCATTGCCGATTTGCTCGGCATTGAGCCGGAAATCCAAGACCGTCCGGATGCCGTGAAGGCGACACATCTGCAAGGCGACATTCGATTTGAGCAGGTGTCCTTCGGGTATCATGAGGGATCCCATGTTCTGCATGACCTTTCCTTTCACGTCAGGCCCGGCCAACGCCTTGCCTTGGTCGGCCCGTCGGGAGCCGGCAAGTCCACGCTGTTCAACCTGCTCCTGCGTCTCTATCAACCTTCTCAGGGGAGGATCGTGCTCGATGGAAGGGACCTTGCCGACTACGAGCGAGAATCCCTGCGCCACAACATCGGCGTCGTGCTCCAAGACACCTTGCTGTTCAGAGCCAGCATCGCGGACAACATCGCGTACGGCATTGAGCAGGCGACTCGTGAGCAAATCGTCGAAGCCGCCCGAGAGGCGAACGCCCATGAGTTCATCCTGACCCTGCCCGACGGTTACGATACCATCATCGGAGAACGCGGCAGCAGTCTGTCCGGCGGACAGCGACAGCGGATCTGTCTGGCGCGGGCACTCGTCAAACAACCGCCCATTCTGATCCTGGACGAACCAACTGCCTCGCTGGATCAAGGATCCGCAACCTACGTTCGAGAAACCATCGCGCGCATACAAGCCGATCGGACCACGATCGTCATTACCCATCACTTGGTGGGAATGGACCTGTTCGACCGCATCATCGTGCTGGACCGAGGCGCTTTAGTCGAACAGGGCACGCACCGGCAACTGTTGGACCGGCGCGGGCTCTATGCCGGCCTCTTCAGGCAGCAATCGGATGTATTCGCCAGTCCTCAATCCTGAAACCCGACGTAACCTCCGAATACCTTAGACCATCACACAACACCATGAAGTCCCTGCGGCACAAACGAATCGGCACAATATGCGCTCTTGCACTTTTCACGGTTGCCTGCCTCATCTGGCTTGCAACTTCCGCGTGGGCCGACCCAGAAACCACCAACGGGACTGCCGCCCCGGCATCGCCGTCATCGACAGACATGCCGGCGGGAAATGGTCCGGTACTGCCGACCTACAGCGCCACGAACGGACAGCCGCCGCCTCAGGTCGCGGAGCCCTTCGATCAAAACGCGCCGCCGAGAGCGACGATCCCCATCGGCCGAAATCTATTCGTCGGCGGCTACGTCTCCCTCGAAGGAGATACGAATCGGAACTATCGCCTCGGCTCCACGCTCGGCGAAGCCGACAGCAAGTTGACACCTGTCTTTGCGCCGGCGTTTTCATACGAACCGAATCAATATCTCCAGCTCTACGTGAACCCTAAGCTTGAAATCCCCGTCAGGGTGGAAGAAATCGATGACCAGTCACAGACGACGGAACTCAACATGAACCTCGCCTTTCTCACGGTCAAAAACGTCGTACCGGGAGCCAAGCTCCAACTCGGCCGGCAGCGTTTCATCGACTCGAGGCGGTGGCTGTTCAATGAAAACATGGATGCGATCAGGCTTGGCTACCAGTATGAACGATTTTCGCTGGAACTGTCGGTCAGCCAGCTGAATCTGGTCCAGAGAAACCTCTTGAGACGGGAAGGCGAAGAAGATGAGGAAGGGTTCGTCAATTATTACGCCTATGCCGACTACAAGTTCGGCAAGAAAAACCATATCGGCCTGTTTGCGCTCTATCAGGATCAGCAACGGCTCGGGACGGCCCAACCCATCACGTTCGGTCTCCAATCGGGCGGACGGCTCTTCGACAACCTCAAATACTGGCTGCAAACTGCCGCGGTCCGTGGCTCAGACGGAGGACAGCGCATTCGAGGCGAGGCGATCGACGTCGGGCTCACGCAGGTTTTCGACCGGAAGTGGGAACCCTCCCTCACCATCGGCTACGCCTATGGGACAGGAGACAGTAACCCCAACGACAACGTTGATTCGCAATTTCGACAAACCGGCTTTCAAGGCAATTCCGACAAATTAAACGGTGTCGCACGCTTCAAATACTACGGCGAGGTCTTGGATCCCAGACTGACCAATCTCATGGTCTTTACCGGTGGCGTAGGGATCAAACCATTGTCTAAGACCTCCTTTGACCTGGTCTATCACTATTACCTGCAAGACCATGTCTCGAAACGCATCGGCGGATCCGACCTTGACACGGATCCGACAGGACTCAGCAAACACATCGGCAGCGAGGTTGACCTTGTCGTGGGCTATCAAGGCATCCCTCACTTGCAAACCAAGTTTATCCTTGGGTATTTCTTCCCCGGGAAAGCCTTTACCGAATCGTGGCACGACGGAGCGTTTTTGGCCAGCGTCCTCTTGCGGTACAACTTCTATTGATCAACGCATTCGACTTTTCATCTGGCAGACGCACGTGGAAATCGACGGAACAGCAGACAACCGTGGATGGTGACTCAGCGACGCTCGGCGCCCTGGCGAGCAGGCTGTTCCCGCACGATGGGCCGAGGCGCGTGCTGTTTTGCCGCGCCGGTCCGCGCCGCTTCTTTTCGTTTCAGCACCCTATCGACTTTGGCCAGGCCCTCCACGCGATCGATACCCGCTGGTGTACGATCGGGCTGACCTGCTTCCGGACGACCGAGTGATCCCCGATCAAAGCTGCGCTCGATCCAATCCTCTTGACTGATCTGCCCATGATCGGTCGCCGGCGTCTCAGGCTGAGCAAAGGCCATGCTGTTGACCAGTACGATCATCCAGCCGGCCGCGATGAGTATGCCCTTCATCAGTCCCTCCTCGATCGGCAGCACCGTCCAAGCACGCTCGGACGCCGATGACGGCGCACAACCTCTTGGCTTGGTGTATCAAGTCAGGCAAGAAAGATCCACTCTTTGCGGGTTTCGTGCGGAAGGAATGGCACCCAGGAATCAGCGATCGCGCCCGCTGCCGGAATGATCGGAACGATCCGGTCGGTCGAGTCTGTCCGGTCGCTCCAGGCGATCGCCTTTCTCAGGGCGATCAGGGCGCTCGACTTTGTCGGGACGATCGACGCGATCCGATCGATCACCTCCCCCGGAACGATCACGGTCGTGACGTTCCGATCGATCTCGTGACGAATCGTCCCGACGGTCCCGTCCTCCCCGATCCCCTCGATCGCCGCCACCGGAGCCGCTGCGATCCCCGTCCTTGAAAAGCCGATCACCCCGCTCCCCACGGCTCACCTGTTCGCGAAGGGTGTTGAGGCTCGCACGCCCTTCTTCAAAGTCCGATCCACGCCGTTTCACTTCCCGGCTGAGATCCAGAAGTTCGGATGCGCGGTAGCCTTGCTTCATACCCTCCCCGACCAATGCCGCTCCGTCTTTCGAGGGCACTCGGCCCTCTTTCATCACCGCCAGGCTTTTGGCGCCGGCTGCGAGCTCTTCCTGCGTCGACTTATGGCGGCCGTCTTGCGAGAGTCGGCTCAGCTCCCGCACTTCATCCGCCGTGGCTCCGCGCGAGAGCGCTTCCGCCATGGTTTCGATCGCGCGTTGACGATTCCCCTCCTCCATGCCGCGAGAACCAGCCTCCTGCAGCACCTCGTGAGCCGACTCGAGCCGGGACGTCATCTGTCGGAGCACCGGATCGATCCGCTTGGGTTCAACCCCTTTCGCAAGCCCTTCGCGCACCTTGTTCAGCAATGATTCAGTGGGAAGCCCACGCTCACCGGCCTTGCTGACATGGTCAAGCAAGGGAGTGATCTCGCTCTCCGAACGCCCCTGTGACGACCCAAGCCGCGTGATCGCGTCCCGATCCTGCGCCGTGATCGGTTCGGCCCAGACCTGGGGAGCCGCCACCGCCGCCATGACGATCAGCACCCCCATCGCTTTATCGATTCGCGTCCTCATCGTCTGCTTACCGTACGATCACCACGCCGTTGAGTTGCCCGAAGTCGTCCGTCACGAAGTCCTCCGCCTGCGGCGGCGTCATCCATCGGATTCCATCGATCAGATACATGAACGTATGTTCGCCCTCAGCCAGCGGCACATCGACCGACCAGAGTGAGGCCCCATCCACCCTCGCCATCGGTGTGGCCTCGGTGGCCCATTGGTTGAACGATCCCACAAGAAAGACCCGAGTGGCTCCGGGGACGGCCACCGTGAAACGCACCGCTCCGGCCAACGGCGCAGGCAGGCTCGGTTTCATCGCGGGAGGCGTGGCGCAGGCCCCAACGCCATACAGCAGCATGGTCACGACGAGCGCCGTCCGAAATACGCGGCCGATCGCCTTCAGTCCGGTCCCCATCCTCGGGAGAGTACAGACAGACTAGGCCCGTTGCAAGGGACCTTTGACGGAAATTAGATGTCGACATCCAGCACCGCATTCCGTGCGCCAAACCCATCTGTCTCGGCTTCCGCCGCCAGCGGATCAGCAATCCATTGTTTGCCGTCGATGACGAACATATATTGATACCGGCCCGGTTTGAGGGGAATCGTGGCAGTCCACATGCCGCCATCCGACCGTTCCAAGGGTGTGTGCGCCGGGTTCCATCCGTTGAAGTCGCCGGCGACGGACACCGATCGTGCGCCCGGCTGCAGGAGGACAAGCCGGACAAACACCGTCGGCTCCTGTTTCAGGCCTGCGGCAATCGTCTGCGTCGGCGCCACCGCGACCGGCACCTCCACGACTCGTTCCGGCCTCGCCGACAACAGCCCAGCCGCGGCCACAATCACGACACAGGCTGCGGCCACCGCGCCGGCGAAATTCCACTCCAGCGTTCGTGGTGCGGTGACAGCCGTCCACCAACGCGCCCACCAGCTTGGAACCGTGGAAACAATCCGAGTTTTCAACTCGCTCAGGAACCGTGGTGACGGAGCCAGCCTCGGCAAGTGGGCCGTTTCCGTCACCACAGTTTCCAGATTGAGCCAATGCCGGCGCAATGTGGCATCAGCATCAACGGCTCGCAAAAAGGCCACCCGTTCGTCAGGCGTGAGATCATGATCCAGAAAACGCTGAATCAGGAGTTCTTGGTCGTTCATAGAGTCACCGTCTCGCCACGACTTACTGCGCCGGGTTCAGCGCCGCAAGTTCCCGACTGAGTTGCAGCCGCCCTTTATAGACTCGCATCTTGAGCGTATCGCCCTGTACGCCGAGGATCGCTTCCATCTCCTCGTAACTGAGTCCTTCGACATGTTTCAGCACAAAGGCTTCCCGATAGAGCGGCGGCAATCGAAGAATCGCCTGTTCCAACTCCCGGCCTACCTGTTGTTGCGACAGAAGCCGCTCGGGCGTCTGTTCATCCGCCACCTGTCCATCGAGCGACTCATCGATGTCAACGTCCTGTTGTCCCATCCCCGGCCGCTTGGTCCGCAACCAGTCTTTGCACTTGTTGGCGGCGATCCGATACAGCCAGGTCGAAAACTTCGCGTCCGCACGAAACGTCGGCAGCGCTTTAAACGCGGTCAGAAACGCCTCTTGCGCCAGGTCCTCCGCTTCGGCACGATCGCCCACCATGCGATAGGCAAGAGTGATGATCCTGGAGGCATGCCGATCGATCAACTGTCCGAACGCCTCATGATCCTGCTTGAGGCTACGGACAACCAATTGCGCGTCATCGGCTGCTACTGACTGATCCGGTGGCATGTTCCGACTCCGGTTAGTCTGGTCCGATGCCACAGGACCGCCTGCCTGTACCTACCTGTTTCATTAGACGTGTCGCACAGGGCCTCGTAAACAGGCTCGAAAGGAAGAAATCGGCTAAAACCGGTAACTGGTGCCGAGCGACAGGGCATAGTCCGGAGCGCTGTTCGACACACCGACCGTCACGCCTCCGTTGAATCGCCAGGCGTCCGTGGCCTTATAATTGAACGCAAAAAAGAAGTCTCTGATATTCACGAGGTCGGTGACTAAGGAACGATACTCCTCGTAATAGGCGCTTACCAAGAATCGTTTCGTGACGTAGTACCCCCCTCCCACGTCATACCAATATTGGTTGCGCAGTTCCCGTCCGTCCGGGTCACCGATGAAGTTGTAGCCGCCGTCGAGGAAGCCGATCCACTTTTCCCCGAATAGTTTGGACAACTCCACGCCGTATCCGTGATCGAACGCGCCGGTGCCGAGTCCTTGTCCCGCGCTGGCGGTCGGCAGCTTCATCCGAGCCGTCAGCGCAATGAGCGGCACATAGTCCCGTTCCTCCACAATATAATACCGTCCTCTCAGAATGATGTCCCCAAGACCGGAATGGGTCTCCTTCTGCCCTGTCGTAACGCCTTGACCGGCGTTGAGCGAGGCCACACATTCTGGTTTGTCAAAACGGAACTCCGTTCCTCCGTTCCGGAAACAGCCGCCCCCCGCCGCCGGAGTCGGCTGGCCACCCACGAGGGTTGCCGCGCCGTTACTGGTGACGGAGACGAACGGGATCACCACCGTCACATCTCCGTCCCGAAACAGCCGGCGAATCGACACGGGAGCGTACACAAAGCTACTCGTGGTGTCGGTACCGAAATTCCCGCTCGAAAAGCTCGGCGTCAATCCGATCTGCCAGTGGCGTTCTGCCGGGGTGCGTTGTTGTGGATCGTTCTTCTCCTTATCGGTCGCAAGTGCGCTGCTTCCCCACAATGCCAAGAGCGTTGCCATCACCGGCACGAATACTGTCCGCCGTCGCATCCCGTTCACCATCCCTTTCTGCACGACCAATCCGTACGTGAATGAGTATCATGATAGCCGGAAGACACGGTTGACTCAAAACAGAACGGCGCCGAGACAATCCCGGCGCCGTCGGCCTACGACGATGATATGAACAAGAATACGCTAGTTCCGACCTGACCGCTCCGGCCTGTCCGGTCTTTCCGGTCTATCTGGTCGGTCTGGTCTTTCGGGTCGGTCTGGTCGGTCCGGTCTCTCGAGTCGATCGGACCGCTCAAGTCTTTCCGGCCTGTTCAGGCGATCCATCTGGACTTCGCGGGCATGCTCTCGTCCTTCACGGCCATGGTCCCCCGCGACATGATCCGCCCGATCAAGTCCTCGGAGTTCACCGCCTGAATTGGATCGCTGATCGTCTCGGCGATCAGCCTGTCGATCCTCCCGACGATCTTCTCGTCGATCAAGACGACGGTCTTCCCTCCGGTCTAATCGTCGATCATCCTGGCGGCTATCCTCGTGGGCCTGCGCAACATCGTGGCCATGCCCCCCCCTGTGCTGACCTTCATCCCGCCCGCTGTTCACGGACCCTGGGCCGCTGTTGAAAGAACCGTGGCCGCTGTTGAACGACCCAGGCCCCCGATTGTCCATCCGTACGGCGGGCTCCTCCGTGGCACTGTGCACCTGCCCCACAGCCGGCGCGACCAAGAGCGACAACCCGGCAAGGGACCCCAGCATGATATCTTTCCACCTGGTTTGCTTCATGATGACGCTCCTTTTCCGCGATACTCGTATCGACTCAATGTAACCTGCCGACGGAGAGACTCCAACTTAATCCTCTAACTCCGCCTCGTCCCAGATCACCGTGCCGTTGGACAGGAGTTCTCCCTTTATCTTGACCACCGTTCCGACCCGCACGGCGTTGAAGAAAGCCGTACGTCCGATCGATTGATCAGTGAGACCTTCAAAGTTTCCATCACTGATGCCTGCCGTGTTGATCGCCAGACCGAGAATCGTGAGCGTCTGATTCGAGACCGCTTGCACCGGCCCCTGCAGATCGACGTCGTTATCGGATGCTCTCAGTTCGACCAGCGTGGCCAGCATCGAATCGGTGCCGTTCAGCCGGCCGCGAACCCGAATATGGTCGCCGTGAGACAGGTTGCCGAGGCTGCCGTCTTTGAACTCCGTCTGACCATTCACGGTCACGGTCACGCCGGGCAGCCCCGTGATCGTGATGGAACTCCCGGCAACGGTCTGGATATCGCCCTCCAGCCTGACGCTCTGGTGAAACTTGACGTGTTTGGCGAGGAGGACCCCGTTCTCCCATCGGCCTTCGGCCGACAGCTTGGCGCCCACCACGATCTCATCGATCGCGCCGCCTCGGAACTCTGTGCTCGCGGTCGTCTGCACCCGGGTATTGCCGATGACGAAGTCACCCGGACCATGCACCTGCGTGACGTAGCCCTCGACTTCGAATTCATCAACTCGATTCCCCACTCCCCGGTTATCCGGTTCGACTTTGGTGGCGGTGAGCGTCGTCGTGGCAGCCGTAAACAGGGTCCCCTTTGCCTCCACCAAGAGGCCGTTCCAATTACCGCCGCTCGGGGCAGGCATATCGCTGATCAACGCCGTCGCATAGTTCACCGTGAGGGCACCGAGCTGGAACGTCTTCGCCCCATCGCTATGGTTCGTGACGAAACCACGCACCTCCGGCGTGACATTGGCCGGTTTCTTTTCGATGAACGTCGCCTGGATGACACCGTTGGAACGGATGTGACCGTTCACTTCGACGTGATCGGTGCCGGACACGAGGTTCTGCAGATTCCGGCCCGGGATGTTGTCATCGATCACCGTGGTGTTGTCGACCAGCACCGTTTGCCCCATGACGATCAGACTGAGACCGTCCGCCGCTACCGATTGCACGAGTCCCTCGACCGCATCCTTCTGAAGCACGGCGCTCGCCGACCGTTGCTCCCCGTTGAACGAGCCGTTGACCGTCACGGTCATCCCGATCTTGAGATCGCCTTGGCTCCCGGATTGGCCGTCGACGGTGAACGACGAGCTGCTCGTGTCGAACCGTTTGCCGTTGACGATGACGCTCCCGAAGCCGGTGATCGTCCCCGACGCCGAAGCGGAGCCGCTGCCTGACCCGCTTCCCGAGCCACTGGCCGACACGGAAGGCGCCCCGTCACTGCCGCAAGCGGTCAAAAGAGCTGCGAGTCCCATCATGCCCATCAGACTAAAGATCCATCGTGAAGTTACTAACGTTGCCATAGCGTGTTCCTTCGGTAAATAGTTGGCATCCACCCACTCTTCTCATCGTCGCTGATGGGTTAGACGGAGGAGAAAGCAAGAAGTAAACAGGAGTCTGAGAACGAGTTGCTCCGGGAAGAGAGCGAATGGGCGGAACCTAAGTTACCCTTGTAAGATCAAGCGTTTCTGAACAGTGAATCCCTATCGGGTCATACTGGAACCAGCGCCTCGCTTAGCAGGCTGTGGAAAAACTCGCTGAGCTCCTTCGCCCTTGACAAATCTCCACCTCTCCGATGAGATCAGATAACCATGCAGGATGCTCAAAATGGCCGTCCAGCAAGGCCGCAGCGAGTGAAGAGGCGAAGCGTACGCTTCGGTACGTTGAGCCCCTGATCGATGCGACCTGCCTGCGCGAAGCCGCTCCGGCGAAGGCAGGGAACGCCGCTGGCGGACTTTTTCAGCATCCTGTTACGGTTTTCCGGGACGGGCCTGCGGGGACTGCCATGAAGCCGATCGAATCATGTTGCCCCATTCCGCCTTCGTACCCCGGATCCACCGAATCAAACCGATCAACTTCCAGTAGGAATTGAGCTGCCGGTAGCCAAAGTTTTCGATCACGGCAATCATGACGAGCTTGAGCAGATCCGACGGCCGCTGGTACAGATGAAATGTCATTTCCTCCATCAGTAGGGCGCTCAAAGACAGGATAATGCCAAGCCCGATCGCAACACAGACACAGAGCATCCAGATCTGAAACGAGACCAATCCCAACCCCAAGCCGATCATCAGCAACAGGTACCCGATTATTTCAAAGGCCGGTCCAAACCATTCAAAGACCACCATGAAGGGAAAGGCCAGCCAGCCGACGGCGCCTCCCTTCGGATGGCAGCAGAGTTCGAAGTGCCCCGCGAGGCTGTCGCAGAGTCCGCGCTGCCAGCGAATGCGCTGATTCCTGAGCGTGCGATAATCTTCCGGCACCTCGGTCCAACAGACCGGATCCGGCACATAGGTAATGCGGTACGGCATGCCGGTCACCCGGTAATGGTGATGGAGGCGCACCACCAATTCCATATCCTCGCCGATCGTGGCCGTGCGATACCCGCCGACCTTCAGCACCGCCTCCTTTCGGAAGAGTCCGAACGCGCCGGAGATGATCAGCATCGCATTCATGGGGGACCATCCCTGCCGGCCGGACAAGAACGCGCGGAGATATTCCACGGTTTGAAGCAGCGCCAGCAGGCTCGACGGCAGTCCCACCTGTTTCAACAGCCCGGCTTCCACGGAACAGCCGTTGGCGACGCGGATGGTGCCGCCACAGGCGACGGTGCGGTGGTCGAACAAAAACGGTTGCACCACGCGGTAGAGACTGTCCTGCGCCAACACCGAGTCCGCGTCGATACAGCAGAACAGGGGATAGACCGACAGATTGATACCGGCATTCAGCGAATCGGCTTTCCCGCCGTTGTCCTTGTCGATCACACGGACGTTGGCGTAGATCGAGGAGTGGTAGGTCGCTCGAATCGGCCGGGTCGGCAAGTCGCGACCGTAGGCCTCGGGAAAGGGTTTCAGTTCGAACGCCCGCCGCAGCACCTCGATCGTGTCGTCCGTGGATCCGTCGTTGACCACGATGATTTCATATTCGGGGTATCGAAGCTGTAACAAAGATTGAATAGAACTCGCGATTGTGGCGGCTTCGTTATATGCTGGCACGATGATGCTGATTTGAGGCTCATACCCGGTGAACGCTTGCGGGAACTGCTCCCCCATGCGCTCTTCAAAGTACCGCCGAAGCGAGAAGATCGAAATGGCGTTGAGGAGTAAGTACCCACCCGTTAGGGCAACCAAATACAGTAGAAATAATGCCTGAGAGACACCGTAGATCGTTTCGAAGGTCATCCGTGATCCGAGGCGGAGTCGTGAGACCTGCCGGCTCGCTCCCTGAGTACGTTCCCCCGAACCGGCTGCAGCGGCGAGTGGCCGCCTGTGTGATCGTCCTTGCGGGGTGGCTCTGGCCTTCCATGGCCCTCACCCAAGAGCTGGTGATTCCCGGACAGGGTTCACTGACCGAGGTCGAGGAAATCGAATTGGTCTATGCCGGTTCTCAACCGATTCCCCAAATTATAGTGCGAGGACGGCAGCCGGCCAATTCATTTGTTCTTTCCTCTCGCCGACCAGCAGGCAACCGATTCGACCTGCTGACGCAGACCGGAATCTGGCAACCGAATGCCGCGTGCCAGGCGACGCAGTTGAGTCAAGTTCATCCGCTTCACCTGCTGATTGCTCGCCGGGGAATGGCCCCCTGCGGAGTGACGTGGTCGCTGCAGTCAGCCGCTAAGAGTTTGGATGGATTGTCGTTTGACACGCTCCGCATACGCGGGACGACCTCAAGTCCTCTGACGATTCAATTGATCGACGCGCTGACCGGACCACGGCAGGCCCAGGCCGCAACCGAACGGCTCATCGGCCGATTCTCTCTGGAGATTCCCCTCGCCCCGCTTGCGAAACGCCTCGACTTCCGGCAACTCACCGAGGTTCGACTCGTCAGCGAAACTGATGCCGATGTGACGCTCGAGGAATTCGCCTTCGCGGGATCGGACTCCGCTCCCCGTGCGACCCCTTCAACGGCATTTTGGTATTGGGACTATCGCGCGGCGATACAAGATCCCACGGGCTTGGTCACGGCCTGCCGGGAGCAGCGCTGCCGACGGATCTTGCTGCAACTGCCTGACGTGCGCGACTCGGACGAACTCTGGGCGGCCTATGCACGACTATTCGCGGTGACGAAGTCGGCACATATTGATCTCTTCGCGCTCGACGGGGCTCCGGACATGATCGATCATGCCGCGCCGCTGATCGCCAAATTGAACCGGCTGCTGGCACTGGTGGGAAGTCAGGGATTGCCCGGCGTGCAATTGGATATCGAACCCTACCTCTTGGAGGGCTTTCCCGAGGACGATACGATCCTTGACCGCTATATGGACACCATCGACCGTGTCGCCGCTGCCTTGCGCGGACGAACAACCCTGTCCATGGTGATTCCCTTCTGGTTCGCCTCAACGATACACCGACATCGGCCCGTTGCCTTCTCGGTCATGGATCGAGTCGATGAAGTGGCCGTCATGAGCTATCGAACCGATAGGGATGAAGTGATCGCCATCAGCGACGACATTCTCCGGTACGGCGCATTGAACCATGTCCCGGTTTGGCTCGCCCTGGAAACCACGAAGCTGCTCCCGGAACGGCATGTCGTCTTGAAACGAGAACCCCGAGCCGCCTTGGCGGACGGCCTGCTCGACCCAACCCGACGAACCTTGACCTTAGAGCCCGCTGCCAAAGAGGAATGGCCGGAGAAGAATCAACCGATGTGGTTTCGCATTCATCATCGGACGATGGTACGCCCGGAAAAAATTTCATTCACAGGGCACACCAAGCAAGAGGTGCAGCGCATGATCACGGACCTGTTCCGAGAAATTCGCCACTCCAGTTTTTCAGGACTCGTGATTCATGATCTGCCCGGCTATCTGGCGCTCACACAGTAAGATGACGACGCACCAGGCTTCAGCACGATCAACCATGAGTCGCCCACCTCTGCCGATCATCTGGAGCCTTGCTTGGATGCTCTGCCTGCTTGGATCTCAATCGATTCATGCTGCCGATGAGCCGTCAACACGATCATTGCTGGAGCAAGCCACACAATTTGAACAGGCCCAGCGCTATGGCGATGCAATTGCCATCTACCGCACCCTGTTTGAACAAGACCCGGAGAACGACGAGATCCGAGCCGCACTCGCCAAACTGCTGTCATGGCAAGGGGCCCATACAGAAGCCATCAGCCTCTACCGCGAGATTCTCCAGCGGCATCCGGCTGATCTCGACGTGCACACCGCGTTGGCACGGGTGCTGTCGTGGCACAAGCAGTACGACGCGGCAATCCGGCAGTATCAGGACGTACTGCTACAGGATGGGACGAATCGCGAGGCCCTGCGGGGATTGGCCGACACCCTCTTCTGGAGCGGAGCCCACCGGGAAGCCGTCACGCAATATACCCGTCTGTATCAGCTGACCGGCGATGAGACGATTGCGATTCGCCTGCGGGAGATCACGGCGCTCCTCGACGCCTCACCGCAGGCCCCGCTGGGCCTACGCGATACGACCATTCGGTTGCCGTTTCGGGATTATCTCAAGGTCGGGTACGGCCAGTTTGCTTATTCACGCGGGATTCAGGATGAACGGGATCTGCTGTTTGAAGTCGCGAAGTCCATCGGCGCGCAAACGGTGATTGCACGGGTTGAACCGATCAACCGATTCGGCTTTCATGACACGGTGTTGTCGGCTGAGGGCTACAGCCCCTTGTGGCGCAAAGCCTGGGGGTACCTCGCCGCACAGGGAACGGTCAACCCGGACTTTTCGCCACAATATTCATTTGCGGGCGAGGTCTCCCAGGGGCTCGGCCTGATGCATCCCCTGCTCACGAGGCTCGAGGCCTCCGTCGGCTACCGTTACCTCTCGTACAAAACGGACGATATCCACTTGCTGAGTCCGGGGTTGACGATCTTTCTGCCGTTCAATCTCTGGCTCACCGAAAAGCTGTACTACGTCCCTGTGACCGGCGCCATCACCCTCTCGTCCAGGCTAACCTGGCGCCCCACCAATCGACTGCAGATCTTTGTCTCCGGTTCATTCGGCACGTCCGGCGAACGGATCGTCGCGGCCCAGGATGTGACCCGCGTGGGTAGCCGGACGATCCAAGGTGGCATCATCCTTCCCGTCACCGATCGGGTCTCCCTGGAAGTCACCGGCTATGATGAAGACCGGGGAGCGCTCTATACCAGACGCGGGGGCGGTTTCAGCATCCTCTATCACTGGTGAACGCCACCCATGCCGTAAGGGAGAATCCGTTGCTGGCTCTCGGCGGTGCCCACCTCTCATATGACCTGTGGTACATGAGCGCGGTCGCGGTCGGCTGCATGATTCCCATCCTCTTGCTATCCATTCTGCTGTTCCGTCGGAACCGTCAGGCAGATCAACGTCGACAACAACGCATCACGCATGAGTGGGGCCCGCTCCTCGCACAATCCATCAATGAATCACTGCCTCCCCTTCCGGCACTGACTCCCCGCGATCACGTGATCTTTCTCTATCTCTGGAATCGATCCTACGAGTTCCTCCCTGAGACAATCACCGCTCCCCTCGTGCGAGTCGCCCGGACCGTCGGTAGTCCTCACCGTGCAACAGAACTCCTACAGTCTCGCCTGCTGAGTCAACGGATTCTCGGCCTGGTCACATTGGGACGTTTACAGGAACGATCGGCCTGGACTCTCATCAGTCCCTTGCTAAACCACCACAATTCTTTCCTGGCCTTTCATGCGGCACAGGCCCTACTCAACATTGATCCGAAAGCGGCGCTCCCGCTCCTTGTACCCATTCTCGGCCACCGTGCCGACTGGTCTCCGATCAATGTGATGGCAATGCTGAAGACCGCGGGGCGCGATGCTGCGGCAGAAACCCTGGTCACCGCCGCGATTCAGGGCAATCCGAATATCGGGCCCAGACTGATTCGCTACCTGCCGGCGACACGCAGCCCACGAGGCCTCCCGCTCCTCAGACAATTTATCTCCGATCGCCTCCCCCCGCCCAACATGCTGGCGGCCTGCCTCTTCGTATTGGGCGAATTTCGAGCCCAGGAGGACCTCCCGCTCGTCCGTCGTCATTTGTCTCATGACGCCTGGTATGTCCGCGTGCAAGCCGCAACCGCGCTGGGGAAATTGGGAACCGTCGAGGATGAGGACCGGCTGATCGCCCTGTTCAACGACGAACAATGGTGGGTCCGCTATCGGGCGGGAGAAGCCTTGGTGAGTCTAGAGTCGATGACGGAAGAGAAACTGCTGAGGCTTCAAGAGTCGCTCACCTCGCCCGACGCGCATGAAATCCTGGCGCCCATCCTGGCCAAATTCAGGGCACGCCGCGCCCCGATCGCGGTGAGGCCTTAACTACATCGTTCCTGCAGCCATATTCTTTGCCATCACTCCAACATCCGATGCACCTGCATAACATGAGTGCGCGGGAAATACTTGCAGCCCCGATGGCAACAGCGTCAAGCTGTTGCCATCGCGACCTCTCTCACGTATTCGGCTAAGCCGCTTATTTCATACTCAAGGAAGCGGCCCGATTGGATTTCGCTGTTCCCTGGTAAGCTGAGCCTTGTAGCCATTGGGGAGCTGCTGTACCCAGCCGTTATAGATATTGGGTACGGCCATGACACCCTGGGCACCCATCCCCCTGTTGCCGATAATCTGGTCATCCTTCGGCACATTGTCTTTCGCCAACACCACTGCACCGGCAATGACGGCATCGTTCGCATTACCGTCGTTGTTCGGATCATAGTCCAACACGATCAGCCGATTGGCAAACTTGCTGGTGACATAGGCATAGTACCCGCCGCCCTTCTTGGCGCCGAAGTTCACGCCATGGCAGCCGGGATCGCAGGGAATGCTCCTGACGATTTCATCGCGCGTAGATGAATCGTTATTGTCCTTCGCAGTTCTAATAATGGTAATTGTTCCGCTGAACGTATTACCCTGAATCACGAACTTCCCATCAGGACTGACAGGAGTTTGCACCGAGAACCCTCCGTAGGGTCCTTTCGCCACTCCCCCGGGAATCAAACCACCGTTGGTACCATCGCCTGGGTTATAGCCCTTCAGCAAATTGATGTTCTTGAGATTCGTTCCTGGAACACAACCTGCATATGGCCCAGATACGGGTGGATACTGACCACACATGACCGAAATCGTGTCTCCCAAGTAGTTAGAGACATAGTTGATGCTCGAATCCGGCATCATGCCGGTTGCGATGGGCAATCCTCCGGTGGTTTCTTTGCGCAAGATCGTATCTGCGGTGAAACTAAATAGGGTCGAGTCCCCCGTATTTGAGTTAGGGGTAATCATCGACTTTCCATCAAAGCCCATCCAGTGGGCATGAGGCTGCGTCTGTGAGCCTCCTTGAGACATTGGAATAAACCGACTGATGCTCAGCCTGCCTGTGGTGGGATCTCGGTCGAACTCCACGACCGCATTGTCACCATTGCACCCCACATGCAGTTGCTGCGTGTCCACCCGCGTCATGGCGTGTGCCGGGTCATGGCATGTTTGACCGTTGAATTTGGGATCTTGGACTTCCGGTCCATTAACGAGATCAATTTCCTGAATCAGCTTCCCGTTTTGACGATTGATCACATAAACGCTATTGCCATGCCACTCGGTTTGATAGATCTCGTTTTGATCGTGGCTGGTCCAAAAGTTGTGGCCATTATTCATCTTCTGCTCGGGCAACGCAATCTTCCGCTTGACATCCCAGCTGGTTGCCGACACCACAGTCATCGTCCCAGGGAACTGCTCCGGCTTTCCACCCGTCAATTCATAGGCTGTATCCACCCAAACCTCGCCGATGCCGTTCTGGCTTGGCTTGTGCTGTGCTTCGATCACCCCGCCGTCATAGTCCTTCCCTAAGAGATACGTTTTCAAATCGACTGATACCGGTCCGCCGTTGGCATGGACCGGCACATTAGGATAAACCGGCTGGTAGATGTTCTGTGGAGACGGCAAATTGGCCTTCCGATAATCCTTCCAGTTTCCAGGGTTCGTCACGATGAAGAAGGCACGGAGGAGGCGAGCCGCAACATCACTCGTGTCTTTAACCGTGATTTTCCCCGGTGTGCCCTGGAGAAGAGCGACCGCATCCGCCCCTAAGAGACTCAGGTCGCCATTCTGATCCCCCAGATCGAATGAAGCCCCGTTAAATGCATTCGTGGGATCTGAAGCGGCAGTGCTCGTGGTGGCTGAATTGTCCACAATGACCGCACCGAGCATATAAGGATGAAGCTTGCATACCCAGACATAGAGACCGGGCGTAGTAAGGGTGACGTGGTGATCATTCTTATTCGCCGCCTCTTCGATACCCATAGGCCCCACCGGCCCATTCGCAGCCGTTGGCCACACCAAATTGGTAATGGTGTGATAGCTTTCCATAGCTTTTTGCGCATCGTTCTGTATGAAATGCACGGCCTGGCCGGGAGCAATCACAGCCAGCGACCTGCCACCAAGTTTATTCCCGGCATTGTCCTTAAGGTCCCACGCATCACCTGCATCAAACCAGTGACCCGGCGTGTCGCTGACGGTAAAGGTCACGTCCGCAAACACACCTTGACTCGCTCCCAACAGCAATCCTGCCGCCAGGGGTAATACACGACTGAGTTTCATGACGCCTCCTTGTTTGACAACTACTTCACACGACTTTGAACCAGTCTCCGTAACACTTCTCGAACACGCACTGCACTGAATCAAGAATAGCCAGATACGAAGCTCCTTTCTCCGACCCGTTACTTAGTTGTTCCGCCCTTTCTCCCGCTCCTGCTCCCTTGCCCAATATTGCTCCACAATCGCCGTGGCTTTGGCCCGCACGGCTGGATCGTCATCCTCCATCGCTTCAAACACTGGATCCAGCGGCATCTTGCTGTTCCTGGCTTCCCAGTGGTCCAATGCTCGATACCGGTCTCGGGCATCCGGGGAACTGAGCTCCTTCGCAATGGACTGAGGAATAGACGGCTGAGACGGAGAAGAGCGATCATCTGCCCGTTCAGCAGCTGCCGCCCTACTTGATTCGTTTTCAACCCTATTCGGAGACGTCGTCACACGACTGATCGTCGACGAAGGAGGATTGCCTGTTCGCTCGACCTGACCGGCGCTGATCGGCGATGGAGACGACCCGCTCACTGCTCCATCGGGGACGGACGGACCGCAACCTCCGCACAGAACCACAATCATCAAAAACACTTTCTTAATGAAGCGATCGATTTGCATAGCCGATTTGTGATCCTGCCCGATGCTGCGGGAACACTCCTTCGTCACCACGACACACTTCCCCCTCCACAGGATACCTTGCGTGGTACTGAGAGGTTCAACGTGCTGAGAGGATCAAGATGAGAGGCAGTTGCTTTTTTACACACTGACACAACTTAATTGTTCAACTACGTTATGGCTCTGTACACTTGCGTACTTCTCTTCCATGAATTTGAACGCAAGTAACATTCCATCAAGAAATGTCCAACCGACTAGACAGTACGCTCCTAACGGAGTGCATCAACCTCTGCTGTTTCGTAATCTCGCCCACATGTGATAGATCGCTCCAGGACAAGCATTTCATACGCTCATGCATCGTTGTCCGACCATGGATCCAGTGATGAGACGATGTTGTTGTGAGAACCTCCTCCCATCCATCTATGCGATATGTATCTAAATAGATTCAGTATCTAAAAAGATTCACGAGCGCTTTCATCTGTAGGTAAGAGAGTGTTTTCTCGACGAGAAAATTTTGGCTCACGTTCTTGTCCGATCTCACTGAACTGATCTGGGACTCATAACGAGCGGATCACATGTCAGCCTTTAACAAGCTTTCTAAGCTGCTCCGCGCTGACTAGTAATCGGTCCGCTATCGGGCGGGAGAAGCCTTGGTGAGCCTAGAGTCGATGACGGAGGAGAAACTGCTGAAGCTGCAAGAGTCGCTCACCTCTCCCGACGCACATGAAATCCTGGCGCCCATCCTGGCCAAATTCCGGGCACGCCGCGCCCCGATCGCGGTGAGACCGTAGAGGAACGGATGGCTGAAGTTGGGAGTGGGAAGTAGGAGGTTGGAGGCAGACAGCTCACGCTTCAAGCCTCGGACCTCCAGCTCCTCACGATACGTCGTTCATAAAGCGTGAAACGTTGCTCGCCCTTCGACTTTGCTCAGGACCGTGAGCCTGTTGAACGGTGAAGCGTAAAGCGCCGTGATCCGGAACGAAATACGCTTCACGGGACAAGATGCCCTACCGATCAGTCACAACAACTCATCACGGGCAATGACCAGCCGAGAAGAGGACACCTATTGACGCGGTAATGAAGGATCGAGAGAAGAATTGAGCGCAGGAAGAACAAACAAACCATGCTTCGGGACATTTCTTGGCGAGCTGAAGGAAGAGTCCCGCCTAGGTTGCACCCAGGCGGGACTGAATCAGTCCTCTCCGGCAGCAGGACTCGCTGCCGACAGACTGCTCACGACCTTAGGGACAGGCCGGTGGAGTGACAGCCGCACCGATCGGGTTCAGTTGCTCACCCGATAGTTGGCATGCCCAATTCTGAGGCAGCTTCTGCACCCACCCGTTGTAGACCACAGGGATAGTGAGAATCCCTTGCCCACCCATGCCTGCAAGGCTTGTGACGGTATCATCGGATGCAGCAGTACCCGCCAGCAAGATACGCCCCACAATATCCGCATCGTTCGGATTCCCATCGCCATCAATATCGGGATCCACAACGATTAAGGCATTAGAAAACTTGCTGGAAACATAGGCATAGTAACCGCCACCCTGCTTAGCGCCGTACTGCACACCATGGCAACCGGGATCACAGGGCAACGTTTTCACAACGGTATTCGTGGCAATATCCACGACCGTGATCGTGCCGCTGAGTGTATTGGCTGTAACCATGTTCTTTCCATCTGGACTGACCGGAGTCTGGATCGGCAAGGCACCAACAAACGAACAATCTTTTCCAGGAAGTCCTTGATAGAAAGCTGAACCAGGACAACCTCCCAGTGGATCATATCTCTCCAGTAGATTAATGGTTGTCACGACTGACTTCGACTGGGTATCAATCACCGTGATGGTGCTGTTCAGCAGGCTCGCCACATAGGTGAATTTCGAATCAGGCGTCATGCCGGTCGCAATCGGAAGAGCCCCGGCCGGAAGAATAGCCTCTACAACATCACCGTCGAAGTTGTATTGCGTGCTGTCTGCCGAGAACGCATTAGGCGTTACCATCAACTTCCCGTCATGACCCATCCAATGGGCATGCGGATTCCCACGGCCGATATTGATGCGTCGCTGAATTCCGGCAGCCAGTGGCCTAAGCTCAACCACCGAGTCATTGTCAGGCGAACCGTTCAACGCCACATGGAGTTGATCGGTATCCACCCTGGTCATCACATGAGAAGGAGATTCACCAACCGAGATGTTATTCAACAAGGCACCAGTCAATCGATTGAAGACCGTCAGTTTACTGTCAAACCACTGCGTCTGATAGATCAGATTTTGGTTTCGATCCGTCCACATATTGTGGGGGTTATTCATATTGATCCCTGGGAGGGCCACTTTTCGACGCAATGTCCAATCACTACCGTTGACCGCTGTGGCCGTTCCAGGCTTGCTCTTCCCGCTGGTCTTCTCAAACTGCGTGTCGACCCAGACCTCACCAACAGTGCCTGCGGGATTGAAAAGAGCCTCCTTTGGAGTATTGTTTGCTAAGCCAAAGGCCGCCATCGCGTCATCAATCGTGAGTGTGAGTCCTCCAGTGACTCGTACGGTGACTGCCGGATAGGAAACGTGCCAGTCTCCCCCCACACTGTAATCTTTCCAATTGGCAGGGTTCGTCGCGATGAAGAACGTGCGCAAGAGGCGCACGGCAAGATCACTGGCCGTCGGCACCTGAATGCCATTGACCAGTGAAATATTCTCACCCAGATCAAGCCCCGCTGTGGCCGGATCATCCACGATCACCGCCCCGAACATATACGGGTGGATTTTGCAGGTAAACACGTACAGCCCGGGCGTACGAAGCACCACTTCGTCCGAACCCTTTCGTGGTTCCGTATCAAACGGCATGTTCGCCGCACCGGTCGGGAAAATCAGGCTGGTGCGGGTATGGACCGTATTGGACTTGCCGCTGAACCGCACTTCAGTTCCTGGAGTCGCGACCGCCAGCGACCCGCCGCTATCCTTGATCCGGAACCATGCCCCCGGCTCATCGGTCAATTCAAATTCGACCCGTGGATCCTTCGCCTGTGCCGGGTCGACGAATGACCCGATCACGACGGTGACTGCCAGGATTATGCATGCTCGCACAACGAGCAGTACTTTCTTTCCCATTCCGTAACCTCCTCAAGATGTGTATGAATACGGCACTGATCAGAGCACACTGTCCGTCTACCAAAGGTAGGCGAGAAAGGCAATATTTGCGCTCTAAGAATAAATTAAGTTTTTCCGGTCGTCATTGAGATCCCTGGCGACCTCGAATCCCGAGCGCACACCCCTTGCCGCAAACCGGCATCAGCGGTGCGGGAGCAGTCTCTGGTTCGATCCGACATGAGCAAAAGCAATTTATGTACCAATGCAAACCGTACAAAAATTTTGACCACGCTCCCCACCTAATCTGACCGTCACAGAGCCCATACGCCATGTAACTCTCTGCTGCAGCGAGAGAATTCTCTATTACTTCATTTGTAATGAGTAAGAAATATGGTCTAGAAATACACGTCGAACAGGTAGTGGTGAGCGAAATGGGGAGGAACTGTATCCAAAACCATGCAGAATCCAAAAGGATTCACCCACCTACGCAGGAAGCCATGGCTGCCCGTCCTCCGCAGTGGTCTGCCACAGAGGATGGATCAAGCCGTGGGGCTTCACACGATGCCGATGGACCAGTGGAATTCGTGATTTATGACAAGGGGAACTCCGGTCTATCAGCTATTCTGTACAGAGAGGCGGCAGTTGGGCCTTGTGGCTGCCGCGTGCGCCCTGTTGACCGAACCGGTCGCCTGCGGATCATCCGCCTCCGATTCCGCCCCGGCGCACGACCACATCGCCCGGCGCAGTCGCCGCTCTGCCGTGGGCCGGTCAGGACCAGGAGCGTCGTGTGAGTCCGGACGGATTTCGCTTCAGCTTCGACGATCGGCTCCCTCAAGACCAGCCGGCTCAAATGGCAAGAGAATCAGCGAGACCTGTGCCTGTTCCGGTTCCCACCGGTCCGAGCATGACTCCCGAGGCGCGCGCCGGAGATCAACCGGTGGACGGAGGAACGGCCACGGCCGGTGCGGCGCCGATCGAGTCGGCTGTCACCGACACGGGTGAAGAGGATCCCTCCCTGCAGGAACCGACTGCCGTGACGCTCGACCCCTTCTGGACCGAGCGGGAGGATGTCGACTAACTACCGGCCACACTCTGGTGTTCCGCCTCCGCTCGTTGAACCTCCATCATCATCCGGACTTTCTGGAACCATGTATCCTGCCTGAGATACCCGGCTCCACTCGGATCCAGCCCTCTCCTGTCCATATCCTTGGACAGTCCATTTTCAATAGAGGACAGGTCGTCGCCAACGGATCGATAGCATTCGTCACCCTCTCTCCATCTGGAATCCTCTGATAGCACATGCGTTTCTCGATGGAGTGGGAGTCGTCTCATCAGTCGTCCGGGGCGAGATCACCATCCTGAGAAGAGCATGATCTCCCCCAGAGAGACAGCGCTGTATCTAAATCGATACCGTATCGAAAACGATTCACCCCACCCTTCACCTCGATCCCTCAAGTCGGGAATGTGATTCCCCTGCACGTGGCTAACCGTTTCCTAACAACCATTTAAAATACATCCATTAAAACTCTTGCGCCCCGCTACGACTTAGAGTATAAGGTCATCCCGATGAACACCGCAAAGGCTGTTCTCACAGTCCTCTATCCACTGAACCGGCGATGATCCGCTGAAAGAGAACGACTCGATAGGCTCGACGAGAGTCACACACCGGACGACAGAATCAGGATGAATCCACACGATACGCAGAGTGCAATCACCGAAGCCGCCAACGCCCGACGATGAAAGGAGGTGTCGCCGGATCACACATTCCGACGAGAGACGCACGCGCGTAGGAGGCTCTCGGACCAGCGTACCTATGAACCTATTGACAGTCATAACAAGAGGAGCGCGAACAATCATGAGTGACGACGAATTAACACAGGTGAGCCGGAGAGACATGCTGAAAGCAGGGCTCGTGACCGGAGGCGCGGCCATGATCAGCCAGGGAATCATCGGGGACGCCTTAGCTGCATCCTGCTACGACAGTTCAGCGATGACCTCATGCGGGAAGGCGAGGGAAACGTTTCCGACCAGTCCGCTGATCGGCGGACGGATCGTCCAAACGACGGTGCTCGGCAGGACGGTGAACGTGGTGTCTCGGCTCGCCGGAGATTTTGACGCCTTTTCGCAAGAGCTGCCGGTTCCCACCGCCTTACGCCCCGTGCCGCAATATGCGGCGCCCTACGCCGGCACTAAACAAGACTCCGATGGCATAGATGAACATCAGGTCGGGGTAGACGGCAAGCGCAAGGACGGGAGCTCCTTGCCCAACTATCACGCCACGATCGCGGACTGCCGGTATTACGAAATCAACTTGCAGGTGGCTCCCCATGACTTCACCACCGAACATGTCGTTCCCATCAACGCCACGGGCAATGTGGTCCGAGCCCCAGGGCAAAGCAGCATCGGCCGGTTGAAGTTGCCGCCCAGCACGATCTGGGGGTTCAACGGGCAGTTCCCCGGCCCGATGATCAACGCCGAATATGGCAAGCCTTGTCTGGTACACTTTCGGAATCTGCTGGGCGACGATCACGGTCTCGACTCCCAGAACTTCGGCGCGCCGGATCGGGGGTTCCTGACCCACCTCCACAATGGACATACGGCGCCGGAGAGCGACGGCAACCCGTTCCACAAGCCCTGTGCCTATGGACCAGGGCAGTGGGCGCAGAATCTCTATCTGAACTGGGCCTGTGACGCCGATCCGAACGAAAAACAGTCTTTCTACTGGTTCCACGACCACCGGATGGACCATACCGGCGCCAATGTTTACAAGGGGCTGGTCGGCCTCTATCCGATTTATGATCCGGTCCTGGATCCCGGAGATGAAACCAGGGGACTTCGTCTGCCTGGTGTTCGCAGGGAGAACGGCGATGGCTCGTTTGATGTCCAGTATGACATTCCGCTGGCCTTTTACGATTGCCGGTTGGACGACGGCGTCACCCGCCATCGGGATTACCACGTCGGCTGTGACGAAACCCACCCGGAATGGTGGGGAAAAACCTTCTTCAAACATTTCCCTGACAAGGGCTTTGTCGGGGACGTCTTCACGGTCAACGGCGTCGCCTATCCGGTGTTGCATGTCAAACGCAGAAAGTATCGCTTCCGATTCCTGGATGCCTCGATCGCACGGCAATATGAGTTCAAACTGATGCAAGGCACGGTCGGAGCCCGCCCTGGTCAGCAGGGGCAATACAATTTTATCGACGGCACCGGCAAGAACACGCTCGGACAACAGTGCATGCGGTTCAGGCAAATTGCCTCCGACGGCGGGCTGCTCCCCTTCCCCATCGACCGCAACTCCATCGAAGTCTGGCCGGCCAAGCGTCGCGAAGTGATCATCGACTTCAGCCGATACATGGACGGAAGCGTACCGGACATTGGCGATGTACTCTACCTTGCGAATACCCTTCAAATGCTCGACGGACGGAAACGCACCACGCCGGGATCGGGGGGCTTTGATCCGAATTACTGTGTCCCCGTCCTGAAATTCGTCATCGACGAGGATGCGCCGGATGCGAGTGTGATGCCGCCCCTGGACCGGCCGCTGCGCCAGTTGCCGGAACTGCCAGACCTCACGAAACTCCGCCGTCGGGTCTTCAAGTTCAATAAACAGGGAGTCGGCGGCGAACTGCTGTGGACCATCAACGGGAGACCGTTTGATCACAATCGGATGGAAGCCTTTGTCAAACGAGGCCAACCCGAGCTCTGGACCTTTGAGAACGCGGGCGGCGGCTGGACCCATCCGATCCATATCCACCAAGAGGAACACCAAATCGTCTCTCGAAAGAACAAGCCCGTACCGGATGCGGCTCACCCGGACGACCGTTCACGGGAAGACGTCGTCGCACTGGAAGGCAGTGAGTCCGTGACCTTCTACCGGAACTTCCGAACGTTTACCGGCAAGTACGTGGTGCACTGCCACAACTTGGCCCATGAAGACCATGCGATGATGTTCGGCTGGGAGATCCAACCGTAACGAGTGTGACACGCAACCCCGGATTCCCGGCACATCCGTGCCGGGGACCCGGGTGCGCGAGTCCGGCTCCTCACGGCCATCGAGACGGCGGCCGACACCCTCCTCACCTCACACACACGACACGATCCAACCCATTCGAAACCACTATGAACTGTTGAACATGAAGATCTATCCCTCCGAGTCAAGAGCCAGCAAGCGCATATTCCGTTTTCATCAAAAGCCGCTCACATGAACAGGGTCGACAGGACACCGCGCGACACACGTCATCCTCACTGACAAGCGGTGTCCATATATTTGGACAGTCATCTCACATCGCAAACGCCCGATCCCCACACACGATTCACGTGCTTGCCAGATAACAATTTGGAATACTTTCCTTTACAGACCTCATCCTCTGTTAAATAGTTGCATTACTCCATACACTCAGGTATAAGCTTCGCCCCGCATGTATCCCATATGGTGCATTCAGACGATCCTCACTCAATTACGTTCTGACGACCATGTACGCATACGAGAGAACAGCACGAGCCATCAGCATCAATCCAGCAACAGAACCGTCTTTATCTATCCGCGCGGGACGCAGGGTCCGTGAGCCCAGGCAGCCAACGCCTGGCGAGGGAAGGAGGTCTGTAGTCGGACCACAACGTCCAGCAAGAGCCACGAGAGCAGGAGGAGGCGCCAGGGCCGGCGTGCGCCATTCATGAACATGTTGATATTGACAAGGGAGGGGTAAGAAGAACCATGAGCGACGACGATGCAACACACGTGAGCCGGCGAGACGTGTTGAAGGTAGGACTCGCGACCGGAGGCGCGGCCATGCTCGGCCCTGGTGCCCTGCAGGAGGTGCTGGCCCATTGCCCTGACAATAACCCAGCGGGCCAATGTCAGGCGACCACAGAGGTTTATCCGACCAGTCCGTTGATCGGCGGGCGAACGAATCGAGTGACGAAGGGCAAAAACACCACCTTCACGGTCAAGCGTGGTATCGGAGATTTCGATGCATTCACGGAAGAAATTTTACCACCCACCCCCTTACAACCCGAGACCAACACGAGTGGTTTTACCCCGCCGTATGGAGGCAACAAGAATGACTCCCAGCAAGTCGATACCCATCAGGTGGGAGTCGACGGCATCCGTGTCACGTTCGATAGCAACGGCAATAAGCTTTGCGACCCGCCACTGCCGAACTACCACGGATCGATTGCCACTACGAAGTATTACCGCATCAACTTGCAAGTAGGTCAACATCACTTCACCAACCTCAAGGCGGTGCCCATCAATGCAGCAGGAGGCGTTGTCACACCTCCGACGGTCACCCCGGATTCTGAACAAAAGGTGACCTTACCGGCCAGCACGATTTGGGGATTCAATGGAACGTTCCCCGGCCCGATGATCAACGCCGAGTATGACCATCCCTGTCTGGTGCGTTTTGAGAATGACCTCGGATCAGCTGACCCGGCTCCCGTCCCGGATTTCGGAGCTCCTGACCGGGCGTTTCTCACCCACCTGCACAACGGCCATACCGCGCCGGAGAGCGACGGCAATCCCTTCCACAAACCCTGTGCCTACAAACCGGGGGAATGGGTGGAGAATCTCTATCTGAACTGGCCCGCCGGCGGCGACGATCGGGAAAAGCAATCATTTCTCTGGTTCCACGATCACCGGATGGACCATACCGGCGCCAATGTGTACAAGGGGCTGGTGGGCCTTTACCCGATCTACGATCCGGTCCTGGATCCCGGCCAGGAAAGTAGTGAGGTGCCCAGCTTGCCCGGTGTCCGAAGACCCGATGGGAACACCTTCAAGGTGGACTATGACATCCCGTTGGTCTTTTTCGACTGCCGGCTCGACGACGGCGTGACGCCTCATCAGGACTTCCACCAGGTGGGCGGCTGCGGAGTTCCTCGACCGGACTTGTACGGGAGAACCTTCTTTAAACATTTTCCCGACAACGGCTTTGTCGGGGACGTGTTTACCGTCAATGGGAAGGCCTGCCCGGTGCTGAAAGTCAAGCGGCGAAAGTACCGATTCCGGTTTCTCGATGCCTCCATCGCGCGGCAGTATGAGTTCAAGCTGATGCGAGAGCAAAAAGATGCGGCAGGAAATGTGCTGGTCGGGGTGGCGGCGGCTCCCGGACAGCAGGGCCAATACAACTTTGTCGACCGCCGGGGCCGAAACGCGCTCGGGCAACAGTGCATGCGCTTCACACAGATCGCGAGCGACGGGGGGCTGCTGCCCGCTCCGCTCGTCCGCGATTCCATCGTGATCTGGCCGGCCAAGCGCCGGGAAGTAGTCATCGATTTTACGCAGTACCAGGATGGAGCCCTGACCAAAATTGGAGACGTGATCTACCTATCGAACATCGCGCAGATGTTGGATGGCCGCAAGCTCACAGAACCGCGGGACCGGGGGTTCGATGCGAACTATTGCGTGCCGGTGTTGAAATTTGAGATCGAAGGGGATCCTCCCTCGGGCGAAGCGGGTCCTGCCAATCTGCCGGTTCGATTGCGGGACCTGCCGACATGGGACCTCAACGTGCCGAACAGGGTGTTTCGGTTTAACAAAGAAAACGCGGGGGGAGAGCATATCTGGACCATTAATGGTCGACCGTTCGATCACGACCGAAATGAAGCCGATGTGACCGTAGGCCAGGCCGAGCTCTGGACCTTTGTGAACGAAGGCGGCGGCTGGACCCATCCGATCCACATCCACCAGGAGGAGCACCAGATTGTCTCCAGGGACGGGCAACCAGCACAGGGAGGCGATGTTGCGCGCGAGGATGTCGTCTCGCTACAGGGGGGTGAATCCGTGACCTTCTACCGAAACTTCAGAACATTCACCGGCAAGTACGTGGTCCATTGCCACAACTTGTCCCATGAAGACCACGCCATGATGTTCGGCTTCACCATCAGGCCTAATTCCAGCGGGTCAGGTCCGTCTGGATGTTCCACTCCACCCGCGTCATAGGGCGGATGGCGGGTTCTCCCGGATCCCCGGCACGAACGTGCCGGGGATCCGGGACCAAATGTGCGGGGTTTATCGAAGAAATCACGATGAGAGTAGAGGCAATCCACAATTTATGAAGCAATGCGCGTTCCGTTATATTCGGACATGTGATGCATTAGGATATCGATGTACATGCTGACGCGCACGTGCGAGGAATCTTTTTTGCGCACAGAAATCACTCGGGCAATAACAACAAGCCAACTCACAATCGCTTCTCCCATCAATGAGATTGCGATCCATTCAACCGCACATAATTACGTGTATACCGCATAGTATGGCATACGTACCTACGAAAGAGGGTGTAGACAGAACCCCATGAGCATTTGGTATAAGCGTCGCGCACCATCAGAAGATTCTCACGCTGGATCATCCATCCAGCAGATACAACAGGAGGCCATATGGGTCCACACACATCACTCACCGCCAAGAAGAGTTGGCGGGTGCTCCTCACCGGCGTCACAGCCCTGGCCATGACGGCCGGTATCGCTGCGGCGCAAGCCCCCGCTCCGGTCGAAGTTCCCCACGTTCCCCCGCCACTCAGCGCTGTGACAGTGCCGGATGTCAATACACTGGGACTATTGGATTGTTCCGGCGCTGGGCTAGGCGGTAATTGCGGAACATGGACTGCTGCTGGCTTCCCCATTACCCAACCAGGACCAGGGCAAATAGGAGGAAGACACCGACAAGATGTGCTCATTGCGTTGGGCAAGGCCTTATTCTGGGAGATGCAAATCGGCAGCGATGGCGTGCAGGCCTGCGCCTCCTGCCACTTCCACGCCGGGGCGGACAATCGCATCAAGAACCAGAAGAACCCGGGCTTGAAGCGCGTGCATGCCACCTCGCAACTTGCACTTAAGAACGCCATCAGCCCAGATGACCCAAATCTTACGCCCGCCCCTGATAAGAACCCTCTTCCGAACTTTTTTGGTGGTATTGGCCCAAACGACACATTACGAGTAGGAGACTTCCCCTTTCCCGTCAACACAGCGACCGGTCCAAACTTTGGCAATAACGACATCGTCAGCTCGCAGGGTGTCCACATGGGGACATTTGCTCCATTCACCAACCCCATTGGTCGAGTGGAAAATGGCAACACCACCGCCGGACCAGACCCGGAAACTTTCAACACGCCTAATGGACTCACAGTGCGCCGCGTGCCTCCGAGAAATTCACCGTCTGCCATTGGCGCCATATTTAATCTGCGAAACTTTTGGGACGGCCGCGCCAATCTCTTCTTTAACGGCGTGAATCCCTTCGGCATGCTCGACCCCGGTGTGAAAGTGAACACGACTGGTGGCGGCACGCTCCAGGTCATGATTCCCTTCAGCTCGGCGGCCTCGCAAGCCGTGGGCCCGCTATTGAGCGACTTTGAGATGTCGCTCTCCACTCGCGAGTTCCAGCACATTGCCGCAAAAGTCTTGAGGCCACTGCCTGATCCGTCAGCGGTACCTCCAACACCAGGATTTATACCGCTCGATCGGCAGGCAATTGCGCTGACAGACAGTGTATTGGGGACCGGGACGGGGACGCTGGGGAAGGGAGTTAGACCGGGGTTAAACCTCAGGTCTTCATCCGGGTTCGGGTTGAACATCTCCTATATCGACCTCATTAAAGATGTGTTTCAAGAAAAGTTCTGGGGTGATGGGAACGGTAACGTGGATATTAACCTCATGAGGAGCAATTTTGCCTTGTTCTTTGGCCTAGCGGTGCAAGCCTATGAAGCGACGTTGATCCCGGATCGGACGCCGGTAGATATTCTCTTGGCAGGTCTCAACGGCGCACAGCCTGGCACAGGCACTGCAGTTGAACGCGGGCTGGCCGTCTTTCTGTCTGGCCGAGCCAGTTGCTCAGCCTGCCATTTCGGCAGTGAAATGACATCTGCCAGTGTCAGCCATTTGACCGGATTCGGGGACCCAGCGCTTGAAGCAGCAATAGCTGGGGTTCCGGTGCCTCCCGTCGCCCTTGCCGAGCGCATGCTGATGGGAGACGGAACTAGGGCCGCCTACGATACGGGCTTCTACAATATCGGTGTCCGTCCGACGGCGGATGATCTGTCCATCTTTAACCGAACTGACAAGAATGTACCTTTCTCGTTCGGCATGTTGGCGCAGGAAATCCTGCGTGGTACTAACTCCGTTGTTAACCAGATCAATAATGACCTCCTGCTCTCCGGAAAGCTGATGCTTCCCACCTCTTCGACGAATCTCTCTCCACTACCCTTTGCCATTACAGTGGCCTGTGCCCCTGGAGGACGGGGCCAAGCCCTTGGCGTCGTCAATGGGAACGGCTGTCGTCCGCTCAATGCGAACGAACATATGGCAATCCGCGGGTCGTTCAAGACCCCGGGGCTGCGCAATCTCACTCTCACCGGCCCCTATATGCACAATGGGTCGAAGAAAAGCATCAGTGAAGTGATTGATTTCTATAATCTCGGCGGCCACTTCAACCTGGCCTTCAATCCAGACAACTGCCGCAACAACAATCGGAATAGATGCCTCATCGGACAAGTGGACTTCGACGCGGAAATCACAGCCGGAGTGATCAGGCCAGAAGAAGTCAACGACGTAATCGCCTTCTTGGAGGCCCTGACGGACCCTCGTGTGGCCAAAGAAGAAGCGCCGTTCGATCATCCTCAGCTCTGCTTGCCGCACGGCCATAACACGGCGCAAGGGAATGCAACAATACTTGTCGACCTCCCGGCGGTCGGTGCAGGGGGGCATGCGAGTAGCATCTTGACGTTTGTGGAAACATTAGGTCGTCCAGATCCAGAGCAAACTCCACCTACTCTGAATGGAGTAGAACCAGAGCGTCATGACTTCTCGAAACGCTGTAGTATGGTGCCAGCACCAAACGTGAATTGATCACATGATCGTTCCCGAGCGTGGCCCGCGAACGCGGGCCACGCTCCTGCCTTCCCTCTCGCAAAACTAATTCCTCTCCCATTTCAACAGGCCTCTGCCCAACTACCACTAAGCAGTACCCTTACCGCACGTCTTTGAAAAATGTTCGCGGCAGCACCGGCAGGCGATATTCAACGTGGAGGATGATCAGCAGCACGCGGATGAAGCTCCGCCAGCGATCCCGGATTCTATTGTCCATTGAGGGTTCGGATCCGCGCTCGATGCCGTTTCCCCAATACGCTGCTGACGCGTCGACGAAAAGCGTTCCGGCACGTTACCGCGTACGCCCCACGGTGAGCAGTTTCATCGGCACACCCAATCTTCGGGCTTCGGCTGCGAGTCGGCGATCGGCTGTGACGATTGATCCAGCAGCGGCCACAGCCACGGCTAGATGCAGAGCATCAAGCATTCTGAGCGTTCCTTTAAGCTGTCCCAACCAAGACTTGGCCAGACGATAGTCTCGTGGCTTCAACGAGAGGACTTCATAGTACCCGTCCTCGACATGCGCTTCGAATTGGGCCAGCAGTCTCGCGGCACTTTCGTACGGCAAGGTCTTTTCTCGGACCTTTCGTGAAACGGCAGAAACGAATTCGACCTGCGTGAGTTCGCTGATTATTGGAGAGTTGTGACGTCGGAGGGTGTGCTCCGCAACGAGACTCAGCGGTTCCGGGCAGTAGTACGCGGCAAGGACGCTGGTATCAATATAGACGCTCACGCGCGCTCATCCAGCCGCGAGTCCACCACGATCTGACTCAAGGAGCGGCCTTTCTTCTTTATCGAGTGCCGTAACAGACGGAGCGACGGGAGTCGGCGAGGAGGCCGGAACGGAGGAACGAGCCTCGCGACCACTTCACCCCGTCGCGCGATGGTAATGGTTTCACCCGCCTCAGCACGATCGAGGAGTGATTTTAACAAGCGGCGTGTCTCCTTGACATTGACAGATCCCATGAGTGCCTCCTCTGTACACCATAAGTGTACATCACATCAGCGCGATGATCAAATCGCTTTTGAACGTCGTTGTTCAGGTCGAGGGGCGCTTGGAACGGTGGACCGCTGATGATCTCCGCGACTCATCCCGTCAGGATGCCCCCTTCGATGTCAAAGTAGTACGGGGCGCATCCATGTTGCTCTCGTTCGCTGCCAGTCGGGCAAGGACCTTACCGCACGTCTTGAAAAAATGTTCGAGGCAGCACCGGCAGGCGATATTCGACGTGGAGGATGATGAGCAGCACACGGATGAAACTCCGCCAGATGCCCATCTTGATGAACTTTCTGGCGTCGGCCACAACGGATGCCTAGATTATAGGCACTGCGTTCAACACCCAATCAAACGGCACAACTCGCGTACCCGCTACAAGCTACACACATGGTGATCCCCTGAAGTTGGGAACGGAAGCCGCCAACCCAACGTGGCTCACAGACGAGCGTCTGTTGACAGCTATACGCACTTAACGTATGGTTCTCTCGTGCAGACTGTGATCGAAACCGAAGAGTACTTGAAGGATGCAAAGCGAGCCGGTCTTTCGGAACAGGAACGGATGGCTATCGTCGAGTATCTTGCCGGTCATCCTGAAGCTGGGGATGAAATAAAGGGGACCGGCGGTGCAAGAAAAGTACGGTTCGCGGGACAAGGCAAAGGCAAACGTGGAGGATATCGGGTGATCACGTTTTTCAGTGGAACGGATATTCCGGTGTTTCTCCTCAATGTATTTGCGAAGAATGAACGGGTTGACCTGACACAGGCCGAGCGGAACGAGTTTAAGGACACCTTGGGCGCGCTGGCAGCAGCCTATCGCAGGAAGAGGACGTGATGAAGACACGCACCCCATCGGCAGGGCGGCGTATGATCGTGAGTGCCAAGAAAGCACTCGCATGGGTCAACGGAAAACCACACCGCTCGGTAATCCATGTCCCTCACGAGATTGATGTGGCCCGCATTCGGAAGAAAGTCGGCATGAGTCAGAGCGAATTTGCCGAACAGTATGGGTTCAGCTTTCGGACCGTGCAGCAATGGGAGCAAGGCCGAGCCATTCCCAGCGGGGCGGCGCGCGCCTATCTGCTGGTGATTGACCGTGAGCCCGAAGCGGTCCGGCGGGCACTCGTGAACTATTGACCGTATCCGTGGTGATGCAATCGTCGCATGGAGCAATCAGGCCTGTCCCTCTGTGCGAACGCTTCACACAGACCGCACGTCCTCAAGATGGCGCTGAAACCTTTCACCTACCGGATCTTCCTCTCTCTGTAAGCCTCACGACAGCATTGCGCCACCGCAGCCCGTGGCGACCATCAGGCTTGTTTCCGGCTCACTAACAAGCTGTTAAAAGACCGGCAACCAGTAGCATCCCAGACTTGAGCGTGAGCCTTACCGCACATCTTGAAAAAATGTTCGAGGCAGCACCGGCAGGCGATATTCGACATGGAGGATGATGAGGAGCACACGGATGAAGCTCCGCCAGATGCCCATCTTGATGAACTTTCTGGCGTCGGTGATGACCGGGGGAGAAAGCAGGAGCGGGTTTGCGACCTTGATGAGCCGTTCACAGAAGGCAACGTCTTCCAGAATCGGCTGATCGGGAAACCCGCCCAATTGTTCAAACAGGTTTCGCCGGACGAAGAGGGCCTGATCACCATAGATAATCCGGCTGCGGGTGCAGCGGAAATTATCCAAAAAGGAAATGAACTTCAGCCGCCAGTCGTCGCCGGAAAACCGGTGCATGAATCCGCCGGCCTGAATCGATTGATCCGCCTCCATCTCATTCAATAGTTGAATCGCCCTGTCCGGCAAGATCGTATCAGCATGGAGAAAGAGCAGCCATTCGCCGTTCGCCTGCTTGGCCCCGGCGTTCATTTGGGAGGCGCGACCTTTGGGGGCGGTGAGACAACGTACAGTGCTGAGTACTGAGGACTGAGGACTGAGTGCTGACTCTTTGGCGATTGCTCGCGTCCGGTCGGTACTGCCGCCGTCGACGAGGAGGGTTTCGAATGAGCCCGGCTGCGCAAACAAGGCCTGGAGCGTGTTCGGCAACGCCTTTTCTTCATTGTACGTCGGGATGATGACAGAAATCATCGATCAGCTCACAGACATCCTGTGCTGAAGGGCTGACGACTGTCTGCTGACAGCTGATCGCTTATCACACACCAATCCGGCAAGAAGGTCCGCACGTCCTGTGCCCAGGCCGTGGCGTCTTCATCGATGCTGTCGAACAGGTCACAGAGGGTGAAGACCATGGCGTCCGTCAAGGACAGGTACCGTTGTGCCCGTTGATTGAGGTCCGTCACATCGGTCTCACCACGTTCAATGGCGCGCTCCAGCTGGCGTCGGCCGAATCCATGGTGCGCTTCCTCCTGATGCAGCAGGACCCGCCGGAGCCGTCCGAACGGCGCCGCCCGCTTCGCCAAGCCCTGTTCAATGCGAGTCAGGATGGCTTCGCCTAATCCTTCAAGTACGACTTGCTCGGCCAGAAACGTCTCCGTGAGATCCCGCCGCGCCAGGGCCTCGTCCAGAATTGCCCGATACTCTTCCAAAGCGGGCAGAAACGGTTCGTCTCCGAGATGCTTGGGGGCCAGCCAGGCAACGGCGACCTGAAAGACCCGCGCGTGCATCGCCTCTTGTTTGGCCTGGCTCAGCAAAAATTTCCTTGTCCCGTCATCATCCGATAACCCAGCTTGCGCCTTGGCGCAGTCATGGGCCATCCGTTCGCCATGTTCTAAAAACGTCAAGAGCCTGGCGATGGGCTCCCTCTCATCATGACTGACCAGCATGGGTGTACTCCTCTGGTGGAAGGCCGTTCAAACTCCAATCGTACTCGAGATACTCGATCCGATAGTCCGACTGCATCAGGTCCTGGACCAGTTCAGGATCGTTCACATAGCGGGTGATATAGGAGACAACCGAACCAGCCGCCCTCGTGAAATCCTCCTCGAACCATTTGAAGATCATTGAGAGGGATGCCACTTTGTTCTTGCGGTCGAACCGATTGCGAGCGGGATCATTGATGAACTCCCTGGCCGCACGGTCCAACTGCACCGTGAGCTGATCCGGCTCATAGGACCAGGGCTGGAGCTTGGGACAGGACGCGGACGCGCACACGATGGCGAAATGGATCAACGGCTCGTGAAACTGTTTGATCAGAATCTGCCGTTCGAGATCATAGAGGTTGATGGCGGCTCCGCCCACCCGATAGTCCCGCCCGATGAAATAGCGATAGCGTCCGACCAGGCTCGCCGGCGAATAGTGATCCAGGATACCTTGCACGGCGAAGGCGTTATAGGCATTGATCCAGAACGCCAGCCGCTCCCGGCGCGTGGCCAGCGCCTCGGGATCCACCCGGTCCAACTGTGCAAGATAGGCCGGAAAACGATCGTCCCTGTGAACGGCCGGATAGTCGACGACACCATCCTTGACGTGTGACGCCAAGACCTGCCCGAGCAATCGATGTGAGACTTCCTCCGGACGAAGAGGTTCCTTGGGACGAAACGACGTCGGAACCGTGGAACAGGCCGTGAGCATCACCGCGATCCCGAGCACCATCCACATTCGGAACGGTCTCCTCCGTATCACCATGACACCGGAGTCTGCCATGCCGCGATCGGATGCCTGAGCACCGACCCGATCACCCGCCCGTCCACCCGATTGCATGACGAGTGATCGGAGCAGCACTGTATCGACCGTCGATCGAATCTCGACAATATGTCACTGAGCGACGACTCGCGCAGATTGCCGACGGAAGGAAGCGAGAGGCAGGGCGCCACATTCCCCGAGGCGTCGATCGCAATGCTGTACCCTCCCGCATCACAGGGCGCGAGTGTCCCGCCGCCGAGCCAGGTGACAGTGTCCGTTGCGTATTGCCGGCAATAGCCCGGAGGGAGCAGGTCTTGTTCCAGCAGCTGTTCAAAGACCAATCGGGCCTGTTGCCGGTCGTACATCAAGGTTTCATCCTGCTTGCCGTATAGCCCCACGTCCCAATGGTACGCACCGACGACCGGCAAGAATCCTCGCTGCCGAGCGAACGCCACGACCTCCGTCACGTCTTCACGATTCGCCTCACTGACGATGCAGGTCAGGAACTTCGGATGGCGATAGTGCCGCAGGAGATCGACACCCGCGAGGACGGCCTCAAGCTGATCCGCGCCACGAATCCGTTCATATGCGGCGGGATTCAACGTATCGAGGCTGATCGAGAGGGAAATCCCGAGGTCATCGAATTGCGTCACGAGCGGAACGGTCAATTTGGTGCCGTTCGTAATCACCGTCAGATGGAGCCCTATCTCGTGCAAGTCTTGAAGGACAGCGACAAGATCTCGACGGAGTAAGGGCTCCCCCCCTTGCACAAAGACCACCCGCAGCCCGTCGTGATAGAGCCCGGCGAAGACCGTCCGGATTTCCTCCCGCGACATTTCGTAGCGACCCGCATTCAAGGGCAGATTGCAATACCCGCAAGAAGAATTACAGCGCAGGTTCACCTGAAATACGGCCAACAACGGACGGCGTACAGCCAGATTCCTCAACCCGCCCCAGAGCGAGCGAACGAGACCTGGTCGCCCCGGGTGCTCCGACACCGGTCCGGCGCCTCGCTCCACCGTGCTCGGTTGTGATCGTTCAATCCGTATCAACATAGGAAATCTTGATTAGCAGGGATATTCCATGCGGCACATATACGACAGTAATTTGAGGATGCTCAAAATGTCAGCCAGCAAGGCCGCAGCGAGCGAAGAGGTGAGGAGGTACATACCAAGCTTCGCTTGAACCGCTCGCTTCGATTACATGCGAGCGGATAGGCACTTTGCCTTCGCCTTTCCTACGTTGAGCCTCTGAGCAATGCGAGAACGCCGCTGGCGGACTTTTTCAGCATCCTCCCTAGCATTTTCAATTTTCTCTCGACATGTAATTCCGTTATTGCACAATGGCCCTATCTACACATGGTGTTGAGGAGGAGGCACCCGATGCGCATCTCTCACAAGCGGCTCCTTTCAGCTGTGATCGGCGGTCTGATCATCCTGGCAGTGAATTCCCCATCCGTCACCTCGGCAGGCTCAGCAGACAAGAGACATCCGGCGGCTCCGTCTTCCGGGTCGGTTTCCTCAGAGCCGGATGACTCCATGACGAGCGCCTATACCCTCTCACGCCCCAGTCAGTCGACTCCTCGGCCCGGTCCGGCCTGGAAGACCATCGGCGGAACGGTCACACGGATCAAGGGCGACCTGTATATCGTGGAAGATTACGAAGGCAACCAGGTTCACCTCTACGTCAGTCGGGACACCAAACACCTGCGCGGGCAGAAGAAAGTCGGCGACCGGGTCCGCGTTGAAATCACCCGGGACGGCTTCGCGAACTCCATTCAATAGGCTGGGATGCCTGGCTGGTGCTGATTATTTGGCTGAGGCATTCACCCGAGTCTCTGCGGATTTGACGAAGGTGATATCCCCGTAGTAGGCGGTGGCTCGTTCCTTCGTATTATCCGTATCGCTCATGATGGCAATGCCGTTGATTATCGGCGGCTCTTCTCCGAAGGCCTTCTTGTAATCCTCGTAGATGTTACGGGACTCCTCGATCCAGGCGCTGAGTTTGTGCGGCCCGCTCTCAACCACCACCATTTTGACGAAATCCGTGTACGCATTGTCGAGAATCGCCCCGACGGGTGTCCTAGTTTCCCACACGTAATTGATGGCTCCGATCGGAATATCTCCGAACAACGCCTGGCCCGCCTTGTACTTGAGCTTCTTGCCGAAACCGACCTTGTCTGGATCATATTCAAAGGTTATGTAAAGCCGGGCCGGATAGTCGTCCCCGTCTTTTCTGGTGGCGTCGCTCTTCTGGAGTACATTCTCGACCTTCCAGCGCCATCGCACGATCGGAAATTCCTTCGGATCGATCCTGACCTCCTTGGTCAAGCCGGATGCTGATGCATCGCTTACGGCCTTGACGACGACCTGTGCCTGGTCCTTCACCAGTTCGTACGTCGTCAGCTTCGGGATCTTCTTGAAGGTCAGGGGCTTCCAGCCATCGGGCAAACTGGTGCCCGGTTCACTTGCGGAAAACTTCCCCACCTCAAGTACAGTCCCGCTCTCTGCCCGGAGACCGTCTGGAGTGCCCAGCAGCCATATGACCGCCCATACACCGGTCAGGACCAGAATCTTCATAAGTTCTCCCCACCCCATTCCCTTCATCCTCTTCTCATCCAGGAAAACAGCTTCACCAAGAGATTCTTCGTGCCTTGTGAGAAGTGTGCCTTGCGCCACAGATTGATGACCTTCTTGTTCACTTCAGCCTGAGTCGGATACGGATGGATTGTCCCGGCGATGGTTTTGGCGCCGGCTCCCGCCTTCATCGCCACGGAAAATTCATTGATCAAATCGCCGGCATGGGCCGCGACGATCGTTGCCCCGAGAATCTTGTCCGTTCCCTTTTGAATGTGCACGCGTGCAAACCCTTCTTCCTCTCCATCCAAGATCGCCCGATCCACTTCGTCGAGCTTGTATGTGTACGTTTCAACGTCCAGCCCCTTCTCCTTGGCATCTTTCTCGTACAGCCCTACATGTGCGACCTCCGGCTCGGTAAAGGTGCACCAGGGCATGTTCAAAGACTCCGCGTCGGCATAACCCACACCCAATGGATGCGGGAACAACGCGTTCTGAATCACGATCTGGGCCATGGCATCGGCCGCATGGGTGAATTTGTACCGAGAGCAGACATCGCCGGCGGCGAATACCTTGGGATTCGTGGTCTGTAACCTGCCGTTCACCTGAATCCCCCTCGTGTCATACGTGACGCCGGCTGCTTCCAGCCCGATTCGTTCCACGTTCGGAAGCCGTCCCACCCCGACAAGGATTTCATCGACCGTCACGTCATACTGCCGATCATGCGAGTCGAGGATCAGCCGTTTCCCGCCTTCGACCCTCTCGACTCGCAGGTCTTTCCCGCAGCAGAGGAGCGTCACACCATCCCGAATCATCTGCTGCTCGACGATCTCCGCAGCATCGCGATCTTCATTCGGCATGATGCCGTGCGTGGCTTCGATCAGATACACGTGGCTCCCGAAACGGGCAAAGGCTTGCGCCAGCTCGCAGCCGATCGGTCCTGCGCCGATGACCCCCAGCCTTTGTGGCAGCTCCGTGAGGGAAAAGACTGTTTCATTCGTGCGGTACCCGGCTTCCTGCAATCCAGGAATCGTCGGCACCGATGCTCTGGCCCCGGTACAAACCGCCGCTCTGGCAAAGGTCAGCTGCCGATCACCTGCCGGCCCTTCCACTTGGATCCGGTCGGTTCCAAGAAACCGCCCGCTGCCGATATAGACATCCACGCCAAGTTTCGTATACCGCTGAGCGGAATCGTTTTGGCTGATGCGGGCCCGCAGTTTTCTCATGCGTGCCATGACGGCGCCAAAATCGTACGTCACGCCGGGGGGAATCGAGAGGCCGAACTCTGTCGCCTTTCTCAAATCAGCCCAGGCCCTCGCGGCTCGGATGATGCCTTTGGACGGCACACACCCGACGTTCAGACAATCCCCGCCCATCAGATGCTTTTCGATCAGCGCCACTTTGGCCCCGAGGCTCGCGCCTACGACGGCGGTGATCAGACCGGCCGTTCCCGCTCCAACCACCACGATGTTGTACCGGCCTCTCGGCTCGGGATTGACCCAATCGGCCGGATGCACATTGGCGATGAGCTCTTGATTGTACTCGTCGTCGGGAAACACTAGACTCTCCTCATGCCGGCTCATGGTTTCAGCTTTCTCCCCGTTCGTGTCACGCATCCGTATCATGGTAACCTCTCGTCGAACTGTCAATGAGATAAACCGCTTGGCTGTTTGTCAGTCCAAACCTTCAAGTCTTACAGAATGTCGCGATGGGACTAACGGGTTATGAAACGAGGCGGCAAGATTCGCATTATCGGATCGGCCAGCTGGCGGAAGTTTCGGAGGGTATATGATGCGCGAACCAAAGCTCGATGATCTTACGGTAGATGAAACCGCCACGGCACGCTTGCGGGCTTCGTTGGCACGAGAAAAAGCAGTGAAGATCACCGTCACAATCGATACAAAGAGCCTTCATGCGCTCAAGGAAGTCTCACGGCGGACAGGTGTGTCCTACCAAGGACTGGTAAGCCGTACGCTAAAGAAAGGACTCACAAACCGAGCCACTCTGGAATCGAGATTAGATCACTTGGAGCGAGAAGTGAAACGTATGAAGCGAATCCTGGCTGCATAGCTTTGCAGCGATGCCCCCCGCTGCTTCTCGACATGCTCAGTGTATCTGCTCCGCACCTATCCAGCGACACCTCCATTCCATTGCACGGTTGTAGATGGCCTGTGCCTCACAATACCTGTGGTATGGTCACGCTGTTTTGGAAACAAACCGCTTATACACAACCGGCGCCAGCGCCAACAGTCCCAACAGGACAAAGGCGCCGATGACATTGGGAGATGCGATTTCTCTCAGCGAGCTGATCGTCCCCAGCTGACGTCCCGCATAGGCGTAGACAAACGACCCGGGAATGATGCCTATCGCCGTGGCAAGCATGTACGTTCCGACATTGACACGTGTGAGACCTGAGACCAGATTGACGATAAAAAATGGAAAGAGCGGAATCAGCCGTAGCGTCAAGAGATAACTGAAGGCATTCTTCGCAAAGCCCTCTTGGAATGGTCCCATCCACTTCCCGAACTTCTGCTCGACCGTATCCCTCAACAGATACCGCGCAGCGAGAAAGGCGAGCGTCGCTCCGGTCGTCGCGCCGATATTAATGAACAGCGTCGCCAAGATCCCGCCGAACAAAAAACCACCGGCCAACGTAAGAATCACGGCACCCGGCAGGGACAGGCCGGCCACCACCACATAGGTCAGGATAAAGATGCCGACCGCTGCGCCGAAGTTGGCATCCGTGAAGGCCATCAGGCTATCCCGGTTCTCCTTCAATGCCGTGAGCGACAGGAATCGCCCGAGATCAAAATAGAAGAATGCGCCGATGGCCAAAGCGATTGCCACGGCAATGAGAGCCTTGCCGGTATAGGTATTGCCGGTTCCGGCCTGGTTGGAAACTTCTGTGGTCATAACGGCATCCTGGTGTATCATGGGACCTCCTCCGCTGACTGTCAATGTCACCCGCTATTGGTTTGGTCGCAAAGTGATCCACTTTCTTACAGTGACTGGGAGGATAAGGGGATGGTAGCGGAGGCAGACACGCTGGAATGATAGAGGCATCACAACATAATTTGCTCTAATCCCATGCGCTTCGCGTTTTTTACCAATGTGCCATCCAAGGTGGCTATGTGGCTCGCGCCCAACTCCAGCGCCGAAGCAAGATGCAACGAATCTCCCGCACTTAGACCAAACCGATGCTGTTTGACCAGCTCTGCCGCCTGCTTGAATGCAGCCCTACTCACAGGAACGAGCCGGAGCCCCCCCGCAATAAGCAGGTTGAATTCCTTTCGAACAAGCTTGACTTGGGCATCGGTCAGTTGTTTCGTCCGTAACTTGATCGAGATGGCGCTGGAAAACTCCGTCAACAACCAATCAGCACAATACGGCACTTCCCGCAGCCCGGCATACCACGCCATGACATCTTTCGTTTTGGGCTCGACTGTCAGCAATGCCACTAGGACACTCGTATCGACATAGACGATCAATATCGAGCCTCTCGCCGCATTTTCTCAACAATGGGCTTCGTCATCTTCATGGACGCATGCAATTTTGCAAGGCGGGCGAGAAACACGGTCTTCTTGAACATTTTGTCCGGCATCAACGTAATAGTGCCTTTCTGTGTAATCACCGCCTCCACCTGATCTCCTTCGCGCAGACCGGCAACCCTGGTGCATTCCTTCGGCAGGCGAACTGCAAGACTGTTACCCCATCTTGCCAGTTGCAATCGCATCGTAGCCTCCCCAACATGTATGATGTAGATACATGTGTATACATGCTACCATGCAGGCCGGTTTGCGGCAAGCTTCACTTGCGACGACACCGTTCCGGCATAACTCAAGAATGAGGAATCAGAGGAAAGAGGCTAACGCGAGAGGCAATATTGCTCGAGCTGTTGCGCGAACACGAGAAATTGGTCACCACCCTGCCGGCGATAGTCTTCTTTCGGCACCCGCTCTTCTCGTTCCCGCCGGACCTGTTCATAGGCTTTCTGTTCCGCACGATCGATCTGCGGCTGTAATCGAGCCTGTTCTTCCAACGAACGACCGGCCAAGCTTTCCTGCATCTGCTTTAACGCGAGGTAATGGTCGTAGAGCCGTGGTTCCTGCTGCGCAGGTTGCGTGTCAAGCTCCGTGGCCAGATACTCCAAACGTGAGTGCTGGAAGGTCCCTATTCAATGACCATTTTCAAGTGAATGCCGACTTGTACTCTTGCCAATGGTTTATTTAGGCGTCCGGCCCGGAGACCGGTTCTCGTTGAGAATACTAAGGAGATGCCGAGGAGAATGTCGCCCGAGAGAAACCAGCCGACTGGATTGCAATCGTTCCAGGACCTATCTCAATATCAATTTTTGGTGAGAGCGTAAACAGCACCCATCGCTTCGCTGTTCCTATTTGACCGTCTGACAATGCTGTTCGAACTGAAGGACAAAAATCAGGAATTCGTCACCTCCTTGACGACGATATTCCTCTTTCGGCACCAGCTCCCGTTGTTCGCGTTTCAGTCGGTCACATGCCAGCTGCTCTGCCCGCTGAAGGTGCGGTTGAAGACGAGTCTGTTCTTCAAGAGAGCGGCCGGCTAAACTTTCTTGCATCTGTTTTAAGGAGCGATAGTGATCGTATAACTTCGGATCTTGTACCTGGGCAGGTGGCTCAGGCTCCGCTGAGTATCCAGCGCCTGGGCACAATAGCAACACGAGCAGAATCATCACCATACATTGTTTCATATGAGCCGTATCCCCTGTTGAGCCGGAATCGTATCGATCAGTTCGAAGTTCGTTCGAACGGTCGCAATTGCCTCGCCACGCTGCACGATCGAGCTTTTGCCGATAGGTCCCAACCAATTGTCGACTTGCTCCAGGTAGGAAACTTTATAGGGATCGATGCCCATGATGCGGCAACAGGTCGCATCCACAGCAGGAAGGTTTCGTCCCATCACGAGGACACCGGCTTGTTTGGGATCACCCATGATCGGCCCATCGCCCTGCATCCCAACAATACCATCAACAATGGCAAAGTGCGGTTTCAATGTCGCGTTAATGTCAAGAATCGAATTTTCAATTCCCACATGGTGCAGCACATTCTTCGGCCACCCGTAGTAAATGCCCGGCATAACTCCGAACAAGTTCTTCATCGAGAGCGTCACTCCGGCCCAATGATGAGTCTTCATCTTCGCAACAGACACGATCCAATCCACTTCCTTGAAGAGGGCGGGAAACGTCAGCGTCCGCATCGAAGACTGGCGGCCGGCATTCGGCACCTCGTATCCCGTAATGTAATTAAGGTCGTGAAACCGGATACGATCTTCAGTCAGCACATCCGCGAGACCAGATTCTTCGTACACCGCTAGCGTATCACGGCGATGACCTGGCCCCTCGGCAACCATGACCGTAGCGGCCCCCAGCCGAAGAAACGCTTCGATCGTGCCCCGGAGAACCAACGGGTGTGTGTTGATGTGCGGCGCTCCTGAGGCGGTTTCAACCAAGTTCGGTTTGAGGAGAATGCGCTTACCCCTCAATTCTCCAGACAAGACACCCAGCTCCCGAACCCCTCTAGTAATCGCATCGGCAATATCCAATTGGTAGTGCGCCACCTTGGTCACAAATGTCTGGGCCTCTTGCGGCATGCGAAAATACCGTTTCGGGATCAGGAGCAATCCTGAGCTGAGCAAGAGGCCTGCTGCCCCTGCGCGAAGCAGATCACGGCGTGTAAGGCCTCCTATCGATTTCTGCTCCGAATGATTGGACACAATACCTCTCAATAAGAACGAGCTACCGATAGGTGCTGACGAGCCGCACGTGGGAAAATAGTGTTCTTCGCATCGGTGTCCCCTTCTACTGCAGCGAGGAGAAGCAGACAAAGCGCCGACGTATCGTATTCACCGTAGCGCGCTTGACTTCTCAAACAGCGATCGACCAAGGCCCCGCCGTTCGACGGCCAGCGGTCCCAGGCCGCAAGACCAAGCAAACCCCACCCAAGAGAGATCGGCGTGCGTAACCGATCGACCTCATCCTGAAGATAGTCGAGGCTTTGAGCGACAGTTCCCTGCTCAACCTGGCCTGCCAAGCCGGACAGGGCAGCACCTGTGCTCTCCGGCATGGGATGAAGCTCTCGCCCATACACCGTCGTATTTCCGTAATTCCATCCCCCGTGAGGTAGCTGACGGTCGAGCATCATCCGAACACCTTCGAGGACACGATCATGCCGGCCATGCCCTGCTACCCGCAACGCCAGTACGCTCAGCACTGTAGGCTCGATCCATGAGTGCGTGCCGTCAATCCATGGCCATCCTGGAATACTGGGATCATGCCCCGTTGGAGCATCGGGTATCTTGCTCCAATGGCGCCCCATGGTTTTGAGAAGGAACTGAATTCCCAGACCATAGTGAGGCTCGTGGGCTTGAGACCCATGCCAGGCAAGAACACTGAGAGCAGTCGGCCAAAAAGCCTCCTCATGCTCCTTGCTCATCGAGACCCGACCATCATGGCCCTGCGCGGTCGCCAATCGATCCCTTGCCGGATCCACTAGAGGATGGTTGGGCACAGACCGGCTTATTGCCAAGATAGCCCATGCAGTGGCATCACTGCGAAATGGATCGCCACCCTTGGCGGGGAATCCACCTTCAGGCAACGTGCGGGATTCAAGTAGTTTCACCGCACCGACGAGTTGAGGATGTTTCAGTAACAAGAGTTCAACTTATGGGCCACCCAGTGAAGGTAGCAGCGTCCTGGCAATTTTTATCGCTGCGGGTCCGACGATGACCACAAACACACTTGGGAAGATGAAACATACTAAAGGGAAGAGGATTTTGACCGGTATCTTGGCTGCTAATTCCTCCGCACGGAGCTGCCGATTGACCCTCATCGAATCGGAATGGACACGCAACGATTGCCCGATGCTCGTCCCGAACTTATCCGTCTGGACCAACAAGGCAACCAAGCTGCTGACCTCTTCTAGATCGATACGGCGGCTCAGATTCTTGAGCGCCTCGGTGCGTGACAAACCGGTGCGCAGTTCGAGTGACACCAGATGAAACTCTTCCGCCAATTCCCGATGGGCAAACCGGATTTCGCTGCTCACACGGCTGATCGCCGCATCCAAGCCTAATCCGGCCTCGACGCAGACCACCATGAGATCCAATGCATCAGGAAAGGCATCCTGGATTTTGTCCTTTCGTTGGCTGATCGCATAGCGAAGCCACAACATCGGAACGAAGTATCCAGCTGAGGTCGCGCCGACATACATCACTAATTGAGTAGTCGCCGTTGGGAACCCCAATAGACTCGCCGGAAGTAATATCACAATCCCCAGCACCAGAATACCGGAGAGGAGCTTGGCGCCCATGAACAAGATCGGAGCTTGGGGATGCCTGTAGCCGGCAGTCACGAGCGCTTCCCGGATGGTCGAAACGTCCGATTCATTGGATGGCTTGTTTGCCTCTCCAAGACGCCTAAGCAACGCCTGCAGTTTGTCTTTTAGACTGAGGCTGATAGATTCATCGGCAGAAGCGGCAACGCCAACCTGACCTTCGGCACGGCGTTTGATGACATTCATCGTCGCCCGCGAGCCGATGACAAGGTAGACTCCCATACTGCAGAGCAGCACCATCATAAAGATCAGGCTACTGATAACCCATGTCATATCCATGGCGATTGTCCTTTGTTACACCTTGATGGCAATCATCTTCTTCATCACAATACCACCGAGGATCATCATGCCTATTGCTCCAGCAACCATCGCCTGACCCATTGGGTCGGTAAAGAGCGGCGTCAAATATTCCGGACTGATGAAATGGAGAACCAACGCCATGCCAAACGGCAACGACATCAAGATGATGGCTGAGATGCGCCCTTCGGCAGTTAAGGCTTGAATCTTGTTTTTCAGTTCAAAGCGTTTCCTGATCAACCGGCCCAGCGAGTCGATGATCTCCGCCAAATTACCGCCCGTTTCACGTTGAATATTTACGGACGTGACGAAGAACTTCACGTCCATCAAATCAACACGGTCGGCCATATGGCTCAGGGATTCTGGCACGGACACCCCCATAGATATTTCGTCGAACCCCCGCTGGAATTCACCTGCAATCGGGTCCCGCATCTCACCACCGACCATCTTCATACCGACGAACAATGCATGTCCGGCGCGGAGAGATCTTCCGATCAGTTCAAGGGCATCTGGAAGTTGTCGTTGAATCTCGCCAAGCCGGCGCCACTTTCGATAATAGAGATACCCCCAAGGCACGGCCATTCCAACGCCGGCACAACCAAGCATAATGAACGGCTGCCCAATGACCGCTCTGTTTCCCAACAATGCACCAAGAACAGCCAGCAACGCCGAGCCCAGCACATAGACAGCCAGTGAATAGGGTGCCTTCGCCTGATCATGGAGCTTGGCAAGCCGAGCCGCATAGTGTCGTTCCTTCAGCTTGGCCAGCAGCGCGTTGAACCAGGGAATCTCACTATAGGTTTCCTTCACAACGAGGTTCGAGGCTGCATTGAGATCCGAGCGGCGTTCCGTCCAGCTTTGCAGGCGTTCTTTCACTCGCTGTTCATCGCGGGCGCCGCGCGACCTGGAGTGGACAAAGTAATAGCCCCCCTCGAAAAGGAGAATGACGGTGACGAAGATGCCAATCGCAATCAATGGAGTCAGCATTCATACACCTTGGTTGCATCGAACAGTTCGTGGGGAATTTGGATACCCATCGCCTGAAACTTTTCAGCAAACTTTGGCCTGATGCCGGTCGCTCGAAATCGCCCCTTGACCCTCCCATTTTGATCGAGGCCGGTCTGCTCGAACTTAAATATTTCCTGCATCGTCACCACCTCACCTTCCATGCCGCTCACTTCCTGTACGCTCACCACTTTTCTCGAGCCATCGGACAGACGAGACAATTGCACGATCACATTCAGGGCAGAGGAGATATAGTGCCGAAGCGCCTTGCTCGGCAAGTCGAATCCCGCCATAGCCACCATCGTCTCGATCCTGGTTAAGGCATCGCGGGAAGAGTTGGCATGAACGGTCGTGAGCGACCCATCGTGGCCGGTATTCATCGCCTGAAGCATGTCCACCGTTTCGGCACCTCGCACCTCGCCCACGACGATACGGTCGGGGCGCATACGCAGCGCGTTCTTCACGAGATCGCGTTGGGAAATCTCTCCCTTGCCTTCGATATTGGCCGGTCTGGTCTCTAATCGGACCACATGATCCTGCCGTAGCTGAAGCTCGGCCGCATCCTCGATCGTCACAATGCGCTCAGTCACCGGGATAAACCCGGACAGGATGTTCAGAATCGTCGTTTTCCCGGTGCCGGTTCCACCGGAGATGAGGACATTGAGTCGAGCCCGGACGATTCCGCGTAGAAGTTCGGCGATTTCAGGAGTGAGCGTGCGCTTCTCGATCAAGTCGGTGACTTGCAGCGGATCCTTGCTGAATTTCCTGATCGACAGACAGGCGCCATCAAGCGCACAGGGAGGAATAATGGCATTCACACGCGACCCATCCGCCAATCTGGCGTCCACCATGGGAGAGGACTCATCGACCCGGCGGCCCATCCGCGCCACGATACGCTCGATAATTCTTCGAAGATGGGCCTCATCTCGAAACCGGACGGCGGTTCGTTCTAACTTTCCATATCGCTCGACATAGACTTGCTTGTGGGAGTTCACCAAGATATCGTTGATCGTGTGATCTTTCAGCAGCGGCTCAAGGGGACCAAGTCCATTGACCTCGTGCAGAATATCCTGCACCATTTGCCCACGCTCGCGTTGATTGAGCGCGACTTTTCCATCCTGTAAAATTTGCTCAACCAGGTGAGTGAGTTCCTGCGCGAGCTGCTCCTCCGCCATTGTACTGGCAACCGTCAGATCGAGCAGTTCGATGACGCGTTGATGCACCTTCGCCTTAAGTTCTTCGTAATAGGCCTGAGATGTAGATTGATCAATCGGTTTGGCGCTTAGCACAATTGAGCTCCCTTCTTCATTCGCCGCAGCTCCGATGCCCGCAACTACCCTCTCGCCTTTGGCGAGAAGGTCAACCCTCCCCAGTAGCGCGAGAGGAGTGAATTCTTCCTCTCCAAGCCTAGCTCGGCTCCGGCAGATTTCACCGGCTTATCTCCTGCTAATATTGCCGCCTGACCCATATACCACTGCGTCAGGGCGGCGCGAGGAGCGTGTACAGTCAACGGCACACCTTTGTTTAGCGAACTGCTGGCCATCGGATAGTCGTTCGGCACCAACCAGCCGACTTTTTGCTCGAATAACTCTTCCGCATGTTGGAGCAATTCAGCATCTTCCGATTGATAGCGGTTCACCACAATCATCAGCTTCTCTCGGTCAAACCCGGCATCCCTCATGACGTGTAGAAACTGTTTTGCCCGGCGGATTGAAGGAAGGCTGAGGGTCGTGACCAACACCACCAGAGAGGCGAAATCCAGAGTTTCACGAGTTTCCGGATTGAGGCTATGCCCGCAATCGACGAATACATGGTCGTACATCGACCGCATGACATCCAAGGTATGCAGCGCGGCCCCACCTGGAATCGAGTCACCCGTGGTCCTCTCCGTTCCCGTCAGACCGGATTGGAGGAGATGCAGATCGGATTCGTGCTTACTCATAAGACTCTGCACAAATGTCGCATCCAGCCTAGAAATATCACGGGCAAGGTCCCGGAAGCCCTTTCCAGGCTGAAGGTCTAGGAACAAAGGCAGGTCGCTGTCATCGAGATTCAAATCAACCAGCGCAACCTGCTTCTCTTGATTAAGCTGTCGCAGACTCATCGCCAAGTTCACGGCCAAAGTGCTGGTTCCAATGCCTCCCTTGGCGCCAAGAAACGCGACGATCTTTCCGCCCTTGGCGCTGCTACGCCCTTCCTTCGACTTGAGACGTTCTTTCAGCCGGTTCAATGCTGCGTCGAATTCCTTCCGGTTCATCGGCTGAGGGAGAAACTCTTTAATTCCGATACGGAAGGCTTCTAACATCACCTGAGGATCCGTCCCGCTGGACGTCAACAACACTTCAACGGCGGGATGCTTTTCCAACAGTCCCTTAATCGAAGCAAACGTGCGCTCGGGGTTGATTTCATCTAATTCCGCACAGACCACATCGACGGTTGAAGGACCACCGGTTTGCTTGATAAGGAACGCCCGATGGGAAGCCAGCAATTCCTCAAACATACGCCGAACCGAATCACTCCGACATTCGAGCCATACTGTCACAAATCCTGACATGCGCTCAGATCCTCCTTGCATCCACCACCGTACGGACTATTCGACCAGCCCAGGAATGCTGCCCAACGTGCCAAAATTTCCTCCCCCACCTTGTCCATTCGTAACTTCTCCGCAGGTTACTCTGGCATCAATCTGATGGTTTGGCGATCCCTGGACTTGCCAGACACAGGCGGAGGCAAAGCCGACAGTCATGATCGGCGTATTGGGATTGGCGCAGTTCTGGTTCGCATACACCGGCACCGTCACATTCCAGCAATATCCGCTCGGAGAAGAAGCGTCCGGAACTTTCTTGGCATTGTAGAGATTAATGAGGTCAGGGAAAACAGAAGCTACGTTCCCTCCGATATACTCCAATCTAGTCTGTCCCGCAGTAATCTGTGGCGTAATGTACGTCGGCGGATTAGGGCTCAACCCCTGGACGATCCGCCTCTCGGTGGCTGCGTTCGGAGGGCTTTCCAGAAACGTATGCCACCCGGCACAACCAGTCGGAGGGCTATTGGTCGGATAGAACTTAATCGGCGTTCCACAATAGGCAGGGTTATTGAAAATGAGTTCATCAAGGCCGAAAGGCGTATTCGCTTCCCCGGGAGCCAATGTCCCAGATCCAGTCAAAGCGGCGGTCGCCGTGGCAACCACATTCATGCTGCTGATGCCCATGATGCCAGCCAACCATGTCGTCACAGGCCCGTTGGCTCCCCCGTCCCTCCGAGCCGTGACCCGCACCCCCGTTGCACCAACGTTTCCAGGGGTCAAGGTACGAGGACCGGAGTTCCACACCCCGATCACAATATCGGCGGCATTGACGGTAATCGCCACCTGCCGCGCTTGATTGGCTAAGGCCACGGTCGTAGCAGCACTGACCACGGCACTTGGATCACTGAGTACGTAGGTAGTGTAGGGTGTCCCTTGCGGTAGACCTTGATAAATCAAGCCCAGCTGCCTCGCACCGGCCAAAGCCGATGCGTCCGCTATGTTCTGCAACTCGTTCCGCGCGATCATGGCATTGCTGATGTCTAGCGCCAGGGCCCCGAATGACAACAAGACCACCATCAGGATGGCGACCGTCACCGCCACAGCGCCTCGCGTATCATGCAATACGGCCTGGCGACAGCTGGCTGACTCTATTATTTGCTCCGGCAGAACCTTCTTCATGTCATTCATGGCTCATGGCCGTTGAGGCTACAAGATTGATCGTCGGGGTAATCGACGTGAGCCCTGGCAATACCACGAATGTGTAGGGAAGAGTGAGCGTCACCGTTACAGGTGTGCCTGTGACTGGTACGATTGGTGATATAGCGCGAATCACACTCCCTGGGGCAATCCCGGCCGCCGTCAAATAGGCATCGATCCTGGTATTGATTTGAGCATTCGTAATCGCAGGCACAGACTGGACAATTCCAAGCCGCGCCCCTTCACGGCTGGCATTCGTCAAAACCGCCTGCCGATAGAGAGCCATGCCGAACTCGATAATCCCGAATAGGATCATCATGAGCAGTGGGAGCAACAGGGCAAATTCAACCGCCGACGCGCCCCGCTCGTTGAGCATTCGGATAGGTCTCTTCATATCGGTATTCCTGTTCTATTAATTTGTGCGCACGCCGCTTGAGACGACAGAGCGCTGCAAGTTAACCTCAGGCTTTTCAAAGCTCTTCCGATAAGTTCCCATCGCCGTGGCATTGGCCACTCCATCCTGGCCCTCGACGGGGTCGAGTTGTTCGCCGGCCACTGGATTCAAGGTTTGCCCTGCCCTCATCTGTTGATAGGCCGTTCCCCAATTCGGACTGATCGTGGTCGGAGCACAGGCCCCGATCATTAACCCGACTGTCGCCATCAGGATCCCCTTGAATCGAGTCATAGCTTTCTCCTTCTTCTTTTCAAAGTCATCGAATGAGATATGTCGCTAGGGCATCAAATGACCGACGCGACCCTCCATCGCACTGCCCATACTGATACGATTCGATAACACCTCTGCCGCAGGCGACCGCTGTCCAGCCTTGCCCCCGAAATAGCCTTTCTCGGAAAACCCCATCACGTAGAACTCGAAGTCATTCGGCTCCACATAATAGTCCGTTGGCAACGTTTGGGCCGTCAGATCGAGCGGCTTCACCAGATGTGGTGTCACGATGATCACCAATTCCGTTTCGTTTTTCTGAAACGAGCTGCTTCGGAACAACGCGCCCAAGATCGGAATCTCGCCGAGGAAGGGCACCTTTTTCACCGATTCCTTGACGTTATCGCGCAACAACCCGCCGATGGCAAAACTCTGCCCATCTGCCAGCTCAATCGTCGTCGAGGCACGCCTGGTTGTAATGGCGGGAACCGTGAACCCTTGCGTGCGCAGTGCATTTGAGAAATCCAGTTCGGAGACTTCCGGCGCCACATTCAGACTGATGTGTTTGCTGTCCAAGATGTTTGGGGTAAAGATCAACCCCACTCCGAATTTTTCAAACTGGATCGTGACGAGTCCAAACGTCTGAGGCACAGGAATGGGAAACTCGCCGCCGGCGAGAAAGGCGGCTTCCTGTCCGTTCAACGCCATCAACGTCGGCTTCGCCAGCACTTTCAGCAGATTTTCTTCTTTCATCGCATCGATAAATCCAATCCAGGTCGTACCTCCGGCATTGAATCCAAACGCTCCTTGGATGGCCTGCGTAATCCCCGTCGCCACTGCCGGCGTCCCGCCCGTGTAGGCCAGGCTGGCGATGCTCGTCAAATTACCGAGTATGGACAGGCCGAAGAAATCGTTGCCAATCCCGGTAAAGTTGACTCCAAGCCGCTTGATCAACTCACGATTCATCTCGGCCACGCGCACTTCCAGCATGACCTGTTGCACACCACCGACCTGCATGGCATTAACTATCTTCTTCGGCGCATAGGCCTCAGCCATACTCAATGCACGGTTCAGACTATTGGAGCTTGAGGCAGTGCCGGAAAGCGTGATGTGATCATGGTCGGACGTGACTAGGATGCCGTGTTCATCCGGCAAGGTCTTATGGAGATTCTCCTTGAGACGGGTCACATCTGGGGCGACCACCACGTCGTACATCCCCGCCATCTTGCCGCTCTCATTCCAGAGCGTCATGTTTGTCACGCCGGTTGTCTTCCCCGTCACATAAATCTGAGTGGGCGAAAGCACGACGGTGTCGGCCACATCCGGGTTGGCCAATGAAGCTCGTTTGATCGCCAGTGGCAGATCCAAGACCTTCGATTTGCCCACGGTCAACTCGAGCTTCTGAATATCACGCTGCTCCGCAGCTCCCGCAGCCCGCTCCTGCCCAAACGCTTGAGGTCCTGCTAAGATCGTGAGGGTACAGCCCATAACCGTAATCGCATGACGTAGTTTCATCACTTTATTCCTCCAGCCTTCTTGCCAACGTTCCCCTGATTAGAACTTCACCGCATTCACTGCTGTTCCTCGGATCACCTCAACCGTCACATGATTCAGCTCACCTGGCCTGGCAGTGCCTGGTTCATCCGGATAGATTTTCAAAAGATTGATGACCCTCTTGGGAGCAAAGGCTTCGGCCAGAGCCAGCGCCTGAGACAGTTTAGCCGGACTCGAGACAGTGCCTGAAAGGGTCAGATGGTCGTTGCTGCCCACCGGATGCAGATTAGTCTCGTCCGGCAAGAAATGTTTAAATTGAGATTGAAGCCGGGCCACATCAACGCTCACTTCCAGGTCGAAAATCGCGAGGACCTCTTCGTCCTTTCCCCACAGAATCAGATTGGTTGATCCATAAGCTTTCCCGGTCACATAGATTTGCTTTGGTGAGAGGACGATGGCATCAGCAATCGCAGGATCAGCCAACGAAGCCCTCTTGATTGATGCCGGCACAGTCACGACGGTGGACTTGCCTAGCACAAGGTCCAACCCCTGGGCCTTATGACTGGCCTGTGCCGAGACCATCGGGGCATGCTGACCAGCCAGCAGAGGTTGTCCAGATAACAAGCCCACACCCATGATTATTGCCGCACATATTGCAGCGCAATTCGTATATTGGGAGTTGGATCTCGCGATAGTTTTCATGGGTATTCCTTTTAAAATTTGACTTGCTTACGATCAGAGCCCTTGATGACTTCCACATGATACTCTGGCTGGCCATCGTGGGTACTCTTGGCGCGGAAAGACGACAGAAGCGATGCCACATTGGCCCCCTTCGTCAATACCTTGTCGTTATTGAGCGGATTCCGTAGGGCCAGGCGCAGTTTCCCTTGGGTCGAGGCCAGAGCCAACTTCTCGGCTTCTTCAATATCCACCTCAAGCGTCATCACCTGGACCGGCTTCGGATCCTTCTCAGAACCGTTTTTTTCGTATTGCATGCCGGCCGCAAGGACTTTCAGATTTCCCAAAATCATCTTGGCGACAGGGTTCTGAGATTTTGAGTCCTGATCGATCGTGACCATCACATCGACATGGTCGCCCGGCTTAATGAACCCGGACACTCCGATCACTTCATCCACTTTGACCGACATGGCTCGTTTCATTGGATCAGTCACCGCCGCCACCCCCGATCCGACATCCTTGCCTGAGGCTAGTTTCGATCGAAGTACGACCTCGTTCGTTTTGAGATCATTCAGCAACACGGCGTCCTTCAGATCCTCGACACTCTTATAGTAGCCATCCGGCAATGCGCTTGCGGGATAGTTCACAACCTGTAGCATCTCAGGAGTCAGTTTGGTTCCCCATGCAAGGTCGGCCTTGACCACAACCACTTCCGCAGTAGAGACGACTGGAATGGCCGCCTCAGCCACACGTCGAAACTCTGCATTACGCAGCCAGTCCATCGCCAAGAAGCTGGTTATCAATCCGATAACCGCTGCGGCAGCAAAGAAGAGCTGTGGACGATACTTTTTCATAACGGTCCTCCCTGAAGTGTAGATGTCACCTTGATTTTCGTCAAAAACGGTATAGGTCCGACTTGAACCTACTCACTCCTCTTCCCAAGCACCACCTCACACGTTTTCTACCCGAGTGGATACCACCAGTAAGATCCGATTGTCCCAAGACCAATCGCGACAGCATAAGGCACCTTGGGCGCCGTGCCTTGTTCTGGAGTCAATCTCTGCGCCGACCTTGTCAACAACATCGTTTGGACATAAGACCAGAACCACAAGCACGTCTTTCGCCACCCTTGATGGAAACCGAGCACCAGGAAGGCCAACAGGCCCCCAACGAGGGCGATAATCAAGGCAGCCGAGATCGTTTGGGAAGGACCGAGAAAGCTCCCGACTGCGGCAAACAACTTCACGTCTCCGGCCCCCATCCATCCACAGACATACAAGACGACGAACATACTCAGCCCTACTGCAGCCCCCTCAAGGCTGAACACGAGTCCGGGGAATTGCATCGTCACCGTATTGAGAGTGATTCCAGCAAGAATCGCCGGTCCCGTCAGCCAATTGGGAATCCTATAGGTGCGGAAATCAACCACCGCAGCTATGCCCAAGAAGGCCAGTAGTAGGTATTGCACCAGCGTTAATTCCATCAATTGCTCCATGGGCTCTTATTCAGCCAATTCAAGGAAACATCGCCGCAGCGATCGTGAACATATTGAGAACGGTCCCTCCGATCGCAGACACTGTCAGACCAATCACCCCAGCGATCAACGATGCAATGAGCGCATACTCGATTGAGGTGGCGCCATCCTCGTTATTCCGCAATGTGTCTTGTTCCTTGTTCATGCTCCTGGCATCCTTTTGGGGTTGGGCTGCCGCCCACCGTATGGGCGACAGCCACAACCTCACCCAAGTTGATTAGCTGGCAGCAGGAAGCGCATTTTGCACGGTCGTGAATGCATTTTGGGTCCTGGTGCCCACGGTTGTAACAACACCGACGATGACGGCCGCAATAAGGGCTACCATCAGCCCGTATTCCACCGCAGTGGCGCCATCCTCTTCCTTCATGAACCGAACAATGTGCTTCACCATCTGACACCTCCAATTGGTTAATAAGTGGTTACTGTCTGACTTCGCTGAACACTTGCTCGATGTGAGTGCCGCGTCGTCATGGTGGAACTATTCCACGGAACCTTTGTTTCGCCTACGACCTAAAGGGGTTACTCAGAATCCTCTTTCGGAGGGCATACATGGAAACTGAATTGCAAGTCTCGTATAAATACTTATAACAACAGAGGAACAGGCGCAGTGGTCTAACCCCCTTCTCCACCTTTACCTAACTCCTCGGCAAACGTTGCAGTGGATAGGCGCGTGATGTCGCCTGCTGGCTGAATTGGGACATGCACCGTCGAAGGCGAGCGAAACCTGCCCTTGAACAGATATGGTGAATAGGAGTCTTCCTTATGTCTGCGGTTTGAGAAATTCGGTTTTGTTTGACCGTTGGCCAGCCTCACGGCATGCTGACCATACAGAAATGCTGTCCACACGAAGGGGCTGACTGCGATGAGATCGTTACAAACTCTGAGGCTTTTATTGGCTGTCTGGATTGCTATTGGAGCCGCCACGCTCACTGGTTGCTGGGGAGCCAAGGATCAGGCAGCATCGTCAGCTGATTCAACCGAATATCGGAAGATGATGGATGAACAGAAACAACAACAGGAACGTCTCGAAGCCGCTACCTCCTCCACCCCCGAACTCACGGCTGAGGAACATGAACGTAAGGGCGACCTGGATGCGCAAACCCGAAACTATCCTTTGGCAAGCCTGCACTATGACAAGGCCTTGAAGGTCAATCCCACCCACAACCCAGTTCGTCTGAAGCTCGCTCAAGTGTTCTTACAGCAGGGTCTTCTTGACCAGGCTCTGATGCACTTTCAAGAGCTACGGACCAGAGGGCCAGAGTCTGCGCCGGTCCATGAAGGCCTTGGACAGGTCTACCTGATACAGGGGAAACACATGGAAGCTGAAGCTTCTTTGACCAAGGCGATTACATTGAATCCTTCTAGCTGGCAAGCCCATAACCTTCTGGGCCTCCTGTACGACCAACAAAAACGGCATGCCGAAGCCATCGCGTCCTACCACACCGCCTTGAGCCATCGCTTGCGCGAACCAAACGTCTTGAACAATCTCGGCCTCGCTTACGCGCTGAGCGGCAACTACGATGCGGCCATTGATACCTACGAACAGGCCGTTGCAGCCGGCTCACAGTCTCCCAAGCTCTATAACAACCTTGGTATCGCCTATGTGCAGCGCCGACGCTATGCCGATGCATTGAACACGTTCAAAAAGGCGATGGATGAACCACGCGCCTATAACAACCTCGGGGTTGCGCTTCTTGGCGTCAACCACGCAAAGAAAGCGGTGGTCTGTTTTGAGAAAGCCATTGAACTCAACCCGCAGTATTATGAAAAGGCTTCGGAGAACCTTCGAATCGCCCGCCAGGCCATCCCCAATACTCCTAGTGGAGGAGTTGCATCCCAGACGCCTGACAGCGGCTCTTGCCCATAGTAGGAGATGCGTGAAGGGTGAAGCGTGAAGCGATCAGATGGGATAGCGGAGGGTTGCTGGTCAGCTAAAGTCCTACTCCGAAGATTCAAACAGCTGCTGCAGTTCTAAGATCTTGTCTTGATTCAGCCCATACATGGGAGGGCTTACCCTATAGCTTGTCGCTGTGAACCAGCCACTCATGTGGATGAAATCGAATAACTACATTCCTGAATCCGGTTCTCAGGAATTGCTGGATTTCTATTCCCCTCTTGCTACCTTCAAAAGATCATTCGTGAGGGAGTCGTGAGAATTCCATTGATCGCTGGAATAGTCGGCGGCTTTGCCGGCCTCTCCATTTTCTTGTTTATGACAGGCCCCTTCAACCCAGCCGTCTCCCGGCAGTCCTTCGTCTCGGAGACACAATCCCAGGTGGTCGCTATGGTTGGGGCACGCTCCATCACACTGGCAGAAGCCGAACAGGCCATCGCTCTTCCCCTGCATCAAGTAGAAGAGCAGCGGACGAAGCTGCTGCATGAATCAATCCAACGGCTCATCGATGAGGAACTTCTCTCGGCTGAGGCGACGAGATTAGGAATCACCGTTCCTATCCTTATTGAGAAAGCGAGCGAGTCTGAAACCGTCGCCAGACTTGCCGGCCTGCCTGGTCCTATCCGCCGGGCAACCCAGCCCTCTCAACAACGTGCTGCAACGGGGACAGGAGGCCACCCAGACGAAGCGTCGAGAATTCGTCAGGCGCTCCTGGTCCAATTGCGGCGACAGGCTACCATCCAGGTGAAGCTCCCCCAGCCAGAGCTACCCGTGTTGCAGGTTAGTACGGATGACGATCCCTGGACCGGGACAGATCCTGCTCCCGTCACGATCATCGAGTTCTCTGACTTTGAATGTCCCTACTGCCAACGGGCAGTCTCCACCCTGAAGGAGCTGCTACAACTCTATCCTGGGAAACTCAAGCTGGTGTACCGTGACTTCCCCGGCCCGAATCATCAGCAGGCCTTGGCGGCCGCAGAAGCCGCACAATGCGCTGCCGAACAACACCGGTTCTGGGACTATCATGATGCCCTGTTCAACCGCCTGCCGTCGGATGCCACGTGGAATTTTCCCGGTCTCGCTGACACGCTGGGCCTGTCGCAGTCGTCATTCAACGCATGCGCGCAGGATCACCGCTATCGAGCAGAGGTGTTGAAGGATCTGCAAGACGGGCTGAACCTTGGCGTGACCCGTACGCCGACGTTCTTCATTAACGGACGCCCCTTGGTCGGAGCGCGACCACTTGCGGATTTTCAAGCCATCATCGATCCGCTCCTCAAAGAGCCCGCTTCGTCATAACCCCTCTTGTAAGATTCGGCCATGCTGGACTACTCTCTCCCTGGGAGGACCGGTCCATGGAAGAACATCGGCTCACTAAAACCAAAGAACAATGGGCTCGGGCCAGGCGAGGAGGAGAAGAGCGTGAAGTCTTTTATGAGGGAGATGAGCGCTTGCCACCGGGCCAGCACCTCGTCGAGAATTTCCCCGTGCTGGACCTCGGCTTCAAACCGGAGATTCCTTTCAGTGAATGGCGTCTCAGCATCGGAGGATTTGTCACGACCCCCGTTACCTGGACGTGGGAGCACTTCATGGCTCAACCCCAAGTCAGAGACCGGTCGGATTTCCACTGTGTCACGTCCTGGAGCCGGTATGACAATGACTGGGACGGTGTGAGCTTCAAACATCTCATGGCCATGGTGAAACCGCTGTCGCTTGCCCGATTTGTCCTGTTCAAGTCCTACGACGATTACACAACGAATCTCCCCCTCGAAGCCTGTGACGACGCCGATGTCCTGCTCGCCCATAGCTGGAACGGCAAACCACTCTCCCGGGACCATGGCGGACCGGTACGGGTTATCGTCCCGAAACGGTATGCCTGGAAAGGGGCCAAGTGGGTGAAGGAGATTACGTTTTCCGACAAGGATGAAAAAGGGTTCTGGGAAGTCCGTGGGTATTCGAACACCGCCTTCCCATGGGAGAACGATCGCTACGGATAAGTCGTTATTTTTTGGTCCACCCTCCGGGACCTTCGACGTAATTCCCAGGCTTGGTATTTTGGATCGCTTTTTCCCCGGCCAATGTCTCTACGGCCTGGAGGTTGGTGCGGTTTCGTCGTGCAATGCCCTCATAGGCGTCACGCCGTTTCTGATTCACATCCTGCACCAATGCCAAAGCTTCCTGATTGGCGTTATTGACCGCTCCCAAATAGCCGTCTCGTTTTTCTCCGACGACTCCCTGCGCCTTGGCCTCTTCAAGAGACAGGGCCCACGCGGACGCGCCAGCCACTCCCCACAGCACCAGCATACAGAACATCATTACCGTTCGCTGCATACGCATTTCTTTTCTCCCCTGGTCGCTTAGGGAACAGCTATCACGCTGTTCCCATCAGACCCTTGTCGAATAATCACCAACCGCATTTCAACATTCCCGGCTTACTAGCCCATATTATTCACGACGGTTCGTAACGAAACCACCAAGACGCCATACGAGACGGGCACGCGGAGCCCTGAGAGACCGAGGCATACTTGAAACAGTATGTTGAGGTCCCGAAGGGCGAGCCTGCCCGCCTGGCTGCAGAGAAATCGCAGCCAGGCTTGTCGCAGCGGCGTATCGGCGGTTGCAGTAGAAGCGTTCATGAATAATGTTGGCTAGAACAGTCCGCTGTCGTCCGACAGGACTTGATCCAAATCTTTGTCGACTTTGACACGGATTTCGTGGTCGATCTTCACGTTGAGATTGATCGTAATCGGCTTGTCCGTCGCCGTCACCTCCACTCGCGGAGTACAGGCTGCTGACAGCACCAGGAGCATCGCGATCATCCACAGTCGCCCGCGTACCCGTACGAGCTTCTCCACGATCAGCCTTCCGACGTTCCTCATCGTCTATATTTCCTCTCAATGGCCCCCTGAATATCTTCGACCAGACGAAGACTTTTCAGAAGCGTTGGAATGTGTTCTTGGACCGTAAGATTAAAGTGAATGGGCGGGGTCTGTGTTAGATCCGGATTCCGACCCTCCAATCTGGCGCTTAGATCCAACATGCCGGTGTCTCCGTACTTGACCCCTACGCGCAATACCTTGTAATGAAAATTATTCAGCGCCTGCCCGACCAGATGGAAATGCGGATCGGACTCTGAAAGTGCTTTTGACGAATCCCCCATCGAGAGGTGGCGTATCACCCCTCCGGGAGGCTGCGCCTCGATGACGCCATTATCCACCACCAGGCCTCGCGGGGTCATCGTGACCGGGAGCGTCCCATTGAGCGTGCCGGTTCCCTGCAACCCCCGCTGTTGTTCCACGCTGAGAATCTTTGCAAGATCAAGATTCCGCAAGGAAAAGGTTGTCGTGGACGAGGGCGACGCCAAGTCTACCACAAGACCAGGACTCGTAATCGTCCCTCCGAACATTTCACACCGAAACTCTTTTACCTCGACGATCGGCAGTGACTCCGACAAGTTCCATCGTCCCTGGTAGGAAGTCCTGATGTTGGTCACATCCACACCGCTCTGGATGGCCTCCATAAAAAAAGGGGCCGGCTGAGTCACCATGATCGACTCGGTTCCCTCCGCACGAAGCACCATAGATGTGCTCAATCCTCTCAGACCGTAGTCATGATAGTATCCAGACAGGTTCTCCGCCGTCACCTGCGCGGTAGCCGCGGTCATCCTTATGCCGCTGGATGGGCTCCCGTCCGCCTCATTCCAGCTCACGTCAGCCGTGGCGCTGATGGTTCCATCAAGAAGATCGCTCGATGAGCCAACCGCTTTGGTGAGTCTGCTGAGCCGTCGCTCGGCTCCATCAAACTTGACCGGACCGATCGTGCCATGCAACATACCGTAGGGAGTCCTGAGCGACTGCTCAACCCTGGCGGTTATGATTCCTTCATACATCGGAAGATCGATCTGCAGATCCGCCCCAATCGTCGTGTGATCAGCCGAGAACTGTGTGACCCAACGACTTGGTGCCGGAATCACCCCTCCGGAACCGACCCGGACCCCATCCGCCACCAGCATCCCGCTGGCCGTCCAGTTCCTGTCTCGTGTTTCCATCTCCCGGACACTGAGCGCCCCTTGCCTCATCGTGACGGTTTGGCCGCCTATTCTCATCGTAGGAGCCCGAATCGTCGCGGCCAGCGGTCCCCCGGTACAATGTATCGGAATCAGATCACATTCCACATGCAAAGGTTCGGACAGATTGAGCGTTGCACCGGGAACGAAAACCGACCCCTGTCCGATCTGTTTGACGGTCAGCGAGGATAGTGGCAATAACACTCCCGCGAGATGTGCCCGTTCGAGCCGTACGGTCCCTCGCACACCTCCTGCCGCCTCTTTTGCCGACAGCCGCTCGGTCAGCGCCCTGGGAAGCAACCCTTCCAGCTGGTAGACCCCTTCCGCCAGGATCAATTCATTCCCGCGCGCTTCAGCCTTGGTGGCTTCGAACGTGGCAACCACGGGCCCGGACGCCCTGCCATAGGTCACTTGCAGCGGACCTTGGGTCACTGTGCGGATAGGAGTTTCTTTCCAATAAAGCGTCCCGCGCACGACGTGTTTGTTCTCAATCCGTACCGGCTGATCCCCATGAGGGAGGATTACTCGAACCACGTCCGGAATAAGCCGAGGCTGCGTATTCACCGTGGCGCTCAGGAGAACGCCCGGGTTCATCGCCCACTCCGCCCGTGTGGCATTACCGACAAATGTTCCCGCATACGCCACCGCAATGTCTTTCGCCACGCCTTTCAGCGCGGGAAGCGTGACATTGGCACGGACTTGAGCCTCTATACGAGTGTGAGTATCTTCCCAGAGCGATCCGAGCGCAGCCTGTGTCGACGCAACCCCTGCCCAATCGAGTTCGACCTGCCCCGTGACCTTCTCCAGTTCCGGACCGATCGGTACAAGCAGCGCGATAAAGGGAGCCAGCTCCTGTATATCAATACGAAGTTGCCCGTCGACATGAATGTCCGGTCCATCAGTCGGATGCGATCGGGACTGCCAGGAGACAATCGGAGACGCCTGTGATCGCTTCGCAGACAGAGTGGCCGACCAGGTACTCGCTGAATTTCCCGCCAGTTCCAAACCATAGGAGCCGGTATCTTGCCCGCGAAATGAAAGATGTCCGCGGATCTGATTGCCGATCGAGATCAGCTCTCCATCAATCGTGACTTTGCGGAGCGGCCCGGTCGCCTGCTCGCGAAACACGGTCAGATGCGCGAGCTGCAACTCGCCGAAAGGGAGAATGGGAAGACTCCGCAACAGATCCCCCGCCGTCAGCAGTTTCCACGGCGACACTTCTTCCTCATGACTCTCTTCCTCTTTCTTTCCTTCGGTAGCCGGCTCAATCGGTTGTACGGTCAGCACATGAATGGCCACCTCTTTGAGCAGGATACGATTCGTACGTCCTTGAAACAGCTGTCCCAGGTCATAGTGAATCTCTGCATCCGTCAGGGAGATCATGAGCCGTTCTTCTCCCAGATCCTGCTGGAATGAAATGACCGGTATCTTCATCTGCGTCCAGCCGGGATACCCGATCTGAAGGATGACGTGACTGTACCCATGCGCGCGGAGTCCGTCGGCCAAGAGATATGAGGCCCCCAGCGGCAACAAGAGATAACAGCCGCACAACACAACAAAAACCAACAGCACGGCAACTTGATAGCGTTGCGTCAACATTGATGGCCCGCAATCCGGTTGAGTCGTATGATCACGGTTGTCAAACAAACGCTTCGGCTCTGTCAAGAGGTCAGAATGGATCCGCCGAACACAGGAGCCGATGAACCACAAACCACGACTCCCTCGTCCGACTCTTACAGGACTCCCGCCCCTCTCTCCGTGGGCGGGAGAAGATGAAATCCTGAGGCCCGATTTACGTATATCTTTGTCGCTCGTGATTGATTGATGAGAGATCTCACACGAGACTACGGTGAGCTCATCCTACGCAAGGCAGACCGGGCATGACCAGCGACTAGCAGTCACATCATTTCAAACAGAAATTCATATCGAGCAATCCGTCCGCGGCAACGGTTGCTTCGCCCCCTTTCCGACAATCCTCCTGCTTGGCTTTCCTCTGCGTTCCCATACTCATCTCCACCTGTCCTTCGGATCCGGAGGACATCCCGCTCGGGGAACTCAGCGCGTGACTCTGGCGGGTCAGTGTTCCGACATCCGCTTTCTGGATCGTCGTGCCGTCTTTTGAATGGGTCAGCACGAGAGCCGGCTGCGTCTGTTCTTCTGAGAGCGGTATGGCAGCCGCTTGAAATGATGCACCTCCGTCACCCAACCGTACCTCGACCTTGTAATACTTAAGCGTCGGCACGAGAGTCAGCCCGATCGCCGCAATATCACCCGAATAGGTCCCATGATTGACATGGTAGAGCGTCTCCAACCTCTGAATCTCCGCAAGGACCACTTCGGCCTCCACTGCCCTGGCGTTATTGACAAAATGCCTGTGCGAGACCATCGCCGCCGCAGCCAGAATGCTCAGTATCGCCAGAACCACCAGCACTTCCAGCAAAGTAAATCCATCGTTCCGACCTCCCACGCGCACTATGACATCCTTCCGGGCCCAGCGGCCGCTGTTCGAAAATCAAATCGCTGTAATGTGCCGGTGATCTCATCCAGAGCTTCTCGCGCTTCCTTCACACGCGCGGGCTCAATCTCCTCAAGTTTCTGGAGCACTTCCCGCAAGGCTCGCGCCTGATGCTGAATCTCGTCGAACGACTGCTCAATGTTCTCCAAGGCACAATTGGCGTTATCGGCCAACTCATCCAACCGGTCGCTGGAACGAAAGCGCATGCGCCAACGAAGGTTGCCTCTTGCCCACTGCTGGAGACTTTCGTCCAACCGAGAGAGCGGGCCGGCGACACGCCTGGTCACGACAAGACTGAAGATGACCGAACCAAAAAAGAGGACCGGAACCGCCACCCATACCGTCTTGCTCAACGCCAGCATCTCCTCCGCGGCAGCCTGGCGTTCTTCCAATACATCACTCGTGTAAAGCGCAATGACAGGCTTCAGATGAACTCCGTAGAAGGCCATGGTAAAGAACAGAGCCGAATACAGAAACAGCAACAGTCCGATCCACGCCGCATAGCCCCGTTGGATTCGATGCACGAAGAACCTGGATCGGCGGTCGACGGTCGACATCGACGTGTGTGTGGCAGTGCTCATGCGCATATTCTCCCTTTCTCCCGACAGGACATCGAGAAAACGGCCCAGACCTACAGTATCACCAAGGCTGCCATCCACCAAGAAAATGAACGGTTGCACGAGGTCGAGAGCGGTCAGAACTACGTTGGACAGACGCTGCGCAGAACGTGAAATTTCCTGGAGGTCAGGATGAAGCGGGGGGAAGAGCGTCGGCCGGCTCCTCACACTTCTTGCAGTTCAGGAACGTACCGAGATGCCGCTCGCGTCCGTCGGCAGTGAGGACCCATGGACGGTTGAAGAACGGCGGATGATGTCGAACATGTTGTCCGTGCCCACAGGTCAGATCGGCGACCCAGTCGCCCTGTTCGTCTTGATGGTAACCGATGATGGATTGCTGCATAGGGCACGGTCGCTCGCAGTCAGGCCAGGGGGGTCGAGTACCGGAGACCGATCCGTATCACGATCATGGGACACCTGGACAGACAGCTAGCCATGACGCCTGTCGTCCTTACCGTTTTTCAAACGGCAATTCCGGTCGTTGGAGCGAGGAAACATACCTCCAGCGCTTTTCTTGATCCTGGTCGAAACTTCCTAGAAAGATCACATCTCGATCGAGATGGCGAAATTCAGAGAGGCTGGTCTGACAGTTTTGAAGATCAATGATGCGAGCGTCATACTGTCCAACAACATACACTCTGTCTCTGGGCGCCAGATAGACGTTCCGCCGACCGGCATAGCCCGTATCCGGAAACAGTTCCGTGGAGGAACGACACCCGCCTCGGCCTTGAACATTCATCGTGAGCGTGAATCGTTGCAGAAAGGGATCCGTTGCCGTTCTCACAATAGCCACTCGCACCTGAAACGATGTGAGTTCGAGCGACGCGGTCTCGGGCACATTACTATTGCATCCCCCCGCGGCCGACAACAGGACGCCCCACGTCATCAACCATGCTGAAAGTCTCACTTGGCCGGCGAAACCTTGGAGGCCGCACCGATCGCATCCAGACCTCCCCGCGCACAGGCATCATCCAGGTGAGTGCCCGGCGCTCCTCCGACTCCGATTCCCCCGACCACGTCTCCGCCGATTTCGATGGGAAACCCTCCGCCTAATATCAGAACCTCGCCGTTGATATCGCGAAGCGCTTGAAGCGTGGGAACTTTGGCAAGGAGATCGCCCAGCTCACTCGTGGGGCGCCGTAGGCTGGCGGCCGTATAGGCTTTTTTTCGGCTACTGTCCACCGTATGAGGCCCGGCCCCGTCGGCGCGTCCCATGGCACGAAGCACACCCGCACGGTCTACGACCGAGACACTCACTCGATATCCATCCTTTGTACAGACATCCAACGCGGCTTGAATCGCCTTGTTCGCCATTCCCAACGGCAAGACTGATTCGCTGGGGAGCTCATCGGCCACCGCGACGACCGGAACCATGAGGCCAAGGAGAAGACACAGCGGCACCCCGGCAATGGGGGCTCGAAACGTTCGGCTTGCTAAAACCTTCATCACCATCACAACGCCTCCAAACCTACCCCTGTATGCAGACTACGGATGCGTAGTCGGCCTGTCAAGAGAGGGACCGCTGGCGTTTGCGATGACGCACCGTCACTACTCCCCGCTCTGCTGGATGAGCTTCGCGACAAGTCCGGTCCATCCTGTCTGATGGCTGGCCCCTATCCCGGCCCCATTGTCACCATGGAAGTACTCATAAAACGGGATGGCATCCCGCCAGGACGGATCGTCCTGGAATTTCCGGACCCCGCCGCACACAGGACGCCGGCCGGTCTTATCACGGAGGAAAATATGCGTCAGTCGCCGGGAGAGCTCGGAGGCGACCTCGTTCAGCGAGATAAATCGCCCTGACCGAACCGGATACTCGACCTTGAAGTCCTCACCAAGGAAGTAATGGAACTTTTGGAGCGATTCAATAAGGAGATAGTTGACGGGAAACCAAATGGGTCCCCTCCAGTTTGAATTGCCTCCGAAGAGCCCCGTGCTCGATTCGGCCGGTTCATAATCCACCCGATACTCTTGGCCCATGAGAGAGAGCACATAGGGGTGGTCCTTGTGATAGCGCGAGAGGGCCCGAATCCCGTAGGGGGAAAGAAATTCCTCCTCGTCCAGCATGTATCGCAGGACCGATTTCAATCGTGAACGATTCACGAGCGATAAAAATCGCCGCACTTCACCATCACGTGATTGGGTATCGACATGAGTGCTGAAATCAGGTCGATTTTCAATAAACCACTGCATACGGTGCTTGAAACGTGGAAGCTGATCGATCAACTCCGAATCCAGGGTTTCCACGGCAAACAGAGGGATCAGGCCAACCAGCGATCGGACCTTGAGCGGACAGGTCCGTCCGTCCGGAAGATGCAGCACGTCATAGAAAAATCCGTCCTCTCGATTCCAGAGCTCAATTTTCTCCCCGCCGATGTTGTTCATGGCCCGGCAGATATAGACGAAGTGCTCAAAAAACTTGCTGGCCACATCCTCATATGCGCGATTGTCCCGCGCCAATTCCAGCGCGATCGATAGCATATTGAGGCAATACATTCCCATCCAACTGGTGGCATCCGACTGTTCGATATGGCCGCCGGTCGGCAGGGGAGCGCTCCGATCAAACACGCCGATGTTGTCGAGGCCCAAGAAACCTCCTTGAAAGATATTCTTTCCCTCCGCATCCTTTCGGTTGACCCACCAGGTAAAGTTCAGCAAGAGCTTGTGGAACACGCGTTCGAGGAAAACCCGATCCCCCACGCCTCTCCGCTTCTTCTCGATCTTGTAGACACGCCAGGCAGCCCAGGCATGCACCGGAGGATTCACGTCGCCGAACGCCCATTCATAGGCAGGCATCTGCCCATTGGGATGCATGTACCACTCACGGAGCATAAGGATCAGTTGCTCCTTGGCAAACGTCGAATCGACGAGGGCCAACGGAATGCAATGGAAGGCCAAATCCCACGCGGCATACCAGGGATACTCCCACTTGTCCGGCATCGAAATCACATCGGCATTGTAGAGGTGTGTCCAGTCCGAATTGCGTCCATGCAATCGTTCTTGAGGCGGATCCGGCATTCCGGGATCACCCACGAGCCAGCGTTTCAGATCGTAGTGGTAGAACTGTTTGCTCCACAAGAGCCCGGCGAAGGCCTGTCGTTGAACGAGCTTCGCGTCCTCGGACAGGTGTGGCGGAACCAGGTCTTCATAGAACTCATCGGCCTCCAGAACCCGCTGTTCAAAGAGTCCATCGATCTGCTTCTCATTGACTCTGCTTGGATCAGATTCATTCGTCAGACACAGACGAACGATATCCGATTCCCCAGGCGCCAACGTCAGTGCATACTGCGCGGCCGCCTTCGAGCCGATCTTCCCGGGATTGACCACATCGGCCTGTCCGTGAACGATGTAATCATGGAAGCTGTCCTTGACGTACTTCGAGCCGTCCTGATCTCCGTACAATCGCCGGGAGTTGGTCTCATTTTCCGTGAACAGCAACGGCGGCTTGCGCTCGCACCAGAGAAACCGCTTGCCGTAATACTCATGCTCCAGCTCAACAAGACTGAGGTTCTTCGCTGTGGCTCCTTCACGCATCCGTGGCCGACGAGCATCGAGCCCCCACGACCATGTATTCCTGAACCACAGCGTGGGCAACAGGGTCAACTCAGCACGTTCAGGCCCCCGGTTCGTGATATGGATCCTCATGAGGAGTTCTTCTGGTGTCGTCTTGGCATACTCCACCACCACATCGAAATAGCGATCCTCATCAAACACACCCGTATCAATGAGCTTGTATTCTCCGTCGCGTCGTCCACGACGGCGATTCTCCTCAGCCAACTTGGCATACGGAAACTCGCCTTGTGGATACTTATACAAATACTTCATGTATGAGTGTGTTGGCGTTGAATCTAAATAGAAATAGTACTCTTTAACATCTTCTCCATGATTCCCTTCATTGCCCGTGACACCAAATACTCGCTCTTTCAAAATAGGATCGCGCCCATTCCAGAGCGCAATTGCAAAACAGATATATTGATGACGATCCGAGACTCCGGCGAGCCCGTCTTCATTCCAGCGGTAGGCACGGGAGCGAGCATGATCGTGCGGGAAAGATTCCCACGCAGTGCCGTAAGGACTGTAGTCTTCCCGGACCGTCCCCCAGGCCCGTTCGCTGAGGTATGGCCCCCAGCGTTTCCAATGCTGCTTCCGGAGCGCATCCTCTTCCAGCCGTCGCCGTTCAGCACCAGAAAGAGCTTGGGAACGAGAAGTCTTCCGAACTGCTTTTGCCATAGGGACTCCGTGCGTCTCACGCCCGCTAGTAGTGCACGACGGCTACGATGCGCCCAAACAACCACGGAATCAAGCGCGTGCCCCGTCGGAGCACTTCAACCCAAGTCCCTCTTCGGTCGTTTGTTCTATTGTCTGAATTGCCCGGAATAGACCACGAGCAGTCCTGCCACAATACTGCTCGGTGTAGGGTCAGCTTTGCAGGAGAGGACTACGTTTCGTGGAACCTGAGAATACACAGGAAGGGACGACGGTAGGGCGAGGCTCAGATACTCAACTCCAGATCACTTGTTCCTGGTTTAGGAGGTACTCAATCACTTCAATACTGTTCCGCATCTGAATCTGCGCCTGTTCGGACATGGGAAGCACCGCGCCGACTAATTTCCCTGACTCCATGTCCATGAGTGAGGGAATAGCCTCACCGGAAAGTTTTTCGAGGTTGCTTCGGAAACTAGCCAATGGACGACCTCCTGGTTGAATCTTTCTCGGCACGCTCGAGCCGTTACTTGAGCCAGAAAGCGCACTGGAAGGCATCGTACTCGCCTCAAAGGATAGCAGACCCATCCCCGCGAGAAGCACACCCGGCTATCCCGTTGCTTTTAATGGATTTTCTACTGATTGAATACAGGTCGACGAGGGGGAAGTGCGCCAAGATAAGGAAACCCGCCCACATCGAGAAGCGTGGAGTCATGCCGTAGATGAAAGTCATTGTGCTCGGCATCAACAAAACGGGGATCCGCAAAGATATCGGTGGCAGCTTTCAGTTCCGGAGCCGGACGATTCGGCGAACCGGCTCGCATATAGTCGGCCTCAGTGTTGAAGAGAAGGTTGTACCCCCCCCTCGCCTGACTCGACGGAGCAAACAGAAAGCCGACCTTATTGAAGCTCACAATGTTCCCCATGGCCTCGATCCGTGAGGCACCAAGAAATGTTGCGCCACCGCCGTTCTTCACCAGGGTATTGTTCGCTAGCACCGCGGCAGACTGATCACCGATGACGACCGCCTCAAACAGACTTCTCGTAATGACATTGCGCTCAAGTCGAACCGAGGACTTCCCGGTGACGTTGACCCCATAATCGTTATCATGGATAACATTCCCAACCAGAACGGCGTGGGAGTCTGAAAAGTGCAGGCCGGTGGTCTCGCTGCCACCGATAACACTGTCTTCTATTCGGACATCTTGGACCTGTTGGCTGAAGACCATGCCCTTCACATGAAGCTGACGGAGTACGATGCGGTTCCCATTAAAAACCCCAAGCGCATGCCCCCCATGCTCATTGATCGTCAGACCGCTGATCTCAATATCCGTTGCGCCATACGGCCATTTCCCCACGTGGAGCACACCCACCATCTGCCCCCGCCCTTGGAGAACAACCTTGTCAACTCCGGCACCGACAATCTTGACCTTTTCCTTACTATGAATGGTGAGGTCTTGCGGGTAGACTCCGGCTGTAATAAACACCGTGTCACCCTTCCCCGCACTGTCAACCGCCTCTTGCAGCGACGAAAAATCACCTGAACCGTCCAGTGCCACCGTAATGGTCCGTGGACCTGGCACAGAGCCCTCCGTCCCGGCCACAGCGACCCCGGCGCAAAGTGCGGAACAGACGACGATCAACAAAATTCGATCCATGACAAAATTCATACAAGCGGAGAACGGGGGATGTCAATCTCAGTTTGTCGCCTACTCTCGCGCATGATAAGCTCGGCCGCTATGATCCTCACGGGACTCACAGGCGGGGTTGCTACCGGGAAAAGTACCGTCGCAAGAATGTTCCAACAATGCGGGGCCGTTGTCATCGATGCCGATGCATTGGCACGAGACGTTGTCCAGCCTGCCAAACCGGCCTGGCGAGATATTATTCGTCACTTTGGAAAGTCCATCTTGAACCCTGACCGAACGATCAACCGACAAGCCCTCGGAGCCATCGTCTTCCGTCATCCGGCGAAACGGCGGATGCTCGAACGGCTCGTCCATCCCCGCGTGGCCCTAGAACAGCGTCGGCTGACCAGAGAGGCGGCAACAGAAGATCCGAGCGCAGTGGTGATCTATGATGTCCCGCTACTCTTCGAAGGGGGCATCGATAAACGAGTAGACAAGATCATCGTCGTCACGGCCGATCAGAAGACTCAGATCGCCCGCCTGAAGAAACGGAACGGCCTCAGTCGGACTGAGTCACTCCGACGCATTCGCAGCCAAATGCCGCTGTCACAAAAGATCCGCAAGGCCGATATGGTCATTGACGGAACATTACCGCGTGCAGCTGGTAGGAGGCGGGTACGGGATGTTTTCAAGGCACTCTCTAAACTGGCATCATCCGAATCTCCCCCGATCACGTAGCTCCTACTCATCATTCCTCGATGGGTTTTTCCTTCGATCTGCGTTATCATATGCCATGCCGATTGATCCCGACGATCCGCCCATCTGGTTGCGCAAGCTGCATGTGAGCGCCGCGCAAATCAGCCCAACCGACTACCCCACAACCCCCGAAGAGGGCATCCTTCAAGTGTGCCGGCTCTCGGATGCTCATCGAGCGCTTGAACGCGACATGAAACTGGCATTGGGTCATGATCCGATGCCTGTCCCTCCTCCTTTTGAGATGTCAGCTATTTCCAATCGAAATGACAGATCAGCCTGCCAGAGAATCACTTGAGCATTTTCTGCGCACCATTTTAGGTTCCTTGCCCACGCCCCCTCCACCCTACTGTCTGGTGGGCGCTTTGGCGCTCGGTGCATGGGGTCGGATTCGTTCCACCAAGGATATTGATTTTCTGATGGTGGCTGAAGAGTCGCAGCGCACGCGGCTGGTGAACTCCTTAAACGAGAAAGGCTTTAAAGTAGACCGGAATTGGCTGGATCAAAACCCACTTGCAGCTGATCGGGCAAACCGGTTCCTTCACCCATCGTTTCAAAGTATCCCACTCGATATCCTCTTTGTCGCAGACAAGCAGGAGGAGGAAACGCTGTGAAGACGACAGCCCTTCACAATCCTCGAGATTCAGACCTGGGTATGCGGACCCGAGGACCTCATTTTGATGAAGATTAAAGCGAGCCGACCTCATGATTTTGAAGACGCGATGAGTATCATTAAAAATCCCAACCTACAACTCGACCTCAACTACCTCTGGTCTTGGACGGAACGGCTCGGGCTGCAGAGCGAATTGCACTACGTGCTAATCTCGGCCAAACCATAAACATCCTGCTACCGTCCCATTCCAAGCCTGTGATACAGTCCTCACCATGCGTAACGTAGTGATCATCGGTTCCGGTCCAGCAGGGCTCACTGCTGCGATCTATACCGCACGAGCGAATCTGTCCCCCCTGCTCATCGAAGGCTGGCAATCCGGAGGACAACTCACGACCACGACGGAAGTGGAAAACTACCCCGGATTCGCGAAGGGCATCATGGGACCGGAGCTGATGAAGGACATGCGGGCTCAAGCCGAACGGTTTGGCACAGGGTTTAGGACTGGCGATGTGACTGCCGTCGATCTTAAAACTCGGCCATTCAAGCTTACTATTGATGCCGACGAGACCGTGGAAGCCAAGACCCTCATCATCGCCACGGGCGCCTCAGCCATTCCTATCGGTCTGCCGAACGAGAAGCGACTGACAGGCCGCGGGGTGTCCACCTGCGCCACCTGCGACGGGTTCTTCTTTCGCCAGAAAGAGCTTGTGGTGGTCGGCGGTGGAGACAGCGCGATGGAAGAAGCCATCTTCCTCACCAAGTTCGCCACCAAAGTTTCGATCGTGCATCGGCGCGACAAGCTGCGCGCGTCGAAAATCATGCAGGAACGGGCCATGAAGAACGAGAAGATTGCCTTTGTATGGAACTCCGTGGTCGAAGATATCCTTGGGAATGAAGTGGTCACCGGTGTACGCCTGAAGAATATCGTCACCGGCAAGACGACGGATCTTGTATGCGAAGGAGTCTTCGTTGCCATCGGCCATCGGCCGAACACGACTCTCTTCACCGGTCAACTCGACATGGACGGAAAGGGATATATCCGAACCCACAAGGGCACGACCACAAGTGTGCCGGGCGTCTTCGCCGCCGGAGACGTTCAGGACTCCACGTATCGCCAAGCGGTGACCGCCGCCGGATCCGGCTGCATGGCCGCGATCGATGCGGAGCGGTTTCTTGAAGCCGGTGAGGGGTGAGGAGTCAGGAGTGAAGGGTTGTTGTAGTGGAAAAGCCTCATAAGAAACTTGATGCCTGGCGAGAAGCAATCGATCTCACCCTCATCGTGTATCATACAACCGACGAGTTTTCGAAGGAACATCTCTTCCAGCTTTCCAACCAAATGCGCCGAGCAGCCTTGAGTGTCGCCAGTAACATCGCTGAAGGAGCCGCAAGGCAAACAAAGAAGGAGTTTGCTAATTTTCTGCATATTGCCCAAGCTTCATTGAGCGAGCTCGACACTCAACTTGAAGTTGCCACACGGCTGAACCTTCTACCCGAAAGCCAATGGAGCAAGCTTGACGCCAAAATGAACCGCATCGATAAACTTCTCACAGGTCTTATCAAACATGTGAGGGCTGCAAAATCTCAAAGACGCACCCCTCACCATTCACCCCTTCCCCTTCACCCTTAACATGCGCTGCGCCATCGCCCATTATCACGAACTCGCCTTGAAGGGTCACAATCGGGACTACTTCGAGCAACGCCTCATCATGAACATTCGAACGGCCCTGAGGGATTTGGGCATTCGGCAAGTCCAGAACCTCCATAGCCGCGTCCGCATTGACCTTCCCCCGGACACGGACGTGGATCTTGTTCGAGATCGGCTTGGTCGCGTGTGCGGCATTGCGAACTTCTCGCTGGGGCGCGTGATTCCGCTGCGGTTAGGAAACCCGGATCTTGAGGCGCTCTCCGCGGCTGCGGTTGCCGAGCTGGAGGCCAAATCGTTCCAGACCTTTCGCGTCACCGCGAAACGAGCCGATAAGCGATTGACGTTGACCTCGATGGATATTGAAAAATCCGTCGGCGCAACCATTTGTGAGAAAACCGGCAAAAAAGTCAGTCTGAAACACCCGGACTTGACCGTCTACATCGAACTCCTGACGAAGGAAGCCTTTTGCTCGGCAGAAAAAGTCGAAGGCCCGGGAGGCATGCCGACCGGTGTCAGTGGAAACGTGGCGTGCCTGATTTCAGGAGGGATCGACTCGCCGGTCGCCGCCTACCGGCTGATCAAACGGGGCTGCCAAGCCTCGTTCATTCACTTTTCCGGTCGACCGTTGGTCAGCCGAGCATCTGAGGAGAAGGTCCGTGACCTTGTACAGACGCTGACCCACTATCAGTATCACTCACGTCTCTATGTCGTCCCGTTTGGAGAAATTCAGCGTGAGATCGTCCTGAGCGCGCCGGCACCGTTCCGGATCGTCCTGTATCGACGAACGATGATACGGATTACTGAGGAGCTGGCTAGGCGGGAACGCTGTTGGGCCTTGGTGACCGGCGACAGCCTGGGCCAAGTGGCCTCACAGACACCCCAGAATATCTGTGCGATTGAAGACGCAGCGGAACTGCCGATCCTCCGACCCCTGATCGGCATGGACAAGCGTGAGATCATCGACGAGGCCAGACGGCTCGGCACCTATGAGACCTCCATCGAACCAGACCAGGATTGCTGCAAACTCTTCGTGCCGCCTCACCCCAGCACCAAGACTCGTCTGGACGATGTGCTGAGAATTGAGCACACGCTGGATGTCGCCGGAATGGTCAAGCGAGGGCTTGAGAAAGCCGAATTGACCGAGTTGTCGTTCCCCACCTCTACAACGTGGCTCGACTGTTCTCGGTGAGACCACTTGCGGGGAGACACCAAAGCCATTGCAAAACGCCACGCAGCACGGTAAGCTCGGCACACTCATCGAGCACGTTATTCTCACCTGCTCGATATTCAAACCAGCCGACGATCTACCGGAACGGAGAGGTGCGAGAGCGGCCGAATCGGGCAGTCTCGAAAACTGCTGTCGGGGTAACTCGACCGTGGGTTCGAATCCCACCCTCTCCGCCATACAGAGCTTGCTCGACCCGGAGCCTATGCCTTTGATCCTGGCGACGGGATAAACACCACCGATGCCTTCCCCCGCGTGGGGAGCTTACGAGGGGGCTGGCCCCCTCGGCAGGAGCGTGAGCAATCCTTGCGGTCGCGACTTCGAATTCCCGCCCTCTCCGCCACATGGAGCTTGCTCCACTCACACCCCAGTGAGTGTTCCCATGTTGATAGCACCGCATAAGCCTGAACTCAGATATGACGCTCAGCCTTCCCTTTGAGCACCCGCCGCAATTCCACCATCGCCAAGGTATCTCGAGCACAATAGCGCAACAGCGCCTCCCGTATGGTCTCCCGCTCCACCCAGTCAGTTTCGACAAAGACCATCCGATAATACTCCGCCGCTGCATGCCCGCCTTCTTGAATTGCCAGGTCACTATACCCAAGCGCTGGCACCACCGCCGGCAAGACCGATTTGATCGAATAGGATCCGTTAAAGGCAGGATGATAGTAGTGGTCCTTGATCACAGGCAGCAGATCCCACAAGCGTTTCCCGATCTCTCGAAAGGCGGATTTGAACTCAGGAAACGTGTCCGCCAGTTGGCGAATGAGCCCGGCTTCATACGCAGAATACACCAAGATGCTGCCGGACTCACCGACGGACTCGATCAAGGCCTCGGCCCAACGCCGGCGTGGCTCAGATGCCTCGGAGTGGAGAAACTCCTGATGCAGAACCTCGCCGGATTCGAGTTCAATGTGATTGGACCATTGAACCGGGAGGGCCTGATAGGGTCTGGTGGAGGGAAACCGTGGAACGGCCAACATCACGGTTTCCGCATCGAGATGGTGAATGGGATACCGGAGAGAACGAAGCAGTGAGCCCAATTCCGATGAAACCCATTCCACATTGTGCTTGACCTTTTGCTGTGCATCCGACAGTCGGGTTCCCTCCGGAATCTCGTCGATCGTCGTGACCCCCTGCCGGACCAGCTGACCGACCATCTCTTTCTTCCCCGGCAGGTGATAAATCCAGCGTGGCGGTTTGTCCTTGGTACAGTGGGCCCAGAAGGGACATTCATAGGGACTATGGCAATGCTGATCCGGCTCGATCGGTGGAACCTGTGCCCACGACAACATGGCCTTCATGGCAGCCAGTCGTTCCGGCACCAGCATTCGTCTGGCCGCCACTGCCTCCGAAACATGTTCGACTGAAAAGAGTGCCTGTAGGTCAACCACTCCGCCATCGTAACGATAGCCTGTATTGATGTGCATCAGGCAGATCGCTTCCAGGTTTACTCCGGAACCTTGCACCACAGCGCTCTGAATCGACAAATCATCGAGATGCACATCTTTCACCCTGGTTGATGACTTTACTTCGATCAGACGCCAGAAAGGCGATCCCTCCGAACCGTTCTGAACACGCTCGAGAATATCGACACGGACCAGCACCCCGTTGTGCTCAAACGCTCCCTCAAAGATGGCGGGAATCGTGGGATCTTCAAGCAGCGCAGCCGTCTCTGCAATTGCCGCCTCTCGTTGACGGAATCCTGCTTTGACAAGAACGCCGCCGGGAAAGTGCTGCTGCGCCAGGACACCGATCTCCGTACCCATATCCAAGATCGCCTGCATCGACGCATCAGGCGGCGTCGCCAACGCGGGCTGATGAATTTCCAAATAGAGTCGTTTGTGACATTGCAATCCGGAGAGAAACTTCGACTTGGACAGTCGCGGTGCTGCGGCAACCGGAGAGAGATCGTGCTGAGAATCCACTATCGGTTTTCTATCCATACCGTGATCGGTGATTTCCCACATGGTCCACGAAGAAACTCTGCTAGGATAGCGCCCCATGGGCAACGGTGTCACCCAAATCAGACGGGCCGTGATGGTCTTGGCGCTTCCCGTCACGCTCACCACGCTGCTCCAGCGGGCGGAAGGGATTGTCGCCGTCTTTCTCGTCGGTGGGCTCGGTGCCACATCCATCGCGGCAGTCGGGCTGGGCCAACTCCTCGCCTTCGTCGCCACGACGCTGGTCTCCGGCATGTCGGTCGGCACGAACGTGGTCGTGGCCCAACTCTGGGGAGCACGACGCCGGCAGGATGCGGGGGAAGCCGCCCGCCATTTTCTCTGGCTGTCGCTCGGCATCTCGATGCTCTTGGCCTGCCTGGGAATCACCGGCAATCAGTTCGTGATGCAACAGCTTGGCGCGGAATCCACCGTCATTGCACTCGCCCTTCCCTATTCGACGCTCATCTTTCTGGTGATCCCCTGTACCATCCTGCTCCAAGTCCTGTCATCCATTCTTCAAGGGACCGGCGACACCAAGACCCCCATGTATGGGCTTATCGTCGTCAATCTTCTGCATATCGCGCTGGCCTACCCGCTCATTTATGGGCGCTGGGGGATTCCTGCAATGGGACTGAAGGGCGCGGCGATCGCTGTCGGCCTCGCGGAAACTGCAGGAGTGCTCTATCTCTTGCTGCGTTGTCAGCCGATCTTGAAAGCATCATCCGCGCTGCGCCTCGATCTCATTCGCTCGATCTGGAACGTGGGCGCGTCCGTGTCCGGGGAACGCATCGTTCAGCAAGCAGGCATCTTTGTGTACACCAAACTCGTCCTCCTCTATGGCACGGTTGCCTATGCCGCGCATCAAGTCGGGCTGTCGATTGAATCCCTCTCCTTTCTCCCTGGCTATGGCCTGGCCATTGCGGCCGCCACCATGGTGGGGCAAAGCATCGGAGCCGGCAAGTATACACGGGCGAAATTGGAAAACTGGGAAGCGAATCGGTTGGCCATTGGGATCATGACCGCAATGGGGCTTCTCTTTTTCTTCGTTCCTTCTACGCTGTTTCGGGCATTCACCACCGACGAAGCAGTAATCGAACTGGGAACGATGTTCCTCAAGATCGTGGCGTTATTGCAAGTCCCCTTGGCCCTCACCATGGTCTTGGCTGGATCACTGCGTGGCGCCGGCGACACCCGCTTTATAATGGGCGCCACGATGATCGGCATGTGGGGCGTCCGTGTGCCATTAGCCTTGGTTGCCGCCCTCTGGATGCGCCAGTCGGTCTTCTACATCTGGGCGGCCATGATCGCGGATTGGACCGTGCGGATGGGGCTGCTCCTCTGGCGGTATCAGTCGGAACGATGGAGACAGATACAGGTAATCCGTTAGGATTGCTGATCCAACCGTATGACAGTGCACCGTCTATGAGTCTGTGCACTCAGAAGTCCCGTTGTTTATCCAGAGTTCAAGAATTGGATGTGCGCACCTTGAGTTCAAACTCCAAGTGCAACACTGCCAGCCCGGATGGGCTATTGAGTTGCCATGCACCCGAGATCGTACTGACACTTGACTGTGCAAGAACGTGAGACCTTGAGTCTAGGCCTGCCTCACGACTAGTCGCTTCGCGCGATGGCCCGGATCTTGGGACGGCCCCCCAGCACCCGGTGTCATGAGGTGACTCGGAATACGACCCGAAGGCGTCCGTATCGCGCCTGGACAGATTGCTGGGCGTCTCCGCCGCCTGTATCCTGATAATATGGGCAAACACCTCTCGACCGAAACCATCTATGCTGGCCTGTATATGTTGCCACAAGGTGCGTTACGGACCGAATTACTGGCAGCCTTACGGCAGACGCGCAATACCCGTCGCCCTCGGGCGCGGGGGCAGGACCGACGCGGCCAGCTTCCCACCATAACACCGATTGCCGAGCATCCCGCCGACGTGTCCACTCGGGCGATACCGGGGCACTGGGAAGGCGACCTGCTCAAGGGGTACCGCAATGGTTCAGCGGTGGGCACCCTCATGGGGCGGACGACCCGCCTGGTCCTGCTGGCGCGCATGGACAGAACGGATGCCGTGAGTACGTACCAGGGATTCAGCAACAAGCTCAGACATGTACCCGCCCCACTGCAGAAAATGCTGACCTGTGATCGGGGCAAAGAGATGGCGAAGTTTGAGCGGTTGGCGCATCTCCCCTCGGTCCAAGTATTCTTTCCCGATCCGCACAGCTCCTGGCAACGCGGAACCAACGAGAATGCTAATGGCTCGCTGCGCCAATACTTGCCCAAGGGAACCGATCTCTCGACATACAACCAGCGGGAGTTGAATATAATCGCCCATCGGCTCAACACGCGCCCGCGGAAATGTCTCAGCTTTGCTGACGCCTCTGGAGGTCTATACGCAATTGCGCCATCAGTCACCCGTTGCACTTGGAGCTTGAACCCGCCAAGAATAAACACATCGGCTCGTCCATTGACGACCTCATGAAAGAGGGAGGCTGGTACGAGGAAGCTGACGAAAAAGTAATCATGGAAGTCATCGCCTGGCAGCTTTCACAGGCTATGGAGAAAAAGCGTATCTCTAAATCCACCATGGCAACACGGCTTAAGACCAGCCGAACGCAGGTGAACCGCATCTTGAATGCGAAATCAGACGTGACCTTGTCCAGCTTGCAACGTGCCGCCACCCTTATCGACAGACGCTTGAAGATCGAGCTTGTGTAAATTCAAATCGAAATCTTCCATAGCAGCGCCCAAAGACAAAACACCAGTCACCTTTGGCTGTCCAGCGACATATTTTAGGACTCACCGGTAAACTTTTTGTTACTACGAGATGGTGTCGTAGTCCTGCCGTCACAGGGAGAGCTGGCTATCCTATGAAAACTTCCAGAAAATGACCGTCAATTCTGTGGGTGCTGATCAGTGTCCGTGCGACCCATTCGCTGAGCGGAGACGGCAAGGCGTTTGGTCACTTCTATGGAACCACCATCAACGGTGCACCATCATGCCGTGAGTGGCCTAGCTAAAAAGCACCGAGGTCATTGCGTTACTCACCGGAAGGCACAAAACACGACGCGATCCCATGACGCACACGCGGCAAGACGACCCGGTATTTCAGAGTGGCAGGCAAAGTGGGGTACATCCTGAGGTCTCGGCTTTCCACCTACTTTTCTGCGATTATCTCAATAGCGACTAGTAGCTTACCTGTCAGGAGGCCGAGGGTTTGAATCGATGTACGCACAGAGATGGAATGGAAATCAGGACTAAACATCAGAATCTCTTCCCAAATCATTCATCGCAGCGAGGCGATATCAATCACGAACCGAAACCGCACATCCGCTCTAAGGATTCGTTCATAGGCTTCGTTGACCTGTTCAATTGAGATTGTTTCGACGTCGGATTCAATGCGATGTTCCGCACAGAAGTTCAGCATCTCCTGGGTCTCACGAATCCCACCAATTATAGAGCCTGCGATCCTTCGTCGGTTGAAAATGAGAGGAAGTGCGGCAAGAGGAGTAGGGCGATCCGGAACTCCCACGAGTATCATGGTCCCGTCGGTTTGGAGGAGATTCAGGTACGCATTATAATCAATCGGCGCAGACACCGTGTTGAGAATATAGTGGAAATGCCGTTGGAGCTTCGTGAAGGTCTGCGGATTGGATGTGAGAGCAAAGTGTGTCGCCCCGAGTTTGAAGGCATCGTTCCGCTTTTGCTCCGAAGTACTTAACACGGTCACTTCTGCCCCCAAGGCCTTGGCGATTTTCACCGCCATGTGGCCGAGACCACCTAGTCCCACAACGCCGAGCTTATGATCCTTCCCGATTTCCCAGTGATGGAGGGGCGAGTAGGTTGTGATACCCGCACAGAGCAGTGGAGCCGCCCCAGCCGACGAGAGTGCGCGGGGGATCTTCAACACATAACTCTCATCGACCACGATCTGCGTCGAGTACCCACCTTGAGTAATCCGCCCGGCTTCGTCACGGCTACCATAGGTCATCCGCATGCCAGCTTCGCAATATTGCTCCTCCCCTTGACGACAGGCCTTACAGGTTCGACAGGAGTCCACGAAACAGCCAATACCGACTCTATCACCGACTTTGAATTTTCGTGCGTCTGTTCCAACCTGAGCAACCGTTCCCACAATCTCATGGCCCGGCACCATTGGAAACGTTGAGATGCCCCATTCGTTGCGGGTTAAATGAATATCGGTATGGCAAATCCCACAGTGAGATATTGTGATGAGGACATCTTTTGAACCAACATCATGCCGATCGAATGAAAATGGTCGCAACGCCGCTCCAGCGGTCAGCGCTGCATATCCTTTGGTTGAGAGCATAAGAAAATCTCCTTTCACGACAAGATGCGCCCAGCCTTCTTAAAACCGATCAAGGGAGCACTGCCACCATGTGAAACCGGTGAGCAGTGCTCCTCACATCGTGGACGGATCATCACTTGCACAGGCCTATTCCAAGGAACGGAGCACCAACACATCCTATCAGCCCACGATTGATGGCCCCCTGCCATTCACGAACGATCCGCAATCCCAGGGGCGAAGACCAGATTGACCGGCAGCTTTTCAGCTTGTGTGTACGAACTTGCCTTGTTTTCCTTCACCCACCGTTTTTCAGCTACAGACTCAAACGGAGGGGCAAGTTCCCCTTGAAGAGACCATAAATCGACAGGCGTCTCGTCCACAGAAATCTCCCAGTCGTATCCCTTATCCTTTACATAAGGTGCAATAACTTGATCGAGCGTTCTAATCCACCATTCTCTGAGGACTTGGCCGGGCAGGGTTCTGGCTATCTGGTCGATTCTGAATCGAATAAATTTGTCATTTGGTTCGCCACCAACGAAGCAGGACCCCTTGGGTATCTCCTCATAAATAAACACCACATAGAACTTCGGAATGGGAACTTGGGCATACACTTCCGTCACTCGCTTGGCCAAAGCCTTCTTGTCCTCCGCAGTGAAAGCACCAACTGGGTGATAGACTTTCCATAATGGCATGGTGAATTCCTCCTTACTTCAATTAGTGACGTTTACCGTTAATAGAAATTGAGAACTATGTAACTCCGCAACGGAGTCTCTCCCCAAGAGTCCTAACACCTCTTGTCCAATCGCAATCCTCCTTTCTTTAGGAAACCCCGCTCCCGACCTATCCGTGGCCAATAGCTCAGCCGTACCTCTTCGATTCGCCACCTTCTTGAGGGCACATACCCCTATATACGGGCATATGCCCATATATACTTCACATCACACCACTTGTCAACCCCTTTGCAAATGGCCAATGAGTTTATATAATACTGGCACTACAAAACGAGACTGGTGAAACTTGGAATCTCCGATCCAGAACAACAGCGAAACACATTCCAGCTTTCCGCAATCCCCATGCTACTGCGCCGTATTGAGGAAAGCTGCTCGGCGTGTGTCCAATTTCTATGACACGCACCTCAAAGCAAGCGGACTGAAAACCACACAGTTTTCATTACTCGCCCAACTTTCCCGCCTCCAATCTACACCTCCAACCATGAACGAGTTGTCAGAGCACTTGGTCATGGATCGATCAACCCTCGGACATAACCTCAGGCCACTTTTGCGGAGAGGATTGGTTGGATTACAGCCTGATGCAGAGGACGGACGAACACGTCGGGTGATTCTCACTGGAAGAGGTGCCAACAAGTTGGCTGAGGCAAAAAAGCACTGGCTGAAAGCGCAGCAGGCATATGAGGGAGCCGTTGGGAAGGAAGTTGCCGTTGCGCTCCGTAACGCAATGGGTGACCTCACGAAGCTAGACGCCAGTTAGCGAAATTATGGGCATGCCTCCATCGAACAATACAACGAGCTCCGTATATGAGATCAAGGAGATTGCGGTGACTGTTCTTTTCCGTATTTTCCCCCAATTACTCCCGGCATCGAATTCATCAAACCCCACTTAGAGCCCCATCTCCATTCCGATTACGAGCCTATCGTTCCGATCAAATTGTCCAAACAACCCATTGCGATCGCCATAGAACAGGTCAAATCCTGTCCATATTTTTAAGTTATCCCGCAACTCATAACTGATTTTTGGTCGGACGAGTCCATCGCCTTGATTGACGCTCTGCAACCAGAGCACTTCAGTTTCTAATGTTTCATTCAAGAAATGTCGCCTCAGTAGTACGGTACTCGTGGTGTCTAGTGTGTCGCGTACCATGCCGTCGGCGGAATGGAATAACCAACTTTGAAACAGCTGGAGACTCACCAATGTATCCCGAATGCCGGACCAATCCAGCCCCAGGACATAGGCTATTTCCCCGCTCTTGATCACACCATCATCGTCCCCTCGATTCCTGGTCAACACGAATTGATCGGTATTGTAAATTGCTTCCCCGCGCATGGTCAGATTGCCGAAAGCGTTACTCACCGATCCCCCGATGAGATGGTTGCGCTCATAACGAGGGTTCACCGTAACCGTGGTGCCGCTCGGGGCCAGAAGCACCGACTGAAAGAACACAGGGAAATCCGCATAGTGGTAGAGATAGTTCACCGTGAGGTCCCAGCCATGCCAAAACTTTGAAAACCGCATGCCGATGTCGGAATCCATCACGATATTGTTAGGACGTTCAAGCGGCTGAAGGTTCACCGCAACACCAGGAGGCGCTTGGGGAACGACCAGCGGGGAGTGAAAGGCAAACGTGCCACCTGCTTGAGGCAGCCGATGATAGGTGCGATCCGGGATCCAAAGCAATTGCAGATTGCCGCCCCCAACCGGGAATTCGGCATTAAATGTCCACAGCGGAATACGAGAATCGTCGAAGTTATCCAGAATGAACTCCCTGAAGTTTTGTGGATTGACGACGTCGAGCAGTTTCAGACCATCGGCCTTCCCCCAAACAACCTGCTGTTTGCCCAGCGTAAGATGCATCCCCCAGAGTTGCGTCCGCAGGTAGAACTCGCGCAGTTCCATGTCGGTTCGGTCACCGAGTTGGAGACGTCGGGAATTCGGCGCAACCTCCCCTTGGCTCAGTCGACCAGGTTCGAGGTGGTCGAACCCTTCCATATACAGCCGAGCGATCCCGGTGATACGGGTATCGTCACTCCACCGATATTCCCACTGCGGTTCAACCAGCATCTCCATTTTATTGGCACGATCTCGTGCCATCCCATACGTCGCTTCCGATTCAAGCACGGCGCTAAAGCGATGATTGCTCGACTGACTCGATTTCGTCTCGTCTGGCGTGCTCTCGGCAAGGGCGCTGGCGGCGATGAGCCACCCCGCCAGCGCCAGGAGTCCATACCTCGTATATGCACTTGGCATGGGTTCTTAATATCCCCGTCGCAAAGCATCTTCTGTGAACATTTCATCCTTGACACTTTGTCCATAGGTCACATCTTTGAAGGTAAACACAGTCTTGTGGCCGGTCTTGTGGTTTTCGACGGATAGTTGATGGGCGGTCCAGATGTCCTGGATCAATTTGATCTCCTTGATCTGGAGAGTCTTCAACGGATTACCCGCCACATCCCAGTATTTGGCTTGACGGACCATCCAGATCTCGGCATCGATCCAGGACTGCACTTTGCTGTAGCCCAACTCCTGGGCCATTTTTTCATTCACAGGAATCTCTTCAACGAGAAAGCACCGATGACCATCGATGGTTTCCTCGCCAAGAGTTTTCCACGAGTAATCCTCGATCCCAACCTTGGTTTCCTTGCGAATGTCTTCATACGTAAAGTCCGTCCCGAGAAAGTAGTCCCCGCGATCAGACGCGGAAATACGGCGAACCTTTCTGGCGGCGGGCAAGTACAACCATTGATCATCATCTCGATCGGCTTCCGGATAGTCGTAGGTCAAAAAGGCCGTATCTTTGATATTCGACGGACTCAAATAGAAGATGATGGTACGTTTCTCTTTCCCAAAATACTTTCGGAGGCTCTTTGTTTCCCGCACCCGTTCGGTGCCGCTGCGATCCGTCATGGCCATCGTGATAAAACGTGAGACGACCTCTCCTTCGTTACGCGCATTGATGCGTCGAGCAATTTCTTCCCCGGCAAGTAAGGATTCCGCTGCAACATCGGATACGGCCAAAGGACTCAACAGAAAGAGCGCCAAAAATAGTTTCTGGATGTGCGATCGCATATGATTTACCTTCCTTCCGTCATGGTAGATCCGGATAAGACCGGGTTCAGTTGTACTGCCTGAGTTGCTTCCTGATCGGGTGTCTCAAACCCAAGGAAGCGTGGACGAAACACCGTCGCCAGTGCCGGCATCACCGTAATACTGGCGAGAAAACTCACGGCCATGGCCATAGCTACCAACGCCCCGAAACGAATCAGTGGCGGCACCGCACTGATCATGAGGGTGCCGAACCCCAGCGTCATGGCCAGGAAGTTGAAAAACAGCGCCCGCCCCGTAGACGGGAAAAAGTGCGCCATCCGTTCCTCAAAGGTGCCCGTACCGGATCGCATGAGCTCACGAATCCGCTGAGTCGTATGCTGGCCAAAATCGATCGCCAACCCGGTCGCAATGGCCGCAAACATGGAGGTCCCCACCGCGAGCCAGATTCCACCAAATCCCATAATGCCGTACACGAGAAGGACAGAAGCAAACACCGGCACCAGCGTAAAGAGTCCGGCACCAAGTGAACGGAACAGCCAGGACGCCATAAGCCAGCTAATGACCAAGGCGATGCCTTCACTGACGAAGTGTGTGGAGGCAATGGTCTCTAACCAATGATGGTTGACGTTCACACGCCCGCTCACATGCCCCACGATCTCATTGGTATTGAATTGTTCGAGGAGATACCGTTCAACCTGTTCAATCACCACCCGGTTGTTCACATAATGGGACGTTTTGATGCTGGTGCGAATATTGGCCCGTCGATAGTCGTAGTCAATTTCCTGCTGGAAATCTGTCGGATCGGAGGAGGCGGAGTAGAGCAGAAAGAGTTGCGCCACAAGGTCTCGGTTATCGGGGATGCGATACGCCTCCTTGCGGTTTTCATTAATCGACCGATTCATCTGCTTCACATAGTCGACCACCGACGTCGTCCCACCAACACCAGGCAACGTTTCGACAAATCTCTGGAGCGTCTCGATGCGATGCAGTGCATCCGGGTTGAACAAGCTCTCAGCTGTTGGAGTCTCCACCACAATATCCAGGTAATTGGTTCCGTCCATCACCTGGTTGATCACTGTATCTGCGCGATAAATGGGTTCATCGTGCTGAAAGTTTTCAATCGTTGCCTCTTCGATGACGAGCCGGAACGCACCGATCGTCCCCAATACGGCAACGATGAGTGTCACGCTGAGAATGAGCCTTGGTCGGCGAATCGCAAAGCGGCCCAATGCCGTCACGAGCTGACCATAGCGGTCAATCATCTGGTCGCCTTTGATCGCAGGGGAAGGCTTGAATGGCACCAACATCAATGCAGCCGGAATAAAGACCAAGCCATAGACCCAAGCCCCCACAATTCCGATGGACGCAAAGAGACCAAAATACTGCATCGGCGGCATCCCGCCTGACACATAGAGCGAAATGAAGCCAACCACTGTGGTCAGAATAGTCATCGTCAGGGGTTTCCAGACGTCGGTCATGGTACGAACAATCATTTCCTGATGAGTGAGATGCGGATGAGCTCGACCCACTTGATAATAGTGCGTGAGGAGATGGATCGGTTCCGCGACCGCCATCCCGATTAAAATGGAAAGGAGACCGTTGGTAATCACATAGAATGGAACGCCGCCCGCAGCCATGGTCCCGAAAGCGGCCGCCGCCGTGCCGAGCACGACCAAATTCGGCAGCAGCATCCCGCGCACCGTCCGAAAAGCGATGAAAAGGACAATAGTGATAACGATCGCCACAACCGGATTGATTCGCTTCGCATCGTGGTCAATGTAGTTGAAGAGATATCCGGAGATCGCCCCTTCGCCGGCCACATGGAGCTCGACCCATGGCAACTGAGGGGCCTCTTGAACCAGGCTCATGAATGCCTGATACGTCGCCTCGCTCTTCATCTCGTCAAGAACTTCAGCCATGATTAAGGTCGCCGTATCGTCGCGAGCGACCAGGCTGCCCTGGTAGAGCGGAAAATCAGCGATCGCCGCACGAAGTGTATCGGCCTGAATCTGCGTGACAGGCGGCGGCTGGAAGAATTTCTTCACTTGCATGCCGTCAGCAGTGCCGACAATATTGTTCTCCGTGGCCAGGCTCATCACTCGATCAGGGTCAACGTTGGGAATGGTTTTGACCCGATCTGTCAGCCACTGCACCAATTGCAATGTCTCGGGGTTAAAGACGCCGGTGGCCCCACGATTAATGACGGCGATCACAAAGGGATCGGATAAGCCGAAGACCTGTTTGACTTGATCTCGATAGACGCGGGCGGGGTTATCCTTCGCAATGAACGAATCAGCCGACGTATCCATGGTCAACTGCGGGATGAATGCGGCCAGGCCCACTACCAATATGACTCCCGCGAGAATAAGCGCCTTGGCGTGCGTGGTGACCCACCAGAAAAACTGCTCGGCTCTGCCATGATCTATCGTCCGACTCATCGCCATTCCCTCCTATGGTGTATATACACGTAACATTCAAAAACATTTCTCATTACTTGTCCACGAACCTGAATTCCATGATCGGGCAACCTGGAAGATGAAACTTATAATGCCCGAGATACTCTTATGAGCTGCATCCCTAGAACGTCTAGTATAAGCTCGATTAGTGCATCTACACTCTTCGTGGCATTATGAACTACCCATCTACCGTGAATTCGTTAGATTGATTGTTTGCTTAACGATCGAATTGCAGACAATTCTTTCATCAGAGTCTTGAAACGCGCATGTCCAAGATCCTGAACGACCGTCTGCTGTGCTTTCTTCCAATAGGGCAACGCCTTCATCAGCGCCTCTCGCCCCGCAGTGGTCAACTGAATCGACTTCGTACGTCCATCTTTACCAGGTCCGACTGCAATGAAACCGCGAGCTTCTAGGACTTTCAAGTTCCTGGTTAACGTCGTTCTGTCTACCCCAAGGCGATCTGCCGTTTCCGTGATTGGTAACTCACCTGCCAGGTGAGCGACTGTTAACAAGGAGAATTGTGTTCCCTGTATCCCGGAAGGTTCGAGGACAGAGTCATAGAATCGCGTGATCGCACGTGCGGCTTTTCGCACGTTGAAACATGCGCAATCAACGCATTCCCCAAATTCTTCAGAGCATTGCGACTTCATGATGAGTGCATGTACACCAGTTATCCCAATTGTGTCAAGAAGCATTTCGAATAGTACGAGTGATCACAGACTGGACCGTGCGGATGGGGCTGCTCCTCTGGCGGTATCAGTCGGAGCGATGGCGGCAAATTCAGGTCATCAGATAGTGGGCACACAGAACCAAGTTGCCTTTCGCCAAGCGACCTTGCATGGTCCATCCTCTCTGGATCATTCTTATTCCTTGCTCCCAACACTCCGTTGATCGTCAAACTCCTGTGTGACGATCGAAAAGCCCACGCCGGCATGCATGATAATCACACGTTCATGCGCGAGGCCCCTGTAACGAGGAAACCCATACGAACAGATGGACAATCCCGGTCAGGGAGTGAACAATTGGCTGTTCATCATCCAGTGAACGCCGATACTGGCCGCATATCCCAACGCGATCGCCCATGTCCATTTCAAGTGGGCAAAGAAGGTATAGACACCTCGTGCTTGTCCCATCAGGGCCACGCCGGCAGCAGACCCGATCGAAAGAAGCGATCCTCCAACCCCTGCGGTCAACGTGACCAGAAGCCACTGGCCAAGGTTCATATCCGGATTCATGCTCAAGACGGCAAACATAATCGGGATGTTATCTATCACGGCTGATAAGATTCCAACGAGGATATTGGCGGCCGTTGCACCTAGACCTTGGTACAGGAGGCTGGACAGAACCGTCAGATAGCCCAGCGCCCCGAGGCCACCGACACAGAGCATGATGCCGTAAAAAAACATCAGCGTGTCCCATTCCACGCGTTTCATGCTGATGAAAATATTGAACGGTTTGACGGCTGGTTTCCAGAGCGCAGGCCTCTGCCCCGTGTGCTCGTCATCAGACATGGGGATGTCCGTCCATTCGACCAATTCCTTCCGCCGTATCCAATGTCCATAGGATTTGAGCACCCCCAGTCCGGTCATCATGCCGAGAAACGGAGGCATCTCCAAAAAATGATGCATCACCACCGTACCCGCTATGGTGATCAGAAACAAAAATACGATGATGTAGCCGCCATGCTTCACCTCCACCGGTTCCAGGATGGCCGTCGGCTTATCACGTCCGATTGTCATGGCCATGGCCATTGCCGGCACAAGCCAGTTGACAAGTGAGGGAACAAACAACGCCAGAAACTCCCCGAATTGGATCACGCCTTTTTGCCAGACCATCAGCGTCGTGATATCCCCAAACGGGCTGAACGTGCCACCGGCGTTGGCGGCCACGACGACATTGATGCAGCCCAAGACGATGAAGCGTCCATTACCTGCACCGATCGCCGTGACCACGGCACCCATGACCAACGCCGTCGTGAGGTTATCGGCAACCGGCGAGATGAAAAACGCCAGGATGCCGGTGAGCCAAAATATGCTGCGCAGTGATAAACCCAATGAAATAAGCCGGGTCCGCAACGCCTCAAAGAGGTTGCGCTCACTCATCGTATTGATGAAGGTCATGGCGGACAGGAGAAAGAGCATCAGCTCGGCATATTCAAGCAGGGTATGCCGAAGAATTTCTGCAGCGGCATGAGATTGGTGTTGCGTGCCGTATGCCAGCGCCGTTAGGATCCAGATTCCTCCCGCCGCCACCAGGACCGGTTTCGATTTACGTAGATGAATGGACTCTTCGACGATCACCAACAGATACGCGGCGACAAACAGGGCGAGCGCCGCATAGCCCGCCCAATGGGTAACAAAACTCGTCATCTGATCCCTCTCATGGTATTGGTTCTTGCAGCGTGGCCCCCGTTCAGGCTCGTCCCGCCATTTGATAGCTTCGTCGGATCTAACGAAGGTACCGAACGTAATTGATATGGATTTCGTAGGCCGGCCACCGGGCGAGGACCACCTCCTTACCATGCGCCCTCACGATCCGAGCCATCCAGAGCCGCTCAACGGCTGTCAATTTTGGAATGATCTTCGATAAAGTCAGTGGTGGCTCAACCGTGAGCGGTTGAGAATCATCGGGCTCACTCGTCGTCTCATGTTCAGGATCTACGGCGTCAAAATCCTGCAATAGGTCTCTCACAAGTTCGTTGCCCCGCATCTTCGCAATTTCCGCAGCGACCGTCTTGTGAAAATCTTCCGCCCCACGAAAGGTGCTGGATGGAGGCACACCAAGAAACGGATAGGTCTGTCCACTGGAGCATGATACCCCATTGGAATGATTCATCTTCGACATGTTGTTCCTCTACTCTCGGCAATGGTCTGTTTCGCTCGATGCAGGCAACTGGTTTAGTTCGCTGCACGAGGATGACCGTTCATGATCGTTCAATGTCTAAGGCTTGCATGCAACAGGCCTTCGATCAAAATCGCTGTGGCACACACACCGTGCCACCCTGCTCAATGATCGAGCACAGAGGACTCAGTTGAGTGCCTAGACAAACCTACTGGCGTACAAACGAAGGCTACCCTAGAGGAGGGCGGAAGATGGCAGTTGAAAAGATGGGGAGATAAACAAGTCGCTGAGACTCGACATATAACGCAATACGGTTGAACGTACTTGGCTCCAAAATGACCGGAAGAATGGAGAAATCTTCAGAAATCGATTCGATCGGCGAATCCGACGCAAGCAAGGCAAGCAACGTGACCGGCACCCCAAGCATTTGGAATACCACGCAGAGGCAGAGCAAAGAGATGATACAAGCTATGCCCACACCTCGGTTGAAAAAGCAGGCTTCCCTCACCGCAATCCGCTTCATGCCTAAAAGCTACCGACTGTCACAACCAGTAGTCAAGGGACTTTGTTGAGATATCGTTTCGTACCGGTCACCAAGCGCACCGATCCATGAGATCTATCATGACTGACTCGTTGTACTGCACGGGCGACACTCGGCTCAATATGGGCACGACCATACGAGGGCGTCAGTGAAGAGACCCGGTGGAATGATGATCCTAAGGTAATGGAACAATGCACCCGGGGGTTGTTGGTCCTATCTTTCCCTATACGTTCAATGCCGCCGATGAATCCGTTTTGACTTCACCTTTTCTTCTTCCACATCAATGATCGTCCCCGTCTGGGCATCAATGTGGACCGCCTTCACCTGTTTCTCCGTGGTGACGACTTCTATCTCCCAAATCAGCCGGTCGTGCTTCTGCTCCAGCTCGGTTTTGACGACCGTACCTGAGACGTTCTCCCGCGCCGTTGCAATCGCCTCGTCGATGGAAACCTTCGCCGCGGCTGCCTTCTCGAATTGATTGGGTTCTGCCGACACGAGGTCGATCATGGTCATCGTTCCGGCTGCCATGACAAACGCGGTCAGAGCGATTTTCATGAATAATTCTTTGCACATGGCTTCCTCTGTCACCTGGCCATACAGATTAGATCTTGCCGCTATTTTGTTCGATTGTGGCGGGCTCGCAACGTTTGGCGGGTCCGCTCGATATAGTCGCAACGCATGGTATCAAGCTCATTCGGTCGACTCCGCACAAGATACCCACAGCCAGAGTCAGGGCCGATGTATACCGACCCCAGCAACGGCGCACGGATAAACACAAAGTTGCTAATCTCCAGTTCAAAGTACTTCGTGTCAAATCGCATGGGCATCCACTATGCCTCCAAGTCCTGGTTGATGGCTCTCGCCGACTCGCGTCGAGAGACGCATAAGGTCTCCGGTGTTACACACAAACCTCTACAGGCATCATTGATTCATCGGCTGGACGGGTTCGACCTCAGTACACAAGATGGAAGTGGACGGATCCAAGGCATTCCGCTTATCGGAGGCCGGCAATTGCGGATCCAACAGTCGTCGATCTCTATCCAGTTGCATGGTTGCACCACACCCCTTGGGGACAACACTATCGACAGCCGCCTCTATTCTAAAATTGAGCAACGCTTCCTCAGCCGGCCTCTTCTCGGCTCGAATCCAGGCACGCTGAGGCACGATTGGTCCATAGGTTCCATACTTAGCCACTGCCACGGACGCATTCAGCGTGATCAGCAGCACCACCCACAGCACTCCATTTCCCAACATACCAATCCCTGTCACCTTCCCTCCTTCACTCCTGCTCTTACTGCAAGCTCGCAAGATATTTCGAGATCGCCGAATCGTTCACGCGGCATCACGAGACACGGAACAGCCACGAGTGAACCACTCAGCAGCTCGCGTACAACGACAGAATAGAATACGAACGAGGACTACATTTGAGGAGGATGAAAGACTGCGGTCGATAAGACGAGAACATACGGGAGGGATTGAGTCTCCCCGGTGAAACGAGACCGGTTCGGACGACCCGGTTCCGGTGTACTAGGAGGAATGGAGAAGTCTTCAGAAAGCGACTCCACCGGCGTATCCGACGTCAGGAGCCCAAGCAAGGTGACTGGTGCTCCAAGCATTTGGAAGACCACACAGAGACAGACGAAGCCAACCAGGACCGCCGTGGCCGCCCCCGCAGGAAAAAAGCGATGCGTCAGCTTGGGAGTCCGAATCATAGGCGCAACATACTCCAGCCGACGATTAGGTGCAAGCTTGATGCAGGACGGCTACTCATCTGAATGGTCATGGAAAGACACCTGATGATGCAACGCACGGTTACGTCCTTCGTTGATCCGACCACGCAAAGGCCGCCCCAAAACAGGTGCCTGCCACTGCGGCTTGGATGAAGGCATTGTCAGCAGGAACCGCGATGGACCACCACACGATGGCTGCCAGCAATCCTGAGACCCCGCCAAGAATAATCTTGCCGCCGGCAAGCTTAAGCCAATCGGTGAAGGTGACCCAGGCGACCATATAGACGACACCAGCCGAAATGGATGCCCAGAGATGCATGAGGTCGCGTTTAAACAACCAGAGTTGGACTGCGCCGGCAAGTCCTCCAAGAATGAGGCCCGTGACGGCTCGTTTGATGAAGATCGAATAGTGAAACGTTGGCTCAGTCAATTCATCCTCCTCTGCGATCACGCCTGACCACACAACAGTCGCCTGTCGGGTGATGACAGGAGAAGCAATCAATACAACCAGACCTGTCCGCCGGATCGAAGTGCGACACCGGACTGCGGTGTCACCTGTTCGATCCCAAAGATCGAGCGACGCTCAGGATGCATCAGGTATAACCGAGCCGACTCCAGCATTGATCGAGTTCCACGCGATCTCGGAACCCGTTCTCCCAGAATCTCCTGCCAGGCCGTGCGCCAGCACGAAGGCCGCACATGGATGGGATCGAACCCATACCAGGCAGGATCAAGTTGGAGAAACTTCGTACCATATGCTGAAGACAACTTGACCAATCCTTCGTGTACGCCTTCGGCTCGGTCAATGACTTGGCTGATCGTAAGCCGACAAGACGGCACGAGCATCGAACGGAACGCCAGAAACTTGATGCGTGAGAGCCGATAGACCGCGGCAAGCGGCAACCCCGTGAGCACGATATCCTGTGTCATGGGAGTCAGACGACGGAGGACCTCCTCGACCCAGCCCAACGTTCGTTCGACAGAGAAGCCATAGAGAATGTCATTTCCAACATCGGTGACCAGCGCCCGGGTCATCATCTGAGGACGCCGCGCCAATTCCGTCCAGAGACCTGACTTGAGAATACCGGGCAGCGTGCGGAACAGAAATCGGCTCGGCGAGCCATACGACCGCCCATGACCAAGCGCCGCAAGTATTTCAACCTCCGGTCCCCACACTGATCGCGCGGTCGAGACAATGGTGTGGAATCCCCGAGTGAGATTGCTGGCGCCAAGTGCCACGATGCGGGCCATTTCCTTCATCCAGCTCATGAAGTCGGAGGACAAGTCGTTTGCCTCGTGTCTCTCCCCGGCCCCTTCGTGATCTCAATCCGTGCGACTCCCTTGACGTTGGCGCACAAATCTCCCAATCCCGGAGTTACCAGCCGGAAGGGCCCGCCTTTTGCCTCGGGTAAGGCAGCTCCATTCAGTTCGTAGATGAGCACCCCAAACTCTTTTGCCTGTTGCAACGTCAGACAGGCCGAGTATTTTCCATCCAACGCATGGACGGCGACATGATCGGCATCGATTGCCAGTGCCGGAATATCCAGAAGACCCTTCAACCGAATCCCCAGCCCCTGCATGCCAGGCATGAGGGTGGAAATATCAAGCTGATGCTCTGCTGGCAGCACCGCAAGGGCGGCACGATCGAAGGAGACCGGTTGGACCACGGCCCCGTCGATCCGAATTCGACCAGGACCGGTCGGTTCCGTCTCTGTGAGTGTCTTGATCATCGCCGTCAGGGCTTCGTTCACGGGAGTGGGAATCCCAAGCTCGCGCCCCTTCTGAACGATGAACCCGTTGAGATAGTCGATCTCGGTTCGTCGTCCCGCCTTCCAATCGTCATACATCGACGTATGAATATCGCGGATTTCCTGCGTCGCTTTCACGACTCGCTCCGGCATATCCAGCGGCAACGGGACCTTCATCGCCGCTGAAATCGCCGCCGCTTCACCGACGATCTGCCTGATCACGCCCGTCATTTCCGGATGGTCGAGCGCCCTGGCCACATGGTCATCGATGAGCACGGTGATCGGGTTGAAGACACAGTTCCAACACATCTTCTCCCACTTACTCCGGCGAATATCTTTGGACAGATGGCAGGGAATATTGGCCGACGCAAACACGTCTCGAATCTTGAGCAGGCGGTCGCTCTCATAGCCCATCAATTCCCCGATCGCGACCGCGCCTTTCTTGTAGTGATCAATCACGCCCGGCTCGGCGATTTTCGAGTAGATGTAGGCCACACCACCGACGACGCAATCACGTTGGAGTCGCGCCAAGAGCCGATCTTCGGTGTCGATCCCGTTCTGGAGCGTGAGAATCACCGTCTGATCCGTGAGCACCGGCTCGATCTGATTCAACACCTCATCCAAGTCATAGGCCTTCACGGCGAGCACGATGAGATCCGGCCGAGGAAGCGCTCGTACATCCGCGGCGGCCTGTGGCCTCACTGTAAAGGTTCCGTCGGCACTGCGGATCGTCAACCCGCTTCGTTTCACGGCTGCCAGCGTCTTGGGCCGCAATAAGAACGACACGTCCGGATTCGTTCTGGCCAATCGTGCCCCGAAAAATCCACCGACCGATCCGGCACCGACCATCAATATCTGTTTCATGCCTCCATCCCTCTGGTTGCGAACAAAACGGAACGTACTATAGCATGCGGCTGTACGACGACGCAGCCCGCCCTGAGGAGACCGGACCGCGCATGGCACCTGGTTCCAATCTCGAACTTGTGAGACAACGCCTCGCCGCCGCCCGGAATATCACAGTGCTGACTGGTGCCGGGATTTCTGCCGACAGTGGGGTGCCGACCTTTCGCGGCGCGGATGGTTTGTGGCGGAATTTTCGGGCGGAAGACCTGGCGACTCCGGAAGCCTTTGAACGCGATCCACGATTGGTCTGGGCATGGTATAACTGGCGGCGCGAGCTGATCGCGACGAAACAGCCGAATGCGGCCCACCTCGCGATTGTCGAATTGGAACGTCGTGCTCCAACCTTCTGGCTGGTGACACAAAACGTCGATGGATTACATCGAGACGCCGGCTCACGGAAGCTCTCGGAGATTCACGGCAATATCTGGAAAGTCCGTTGCACCGGCTGCCACGCGGTGAGCGAGAACCGTGACGTCCCGATTTCCATCTTGCCGTTTTGCCCCCAGTGCAGGGCGCTGCTCCGTCCGCATATCGTCTGGTTCGGAGAGTCCCTGCTTGCGGCGGATCTTCAGCAATGCTCCACGGTCCTGAGAAACTGCGACCTTCTACTCGTCATCGGCACGTCCGGCGTCGTCTATCCCGCCGCCGGTTTCGCCACTCTCGCCAAGGAAGCCGGAGCCTTCGTCGTTGAAATCAATCTCGATTCCACACCGCAGTCCTCGTTGGTCGATGTTTCGCTGCAAGGTCGTGCCAAAGATCTGGTCCCGCTCCTACTTGATCCGACCTAGCAAGGGAAACACCTCGTCCAGGCTCTTGATACGTGGAACGTCACCCGTTTGTTCTCTGCCCTCGCGGTCTATCAAGGCGACGTGCAGTCCGGCCTTCCTGCCACCCTCTACATCCTCTCGCAGACTGTCACCGACATGCAGCGCTTCCTCCGGATCCACGGCATGTTTTTCCAGGGCACTGTGAAAAATCTGTGGAGCCGGTTTCGCCGCTTGGGCCATACTTGAGATCGTGACGGTATCGAAGGCCTCCGCGAGGCCGAGTCCCCGCAACACACCGAAGAGTCTGGAATCAAAATTCGAGATAATCCCCAACTCCAACCCCTGGGCCTTCAGCCGAGTCAACGTCGGGACCGTTTCAGGAAATAACCGCCAGGATCCATGATCCTCAAAGATACGAAACACATGGTCGAAAAACTCGTCGAACCGCTCAAACATGCCGACGCGATAAAACACGTTGTGAACGATATCGAACCACCATAAGCGTTCGCTCTGCTTGAGCCGCGCCGGGTCCATCGTGACGAACACCGGCGGCGGAGCTTCTCGGAACGCCCGGCTGAACGCCTGTTTGATCGCCGCCAACGAGTCCGGTTTCCGTACGAATCCGAACTCGATTGCATGCCGAAGATAGATCTCACCGACCGACCCATGCACATGAAAAAGGGTGTCGGCTGCATCGAAAAATACGACTCGTATTGACGCACTCATCGCGCAACTCCCCTACGTCTACGTGGTCCACAGCATCGCATACCGCACGATATCGTCGACTCACCCATCTATTGCCGGTTTTCTTGACAAAGCATACCCCCCTTGTTAGCTTCGAAGAAACCCCAAAACGATGGAGCGCGTTCCATGGCTTCGCCGATTTTTATTGTCGATAGCAGCCCCGCCGTCAGACGACTGGTCGAACAAATCTCCTCTCCGGAAGGGTTTGAGGTTCGTGGGTTTCAAGACGGCCCGGCTGCACTTGAGGCCGCTCGACGGAGCGCCCCATCCCTGATCATCGCCGACTACCAGCTGGACAACATGACCTTTTCCGGGTTTTGTAAGGAGATCAGCAAACTGGACGCGCTCGCCGAAACCGCGCTCATCTCCTTGGTCAATCCGGCCGATCACCCCGACGAGAACCATCTCCGCACATTGGGCGTCAAAGCGTTCCTGAAGAAACCGTTCCAAACGGAAGAGCTGCTCACGGTGCTGAAATCGCTTCAAGAAAGACAGATGAGTTCCGGAAATAGCACGGGCCTGAAACGGCGCGTCTGGCCGCCGACCTCGACCGGATCCGAGCCCGAGGATGACGAAACCGACCATGTGTCCGTTCTCACCGGTTTGGAGGAGCCCATGAACCAGCCTGTCAGTGCCCCCATGACCGCACCGATCACCCCCACGGCGTCCGACGATGCCGTGAGGAGCCTCATTGACCAACTCGTACAGGCCATGACCACCCGGAGTGAGCAGAGTCTGGGTGTGTCAGTACAGAAGATACTGCAAGAACAATGGGAAACACAGATTCGGCCGCTCGTTCAGAAGGAGATCCAGGGCCAATTGGGAAGCATCCTGTCTCAGGAATACCTCGTATCGATCATTCGACCGCTTGTCGCTGAAGCAGTCCCGTCGCTGATCAGGAAAGAACTCTCAGCGAGCCAGCCGCTCATTCAACAAGCCGTTTCAGATCTCCTGAAACCTCCGTTTGCTGAGCCTCTGAGCGAGTTGGTCCGAGAGCAGATCCAATCCGTTATTCGGCAGGACTTACCCGCCGTCGTGCGGGAACAGGTAGGAACGATCACCCAGCAGGTCACCGATGCGGTTCACGAGGAAGTGGTGAAGCAAACGCCACTCCTTGTCGATGGCGTCGTCAAAACGACGGTCGGCCCCGCCGTCGAACAGGCCGTTCAACGCATCGTCCCTGATGTCGCTGAGCAGCAGATCAAATCGGAAATCAAACGACTGATCGAGACCGAAGAGACTCCCGGCTCCGCGAAAACCTAACTTTTCTTCCCCTTCTTTCCTCGGCGAGCCTTGGCCAACGCCTTCACCCGCTTCACATTCTTCCGGTGCTTCTTTCGCGTTTTTCGATCCTTTTCACGACCTCGTGCCATGGTCCTCCCTACAATAAAGTGGTGATCACTTGGGTGCGCGACTGTATAGCATATGCCACCTCGGGCTACAAGCCGAGACTCACACCATGTTCTCCGCCGCGCAGACATGCTAAGATGCCGCCCGCACATTCGGACTGAACACCTATGGCTGCATCTCAGCTCGAAAAAACCTACGATCCGAAAGCCGTCGAAACGCGATGGTCGCACGAATGGCTTGCGCGCGGCTATTTCCACGCCTCGCCGCAGCGGTCCGGACAACCCTATTGCATTGTCATCCCCCCGCCGAATGTCACGGGATCGCTCCATGTCGGCCACGCCCTGAACCATTCCCTGCAAGACATCTTGATCCGCTGGCGCCGCATGCAGGGACGGAACACGCTGTGGCTCCCTGGAACCGACCATGCCGGAATCGCCACGCAGAATGTCGTCGAGAAGCAGCTGATGGCCGAAGGACTTTCCCGAGAAGCGCTCGGACGTGAGCAGTTCATCGAGCGCGTCTGGCAATGGAAAGCGACGTCGGGCAACACCATCGTCAGCCAACAGAAACAGCTCGGTGAATCCTGCGACTGGGACCGCCTCCGGTTTACGATGGACGAAGGATTGTCGAAGGCTGTGCTCGAGGTGTTTGTCCGGCTCCACGAGGACGGCCTGATCTATCGCGGCGAGCGACTGATCAACTGGTGTCCCCGCTGCCTCACCGCCTTGTCGGATATTGAAGTCGAACACGAAGATACGAAGGGGAAGCTGTATTCCATCGATTACCCGCTCGCGGAGAATCCAACCATTCGTCTCACGGTCGCCACGACCAGACCCGAAACGCTGCTCGGTGATACCGCCGTCGCGGTCCACCCGGACGATGAACGGTTGAAGCATCTCATCGGCAAACAAGTCAGCCTCCCCCTCACGAATCGGACGATTCCCATCGTCGGAGATGCGCTCCTCGTCGATCGTGAATTCGGAACCGGCGCCGTCAAGATCACCCCGGCGCACGACTTCAACGACTACGAGGCAGGAGAACGGCATGCGCTCCCGCGACTCGCGATCCTCGACCATCACGCCCTGCTCGATGCGGCGGGTATGCACCCTGCGGGCGTGGATCCCGCCGTCATTGACCAATTGCAGGGCCTGCCCGTCTCAAAGGCCAGGCCTAGAGTTGAGGCGCTGCTGAAAGAGCGTGGCCATCTGACCAAGGTCGAAGACCATAAGATGGCCATCGGAAAGTGCTACCGCTGCAAGACCGTGGTCGAGCCATCTCTCTCGCCGCAGTGGTTCGTCAAGATCAAACCGTTGGCTGAACCCGCCATCGCCGCGGTCGAAGAGGGACGTATCCGCATCATTCCGGATGGCTGGACCAATAATTATCTCGGATGGATGCGCGACATTAAGGACTGGTGCATCTCGCGCCAAATCTGGTGGGGCCATCAAATTCCAGCCTGGTACTGTTTGTCGTGTAACGCCAAACAGGTGGTCAGAACCGCGAACCGAACAGCGGTCTTGTCGGGAGCCTCGCCCATCGTCTCCAAGACCGCGCCGGCGACCTGCCCGTCATGCGGCGGAACCGATCTCTATCGAGACCCCGATGTTCTTGATACGTGGTTTTCTTCCGCACTCTGGCCATTTTCAACCTTGGGGTGGCCCGATCACACGCAGGAACTCAAGACCTATTACCCCACATCGACGCTGGTCACCGGGCTCGACATCCTCTTCTTCTGGGTCGCGCGCATGATCATGATGGGACTCAAATTCATGGGAGAGGTCCCCTTCAAAGACGTCTACATCCATGCGCTCGTCCGCGACGCCGAAGGCAAGAAAATGAGCAAGTCGAAGGGGAACGTCATCGATCCCCTTCATGTGATGAATGAGTTTGGAACCGACGCGCTCCGATTTACCTTGGCCTCGATGGCCTCGCCGGGACGTGACGTGAAATTGGCGGAAGAGCGGATCGAGGGGTATCGCAATTTCGCCAATAAGATTTGGAATGTCGCGCGATTTGCGTTGATGTACCTCGACGGACCGCGCGTCGCCCTTCCCCCGGCGCAACGAACGTTCCCCGACCGATGGATTCTGAGCCGGCTTGCCCATACGATCCGAGTCGTCACGGCGGAGTTGGAGTCCTACCGATTTGACCGGGCCGCAACGGCGCTCTATCAATTCATCTGGCACGAGTACTGCGACTGGTATGTGGAATTGATCAAACCGGTCCTCCAAACTCCCGAACACCCGGATGGAGCAAGCACGCGATACACGCTCGTGGAAACGCTGGAAACGACCATGCGACTCCTCCACCCCTTCATGCCGTTCCTCACGGAAGAGATTTGGCAGACGCTCCCCCATCACGGTGACAGTATTGTCGTGCAAACCTATCCGGTCGTGGATCAGGCATGGGATTCGCCGGAGGCTGAACAGAACTTCTCTTTGGTGGAACAGGCGGTGGGCCTCGTCAGGACCGGCCGCGTCCTCTTGAATTATCCGCCTGGTCAACACATCGCCTGTCATGTCGGACACGACGACTCCGACAGGCAAGAACACCTCGGCCACTTGCAGCAACACCTGACCCATCTGAGCCGGAGTCGCATCGACGCCAGTCGGCCGCATGGTTGGCCGACAACCAGATTGCTGCGGCTCATCGCGGAAGGCCTCTCGGTCGGGATCCCGGTCGCGGAGGATGTTGACCTCCAGAAAGCGATCGAGCGTTTGGAAAAAGAAATTGCCGAGACCGACAAGGAACTCCAACGAATCGGCGGGAAACTCAAAAACACGGAGTTCACGTCGAAAGCGCCGCCGGACGTGATTGCCGAGCATCACGAACGGGTGCAAAGCCTCTCCCGTGATCGGGCCCTGCTGACCGACAGCCAACAGCAGCTCCGCATGATGCTCGGAGTCTGACCGATGGTCACCCTGCCTGCTGCAGAAATCCGCCGTGCGGTGCGCCGGGGGCTTGAGGAAGATCTCGCCCTGGGAGACGCGACCACTGCGGCCCTTTTCCCTAGGCTGATCCGGGCCAAGGCCACGATCATCGCTCAACAACCTGTGGTTGTTGCAGGAATGGCCGCAGCAATCCAAACCTTTCTCATGGTCGATCCCTCCCTCCGCCTCTCTGTTTCCAAGCGGGACGGTGACCGAGCGAAGAACGGAGAACGGCTGCTTCAGATCGACGGGGACGGACGGTCCATCTTGCAAGCCGAACGGGTTGCCCTTAACTTCTTGCAGCACCTCTCGGGGATCGCCACCCTCACACAGCAAATCTGCCGAGCCGTGCGCGACTACCCAACCAGAATCCTGGATACCAGAAAAACGCTTCCCGGCTGGAGAACCCTTCAGAAATGGGCGGTTGCCCTGGGTGGCGGAACCAACCACCGGTACTCCTTGAGCGACGGCATTCTGATCAAAGATAACCATCTCGCTCTTCTTCGGCGGCATCGACGGCCGGTGGAAGCAGCCTGTAGACTCGCGCGGCGACATCGAACAGGCACGCTCCCGATCATCGTCGAAGTGGAGTCGCTCTCCGAGGTTCGGCAGGCAATTGCAGGAAAACCCGACGTGATTTTGTTGGACAACATGGCACCCGACATGGTTCGGCGCGCCGTGGGCTTGATCAACAAGCGCGCCCTGGTTGAGGTCTCGGGCGGGGTCACGCTGAAGAATGTCCGTGCCATGGCGGCAGCCGGCGCCGATCGAATCTCCATCGGCGCCTTGACGCATTCCGCCCCGGCTGCCACGATTAGTCTTGCCATGACATCGGCTCGACGTGCACAACGCCGGCATCGCTGATCCATGGCGCCCTCTGCCCCGCTCAGCATCGATGCGATTCGTAGCACCCTGGCCACCACGGCGCTGGGACAGATCCTGTATCTGTACCAGGATCTCCCTTCAACCAATCGAGAAGCCAGCTCGCTTGCGCAACAGGGCGCCGCACATGGCACACTGGTGATGGCCGAACAACAGTCAGGCGGTTATGGCCGTCATGGGCGCGCCTGGTTCTCCCCGCCTGGATTCAACATCTATTGTTCCCTCATCGTTCGTGGGAAGAGCCAGACCGTCCCGCTCGCACAATGGTTATCCTGGGTACCACTGGTCACAGCGCTGGCGGTCGCCGAGGCGACCCAACAAGTCGCTGCTATCCCGCTCGCACTGAAATGGCCCAATGACCTGCTCCTGCAGGACCGCAAAGTCGGTGGGATACTATGCGAGAGCACCCTGACGACGACCAACGGCCCTATCGTGATCATTGGAATCGGGCTGAACGTGAATGTCCCGCTCCAATCATTTCCGGCGGAATTGCGTCCGATCGCCGCCTCGTTGATCGAAGCCGTGTCGCAACCGATCGACCGGAATCGACTCATCGCGCAACTCTTGTGGGAACTGGAACAGTGTCTTGACGAGCTGCAGTCCCATGGGGCCGCCCGACTGCGGCAGGCCTACCTCACTCGCTGTGCCACACTGGGCCGTCAGGTGAAAGTTCTGTTCACCAATGATCAGCATATCATTGGCACGGCGGAAACGCTTTCCGCCGACGGTGCGTTACAGGTACGCCCTCTCTCTGCCTCCCCCCGGTCACACCCGCCCGCTCTCATCGAAGTCCACGCCGCCGATGTGATTCATCTGAGAGAGTAGCGAAGGCCTGCCGCCTGAAGTACAATGAGCTCCATGCTGCTTGCGATCGATATCGGCAATACCAACGTCGTCGCCGGAGTCTTTGAGGGGCCGACGCTCCTGAGTCATTGGCGATTGGCGACCGACCCCAAGAAGACGGCCGATGAGTACGGGGTTCTCTGCCTCAGTCTGATGGCCAGAACCGGCCGAGTCCCTGAACATATTACCGGTGCCATCATTTCCAGTGTCGTGCCCGCGCTCACGGAGACGTTCGAATCGATGGTTGAAACGTCCTTTGGCTGCACTCCCATCACCGTCTCATCCGATCTCGAAACCGGGCTCACCCTGAAATACCTGAATCCGAAAGAGATCGGAAGCGATCGCATCGTCAATGCGGCCGCTGCGTATGAAAAGTTCCGTCGCGATCTCATCATCGTTGATTTCGGCACCGCGACGACCTTCTGCGCGGTCAGCGGAACGGGGGATTACCTCGGCGGTGTGATTGCACCGGGTCTGGGAATTTCAGCTGAAGCGCTGTTCAGCCGGGCAGCCAAGCTCAGCAAGGTGGAACTTGTCCGACCCAAAACCGTGATCGGCACCGATACCGCCGGCAGCATTCAGTCCGGACTCATCTTCGGGTATGCCGGCCTCGTGGATACCCTTATTCAACGAATCACAGCCGAAATGGGACATTCCTCGTTTGTGATCGCGACGGGTGGATTGGCCCAGGTCATCGCATCAGAGGCGCAATCCATCCAGCACATCGAACCGTTCTTGACCCTCCAAGGACTCGAACTGCTGTATCGCCGGGCCCGCGGGACTTATCCCAACCACTGGGTGTAAGGATTCCATCGCCCGTCTCATTTCATTTTATTTTTCGATGACCCGTTGACTTCCTTTCTCTTATGGATATCTCCACCGCTGTACAGGTATCCACATGACTGAAGATCACGCACAAGAAAATACAAACGCCAATACAATCGAGAACTTAGAAGGAGCCTCTCCTGATACAGCAACCGCCTCTTCCCCGGCCAACGATGCGCTGGCGGCCAAGGTTGAGGAATGCGCCGCACTGAATGAGAAATATCTCCGGCTGGCGGCGGAGTTTGAGAATTACAAGCGGCTCACACAGCGTGACCAGCGTGAACAGATCCGGTTTGGCAATGAACAACTGCTGAAAGAACTGCTGCCGGTCGTCGATAATTTGGAACGGGCGATCAAGGCGGCTCCCACAAACGGAAGCGATTCAGCGCTCACCCAGGGCGTGGAACTGACTCTCAAGCAGCTCTCCGGCGTCCTGGCCAAATTCGGTGTGCTGGCCATCGAGACCGCCGGCCAGGAGTTTGACCCTCACACCCATCAAGCCGTCTCGTACGGGCCGTCCGCCGAGGTTCCGGCCAATCGGGTCTTAGAGGAGTTTCAAAAGGGGTATCGATTGCACGACAGAGTGTTGCGGGCAGCCATGGTCAGCGTCTCGTCAGGCCCACCTCAAGCAAGCGAATAGGATACGACAACGCACCGACCCTCTGTCGTCGTTGTTGAGAAGGAAGGAGTCTACCAATGGGTAAAGTTATCGGTATCGATCTCGGAACCACCAACTCTTGCGTGGCGATTATGAGCGGCGGTGATCCTGTTGTGATCGCCAACGCCGAAGGAAGTCGAACCACTCCTTCCGTCGTCGCCATCACCGATAAGAGTGAACGGCTGGTCGGCCAAATCGCTAAACGTCAAGCCATTACCAATCCGGAGAACACCATTTTCTCGGTCAAACGACTGATGGGGCGAAAGTTCAAGAGCCGCGAAGTCCAGGAAGCCATGAAGCGACTCCCGTACAAGGTCGTCGAGGCCGACAACGGCGACGCGCATGTTGAACTGCGCGGCAAACAGTATAGCCCGCCGGAAGTGTCCGCCATGATTCTGCAAAAGATGCGGCAGACGGCGGAAGACTACCTCGGCGAAAAAGTCACCGAGGCCGTCATCACCGTTCCCGCCTATTTTGACGACAGTCAACGCCAGGCGACCAAAGATGCCGGGCAAATCGCCGGTCTGACCGTCCTCCGCATCATCAATGAACCGACGGCGGCATCCCTCGCCTACGGCCTGGACAAGAAGAAGGATGAACGGATCGCCGTCTACGACTTAGGCGGCGGCACCTTCGACGTCTCCGTCCTGGAAATCGGCGAAGGCGTCTTCGAAGTGAAGTCGACCAACGGTGACACCTATCTCGGTGGAGACGATTTCGATCTCCGCGTGATGGATTGGCTGGTCGATGAGTTCAAGAAAGACCAGGGAATCGACTTACGAAAAGACCGAATGGCTCTCCAGCGTCTGAAAGAATCGGCGGAACGGGCCAAAATCGAACTCTCGTCGTCCCAAGAAACGGAAATCAATCTGCCGTTCATTACCGCGGACGCCAGCGGCCCCAAGCATATGGTCACTAAACTGACGCGGGCCAAGCTGGAACAGCTGGTTGACGACCTCATTCAACGAACGATCGAACCCTGCCGCAAGGCCTTGTCCGATGCCGGTGTCACCGCCAAGGACATCCAAGAAATCGTCTTGGTCGGCGGCATGACTCGTATGCCGAAGGTCATTCAGGTCGTGAAGGATTTCTTCGGGAAAGAGCCCCACCGTGGCGTCAACCCCGATGAAGTCGTTGCCATCGGAGCCGGCATTCAGGGTGGCGTCCTTAAAGGCGAAGTCAAGGACGTCTTGCTCCTCGACGTCACGCCGTTGTCCTTGGGAATTGAGACGCTGGGCGGCGTGTTTACCAAGTTGATCGAACGCAACACGACGGTTCCAACCAAGAAGAGCCAAGTGTTCTCGACTGCGGCCGACAACCAAACGGCCGTGACCATTCGCGTCTTCCAAGGCGAACGGGAAATGGCGAATGACAACAAACTGCTCGGACAATTCGACCTGGTCGGGATTCCGCCGGCGCCTCGCGGCATGCCGCAAATTGAAGTCACCTTTGACATCGATGCAAACGGCATTGTCCACGTGTCCGCCAAAGACCTGGCCACTCAGAAAGAGCAGTCCATCAAGATCACGGCCTCCAGCGGTCTGAGCAAGGACGAGGTGGAAAAGCTTGTTCGGGATGCGCAGTCGCATACCGAGGACGACAAGAAACGCCGCAAATTGGCGGAAGCCAAGAACCAGGGTGATAACCTGGTCTATCAAACCGAGAAAAATCTCACGGAGTACGGCGACAAGGTCTCCGCGGATGAGAAAACGAAGATCCAGGATGCGATTGCAACCCTCAAGAAAGCTTTGGAGGGTACCGACGCCGAAGCCATCGAGTCCGCGACGCAATCCCTCATGACGGCCTCGCACAAGTTAGCCGAAGAAATGTATAAGAAAGCGGCCGCTTCAGCCGGTCCACAGCCGGGTGCATCGTCAACCGGCACTACCAGTGAAACGAAGCCCGACGAAAAAGTCGTCGACGCAGAATTTGAAGAAGTAGACAAAGATAAAAAATAGCCTAGAATAACGCATCAAGGCGCCTGAGCTCTCGATACCATCGAGAACTCGGGCGCGTCACCATTCACTCACAATGGCCGCCGTGTCCAAGCGCGATTATTACGAAACCCTCGGTGTCGATCGGAATGTCTCGGACGACGAGCTGAAGAAAGCTTATCGCAAGTTAGCCCGCCAGCATCACCCCGACCTGCATACAGGCGAACAGCAAAAGAAGTCCGCTGAAGAAAAGTTCAAAGAAATCAATGAAGCCTACGAAACCCTGAGCGATCAGGAGAAGCGGAAACGCTACGACATGTTCGGCCACGCCGGAGGCCAGCAGGGTGGCCCTGGTTTTGACGGGTTTGACTTTGGCCGAGGCGGATTTGGCGACGTCTTCAACGACATCTTCGAAGACTTCTTTGGTCAAGCCAGAGCCGGGGGAGGCGGTCGAACTGAACGCGGTAACGACCTGCAATACAATCTTGAAATTGCGTTCGAGGAATCGGTATACGGGAAAGAAGCCAAACTCAAGATTCCGCGTTGGGAACTCTGTACCGATTGCAAAGGCACCGGAGCAAAATCTGCGACGGCCATCAAGCCTTGCGCCAGCTGCAAAGGCGCGGGGCAGATTCGTTTTCAGCAGGGGTTCTTCAGTGTGAGCCGTCCCTGCGGGCAATGCGAAGGCACCGGACACTTCGTCACGGAACCCTGCGCGACCTGCCAGGGACGCCAACGGGTGTACAAAGAACGTGCGATCGCCGTCCACATCCCAGCTGGAATTGAAACCGGAATGCGGCTCCGCCTCTCCAATGAAGGAGAACATGGCCCTAACGGCGGCCCCCCCGGGGATCTCTATGTGGCCATTACCGTCAAGCCTCATCAGATCTTTCAGCGTAAAGGACTCGACATTTCCTGTGATGTCCCGATCAATCTGGTCACGGCTGTACTCGGAGGGAAAGTCGAGGTACCGACTCTCAAAGGAGACACCGTCATCAAAGTTCCGCCAGGCACTCAACATGACAAAGTCCTCCGCATAAAAGGATTGGGGATTCCCAGTCTCAAGGGAGGGACGACCGGCGACCAGATCTATACGATGAAGATTCAAATTCCCACCAAACTCACGGCGCGACAAAAAGAACTCTTGATGGAGTATGCCAAAGAAAGCGGCATGTCCATGGAGCCCAACGGCGACGGCTTCTTCGACAAGATGAAAACGTTTTTCGAATAGCCGAAACAATCCCTCTTGAATCCTGTGTCCGCATGCCTGTCTTTTTCGTTGCTCCCGAGTGCGTGACACCTCCCACCATTTCGATTGCTGGTGATCTGCTCACTCACATCAGGAACAGCCTCCGTATTGAAAGCGGTGAATGCCTCTGGTTCAGCAATGGCCAAGGCACCAGATACCGGGCTGAAGTCACTGGCATCTCCAAACAATCCGTCGTCGGACAGATCCTCGAAATCTTGCACGAGCCTGTCCACGTCGCGCCTCGCCTGGTTCTAGGTCAGTCACTGCTCAAAGGTGAGAAAATGGATTGGGTGATTCAAAAGGCTACCGAACTTGGCGTGCAAGAGATCATCCCCATTGAAAGCCGACACAGTATCGTGCAACTCAAACCTGATCGCCTCGATCATCAACTCTCCCGATGGCAACGCATCGCACTGGAAGCCGCTCAGCAATCAGAACAATGGCGCGTGCCGACAATTGCCAGGCCACAGTCACTCCCAACCGTTCTCGCACGTAGTGGGATGAGCTGCACGATCCTTATGCTTGCCGAACGGCAACATGGGCAGAGCCTGCAAAGGGCCGCACTTCCACAAGGTACGAACAACTCCCTCCTTCTTTTGATCGGACCGGAAGGAGGCTGGAGCACAGAAGAGATGGAGATAGCCGGTAAAGGAGGAGTTGAACCCCTAACCCTCGGTCAACAGATCCTCCGAGCTGAAACCGCTGCCATCGCGGCGATCAGCATTCTCCAGTCGCGCCTTGGCAAACTGGGCTAACCGAACCTGATCGTCATGAAGCACGATCACATCGAAGACGTCACGTTCTGGCCGATCGACATACCAACCACGGATCCCTTCGTCGTGGCGACGGGTTCGCGGACCGTCGCGGAAAACGTCTTTGTCCGCATCAGACTCAACGACAGTACGGAGGGCTACGGAGAAGCAGCGCCATTTCCTGAAGTCGGCGGCGAAGATCGTGAATCCTGCCTCCAAACCCTCGCACGCCTTGCGCCTTCGCTCATTGGCCAACCCGTTCATGACTACCGCGCATTAAGCCGTCACCTGGCGGAACAAGCCCCGTCCCAACCGGCTGCGCGTTGCGCGATCGAAACCGCCTTGCTCGATGCATACTGCCGTACCATAACGATCCATCTATGGAGAATCTGGGGCGGTGCCGATGTGCGTCCACGCGTCACCGATATCACGATTCCGATCGCCACCCAGGACAAGACCTTGTCCCTTGCCCGTAGTTGGTATGAACGTGGCTTTCGCCTGTTTAAGATGAAAGTCGGCAACGATGTCGATGCAGATGTCCATCGGCTCGAAACCCTCCACCGTGCATTACCCGGCATTTCATTCATCGGTGACGGCAATCAGGGGTTTACGCGGGCGGAGTGCTTGGCATTCGTCGATGGGGTTCGACGATTCGGCGGTGTGATCGTCCTGCTGGAACAACCGGTCGTACGGGACGACCTCGACAGTCTCGTCGCCATTCGTCGGGACACCGGCATTCCCGTTGCCGCCGATGAGTCCGTGCGTTCGCTCGACGATGCGCGCAGGGTTATCACCCAAGGCGCAGCCGACTATATCAACATCAAGATCATGAAAACCGGTGTCCTGGAGGCAGCGGAAATTGTATCCCTTACCCTAAATTCCGGGTTGAAGCTGATGATCGGCGGCATGCTCGAATCACGCATCGCCATGGGCTGTTCATTCAGCATGGTCTTGGGCATGAAAGGCTTCGAGGTGTTGGATCTGGATACACCGTTGCTCCTGGCTACCGATCCCGTTCAAGGCGGCTATCGCTACGACGGCCCCACCCTTCAGCCTTGGCAGGAGCCCGGCTTAGGATGCTCAGTCCCCGTTCCGGCAAATGCACATACAACAAACATCCGAGGCGACAATCCAAGCAGACCGTAGCTCGAGCTTACACCGGCCTGTTTCATTGCATTCCTGTCCAGTATCCCTGACTTGGAGCAACGATTTTGGCTTGACTCTCATGATGCATTGGAATCCGTTGCATTGCCGGTCTCAAATCATTGAGACACGCGGTCAGCGTAAATGGATCGGCTCTTCCGTCATTTTGCGGCGAACTCATCCCACCTGTCTCGTTTCCAGCAGGCCTCTCTCCCCTCGCCCTACCGTCCGGGGAACACCACCATGGATTCACTCGGGACCACGAGGGTATCCCCTGGCTTCAATTCAAAGTTATCGGCTATTCCGCTGCGGAGCACGATATCGTCGTAGCTCGCCGTAAAGCGTTTCAGCCCCGGAGCAACGTCCGTAAACCGGAAAATGACGATCTGATTTCTCGCCGCCGTCTCCTTAAATCCTCCCGCGATGGTAATGCCCTGTAAGAGCGTCGTTTTGCTCTTCAGCGGATACTTGCCCGGGTTCGCCACCTCGCCGAGCAGAAAGATATTGGAGCTATTGACCTCCTTCAAAGTCACCGCCACAACCGGGTTTTGGACATATTCCTTGAGTCGATTCGTCATTTCTTCAGCCAGTCTGGTGGGCGTTTTCCCTACGGCGACCACGTCCCGAATGATCGGCATTGAAATGCGCCCGTCGGGACGTACTTGCACTTGCCGGGACAGGTCCGGATTCCTCCAGACGGTAATGTCCAATACATCTTCCGCACCGATCACATATTCACTCCCGACCGCATTGGAGAGTTTATCCACCATCATCGTCTGACCCACTTTCTCAGCTTGCGGCACCGTATTAGACAGCATGGGAATATCTGTCGGTGATTTTCCCGTATCCGGCTTACTTGCCCCCGATTCGCAATACCCTGATCCTGTGAATAACGCAACCGTGAATGCCGTGATGAACAACCATAGAAAGTATCGCATGACGATGATTCCTCCAGTCCCAATATCCTTGTGAGGACACCTTGCTGCGCAAACATGCCGTCCCATACTCAGATCCTAGCAGGAGAGGACCGATCTAGATAGCAGCCTCTCGCCCTCACATCACGTCACACCTTGACATATACGCCGACCTTGGCCAAAGTACCCCACAGCTCCCCGCTGAAACAATGTCTGTCCCGTCAAGGGAGATTGGGCAATCGTGTATGTCCGCTGATCCTCCACGCGCTTCTCGTTAAACTCTACCATAGAAACGCATCCCATCCTTCCACCTTTCCTCGATGGGCACGCCCTGAACTATGCGGAGATCCTACACCCCGTTCGACCATCAAGAACAGTGCTGAACATACCCGGTCGATATTCATGGACGAATCTTGAATAGGGGGTCGGATGCAGCCATTCGCGGACTGACCGCCCTTTACCTCGGTCGACCGTGATTAAACTACTCCCGACCCCTTTATATACACATTTATATCGACGCCACGTATATACCGGCGCGCCAAATTCTTGACGCGTGCCCGCCCTTACCGTGTCAATATTATGAACGCGCACAATTAGATATACCTACGTAGCCTGATAATATTCACGTTCTTTCTCCCGCCACGTTGGCGCCGTTCTTGCTTGACTGCATCGGTAGCAGTCAACCTAGCTATCCTAGGAGGGATCGATGGAATGTCCGAAGTGCAAAGGAACGATGTTGCTGGAGCGATTCTCGGATTTCTTTCTCGTCTTCTATGCCTGGAAATGTCTCAATTGCGGCGCGATCATCGACCGCACCATTTCCAAGAATCGCCGCAACAGTCTCGCGGCGAAAGAATCCGAGACCGTTGCCGCAAGCTAGCAAGGTGCTCCTTCTTTCCTTGGGTAATATGGGGTCGGGGCTCTTTTCTTGACAACTTCATACAGGGTTGGGTACAAGGTTACCTATGCCACGTCGTCCTCGCTTTGCTGCCGGCAACCTCGCCTATCATGTCTTGAACCGTCGGGTGGGACGACTTCCGTTGTTTGAAACCCCCTCGGATTACATCGCCTTTGAAACCATTCTGGCCGAGGCCCACGCCATGTTCCGCATCCGTATTGCCGCCTATTGCCTCATGCCCAATCACTGGCACCTCCTCCTCTGGCCTCGCCAGGATGGAGAGCTCTCGGAGATCCTCCGCTGGATCACCGTGACCCATACGCAACGCTGGCATGTCCAGCATGAGACCGCGGGCACCGGCCCCGTCTATCAAGGCCGCTTCAAGTCCTTCCCCGTCCAGACAGACGAACATTTTCTCACCGTCGCGCGCTATGTGGAACGCAATGCACTGCGGGCCAAGCTGGTCAGACGGGCGGAAAACTGGCGATGGAACAGTTTGTGGCGACGGGCTCAGACGGACGCGAAACTGAAGGCCTGGCTGAGTGACTGGCCGGTCCCTCCCCCGCGCAATTGGATGACGCGGGTAAACCGCCCTGAAACGGGCGAGGAGCTGGAAACCCTTCGCGTGAGTGTGCAGCGAGGACGTCCTTTCGGCAACGAAGCCTGGGTGAGCCGAATGGCAAAGCGGTTTGGTATGGAATCAACGCTCCGTCCTCGCGGCAGACCCAAAGGATCGTCACCAACCAGAAGCACGCGCCCAGCATGAACTTATTGCCTGTGAGTACGTTTCAGTACGTTCAACGAGTCATTTGCAGATGAACGATGGTCCCATTCTCCCCGCTCGCCCACCCCTGCATAGCATCGGGAAAGCTGAGACCGAAGAGTGACGCAGGGGCAATCGATTTCCCCTCGCTCCAGGTGAGACCGGCGTCGGTCGTCCGATACAACGTGCCTCGCTCACCAACAATCCAGCCTTCCTGCCGGTTGGTGAAGCGGACCTTCAGCAAATCCGTGAGCTTCGTACACGTATTTCCGCAGGGCAGCGTCTGATCTACCCAGCCGGCACCACCGTTCGTCGTTTGGAACAACGCGCCTGCATTACCGACCACCCAGCCGGTCGCGGCATCGGTAAAAAAGACATCGAACAGGGTCGCTGCACTCTGCGTAACTTGTGGGGTCCACGTCGCGCCGCCATTGGATGTGAACAGGACCGTTCCCAACGCTCCCGCGATTGTCCCTCTCTCCTCATCCAGAAAGTGTGCGGCATAGAGCGCCGCGGTGGTGCCGCTGATCTGTTCTTTCCAATGCCGGCCGCCGTCTGCAGTATGAAGGATCGTCCCGGTGCCGCCGACAATCCATCCGATGTTGGGAGACGGGAAAGAGACGGCGTACAACGGCTGCTGCGTCTCGACTACCTGTTGAGACCAGGATTCTCCCCCGTTCGTCGTGCGACCGAGCCATCCTCCGGCACCAGTCACCCAACCGTTCGAGGAGTCCGCAAAGAACACCGACATCAGCAACGCAGTCGTGCCACTAGGCACTCGCCTCCACTTCTTCCCGCCGTCAATGGTCTTGAGTATCGTTCCGCCTGACCCCACCGCCCAGCCATGTTGTGGCGTGACAAACTGAATGCTCAGCAAGGTGGACTTTGTCGTGCTTGCCTGGATCGCAAGGGAAAGAGCGGTCTCGTTACTTGCGGCTGCTTGCGCCCCCCCCAGCGCCGCAAGCAACAACATAGAGAGAAGACACGATCGAATGCGGATAACGCTCGACGGAATCACCATTACTGACTGGTACTCGCATCAGGTCTGTTGTTCGTCCAGTAGCCGTCGTCTGGAAGGCCCTTCGCTTCAATGGTAAACTGCCCGGCTTCCACCGTCAGCCATTTCTTCGGCGAGCAGCAGGTGCCGTCGGGCAAAAGATCCCAGGATCCTCGACGGACCACCAGCGGCCCCGTGGCAAGATCATCAAAGAAGTCCCCTTTCTTGCCGATGCCGTACAGGTTGCGATGTGGGACTTTGACCACGATCTCCTGATCCGTCCACGACTGCACCAGAGCAGCCGCGCCATTGAAGAGCACCTCCGTGCGTGAGACGTTCGATAGGACGGTGGTGCCAGCCTCCGGGTCGTTGATCTCAATGTCGGACCGCCGTTTGTACGCCTTCTGGTTTAATCCAAGGTCGGCATGTTCTGCGGTCTTCAAGAATGTCCCGAACCCGTTTCCTTTAATGGTCACCGTGGCATCCAACCCGGCTGATTTAGGATCATAGCCTTCGATCGTGGGCGTCACCAGGGCAAAGTCCCCTGCCTCAATCGCCATCGTTCCTCGTTCGGCACAACAGAGTCCCCCGAGATTCGGCCTGGTGGCGCTCCGATAGATCACCACCTTCCCGCTTTTCGCGCTGAACGGGACCCACACATCGATTCGATCGTCGTTCCAGCGATAGATCACGGCCGGGACTCCGCCGATCTCCACACGATTCTGACCCGTATTAAAATCCATGAAGTTGTACGGCGTCGTCCCGCTCTCCGAATAAAATCCAAAATGTTCCCCGTTGATCCTGAGCAATGTCCCGATCGGAGCGCTGGAAGGGCTGAGTGTCGCGACATGAGGAACATGAACCGTAAACTGTGCCAGCACCCGTTCTTGGCCCTGCAGTCTCAGCGCCAGCGGACCGGACTCGGCATCAAGCGGGACATGAACCACGATGACGTCGTCTTTCCACTGAGCAATGGTTGCAGGCTTTCCCGCGATGAACACTCCGTCATCCATCCGTTCTTTCGACTGCCCAAACCCCTGGCCGAATAACACCACCTTCGTCCCGACGGGGCCACTGATTGGATCCACCCGAATAAGCGGCATCAGTTTCAGCGGAACAGCATTGCTCCGGACGTATTCAACAGGCGCACAACAGGATCCGTCGGGAAGCGGATCCGAGGATGCCAACCGAACCACCACATCGCCGCTCGTGGCATTGGCAGGGATCTCAAGCTCGATGCTGTCGTCCTTCCAGCGCCGCGGTCGCACGACCACCCCGCCCACGATCACATCATTCACCCCGAACATCGTGTTGGGATCACGCGCCCCCGCGGACAGACCGAAATGCCGGCCTGTGATCTGAAGCGTGGCCCCACGTTCGGCTTCCGTCGGTGTGATGTCCTCGATCTGCGGGGTCACGATCGTCAACAACCCGGCGAGCACCTTCTTCTTGCCGATCATGACCTCGATGAATCCACTGGTCGCCTTGAACGGCACTTTGATCTCAATCAGCTCGGTTTCCCACCGTTGCACCAGGGCCGGCAGCCCATTCACCATGACCTTGTTGACCGCCGTCGACTTGAAGGGGCCAAACCCCTTTCCGGTGAGCGTCACTGTCGCACCGGGAGTCACCATGTTGGTCGAAAGCTCAACCGTAACCTTGGTCTCAACCGCTTTACTCTTAGCGGCTGCATATGCCTGGTTACCGGACAGAAGCAACAACACGAGGCAGGTGGTGAACGCGGCAATTCGTTGCATGGGTAGCCTTTCAGAAAAGAAACGGGAAGGGAAAATCCATGACGTGCGCCATGCACGACTTTAACAAGTGGTTTTTTGAAGAGTCAAGGCAGACTAGGAGAGAAGCTGAACGATCAATTCGATTTCCACCGGTGCCTGGCGAGGCAATTCTGCTGCACCGACGGCGACACGAGCATGACGACCGGCATCACCGAATATGGACACGAGCAGATCCGAGGCCCCGTTGAGCACGTGCGGTTGATCGGTAAATCCAGGCGCCGAGGCAATATGGCCGACCATTTTGACGATCCGCTTCACACGATCAAGCGAACCGGCTGCATGCCGAATGATGCTTAATCCATTCAATACCGCCGCTCGCGAGGCCTCTTTCCCCTGCTCGATCGTCAATTCTTGACCGAGCTTGCCGGTCATGATGAGCTGGCCATCGCGCGATGGCAAGACTCCGGAGAGAAATAACAGCTCACCTACCTGAACAACCGGCACGTAATTCGCCACAGGTTTCGGCGGATCCGGCAGCGTCACTCCTAGTTCCTTGAGTTTCACTTCATACGACATGTAGGCATTTCCAACTGGTCTTTCTTGGCATCCCCCTCCCCCTTCACCCCTTACCCTTCACGTCTCACTTTTCTCTTCTCACTTTCACGTCTACCCCGCCTTCAGCGCATTCAGAAAACTCTCGCCGTGGAGCACCCGATCCGCACCCAATGCATCGGCAATCGTCTGCCCTACGTCTGCGGCAGTCGCCCTTGTCCCCAAATCGACGCCTTGGGCCAGTTTGGGCCCTGTAACGCAGAGCGGCACGTATTCCCTCGTCGAGGTCTTCTCGGGCAACGAGCCGTCTCTCCCGTGATCACCGGTCACAACGAGCATGTCGCCGACGCGCAACTTTTCAAACAACTCCGGCAAACGACGGTCAAACTCTTGCAGAGCCGTGGCCGTCTGCGCCGGCTCCTCCGACCACAGATCCACACTTGCGGCAAGGAGCCCTCTGGGAACCTTGTTCAACATACCGATCACTTCCTCCAAGCCCGCGATCCCCGATGCGACAGGAAAGGCTTTCGTAAATCCTCGACCGCTGAAGAGATCATAGACTTTCCCGACCCCCATCGCAATCTGACCGGATCGGCTCAAGGCATCGAACAGCGTGACCCCGGAAGGCTCACTCACACAGTCTTTTCGCCCAGCGTGAGGGCGAAGCCGATCGTGGCCTCCGCTCACCGGCTGCGCGACGACACGAATTTGAATCCCGGCCTCCTTTGCCGTTTTTCGAACCTCACGACAGCGATGATGGAATTCCGATACGGCCATGATGGATTCATGCATGGCCAGGAAACAGGTATTGCCTCCATCGGCCCACAATATCGGCGCGCCCGTCGCCATATGCTCCACACCGTACCGACGCAGCATCGCGCCCATGAGCGCCACCTCCCTGCCGATCGACTTCCGGCCGAACACCTGTTCGATCATATCCACGATCGGCGTGGGCACACCGGAACGGCAGACGGCTGCTCTGTCATGCTGCATGACCCCGCCTATCTCCCAATAGCCCACCACGGAATCTTTCCCTGCCGAGGCAAAGGCCAGACGGCCAAAGCACCCGTTCGGTTGCCCCATGGCCCGCACACCCTTGATCGGGGCGACATGGCCCAACCCAAGCATTTCTAAGTTCGGGAGGCTGAGTCCCCCAACGGACTCAGCAAGATGGACAAGCGTGTTCGCCCCGGCATCGCCGTAGTCCGCCGCATCCGGCAAAGCTCCGACCCCACACCCGTCCATGACAAGGAGGATGACTCGCTTAATCATCGGCTCACTCTACCAAATCACCGGGATTCGACATAGAGACGTATGGGACCAACGGGAGGATCCAAGCGGACATGGCGAAAAAGGATTCTGGCAACGAAGCCTAGTTTGTCAGCGGCACGGGTCACAACGACTTGATCGCACCGCTATCGTCCGGCAGGGAGAAAACACTTCCCGAGTCAGTGAGATCCTTCATGCTGTAAGCATGCCTGACCAGCCCGCGTGATGGCGAGAACGTGATCCCACTGCTTCCACCAGGCTATCCATTCCGGCCTACCGATGCGCGCCATTGCTCAAGAATCGTCAGGCCGGCACTCGTGCCGATCCGATCCGCGCCGGCCTCAAGCATCGCGAGCGTCGTCTTCCAATCCCGGATCCCACCTGACGCCTTGACCTTGGCCTTCCCTGCCACCGTCTCTTTCAGTAAGCGCACATCTTCCACGGTCGCTCCTGCTGCACCGAACCCCGTCGACGTCTTCACATACTCTGCTCCAGCCTCCACGACGAGATGACAGGCCGTGCGTTTCTCTTCGTAAGTCAGACAACAGGTCTCCAGAATGACTTTGTGCTCAACCCCCGGCGTCGCCTTCACGACTTCAGCAATATCCGTCCGTACGGCGTCATGGTCTCCGGATTTCAATCTGCTGACGTTCAGCACCATATCCAACACCCGGGCTCCGCGAGAGACCGCCTCGACCGCTTCAGCAACTTTGGTGTTCGTCGTATGCCCACCCAGGGGAAACCCGATCGGGATTCCAAGCCGAATATTCGTACCCGCGATCGCCGCGGCTGCCTCATCAACGTAACAAGGCGGGACAAATATGACGGTAAACCCGTGGGCCTTCGCCTCCTCGCAGAGCCGAAGGACATCGTGCTTCGTTGCCTCCGGCCTCAAGACGGTATGGTCGATCAGTGCAGGAAGATTCCAACGTGACATGCGCTATGAAACTCCTTCTTCATGTTGGATGGTGTGATTCTTGGGAACCATGAACGTCTGGGAATGACGCTCTTTGCGGAATGGACGCTTTTGATACTTTTCCACGGCCTTGTTGTGTTCGATGAGCGTGGCAGAAAACTGGTGAGTCCCATCGTTCCGAGAGACAAAATATAAATACGACGATGGAACAGGATACAGGGTCGCGCGAATGGCGTCCGCTCCGGGACTGGCGATCGGACCTGGCGGCAACCCTGCCCACCGATAGGTATTGTAGGGACTGGGATGGGAAAGGTCCTTCTTATGCAAATTCCCATCGAAATTCGGCAGTCCATAAATGACCGTCGGATCACTCTGGAGCGGAATGTTTTTCTTCAATCGATTGTGGAAAACAGCTGAAATCTGTGGGCGTTCATTTCCTGCCCCCGTTTCTTTTTCAATCACCGAAGCAAGAGTCAGGACTTGATGAACCGTGAGGTTGATCTCTTTGGCCCGCACTTTCCACTCTTGCGTCATGACATGATCAAACTGTTCCACCATCGCCCTGATCACGTCTTTTGCCGCCGTCGGTCTCGCAAACCGGTAGGTGTCGGGGTAGAGGTAGCCTTCTACCGAGTCCGCCTCAATGCCCAACGTCTTCACAAATGACTTCTCCGAAGCCAGTCTGAGAAACTCCTCCCGAGCGGTGATGTGATGCTCCTCAAGGACATCCGCAATCTGACTCATGGCATAGCCTTCAGGAATCGTGATGGGATGCAAGACCACGCGACCGGCCAGGAACCTCGACAGAATCTCCGCCGGCGGCATCGCGGCATGGAGCGCATATTCTCCAGGATGAATCTTACGATCCGCCTCCTGGGATTTTCCCAGCAGGAGAAACGCCGATCGACTCCTGATCAATTGTTCCCGTTCAAGAAGAGTCGCAGCATGGTTGAATGTGGCCCCTTCAGGGATGACCACAATCTTCTCAGGAGGATGATCGGCCTCGGACAGGACGGGCGCTTCAGCCCATCGGATCATGAGATAGCCGACCGCCCCGGCGAGGACGACGAGAGTGACGGCGGTGATGAGGATCCCACGAACCATCATGCAATTGATCGGTTGATGATGACTCTACCCACGCTTCCTCTGTCTCTTGTCCCGAGTGATGTTCCTCGCCGGAGCTTGTGGAAGCCGTGTTGGCTTCGAGATAGCCCTGCAAAAGAATCGCGGCGGCGACACGATCGACAATTCCCTTGCGCTTTTTTCGACTGACATCGGCGGCGATCAAGAGCTCTTCAGCCGATCGAGTCGTCATCCGCTCGTCCCACATGACGATGGGAACCGACAAGACCTCCCCGAGCCGGTCGACGAACAGATGAACGGCCTGAACCGCCGGTCCTTCTTCGCCATTGAGTCGTAACGGAAGTCCGATCACAACCTCTCGGACGTCATGCGCGTTCACCAGCTGTTGAATGTGCGCGAAATCCCGATCCAGCGTCCTCCGCTCAAAGGTTTCAAGCGGTTGAGCCGTCCACCCAAGCTCATCGCTGAGCGCCACTCCGATCCGCTTGGTCCCGTAGTCGAGGGCTAAAATCCTGGTTGCCATGACAGTTTACCGCTGGAGCAGACTTTCGACCAGGCTAAAAACCTTTTCAAGCGCGGCGTCAAGACGCGAGGCGTCTTTTCCTCCCGCTTGAGCCATTTCCGGGCGGCCACCGCCCGTCCCGCCGACTTCGACCGCCATCGGTTTAATGAGGTCTCCCGCCTTCAGGCGGCCGATCAGATCTTTCGTCACGACCACGAGCAACGAGACTTTTCCTGCCTCGACTTCGGCGCCAAGCGCAATGACGCCGCTCTTCAGCTTGTCCCGCAACTGGTCGGCCAACGTCCGCATCGCCGTCCCGTCCAATCCATCGGTCCGTTGCACGTGAACCGACACTCCGGCAATGGTCTTGAGCGTAGAGGCGGCTGCTGCCCCCCCGGCCATCTTGAGCTTTACCTCTTCCAGTTCACGTTCCTTGTCTTTGAGTTGTGTCAGCAGCTTTCTCGTCCGGGCCACAATCTCCGACTGCCCCACTTTCAGGAGATCGGATAACTGTCGAACCTCAGCCTCGAGCATCTTGATCTGGTTGTACGCGCCGCTGCCGGTTTGGGCCTCAAGTCGTCGCACGCCGGCTGCCACGCCGGTCTCGGAGACGATGCGAAAGAGTCCGATCTCACCGGTCTGCCGGCAATGCGTCCCTCCGCAGAGCTCTTTACTGAATGACTCGACCGACACGACGCGAACCTGCTCGCCGTACTTGTCACCGAAGAATGCCAATGCGCCTTTGGCCACGGCATCCTGAATACTCATCACCTCGGTCGACACCGCCTCGTTCTTTCTGATTTCCTCGTTCACCGTCGATTCAATCTCATCGATATCGCGGGAGGACAAGGGCCGGAAATGGGCGAAATCAAACCGAAGCCGATTCGGCCCGACTAATGACCCGTACTGTTTCACATGAGGGCCGAGCAGATCGCGAAGGGCCGCATGGACCAGATGTGTCGCCGTGTGATTGCGCGCCGCATCCTGGCGCGTGGAGGCATTCACCGTCAGGTGCAGACGCTCGCCTTCACGAATACGCCCTTGGCGAACGGTCCCTTTGTGAAGGATCAGCGCCGGCGCAGGCCTCGTGGTCTCCGTAATCTCCACCAACCCTTCCGGCCCCGACAGGGTACCCCGATCTCCGACTTGGCCACCCCCTTCGGCATAAAACGGCGTGACATCGAGCGCCACCTCGACCTCGTCCCCTTCCCTCGCTTCCTTCACCAACTGTTCGCCCTTGAGAATCGCGCGGAGCAGTGCGTCACTCTCCAGTCGATCATAGCCGATAAACGGTGTGGCACCGATCCGTCGCGCCAACTCGGCGACGACCGGACGAGCCGTATCTTGCTCAAACCCGCCGGTTTTCCGTGCGCGGGTCCGCTGTTCCTCGATCGCCGCATCAAACCCCGGCTCATCAATGGTCATGCCCTGTTCGCGACAGGCCTCGGCCATGAGATCCATCGGAAACCCGTAGGTATCATCGAGTTTGAAGACATCCCCACCAGTCAAGACCGATTGCCCTGCGGCTTGCGTCTTCTCGATCATCTCATTCAAGATCGGCAACCCCTGATCCAGCGTCGCAATAAACCGCTCTTCCTCCCCGCGGGTGGCTTCGGTAATCGTGTTGGCGGCGCGGGTAAGCTCCGTATAGGCACCGCCCATCTGGCTCACCACCGCCGCGGTCAACTCATGCAGAAACGGTTCCACGATCCCGAGCAATCGGCCATGTCTGGCCGCACGACGCAGGATTCTGCGCAATACATACCCACGCCCCTCGTTCGACGGTAACACCCCGTCGGTCATCAAAAATGTCACGGCGCGCAAATGATCGGCGATCACTCGCATGGACCGATCCGAGACGTCCTTCTTGCCGTACTCCATACCGGCCCGTTCGGCAATTGCCGTCAACAACGGGGTAAAAAGATCGCTGTCATAATTGCTATGAACCCCCTGAGCCACCGCAGCCAGTCGTTCCAGCCCCATCCCGGTATCGATACTCGGCTTGGGCAGAGGGTGGAGGGTTCCGGACGCATCACGGTTGTACTGCATGAAGACCAGATTCCAGATCTCAATGACTCGATCGCCCTCGCCGTTCGGCCGATCATCACCGGGAACAACCGCGCCTTGATCGAAATGGATCTCGGAACAAGGGCCGCAGGGACCGGTGTCCGCCATCTGCCAGAAATTGTCTTGTTCGCCACACCGAACAATGCGCGAGGCCGGCACACCGATCTTTCTCCATAGCCGGTCCGCTTCGTCGTCTTCTCGAAAGATCGTCACCCAAAGCCGATCTTTGGTGAGTCCGACGGTGTGCGTCAGAAACTCCCACCCAAACACAATCGCGTCTTCTTTAAAATAATCTCCGAACGAGAAGTTCCCCAACATCTCAAAGAAGGTGTGATGGCGCCTGGTATAGCCGACGTTTTCAAGATCGTTATGCTTTCCCCCGGCACGCAAACACTTCTGTACCGACACGGCCCGCGCATAGGCCCGTGTGTCTTCTCCAAGGAACACCCGTTTGAACTGATTCATCCCGGCATTGGTAAACAGCAAGGTCGGATCAGCTTGCGGCAAGAGAGAAGCACTCGGCACCGCCTGATGCCCGTGCTCTTCAAAATACCGGATAAAGGCCCGCCGCAGCTCGGTCGCACTATTCTTCGCCATGGACATCCTCACTTCTCTTGAACTCCGCCATCATACGATCGATCACCTCATCAGTGAAACCCCGCTGATGGAGGAATCGCGCCATGTACCCCGAGGCCGACCGCTTCCCCTGGCGGGACATGCCCCTCAGGGCCCGGCGCGCCACGATCTCCTCGCTATTCCGCCGAAAGACCTCCGTGAGAACCCGTTCTGCCACGCCATCCGAAATGCCCTTGGCCTGCAATTCTGCCTTCAGCCGTTCTTGGCCCATCGGCTTCGCAGCGAGGCGCTTCTCCACCCACCGCTGGGCATAGGCAAGATCATCGAGGTACCGGAGATCCGTCAGGCGGAAGACGGCTTGTTCAATGCGGGAAGAGATCACCCTCGTGACAGGAGAAACCGTTCGACTTGCGCAGTAGTCCGATCTCGCTGCGCCAAAAAACGAACTGCGAGCCGGATCACCTCATCCTGGCTTGCAGGTGAGACACGAGGGCGAGTCGGTGCCTTCCGGCCGTCACCGATGCGCCCGCTTTTCCTCACTTCGCGCAACCGGCTTGTCCTCTTTGGTTTCAGCTTTGGTCTCAGCCTTCTTCTCACCTCGTGCGGGAACGCCGGCCGCCTCCCGCAGTTTCTGCTCTACTTCGCGAGCGGCAGCGACGTTCGTCTTGAGAAACTCTCGAGCCGCGTCGCGTCCCTGGCCGATCCGTTCACCCTTATAGGAATACCAGGCCCCGGACTTCTCGATGATCTTCTTGTCGACCCCCATGTCCACCAGCTCGCCGGTTTTGGAAATCCCCTCGGCAAACATGATGTCGAACTCCGCCTGACGAAACGGCGGTGCCATTTTGTTCTTGACCACCTTCACGCGGACCCGGCTCCCCATCACCTCCTGACCTTCCTTGATGGACTCCACCCGTCGAATATCCAAGCGGACGGAGGAGTAAAACTTGAGCGCGTTTCCGCCGGTGGTGGTCTCGGGATTGCCGAACATCACACCGAGCTTCATCCGAATCTGATTGATAAAGATGACCGTCGTCAACGATTTCGAGATCGCCCCCGTGAGCTTTCTCAGGGCCTGCGACATCAGCCGCGCCTGGAGCCCCATATGGGCATCGCCCATCTCACCCTCGATCTCGGCACGTGGCGTCAGGGCCGCCACCGAGTCGATGACGATCAGATCAATCGCCCCGCTACGAACCAACGTTTCGGCGATCTCCAGTGCCTGCTCCCCCGTATCAGGTTGTGACACTAAGAGATCATCAGCCTGCACTCCCAACTTCTTGGCATAGGTCAAGTCCAACGCGTGTTCGGCATCAATAAACGCGGCAACTCCGCCGATCTTCTGCACCTCGGCGATACAATGCAGCGTCATGGTCGTCTTCCCCGAGGCCTCCGGGCCGAAAATCTCGATTACCCGTCCGCGCGGAAGCCCGCCGACCCCAAGAGCAATGTCGAGACCGAGCGACCCGGTGGAAATGGCCGGGACATCGACCTTCTCCTCGGCGCCCAGCTTCATGATCGCCCCCTTCCCATACTGCTTCTCGATCTGGGACAGGGCCAAATCCAGCGCGCGCTTCTTGTCGTCTTTTTCGGACATTCGATTCTCCTCCAGGGGTGAACGAAATCTGTCGGGGGATTATACCGAACCAGGTAGGGGAAACCTAGTCTGATCTCATCGGAGGGACACAGTTCATGATCTTAGGGAACACATGACGACGGCGCATAAAGAAGGAAGCAATGAACAGCAGGAAACCGTCTCACCTCCATGCACACATTCCTGAAAGCCGCCAACTTCTTTTGCGAACCGGCTCATCAGACCTAACGAGTAACAAAAAGCAGCAGGTGAGCCATGAGACTCACCACTTGCTCGATGGCACGTATAAAACAACACTTGCCCGGCTTTTTCCAGGTTGGACCGGCTGGTACTTCAATCGTACCTGATCATGCGCTCGTTGATAGTGTCTCCGACACCATGAAGCCAGTTCCCTCGAACCACGGCCTCAAATGGACGAGAAGAGACTCGACCAAGTAGAATGTTGCCGTGACGCTTCCGTGAAAGGATCGGATGGACTTCATTTCTCATGGCCTCTGGGGTTCGATTGCGTTTGGTCGCAAGAGCCGATGGAGTTTCGGACTGGCCTTCGCCATCGGCATGGCGCCCGATCTTTGTTCATTCGGGGTCCTGTACGTCGCGGCCGCGTTCGGCTTATCCCCGAAGCCCGACTTCAGCCACGGTACTCCTCCGGAATCGACGATTCCTCAATACGTCCATCAACTCTACAATTACACGCATAGTTTCGTCGTCTTTCTCATCGTGTTTGTCTTCGTGTGGCTCTTTCTAAAACGACCGGTCTGGGAACTCGGAGCATGGGGGCTGCACATCCTGGCCGACGTCCCCTTGCATTCGTACGCCTTTTTCCCGACTCCGGTGCTGTGGCCCTTCTCCAACTGGAAATTCGACGGGTGGCAATGGACGACGCCCGGTATCCTCATTCCCAACTTTGCCCTCCTGTTGTTGCTCTACATCTGGTACTTCCGGCATCTCTACTTGGCCGATAAGAAAGAGCAGATTCACCAGAAAGCCATTTCCAACCACCCGCTGAAGGAAAGCCAATAGCGACGCCCTGATCATCCCGGTCGTGACGATGAAAAGAACATATTGAAAGTGGTCGGAAGTCTTCTCTGATTACGGCTGGACACCCAACAACAAGAAGGATTAGGGTGAGTCATACGCCTACACGAGGACACCCATGCCTGGAATGTTTGGCAACGATCCGCCGCTCATGCTGATCGCCATCGGAATCGTCATTGTCGCCATTGTGGTGTTCGCTTTGATGACGGCAGGTTATTAGACCGATCAAGGGTTCAACGCGGTGGGCCCCCTACACATTCAAGTCTCCCGTGCGGACTCTGACCTGGTGAAAATCATCACGATCTATCAGCCGGATCCTGCTGAGTGGTCTGATTAGACCAGACGGAGGTAACCATGTTCCGATATCATGTGTGCGGAAAAACCGAAAGTCGTGAGGAACGCATCAGCGAAGTGTTTGACATCGATGGAAGACCGGTGCAAGTTGAGCAGATCCCTGCAACGGTGCCTCCACCATTGCGATGAGGCGGTATTCGGTCGAGAGACAACGGAACGAGTGCGCCGGATGGTGCACGGGGAGGCTAAACCGATCAAGTCGATTCAGATGGACGTATTCGCCTACCGCTAGCTTTCTCGGATAATCCTCTCAGGTATACCTTCTCTCACCAGGATTCATTTTTGACTCAAAGGAATATCCGATGCCCACATTATTCACCCTGCTTCAAGCCGGAGATATTCTCCTACCCAATCGCATCGTCATGGCTCCCCTCACCCGTGCACGAGCCGGCACTACACCCGGTTGATGTCTCGATAGGCCTCACTCTGCAGAATGTCATTCTGCGGGCTAGCCCACATTACTCATGAACGCTTCTACTGCAACCACTGACACGCCGCTGCAACAAGCCTGGCCGCGAGTTTTCTGCGACCAGGCGGGCAGGCTCTCCCCCTCGTGGTCTCAACATATTGTTTCAAGTATGCTTCGACCCCTCGGGGCTCCGCGTGCCCGTTTCGCCTGGCGTCTTGTCGGTTTCGTCACAAACCGTCATAAATAATGCGGGCTAGAAGAACGCGATCGGATTGGTTCATAATCTGATCCCTCTACTCGAATCAAGTTTTGGAGACTGACATGATCTCGCGACGAATATCACTCTGTACCCTCTGTGCCCTGCTCCCGCTGCTCCTGGCAATGCAACCGGTGGATGAGAAACTGCTGATCGCCGCACGAGACGGGCAGATCGCCCAGGTGAAAACGCTCGTTGAGCAGGGAGCGAATGTTCAGGCTGCCAATGCGCAAGGAACGACCGCCCTGCATGCGGCAGCCTGGAACGGACATCACGACGTGGTGACGTTCTTGCTGCGCAAAGCCGCGCCGGTGAATCACGCAACCAGCGACGGAGCCACGCCCCTCTACATTGCGGCACAAAACGGCCATCCGAAGGTGGCCGCCCTCTTGCTCAACAACGGAGCCACGGTAGATTACGCCACCACAAGCGGCGTGACGCCCCTCTTCATCGCCGCGCAGAACGGCTATCGAGACATCGTGGCCCTCTTGCTTCAACATAAAGCCGACGCCACTCATGCCGCGGATGATGGTGTGACGCCCCTTTTTATCGCCGCACAAAAAGGCCAAGACGACGTCATTGATCTCCTGCTCCAGCAGGGAGCTCCGGCGAACCAGACCTTGGCTGATGGGTCGACACCCCTGTTCGTTGCAGCCCAGAACGGGTATCTCTCGACCGTCTCGCTCCTTGTGGAAAAAGGGGCGGGGGTCAACCAGGCCATGACGGATGGCGCGACACCGTTGCTTGTTGCGGCGCAAAACGGGCACCGTGCCGTTGTGGAGTTTTTGCTCGAACGTGGCGCACTCGTCAATCAATCGGTCCAGAACGGTGTGACCCCACTCCACGTCGCCGCACAGAACGGCCATCGGGAGGTGGTCGCACTACTGCTGAAAAAGAAGGCCGCCATCAATCAACAGGCACGAAACCGTGCAACGCCCCTCTTCCTCGCCGTGCAAAATAACCATCGGGACGTCGCGACACTGCTCTTAGAAAAAGGCGCCTCGGTAAACCAGTCGACGCCTGATGGGGCGACCCCCCTCCACATCGCCACTGCGGCGGGCTATCGCGAGATGGCCGCCCTCCTCTTAAAAAAAGGGGCCGCCATCAACGCGCAGACCGCGGACGGGAAGACCCCCTTGCATCTGGGTGCCTATCATGGCAATCGCGATCTCGTGTCGCTCCTGCTCAAGCATGGAGGGAACAAACGTGCGAAGACACAATCAGGAGAACACCCTCTCGATCTTGCACGTCAACAAGGCCACCGCACACTCTATGCTCTTCTGAAACTGTAGACATCTGTACACACATTCGATTCTCGAGTGCAGAACGCCGGCCACAGAACCGGCCAATCTCCGGCAGGCCGCAGAAACTCTCTCCGTTCATTTTTTGATGAACTCAGGACGAACGGAGCAACTATAGAATTGTCTTTCTCTGAACAGGCTCCCTTCGGCATTGATTTTCCCTTTTGATCAGTCTATACAGACGGTCATGACTGATGCGCAGGTTGAAGAAATCAAACGACACTTTGGCGTAGTCGCAGAGGCACTCCGAAGTGATGTTCGTCAAATCGCTGAAGGCCATTCAGTCATCGGACATGAACTGCGTCAGATGAGGAACGAAGTCCGGGAAGAATTCAAAGAAATGCGCGCCCTCATGAGGCTTTCTTTTTCACAGCTCGACCAACGAATCCGCACACTTGAAACGGACATCTCCACACTCAAAGCTAGAATGGATCGTCTCGAAGCTCACCGTGCCTAACGCTTGGCCGCTATTCCTCGCCACTGCCTGTTGTATGGAACGATCCAAGGTTCACAATTGGAGGCGAGTTCTCTCTATACTCACACTCCTTGTTATCAGCGGCTGTGGCACTGCGCCTGAAGAAATGTTGCGCCAAGCCGCGGCGGACGGGAATCTGCTCCGAGTGGAGACCTTTCTTGGACAGGGCGTCAATGCAGAATCAGCCAACGCGCGTGGGATTACCCCGCTCCATCTCGCGGCGAAGCATGGGCACAAAAACGTGATGACGCTTCTGCTCGAACGAAGTGCGTCCGTGAATCCCCGAAGCCAGGACGGCATCACGCCGCTTTCCATTGCGGTCCAAGAGGGACGGCAAGAGATGGTGGCGTTGCTCTTAGCAAAAGGCGCTCAGGTGAATGAGCAGGTGCAGATCGGTGGCGCAACGCTCTTGCACGTCGCAGCCTATCGGGGCGATCAGGAGATCGTCAGCCTCCTCCTTCGACATGGCGCAGACAAGCAGGCGAGAATGACATCCGGAGAACGCCCGGTCGATTTGGCTCAGCAGCAAGGCCACCAGGCGCTGGTTCCACTCCTTGAGCCATAACGAGCAGGATCACAATACTCTGAAGGGATACGCCGGGTGCCCAACCGCCGCGTGAGGCTAGAATTGCCGGCCGTCTTCACCACGACGCCTTTACCCGAACTCTTCTGATCAGTGCTTCTTCGTCCATGAACTGGTGGCGTTATCGGCTGTCGGTCCTCCTCCTCGTCATCATTTTGTCGGCCGGCATGTCCGATGCTCAGGCCCAAGCTCCCGTCCATCAGCATGGCGCCGCTGACAGAACCGTTTCGACCGTTTCTCCCCAAGGGCATCTCAGTGGGCAGGGAGAAGCATCCCGCGACGGAACGGATTTCTCAGAGTTTCACCATCACGTCGCCGGTTGCTTTATTGTCCTGTTTGGCCTGGCCGAGCTGGGCCATGCGCTCCGATACCCGCTGCCACTGTGGACCAGGTTCATGCTCCCTGGTGCGCTCACGGCGATTGGCCTGTTGGTACTGTTCGGGAATGACCATGGTGCCTGGCCGATTCGTTCGCTTGATGTTCTCGACACCGTGCGGAGCCAAGACCGGGAACTGATTGAACATAAACTCTACGGAGTCCTGGCCCTCGTCATCGCTTTCTGTGAGGCGCTCCGTCGAAGCGGAAGGGGCTGGCAACCTCTGGCGGCAGCCCCTCTCGTCCTGTTGACCCTGGCCGGTTCGCTGTGGCTGTTCGTCCATTCACACAGCGATCACCCCGCTTTTGCAAAGATCCAGTTTCAGCATTCCTTGTTGGGGCTCGTCGGGATTGGCGCCGCCTTGTCGAAAGGTCTTGCATCCTGGCTACCCGGCGCGTCCCCCCATGTAACGACCCGATGGGAAGTCGCCTGGGCCGGATCCGAGATTCTTTTTGGTGTGCTGCTCCTCCTCTACTCCGAATAGAGGAGATCGTGAGTCTGAAGGGAGTTCGAGTGCGTTGAGAAGGCGCCTGGTTTTCTTAATCGCAGAGCGGAATACGTGCGCCCGTCTTTGCACGACCTCGAGGTTCCCATTCGAACGTCGACCAACTCGACCGTCAATGTCGTCCTGGGACGCGTCGTTGGCCATTGATTGCCTCGTCTGCGTCGCCAATAAAATGAATAAAAGGGATCCGATCTGTACTATTTTCCCACATCAGACAGAAGTACCGATGTCTCAGAGTGATAGGTGCGAGAAAACAGAGAGCCCCGGGAACAGATCAACGAGAGTCTCATGACGAGGTACCCCACTCCGTACCATCCCTCATCTTTCTCAGACATACGTATCTCCTACAGGATGAGAGGAAGCGCTTCGGTCAATTATACTCACGCGACTTGGTCACAGATAGAGGATCGTCGACAACCTCATCGAACAATCCGGACAGGAACTGGAGAGAGAGTGATCAATGTAACCGGAAGTAGCCCCGGTCGATGCACAAGCGAGGTGACATCAAGAAAGAGCACCCGTCCGAAGAAAGCCATTCATGAAGAACCGACGTCCGGTGGAAAACCTCCTACACAGTGAGAGACAAACCGAGCAAGAAGAATTACGAACCTCTTTTCGTATTCCATTCGACTGCCGGCTCTTCTTCTCCAGTCACGACCTGGTCGAGGCTGATGCAACACTCTTGGACCTATCCACCACAGGCTGTGCCGCTGAGTCCGAAACCACCGTCCGCCCTGACGTGACCCTCGACTTATGGATCTTCTCCCCAAACTCTAACTGGCGCATGCATATTGACCAGGCAGTCGTTCGGTGGGTTCGCGGACAAGCGTTCGGAGTGGAATTCCTGAATCTGCGACCGGTCCAGCGAACACGACTGCGCAATCTGGTCGACAAAAATAGAGTGCGGTAGCCTTGGTGGCGCCGGAACCTGCACCCATCGCCATGGTGGGATCACCGCCAGGTCGGCGAAGAGTAACCCATCTCGCCGGATTGCAGGTCCAAACCCTCCGATGTCACGAACCTGCGAATGAGTAACCTGACGCCTCCCCATCCGACAAGCAGAAGGGGCAGCTCCCTCACTCCACTTCCCACAGCTTCGTATAGACCGGTCCGGTCGGGCGGAGTTTGCTTTTCATCAAGACCAGTGGCCCAACGGTGATGACTCCGACAGAGAGTGCACGATCACATGCTCCGCTTTGAGCAAGTCGCTGCCCGACCTCTCGATCGCCGGCCTTGATCCGTGCCACGGTGAGATGTGGTGTAAAAGGTTTGTCCTCCGTCACAAACCCGAGGGACCGACAGCAGGTTTCGATCGCCCGATGCAGTGCCGTCAACTGTTTGGCTGCATCACTCTTCAGCCATGATTCTGATGGGCCGACCCACAGTACGCGAGGCTGCCGAAGATTGGGGAAGGCCTGGAGTCGATCGAGGGGAATCTGAATGGTCGGATGGGACCGTCTAATGGCGGCCATGGCGTCGCGCATCGGATCGAGCAGTTTTTCGTCTGTATCGCCGAGAAACCTCATGGTGAGGTGGATAGACGACGGCTGCACCCAGGCGATCCTGACTGCTTTTGACGACTCGCCGCCGAGCCGTGATTGCAAGTCTTGCTGAACCACTGCGATCTGCTTGCGAAGGTCCTCACTCAGTTCGACGGCAAGAAACGTTCGAATCATGTTTACCCTCATTATTCATAACGGTTCGTAGTGAAATTGCCTGGGGGAGTTTCAAGTTCCAAGTTTCAGGCTCCACGTTTCCGGACAACCTGAAACATGAAACCTCAAACTTGAAACCCTTGACCGAGACGCTTCACCATTCGGTAGGCTCATGGCCCTGAGGGTTCTCGAAGGGCGAACGACCAGCGACGAATGTTGTTATCGCAGGAGCGTTTACGAATAATGCGGGCTACCCTCTCTGGATCAACCATCGACGCAGCATATCCAGTGCCGCTTGCGCCGCACGCTGTTTAATGACCGAACGATCGCCGTGGAAGCGACACTCTTTGGTCCTGGTCTCGCCAGGACCTCCATCGAGTCCGATATAGACCAGGCCGACCGGTTTTGTGTCCGTCGCCCCACCAGGTCCGGCTATCCCCGTGACCGACAAGGCCACTGACACCCCGGCACGCTCACGCATCCCGGTCGCCATGGCTTGCGCCACTTCTCGACTGACGGCTCCATGTTGGGCGATGAGGTTTGCCGGTACCCCGAGCATGTCCGTCTTGGCTCGGTTGCTATAACAAATCGCGCCGCGATCGACATAGGCAGAAGATCCCGGCACCATGGTGAGCCGATGACCGATCAGCCCGCCGGTGCACGACTCGGCAACCGCAATCGTCCGTTTCCGTTCGACCAATAATCGGCCGACGACCTCTTCCATGGTGTCGTGCCCCTCCGCATAGATCCACTCACGCAATCGCTGTCGCACCGCTTCGACCAATGATGGCAGTCGATCTCCCTTCTTGGAACCAGCGGCTTTCGTCGTCAACGACACCAGCACACCAGTCGGCGACGCGAGTAACCCCAGGGCGATCGGCCCGCGCTTTGGAATCAGTCTTTCTAATTTGGTGTCGATCTCCGCCTCCGGCAGCCCCCAGGTATGAAAGACCATCCGTGTCACCGGCTGCGGACGAGGGCCCTTCGACCGTCCGAGGTGAGCGCGCATGAGCGGGATGACCGACTGTTCCATCATCGCGCGCATCTCGCTCGGAACACCGGGCAACGCCACGATCTGTGTTCCTCGCCACCTCAGCATAAACCCCGGCGCAGAACCGACGGGATTGGGCAAGACCATGGCTTTGGCGGGAATCAGCGCTTGTCGCAACTGCCCACGATTCGGTACTCTCCCCCACTGCGCCAAGCGAGCCGCCATGCCCTCAAGCGCTTCTTTGCGACGAGCCAGACGGGAACCCGTCGTCGCTGCAACGGCCTCTCGAGTGCAATCATCAACCGTAGGACCAAGCCCTCCCGTCATGATCACAATACCGGCCCGGTGCCGAGCAATCTTCAACGCATGGCCGATATCGCCCTCATCATCGCCCACGATGGACTTGAACCGGACTTCCACACCGATCGCGGCAAGGGCATCCGCAATGAATAGTGAATTACTATCGCTCCGCCCCCCGACCAGCAACTCCGAGCCGATGGCAATCGTTTCGGCGGAATAGAGAGGAGCTGTGGATACTCTTGTCATAGATTACTCAATGTCCTTGAAATTGAGCGGGAGATGAACCTCTCCCCCACCGGCCGGAAAGATCGTGATCGTCGTCCTGGCGTGCGGGTCGAAATCATTGTAGCGGAATGTCGCAACGATTTTGGCGTGAAATTTTTGCGCCTCAGGCCACGTTGCCCGCCGCTCGGCTTGGCCATCGGCTCGTACCGTGAGCGGCTTGATCGTTCTCCCCCCTTGATCGAGCACCAGGTAACTGTTCACGGCAAAGTCCGGACGCTCTCCGACGATCGTCGCGCCGACGAGCATGCTTGAAGCCTCGATCACATGGGCGACATCAGCCGCGCTCGGTTCAAGACCTCGTAACGCCATATGAGCGGCCAACACCGACAACCCTCCGAGCTTCGTCAGGAGAAAGCCTTCGGGCTGTGCGGGATCGGTATTTCCGAAGCGGGCGTATAAGGTTTCGGGCGAACGTTGTTGCGCCGCGGCTTGTTTTCCCCGATCCAGTGCGAGTTGAATTTGGATCGGCGTCGGATTCACCTCGATCGCAGCCGCAAGACCGACGAAACTCAGCAGGGCTGCGACGGTCTGTCCAAGCACCGCATGAGTCCAAACCCCCATCTGTCAGCGGGTAACAGAACGATTCGCCCTTGTCAATGGAGGCCTCCTCGCCTGGTCCTCCGGTTGACAACACGGAAGGGGAAATGCTAAACGAAAGAAAACTACAAAGAGTACTGCCTCTCAATTTACTAAAGGAGCTTTGTAATGTCGACTCCGGAGACCCCCCCTTCTACGCCGGCACCTCGGCGTCAGTTCGTCAATTTTGCGTTCTACAAAGTGGACCCGGCCTGGCGACGGCTCCCAGAGGATGTGCGCACCCAGGGCAAACAGGAGTTCTTGCGTGCGGTCGAAGATTTTAACGGCAAAGTGCTGGTCGTCCCCTATTCCACCGTCGGAATCCGAGGGGATTGTGACTTTATGCTGTGGCGCATCAGCTACGATCTCGACCTGTTTCAGGATATGAGCGCCAAGATGCTGGCTTCCGGTCTTGGGCAGTATCTCTCGACTCCCTACTCGTATTTGGCTATGACCAAGCGATCCATCTATGTCGACAATCATTCACATGCGGGACAGGAAGGGAAGCGGCTCACGGTCGTGCCGGGAAAGAGCAAGTACATCTTTGTCTATCCCTTTCTCAAAACCAGAGAGTGGTTCCTCCTGACCAAGGCGGCTCGCCAGGGCATGATGGACGAGCATATTGAAGTGGGGCATCGGTTTCCCTCAGTGAAGCTGAATACCACCTATTCGTTTGGGCTGGATGATCAGGAATGGGTCGTCGCGTTTGAAAGCGACAAGCCTGAAGATTTCCTTGACCTGGTGATGGCCCTACGGGAGACGGAAGGATCACGCTATACCCTGCGGGATACCCCGATCTTCACCTGCGTCCGCAGAAGCCTGAAAGAAACGCTCGATACGCTCGGCGGCTAAGTGCCGGAAATATCAGTATGGACGAGGGCCTTCGGTCATCCGACCGAAGGCCCTTTGTTTTCAGCGCTGTCCACACGGGTAACAGGAAGGGTGAGTGCGCCTTACCGCATCTCTCCGCGTCAGTTGACAAGCGCCCGTCTCATAGTTTTGACAGCTCAACAACCGCTATGTTACCTGTACGGTACGTTGATCACAAAGCTGAGCTGCCATGTCTGATACGACATCCCTGTATGCCCTGCGTTTTCCGGATGGCTCAGTCAGCCTCTATATCGATGAACAATATGCCCAGGATCGAGGAATCGATCCTTCCCGACTTGTCCGGGTAGAAATCCCTCGCGAGATGTTCATTAGCGGGACGATCCAGGATGTTCGGGAATATGTCGCACGTCAGCTGGAGCAGGCGTCTCAGCAGAAAGCCGGTACGGCATAGCAACATGGCTGGCGGATCAACGGGCCACGACAGGACACCGCCCCACGAGGTCATCACCTTTTTTCTGTATCGACTAACCGGAACACCATGACACCAACACTCGCATCTGCTCCTCTCACCGTCGACATCATTGAGGAAGCCATTGCCAACCTGCCGATTCAGGGACGCCTTATCCTCCGCCTCCTGTTGCTGCAATATCTCGACGTGACACAGGACGAAATCCTGTTCATGGTGGCGGATCGACCGGACCCCCGCTGTGTCTCCGGCAAGAAACCCGTGACGACCATGACCCAGGAATCCATCAAAGCCATGGTCGACCGCCGGGATGAATACCGCCGACGAGCCAGACTCCGACGAGAGCGAACCTGGCTGCAATGTGTCGCCCTCGAACACCTCATCAAGACGGCCAGCGCATTCGCCGCCCGTGCCTCCGTGCTCCTCTCCGATCGAGGCGTCTCATCGGAAACGATCGCGGCGCTCAGCGCACAGGCTCGTACCGCAGTCCCGTCCACGACGTTACGGATCCTGGAACAACAGTGGGAGAAGGATGAAATCGGCGCCGAGGAGTACCTGAAGCATCGGTTGGTCGTTGAACTGCAGACTCAGCTTCGCTTTGTTGAGCGATTCAGAAAACGCCTGGCCTTGGCAGAACGCGAGCGCCGGACCTCCGACTCGACCACACTGCAAGACCATGAGATCGGCCACATCTGGGGTATCCCGGCCGGTACCCTTGCAGCGCGCAAGGTCAAATTTCTCTCCCAGTATCTGCTGGCAACCCAAGCGAGGTGTTCAGACTCTCCGGCAAACGGATCGGCGGCTGTTCCGTCACCTGAGATGTGGCAAGCCACCCTCCGTGCGCTTTCTCAAACCCAGATTGAGCGGTCCATTGCAACCTACGATGGACTGGAGGGAACGGAAACCGCGCTGATTGAAAAGCTGGGGGCCTATGCACTGATTGGCATCCCGGAATCGACGGAAACCAAATTCTGGAACTCGCTCGTGTACGGAGCCAGTTCCAATGCGGTCCATACCGAAACGACCCGAACCTTGTTCGGACTCCAACGGCTGGTCTCGATTCAAAAGGATCTGGACACCAGCAACGCCGCGTTGGATGAGGAGTTACTGAAACGATCGATGCCCACACCTAAAGCCGGCGACCTTCCTTCTCCGGCCCAAGAGTCCGGTCAGGGGGAACTCACCGACTTTCAGCGGCATATTCTCCATAACTTTATCGGAGAAGACGTCAGTGGAAGATCATCCGACAAATGGTGAACTTTCGACCTTGCCAATCACCGGCGGTTCGGTATAATTATCTCCAACCATGACACTACCCACCGGCACCCCACACCCGTTTACGAGCGTGCTGAAACTTTTCTTATTCCTCTTCATGCTGTGCGTATGTGCGCCCGGCTTAACCGGCACGACGCCGGCCCTTGCAAATGGTCTGATCGAGATTGCGGAACTATTGGCACACCCGGAACAGTATGATCATCAGGATGTCGTCGTCACGGGAAAGGTCATGAATGTCCAGCTGGCGACCAATCGTCAAGGACAACCGGCCTATGGATTCCTGCTCCAGGATCAAGCCGGTACCCTCAAGGTCGTGAGCCTTGGCCAACTTGAAGTGCATGAAGGTGATCAAGTGATCGTGGAAGGTGTCTTCAGCCGCCTCCGCCAAGTCGGTCGCACCGTCGTCTATAATGAAATTAAGGCCATCTCGGTCAAGCCCATGACCCGCCTCAATCCAGACCTCGTCGGCTGATCACCCCGTTCGTTCTCACCCCATTGGGGCCATGTTTCGAGTACACATTGGAACTGGTTGCGTTTCCATGGTTCTCAGCCGACAATGGGTGCCATGATGCGCCAGAATCTGTTCATATTGATGCCGGTGGGGATCGTGCTGATATCACTGGCAAGTTGTAGCGCCCCCGCACATGTCGGCGAGTATCCCAATCAGCAACGCATGGTGGGGAAATCCAAGTCAGCAATCCTCACCTGTGCCGGGACGCCTCAAAAAGAGACCACCGAGGGTAGACAGACCTTCTTACGATACTACCGAGAAGCCCCGATACTGGAAGAATCTCGGCCGGTTGGGAAGGGGAGCTTTGCAACCATTCGCCATGGCTGTTGGGCCACCGTCACCCTGACCGATGATCGCGTCGTGGATGTTCACTACCGTTTTGTCCCTCCGACATTTGATGCCTCGAACGACTGTGAAGACATTTTTGATTCCTGTCAGTAGCGGCGGCCTCCGGCTGATACGTCACCGTCACGGCACTCCATGATTTCCCTCACTATCCATACCGCGACGATCCTCAGCCTGAGCCTCGGACTGATCCTCCTCGTGATCGATGTCCCACAGGCATCGGCCTTGGAAAAGTACGGACGTCCGCTCCCCTCCATGGATGATCCCAATGGTCGAGAAGTCGAAGAATCGCTCTTCGCCGGCTATCTCCTCACCAGCACCTTCGCGTCGAATCGTACGTTTACCGCCAGACCCGACAATACCGGTTTGGTGGGAATGCGCCATATGCTCCATCTGGAAACCGATCTCTACAAGCAATACCTGACGTTCTATACGGACCAGAATTTTTTCTCCGACCGGACGAACGGGTGGATCGAACTGAGCGAATGGGACGGGACCTATGCGCTCACCGGCGTGCTCGGCCACGTCAATTGGCGTCTCCAATACGAACGCGATGTGCCGATCGACCGGAAAGGGCTCACACAAGAATATGCCGACGGTCTCGTCACCGCCAAATTCCAGGCGGTGCAGGACATGTCAGGCTGGAGGCGGATGTTCCCCAATCAAAATCTGACGGTCTACGCCGGGGCCGGCTGGCTCTTTCATAACAGGAATTATTTCGCCAGACCCGACAATACCGGCCGAGCGCTCTTCCGGTATGTCGCCCATGCCGACCTCGATCTCTACAAGAACAAGCTCGTGCTCTATGGCGACGTGAATATGTTTACGGATCGAGATGCGGGAAACCAGGCCAGCCCGACCGAATTGGATTGGATCATCGGCCTCGCCGTACGCTGGCGCAACATGGAGTTCGCTATCTATCACGAACAGGATCAGCCGCTGGATCGAGCGGGACTTGTGCAAAAATATCTTGCGCTCCAGCTCCGCTTTTCATTCGACATCTCAAAGCAAGATCTCGGGATTGGGCTCGCGAAACCAACGCCAGGGAGTCAGTGAGGGAGCTTGAGGACGGCCGTGAGGAGACGGTCCATGATCCGGTCCGGAAGAATCTGCCCGATGAACGCGCGAATCTTTGCATCCGTACCGACTAAATAGCGGGTCTTGGGCACTGGTGCCGTCAAGGCATCCTCAACCGCCTTCGCGACAACGTCCGCCGGAATCGCTCGCGTCGCCGCCTCGTCCACCACCTTTCGCACTGCCGCCACCGTCGGTTCATAGAGTCTTTTCAGCTCCGCCTCCATACTCGCTTCCCGCCCGGCGGCATCGTCGGCAGACTTCGTCCAGATCGGTGTCGTGATCGCTCCAGGCTCGATAATCGACACGTGGATGCCCCATGGTTGCATCTCCAGTCGCAAGGCATCCGTCATCGCCTCCAGGGCGAACTTCGAGGCAGAATAGGCTCCCATCATCGGAATCGTGGAACGGCCTGCGATTGAGCCCATGTTGACAATGCGACCACGGGCCTGGCGGATCAGCGAAAGAAACGCTTGCGTGACGGCGAGCTGTCCAATCACATTTACTTCTAACTGCCGCCGAAAGTCGGGAAGCGGAATGGCTTCGAGCGGTGCCGGCACTGCAATCCCGGCATTATTCACCAGCCCATACACACCGTTCGCCCCACATCGCTCTGAAACGATTGCTCGCGCGCGTTGAATGGATGGCTGATCGGTCACATCAAGCAAGACCGGGATAAGTCGATTGGAGCCAGACTGTTGAAGTCTCGCTCCGTCCTCCGGCTTCCGCACCCCGGCAAAAACAGTAAACCCCAATCGATCAAGATGGAACGCACAGGCCGCCCCGATACCAGTCGACGCCCCGGTGATGACTACGGCACGATCTCTTCCAATCGACATCCCGCTCCCTGTCTCCTCTCAACAAAGGACCATACCAGGTTTGGTATCATGGCATCCAGACAGAGTGGAACATTGTGTCATCCAATCGGTGGACACCACCATCCGACTTCGGCTATCATCGGGACTCTGTTCGGCTCTGACGTGGCGGTGTAGCTCAGTTGGCAGAGCAGCGGACTCATAAGCCGCGGGTCACCCGTTCAATCCGGGTCACCGCCACCATAGCAAGCTTGCTCGTACCGACCGCTCATTATCATATTCTCCAATTGTGCGGTCGGATAAGCACCTTCGACTTTCTTCTATTTCCATACGGCATCAATACGCCGATCTTGTTGAACGGGTGACCGGGGGTTCCGAAGGGGGTGTGCCCCCTTCGTGGGGAGCGTACGAGGGGGCTGGCCCCTTCAGTAAGAGCCTGTGAGGGAAGTTTCAGACCCGAACTGGCGAGGGAACTCGTTCAATCCGGGTCACCGCCACCATTCGACTCGCCCTTCAACAAAATCAGGGCTCGCTCATGGCGAGCCACCCATGAATTGAACGAGTCGAATGCCCCGAGTTTGGTCGAGGGGGGCTCTCCTATTACTACCGACGGATAAACTCCTTCGGTGATCTCCCTGTTATTGCGTGTCCCACCACCGCCTATTCAAATTCTTTTTGAAATTGCCGTTGGTAAGCCGCAGGTCAGTTCCAACCGTACCTATCTCGATGGAAGTTGGCATTCCGTGGCCGTTATCATCTGCAGATGACTCTAAACAGAAACCTATCGGAAACCGTTGAGGGTTGGACCTGCGGGTTGTCAGGACTATTCAGACTTACAAAAACGAAACTTCGGTTGGATTGGAATAGCTATGAGTGGGAGTGTGATGAGGCTGGCTTGAGCACAAAGTGAGCACAGTTGTGATGTTCTTCGCTTGGATTGGTAGCTTCGGGATGGCATATAGGTTTCCGAACCTAGAATGCAGTCTAACGCCCAAGAATCAACGGCGCGCATCTTACGCGCGTCCGCTGGACACTTCGGCTCTGGCTTCACGTTCATTCATCCATTGCGATTGGGAATGCCTAGAGCTATGCCCAGATCGTGCCCATCAATCGAGCCTTTGGCACCTGCTAACCGCTAGAAGGCTTTGTTAGGCCTGAGATTACTGAAAATATGTATGCTACTCCAGTCCCCATTACCCCCCCTGCTGCGAAATACCAAACGCTATAGGGGATTGCCAAGACCTCAAAATGAAATCCAGCCATGAGCAATACGAAAGCCTCGAACAATACACCACCTGCAACAAGTCCAGTCAGAATCAAGTTTCCAGCAGTTAACCTATTTGTCCTTTGCAAAACTTTCAGCACAGGCCAACCAATGGCGACGGTTCCAATATAGCTAACCGGAAGCGCATATGCCGAAACCAACATAAGTCCTACATAAACGTCTGTTGGCTCATTCGATGAAGAGGGACTAAAGAGATAGACTCCTGCTAAATACAGTACTGGTGCCACCAGTGGTGCGAATAGTGTGGCCCTTCCTAACTTCAATTCACCCAGCGCCTTCTTAGGCATACCCCGACTGTCAGTACTCATTAGTGGCTGGATAGGCTGACTCCCCCGAGCCTCTTCCGAACCAAATGGAGGCAGCTAAATACGGTCAAAAATAGAAAAAATAGAGGCAAGATCCATATGTACCAGACGAATGAGACCGCGTACTGATAGTACCCGTTTTCTAGATACCACGGGATTCGTTCCACACCCGTAAACATACGCTCGTAGGATTCAGGATTAAATATTGCTCGTCTTCCCAGAAATAGAAGTGCTCCGATAAGCATGAGAGTCATCGCGTGATGGTGTCGTCCGATGACGGCATATGCAGTCCACAATCCAAAGGTGACGAGAAGGAACAGCGCACTCCATTTCGTCCAGAGAGCTATTCGCAGAGGAGTGGGATTGGCAACAGTCTTTTTCCAACGATCGTTTTGTTTTTTGACCTCGGGGATTCCCAAAATGGGAGAATCTTCTAGCTCCGGCCTCATCTGGTTTATTGCGGATAGCGTCATTTCCAAAGTGATCCAGGCGAGGAAAAGGGCAATGCCGATTGTGCGCATGCTCCACAGTTATCTCAGGATCACAAAATAGCAAGCGTTTTCCTCGAAAAGGTGCCCAAAACGTCATGAGGATCAGTTCGCAAAGCGTTTGAAATTAGAAGAGAGGCAGATCGATTTTAGAGATAGCTCAAAAACAACCATTGGTGACTTTGCTGAGCAGTACTGTGATGTGTTGAGCGACTGAATCATTTTGTGTCTATCGTCCTTCTAAGCCCTCCATCGAGATTCGATTAGGCAAGGCGTGAAGCCACCCTCGGCGACGCGCCTCTTCCTCCGAGATGGAGCTGGGATTAACGGTCTCTTGCAGCGTTCCCTGAATCCGGTGCACTTCCTCCTGAAACCGCCTTAATGGCCTCGCATATTCTTCCTGTCGGACAGAAACAAACCTGGCATATGAGCTGGCCTGTGTAACCCACGAAAGAACATCGTATAAATGCGTGTCCGTCGGAATGCTCTCCCTCGTCTGTTGAGAAGATCTCTTTATCTGACAGGCAGTTTGTAATTCGAGGCTGACCTGGTTGAGGTCATGACCAAACTTTCTTGCTGCCTCGGTTTGGTCATGCAATTTGCCAAACTTCTCAGCCCATCCGATCGCGCAATCGATGGCATTGAAGATCTCAGTTAATGATGGTGTCTCAATGCTGTGGATCAGCGCATCTTCAGCCTGCTGGACTTCCTCGGTAAACCGAATCAACGCCTGGTTGTGTTCGTGGCTACCAACTCCGAGCAGACGACGGGCATGATCCTTCGCCGCCGTCGAACCTGTGAGAATCATATGGAGCGTGGGGATCATTATCCCACCTGCTGATTGTTCGGATAAATAACATCTCCCAGCTCGCGACAGCTATTTTGAAGGCTATCGCAAAATTGTTCTACGGCTTTGGCATGTTCTGGATGCGCTTCTTCATACAGTTCAGCCAACCCCGTTGCGGCGATGACTGAATGACGCACCTCAATCAGTGAACCTTTAAACTGACTTCGACTCATGTCCACCGTCCCTTCTTCGCTTGTTCATTTGACCTCGATAAGTGCCTAGAACTATGTGTCGACTCTCAAGACTACCAGCGTCAGCGGTGTTTCACCAACATGTAATGGCATTAGTCCACCTGACAACAACTCTGTAAGAGCTGGGCCCATGCCTGCCTCTTCACGATTTTTGTAGCGATCACAAAGATTTGTTTTTGAACCTCTATCAAGACATCCAACCTCATCACTCCAATTATGAGCAGCCTGAGGCTTGAACCATGACAAAATTCGGAATGTCTTGAGAGTACTCTCCTCTTGAGCTTGACAAGTAGCAAAAAGAGGAAGTCGAATTCATGCCGACTGGATTCTGACCTGCGGCTTACATGAACTATTCAGTCAGCAGAGAAATATCGACATCACGCAGTAGGAGGTGGACCAAACACCATCAATTCTGGCCCGTCTCGATCATACCTATCAAAACCTGACGATCATAGATGCCTTCATATCAGATCGATTTTAGGGAGGGCTCATGTATATCGCGCCCAGCCGATCGGCTCGTTCAAGAAGGACAATGACCTGCACTTACCAAGAAACCAGATCGTGATAGTCGCTATGCCGACGGAGCCAACTGGCGGCATAGCCGCAGATGGGCACCACCTTCAGCTTTTCTGTACGCACCACATCCATTAATTCCCTCATAAACTGCCCGGCCGCACCCGTACCACGCAACTCCGGCGGCGCGAATACGTAATCGATATACAGCCTGTTCGTATCCTTACGGACATTGGCGTACACCATCAGGTGGCCGAACGGCATTTCATAGCGCTTTTCAGCCACATTATAGGTGACGTGATCATTGCTTATCATGGCATTCCAACTCCTGTTGACCAATGATGTATAACCGCAGGTGTCCTTTTTTCAAGGATACACTGGACCGCTTGACAAGACGCGTAGCTCCATTTGTAGTTTCATTGTTGTTCTCCCCATCGGGAAGAGATTGGAGTACGGATGAAAACGCGCGTGGTACGAATCGGGAATTCCCAGGGCATCCGGATTCCGAAATCCGTGATTGAGCAATGCCACCTGCACGGAGCCGTCGATCTGGAAATCCAGCAGGGGCAACTGGTCATTCGCCCGGCAGTCAAACCGCGCGCCGGCTGGGGCGAAGCCTTCGCGCAGATGCATCACCACGGTGACGATCGCTTGACGGATCAGGAATCCGCTGCCCCATCCGCATGGGACCGGAGCGAGTGGACGTGGTAGCGTCCCGCTTCGACGTCTACCTCATCCGCCTCGATCCCACCCAAGGCCGTGAAATCCAAAAAACCTGCCCCTGCCTCATCATCTCGCCGGACGAAATGAACCATCACATTGACAGCGTCATCATCGCCCCCATGTCGACGAAACTCCGTCCCTATCCCACCCGCGTCCCGGTCCGATTCAAAGGCAAATCCGGCCAGATCGTGCTGGATCACATCCGCACCGTAGACAAACAGCGGCTGGCCAAGCGGATGGGGAAAATCGATCCCACCACCCAAGGCCACGTGCTGGCGCTCCTCGCGGAACTGTTCGCGCCCTGACACCTCCACAGCGGTGATCTGCCTCTGAGCACAGAACCCACAAGAAGGCCCAGGGGACCATGTCCCTGGTTTATGATCCGGCTACAGCGGCAACTCGGCGCCACCGACGGTGACGGATTATTTTTTTGGCTCTGACGATGCATGCGAAGCGGTGTGTGGCCCTATTACTGGCCTTCGATTCGCAAGCCGCGGCCGTAGGGGTTGCTGGGACTCTCGGAGCGAAACGGACTGCCGGCGCCGTACGGATTGTTGATGGAGTCGGGCGAGAACCGAGACCCGTACCGGCCGTAGGGGTTGCTGGTGGATTCGGAGTCGTACGGACTGGCGCTCAACTTGCCGCGATAGTTGCCCTGCTGATCGTAGAGCCGTGGCGCGTCGGTCGCGAATGGATTCCTCGCCGATTGGTTGCTGAAGGGACTGCCGTAGGGGCTAAAGAGATTGTTGATGCCGTCCGGCGCAAAGGGACTCCCCGCCCCGTACGAATTGGCCGTCGAGTTCTGTTGGTAAGGATTCGCGCTCAGTTCTCCGATGTCTTTGGCGGAGGCAGAAACAGGGACGAGAAGGAACAAGAGGAGAAGCAGTGGCATCAGACCCTCTTCGAAAGGGATCGACCGCCAACATGGTACTGCCTTAGAAGAGTACCGTGCAACAGGTGCTGACACGATTGGGGCCATTCACCTGTAATGTAGCTCAGCTGGTACGGCTCGCTCGTCACATGCAGCAAACAAAGGACTGAATGTCCACTCCCCAAGAGACTCCCGAAGATTGGTCTTGTTTGCTAAGCTGCATGAACCGTTAAGATGTCAAAGGCTGACCCATCACGCCCCGCAGACAATTACAAAGCCGCACTTTCTTCTTCAGACTGTAGAGAGGACAAGCAAGTACAGTCCTGGTTTCACTGCCAATCATCTGATATTCGTCGTTGTTCTTTTAGATCCCACACCTTAATCTTGGCCTTTTTATACCGATCCCATCCATCACTCTGGGCATCGAAACTCGCCAGGGTCTCATGCTCAGATCTCGTCACGATGCAACCGATCGCCCGTTGAACCTCATGTTTAAGGTTATCGGGCTTCTCAAGAACACGCTCAATCATGCCTTTGCGGGTCCATACGTGATCATGTCGTCTATTTGAATTATCTGCTTTCAGAGCCTTCTCAGAATAATATCTCGTATTGTATTTGCCATTCGCCTCTGTGATTTTCCAGAGCATGCGAGAGATTAAAGATTTCTTGTGCTCTTCACAAACATCCAGCCCCAACCGAAGAACACCGCGTATGGCAGCTGTTGCGCTCGTTACGATCGCAATCGCATCAGCGTTCTCATGCCAGTGTGGCCGAGCGTCTTTTCCCATACTCCTGCTACCACCTAAGATCCAGATTCCAAAGTTATAGCTTCAGATCATCCAAGAATTCTGATGCAGGCTCCACACTGGTTACCAGCAAATAGTCCCGCGCTCGGGTGCAGGCAACGTAGAGCAGATGCCGCTCGGTGTCATACACCTCCTGCAGGTCTGCGTCGTCACCAACAGTTTCGATTCGTTCTTGTAGAGGAATGATTTCATCGTCACAGGCCATCACGACCACGGCACGGAACTCCAACCCTTTAGCAAGGTGCATGGTGCTAGTTGAGGCAAACCCGCTGGTGGTTTCGACGTGCTCATCGAGAACCTTGAAAGGAATTCCCGCCTGCTCAACTGCCGCACGTGCACGGGGCAGCTGCGCCTCGGAACGGACAAACACCCCAAACTCGTGGGGCGCTACTCCTGCCTTCGCGTGTTCTAATATCCAAGCCGCGACTGCTTTGATCTCTTCCTGTTCGTTGCTGTGAACCTGAACGACAGGCGGCGGGCCATTGAAGATCGACACGGTATCTCGGCGATCATCAACATTGCCATCAACATCAGCGACCTGTGGCCCCAACAGCCGATCAGCTTGCATGCGAATCTGATGGGATGTTCGGTAATTGACTCGCAGCGTACGTGATCGCCCTCGTATATCAACACCTAGCGCCTTCCATGAGAACGGCTGTTGAAAGATCCGCTGGCCAAGGTCGCCGGCGAAGAAGAGAGCATTCAACCGATTTCCACCCAAGGCAGCAAAGAACCGTAATTGTGGAATACCGATGTCTTGCGCCTCATCCACCACAGCAAAGTCAAAAGGCTGCTTGTTCGTCGTGGCCAACTCGGAGGCGAGGTTGGTAAATACCGCGGCTTGTGTGGTGAGCCCTTGCTTCTTCAGTCCGGCACGACATTGTTCAAAGATCGACCATAAGACAGCCCGTTGGGCTTCAGGCAGCCTCGTCTTCCGTCCCAAGCGAGCGACATCGCGATAGGCCTCCCAATTTTCCAACTGCCAGGCATCCACAACCTGTTCCCACTCACTGAGGAGGAAGGACAGACTGAACTTATGACCACCGACAGATTGGGAGGCCGAATTCAGGCTATTTCGGATATCATTCCGGCTTGCCAGTTTGGCCGGTCCAATCAAGGACTTGTGGAGGCGTATTCCAAGCGTATTCAGCGAGTGGACATCGATGCGTTCTCCAAGGCGTGGCTCACTACCGATCAAGCGGCGCAACTTGGTGTGGAGCGCATGGGCGAGCGTGTCAGAAAAGGTGGCTAGCAATACTCTCGCATCAGGGTTAGTTCGCGCCAGGAACGTAGCGCGATGCAGCGCCACGATCGTCTTTCCCGTCCCTGCCGAGCCGGACACTCGTGCTGGGCCGTTGTAGTCCCGCTCCACCCATTGCCTCTGTTCTGGGTGTAGAAAGACCGTCCATTTCTCCCAGGGGAACTCAAGGGCACGCTCCAACTCTTCGACATTCGCCATCACCCGGAATCGGCGTTGTGCGTCTGGGTGATCAAAGGGATTTGCCGACGCGGCTATAGGCTGAGGCAGGCGGGGTTTCCCACCAGTGGCTAGTTCCAGAAGGGCCTCTGCGGCCTCCCCAGGCAAATGATCGGCTAAAGCCAACAGCGTATCCTCGGTAGCCTGTCGCACATCAGAAAGCCACTCTTGGGGTACACCAAAACTCAGCAACTCAGCATCAGGCATGTCAGCAAACAGGCTCTGCTGCTTTGCCAGAGCCTTAGACGTTTCAACATATTTGGGGACGACAATCTCCTGAACCTTCTCGCGAATCTCGACGAACTGCGCTGCACCGGTCTTTGGATGCGTTTCGAGCTTACGGCGCTCAGCCCAATCATAGGCCTTATCGTGGTGATCGACGTAGCAGAGGAGCAAACTCCCTGACGTCCGGTGGACGATCAACCGGATATCGTTGTTGACACGAACCGACCAAAAGTTCTTGTCCTTGGCTTTGTCAAGCTTATGAAAGCTGAAACTGGGATTGGCGGGGTTGAGCTGGAGATCAAAAGCCGTCGTCTTCACGGCCTTCTGCTCATCACCAGTCAGGCGGGAGAGGCTATCGGCGAAGGTGTCGGCAATACGAAATTCCATTGTCAGAGCCGTAATAGCAGCAAACCTCTAAAATGTCCTGGCAAGCCTCTTGTGATCATCTCGCACAAAGCACATTTTGTTCACATATGAGCGACGGTGGTTTTCCCACCGTTTATCCAATCTCTTCCGCGTTAGTAGGTCGGAGTAAAGCTCACGAGCTAGAAGGAAAAGAGAGGTTCCAACTGCCGTCATGAGTTGAACATGGTTTCCAAAATTTGCGACATCAGAACTGCATGCTCTCAGCGCTGCATCAAGGAGATTGCTTGTTTCCTGTGATTCCGCCTGTGCCCATTCGCTGAATATCTTGAAGTGTGGGCTACGGGCTGTTTGCAGCTTGTACGCATATCCGGGGCGATAATTTGCCCGATTACGTACAGAAGAAGGCCACTGGAAGTTGACATACTCTGAGAAGAGGACCTTGGTAGATAGGGCAGCGTAAAAGAGTAGTTCCTTTGCATCTAGTTTGGCACTGAGCTTTCGATGCAAGTCATCGAAAATCCCAAAGAGTCGTTGCCAAGTAGCTTCATGAACCTTGTTCGTTTGATGCAGACTAAATTCTGCGTGGGTCGCTGAAATCGAGCTGACAAGGACAATCTCAAAGGCTCCCTGGCTTGGTGCGATTCCACTCCCCAAGATCTTTGTGAAGGCCTGAAGCTGATTACGGTGCAGAAATACAACTGGCCGTCCCAGCAGACGCAACACGGCTGATGCGGAGAAAAACGCGAAGTAATACGCTGTAACTGTATTCCAAGCCTCACTTCTGACCCTCTTGTCCTCAGCTGTGCAGCCGAGCTCCTGCAGGTGCTCAAAGCAGTGATTAAGAAGATTCTCGATTTCCGTTAGAAGTCTCGATCCAAATTCGACCACCGGAGCTTCAAACGTAACTTTGCACTTTGTAGAGGTCTTTACAACGAGGGAGCCTGTCGAAAGCCATTCGCCAACACTGGTGAAATCCCCGTACGGCGCCTTCGAACCCTCAGGGAAATTTCTGACCATTTGGGAACGCAATTCGCTATAAATTGTCCCCCGCGGAATCATATCATGTTCTCGTCCACCACTATTTGACCATTAAGCGTCTCTTTGAGAATCGGGATGATGTTCGCCTTGGATATCTTGACTTTTCCGCCACTGGAAATTTTGGAAAGATCAATTGATTTTAAGGGCGTCAACACTTTCGCGAGTGATTCAGGCTTATAGTTCGAGAAGCGCTCACGAGCGATTCGAAGAACTTCATCAAACAGTGCGCAGAAAGATTCAAAGTATGCAGAAAGTGACAGAAGTCGAGGGTCACTGAGGCAACCTTCCACTGCTTTGAGATAGTTCTTGAAAAGTAGGAATCGCTTGGCGATCGGCAATTGGTCCATCACCTGGCTCTTTAAAGCTGGTTCGACGGCACGATTAAACGTAGGCCGGGCTATTTTCCCCCGTGCAGATTGCGAAGGGCTTAAGAGTCCATGAACTGGAGAATCTGGCTCAGTGGATAAATAATCAAACAGTTTTCTGAGTTCCGCCTCAATCAGCGACTCTTTTTCAGCCAGATGCTTAATGTCTAAGAGGAGTGCGGCCGGAACTCCCCGCTGAGTTGTATTTATGTCGATGAAGAGCGAAACCTCTTCCTTCTTATTGAGCCCGACATAGATTGAGACCGGAATTCTATGTTTCTTGTTGGTTAAACCATACCCATACAGTCGATGCTGCCCGTCGAGTACCAAAAAGGCTTTTGGCTGGCGCTTGAATTTAATTAGCTTGGACTTTGAGTTGTATTCGACTTCAGCCTCTGGCTGGGCGGAAAGGACCACATTTGTTGGAATGGATCCTACTGAATCATCCAGGTAACGAGCGATGTCCCGAGCACGATTGCGATCAAGGGTGCGTTGGAAGCCATCCTTGGGATCCTCATCTCTACCAGCTACATAGCAGAAAGGGAAAATGTCTTCTTTAGGAATTGTGGCAAAGTAAAACTTTTGCTCATTTTGCTCCAATGCGAGAGCTGGGAAAGATGCAACCGAACCAACTGGTTTATCTGAACTGAGAAGTTCGCTTGGTTTAGGTCTTGATTCCTTCATTTGCTAGGTCTTCTCATATGGTTTCGCACTCATGACTAGTTAACTCTAAACACCTTCATCACTTCATCACCCAAGTGGTTGATGACTTTCACGGCGATTCGCCCTGACTTAGGTTTCTCAAAAGCACGGGATGTGTCGCTGTTGAGGGTGGCCCAGGCTTCGGGGTCGATCTCGGATTTGAGGGTTGTTTTGAGCGCACTGTAGGGATCGGTCGCGCCGAGGAAATAGGCGTGGCGGACGAAGAAGCTTTCTTCGTTGTAGTCCGTGTCGATAAACCAGCAGGCAATGCCATCGGCACCATCACTGATGACTTCACCGGTTTGGGGTTTGAACACGTCCACCCCTTTGACCTTCACCCTTACCTTGCCGTCTTTCTCTTTGAGGATATCGATATCCGGCTCGCCAAAGATGACGAAGAGGTTACCCTTGCCGGTGTTCTTGAGGTCGTCGGACATGTGTAGGTCGGCATTCATCCTGGCCTTGAGCACGGGGATGCGTCCCAGCTTGCTGAACTCAGTGGTATGGGCTTCGTAATTGAAGGCACATGCGATGAGCACGTCGAATCCGGCGTCGCCAGCCTCTCTAGCGGCTTCCACTAGATCTGGACGAGTGACGGTACCAAATTCAGGTCCGATGAAGATGGCGGCGCGCTTTTCCCTGTCCCCTTCCAGGTAGCGACCTTCCGCACACACGAGATCACCAGGCCACGGTATCAGGGATGTAAAGTCTACCTTGTCTGCCTTATGCGCCTGCTGAACCCCCGCAGTCTTGAGATTCTCCAGGATCATCTGCGCGAAGCTTTGTTTCGCCCCGTACTCTGGGCTGCTTTCTTTGGACGTATCGATCAACTCATCATTTTCATCCACGCCCAGCACACGGTGGGGCGAAAGGCTCTCGACGGTAAACGGGCCAGCCACGCGGACCTTCTTTTTATCCTCGTAGGGTTTGTCGTAGAGGTATTCAAACTCGGCCTTGGCAGCAATAGACTTGTCGATTTCCTGCTGCCGGGCGATGCGCGCCTGCCACCAGTCAGAATGCAATTTGGCAGGTGCTTCGGGCCATGCATCGGCAGGCTTTTCAGGTAGAGTCTTGAGCGTGTAGTTTCGTTTCAGGTTTCGGTTAATTCCCTGGAGCCATTCGGCGATGCTAGCTGCGCTGTCTTTATCTCCACGTTTCTGCTCGGCCTGGAGTTCATAGAACATCTCCCGTGTCTTGGTATCCCATGGGTCTTCGGCCTCTCGTGGAACCTCCCATTCCTGCCAAGTCTTCTCGAGCTCCCTGTTCAACGACTCTCGCAAGAGTTCCAGCTTCGCCTTCCACTTGTCCCAAATAACATCGATCTCAGAGTTCTTCGAGAAAGACTGCAGAGTAATTTGTGGGACGCGATCATAAACGAAACCGTGGCGAATGTTCCCACACACTGGCTGGGAGCTCGGGACCGTACGGCTGGCTTCGGCCTCCTTGAGTTGGCCTTCACGAGAATCGGCGAGGAAATAATAAGGATAGCGCGCCCCCATTATTCGGGCACGGGCCAGTGCCAGCGCTACCCGTGAGGTATCAATGGTGATCCACCTACGCCCCCATTGTTCAGCTACGGTAGCGGTAGTACCTGAACCACAGGTGGGATCGAGCACAAGGTCACCGGGATCAGTGCTCATCAAGACACAGCGTTGAATTACTGTGGTCCCTGTCTGCACAACATAGATCTTTGGGTCATTACGACTTTGAACACTTCCTCCAACGTCGCTCCAAACATCCGTGACGGGAAGAACGGGCAGGTCAGCCGCAAACCTCTTGTACCGAACGGAGCGTCCGGATATTTGGACTCGACCTGCCTGGGCTAGTCTGGTCAGTCCCAGTAAAGTTGTTTTCCACTGCCGACCCGTTGGTGTAGGAAAATCCGTTCCTTGGTACCGAAAGGTATAAATACATGACGCGACATTATTATTCTGCCCACTGAGATCACTTAGGGTGAATAGTCGTCCCTCCTCATCGAGTTGGTAGTGACTGTCTGATGCAGCACGATCCATCTTGTCACTGTATAGTCGTCTGAACTTCGTCGAGACTTTATTCTTGGAATACCAGAGAACAAAATCTTGTGTGCCAGCCAACAAGGTTGAGCCAAGCCCACTGGTTTTGTTGACAGATATAAGTGCTGCAAAATTGCTTTCCCCAAACACCTCATCCATCACTGCTCGAACGCGGTGGACATTTTCATCGCCGATCTGCACGAAGATGGAGCCGGAATCGGTGAGGAGATCGCGGGCGACCGTGAGGCGGTCGCGGAGATAGGTCAGGTAACTATGAATGCCATCGCGCCATGTATCGCGAAAGGCCTTCACTTGTTCCGGCTCGCGGGTGATGTGATCAGCGTTTCCATCTTTCACATCACGGCTGGTGGTGCTCCACTGGAAGTTGCTATTGAATTTGATGCCGTAGGGTGGGTCGAAGTAGATGCATTGCACCTTGCCTCGCAGCCCCTCACGCTCGGCCAGGCTGGCCATGACTTGGAGTGAATCGCCGAGAATCATGCGATTCGACCAGTTCTGGTCATGCTGATAGAACTCGGTCTTGTCTACTCCCTTGGGGATGCCGTTGAAGTCAGCGAAGAGATCTGGTGTGAGTTGCCCGGTTTCGTACTCACGCTCCTTGGTTTCACGCAACAAGTCGTCAATCAGCGCCTTCGGGTGGACCTTCTCTTGGATGTAGAGCGGCGAGGCGTGTACGACGAGATCGGACCAATCTTGCTCATCCTTCCCACGCCAGACCAGTTGCGGGTCCAAATCACGATTGCGCCGTTCGTAGGCGATCCGGACAGGGCTTTGTTCTTCTTTTTGCAAGATGGACTGATATTCCGCCGTGGGAATATTCTTTCGCTTCGCCTCGTCGTGCTTCAGCGCTTCAACGGTCTTGGTAGTCGCTTGCTTCTTGGCCATGCCTACTTCCCTTCGACCACGGGCGAGACTGCCGCCGTCTCGATCATCTTGTTAAATTCACTCGCGACCTTTGCTTCAAAGTCAGTCGCGATCTGGTAGATCTCGGTGAACTCGGCAAAGGCCCAGCGACCATACGTACCAAGGTTGTTCACCCCAGGCACCCAATAGTTTTCCATGGTGGCCTTCTTTTCCTTCGCATCCTCGCGCCGGTAGCCTTTGATCTCCACAATCAGGTGGAGCAGGTCTTGGTCCCCATGACCGTCATCCACCAGGACGATGAAGTCCGGGATATACCGCCTGGTCTCCGATCCATACCGGTACGGCACTTCCAGACCGAGATTGTGATTTTTGACATAGGCTCTGACCTTGGGATGAGCTTCGGCCACGCGGCAGAACTCACCTTCCCAATCGCTGTCGAGAATAACCCAGTTGATGTGAGACCGCTTGGCATCGGTTTCCCAGCGATCCCGTCTGGATGTATTAAAATTCACGTGCCTTGTTGAACCAGTCGGATTGTAGGCATCGAGTAGCGCCTTAATGGGCCGCTTTCCCACCAGCGCTCGTGTAATGCCGGCAGTGATGCGTTCACAGGCCATGTCGGCCAATTCTTGGTACATGAGTTGTGCCGGATAGGTGCCGCCTTTGCAGACGAGGCAGGTATCGATCCATTCTTTCGTAATGCGTTTGAGCTGGCCGAACAGGTGGAGCTTGGGCTCTTCTCCCGGATCACGCCACTTGGTATAAAGCAGACGCTTGGCCACATGGAAGAGCACCGTCGAGGGCCGCATGTCCTCCAAGTGTTCCAAGTCCAAGTCAACAGCTTCTCCGATAATCCCGGCGTTCTTCGTTTTGGAAGGGCCAACGAGATCTGGTGTCAGCTCCAAAATGGAATCCTCATTGAATTTGGCAGTGAGCCGTTCTTCGGGCAGCTCGACGCGATAGCCTTCGACACGAGGAAAGGTGATTTCGAGCGCATCCCGTTCGGGACGCATCGCTTTGACATGGACGGTTTCTCTTGGCGGCTGAGGCGGAGCGATCACCGGCTTTGCCGTGAAATCGAACGGGATGCCAAGGACATCCGCGTATCTGACATCAAAGAGACCCTCATTGTTCAAATCGTAGGATTCACGCCGCAAGGCTCGGCCGATGACCTGTTCGCACAGCAGTTGTGTGCCAAAGGCTCGCACGCCCAGTACATGCGTGACCGTGTTGGCATCCCATCCTTCGGTCAGCATGGATACAGACACCACGCAGCGGATCGACTCGCCTAGCCGCCCGTGCTTGCCGACTGTATTCATGACCTCCCGTAGCAAGTCTTGGTCGGTGAGCCCCTCCGCTTGCCGTTGATCGCCTGTGCGCTCGATAATCTCTCGCCGGAATTGCTCGATTTCATTGGCAGCCATTCCACGGAAATTGTCATCCAAGGCTTCACCTGATTCGAGCTGCTCACTATCAATGAGAAGTGTGTTCGGTCGAGGAAGAGGGTTCCCGTGTTCATCAAAGTTCCTAAATAGCTCAAGTCGGCCGTTCTCTAACGTACTCGATCCATCTTCGTTCTCGCGCTGAAAGCCTGAGATATAGTCGTAGACCAACTTAGATGTAGACGTATTGTTGCAGACCACGATAAAACAGGGCGGCACCCGCATGCCGCTCTCTTTCCAGAGGTCGAAGGTCTTTTGATAGTGGCCGTAGAGCGCTTCAAGGGCGGTCTGCAACTCGACTGGCAAGCTAAGAGGATCGAGGGTTGCAGCCTTTCCACGCCCCTTCTTCGGCATCCTTGTCCGGATATGCTCCCAGAGGTTGCGAAACTTGGGCATGTCTTCCCCTGGGATATTGTCCGCCACTGGCACGCGCGGCAATTTCACAATGCCGCATTCGATCGCATCCATGAGGGAGAAATCGCTCATAGTCCAGGGAAAGAGCGTGCCCTCGGCGTAGCCCGAGCCACTCAGAAAGAATGGTGTGGCCGATAGATCGACAACCTGCGTGACACCAAGTTTTCGAGTGACGATCTCGAGGCCAGAAATCCAGAGGCGAGCCGCCTCACTATTCTTCTCGGCCTCTTTCTTCTCATCCCCTTTAAGGTCTTCATCATCGATTTTTGCTCCCGGCTTCTCTCGGTAGCAATGGTGCGCCTCGTCATTGAGGACGAGAATGTTCTTCATGCCCATCAAATCAGGCATCACTCTTTGAAGCATCTGGCCATCGGTTTCGAGTGTCAATAACTCTTCGCCTCGCCCTTGAAGGAACGACCGACCACCCTTTGAGAGTTCGATTCGTTCTCGCAATTTGAACGAGTGGAAATTGGTGATGATGATCTTCGCGTGAGTCACATCGCCAAGCATGTCATTGGGCACTAGCTCGCGGCTGGCATAGTAGCTGTCTAGATCATTCGGCTGGAGGACACGCAGGCGGTCTTTGATCGTGAGGCCAGGCGTCACAACGAGAAAACCGCGAGTGAATTTCTTGCTGTTGGGGCGTCGCACGGCGTTGATCGTCTGCCACGCGATTAGCATGGCCATGACGGTGGTCTTGCCAGCGCCTGTGGCCAACTTCAACGCCAGTCTCGACAGTCCTGGATTGGCGTCGTTGTTGGCGTTCGCAAGGTGCTCAAGAAACCCCTTGCCTGCCTTGGTACTCGAAGCCACCTCCGTTAACCAAATGGCCGTTTCAGCCGCCTCGACTTGGCAGAAAAATGGTCTCGTGCTGTTGAATTTGTGATGGCGCCAGTGTTGGAGCAGCCGCGCGGTTTCTGGAGTCACCTGCCAGTCGTTGGGATTCAGTAACCTTCGCCATGCTTCTACTTGGTCCCGCACGCCGTTGATGATAGCCGTGACATCATACTGCTGTTCTTGTGTTGAGAGGCCCTTCCCTTCATCGAAGACAATCGAGGACTGTTTCTCTGAGGATTTTCGTTTCTTGGGCTTTGGAATCGGTGTGATAAATTCGGCGGGGCGACGGATTTCTATAATTTTCTGGGTCGGTTGCCCCTGTTCATCAAGTTCCCAGTGGCGAGAAGGATATGCATAGGGCGAATTCAGAATGGGTTTAGAGAAGAAGTCAGCACTCATTTAGAACCCGCGTTAACCTATGGGGGTGCAGGAAGGGTGCTTGCCCGGCGGAAGCTTACCCGTTTCTGTCTGAAAAATCATCGAGGATAACCAGATTTCTACCTTTCTAGATGAACACACCCTCTTGTATCGGTCCACCATATTCACATTGGACACTTGACCCAACACGATTCCATTCAGGGAAACGTCTCCGAGGGCTAACCCCAATTCCTTGCGCTGCCACAATATCAAGGTTCGGCCTGCAGCCCCAGAGATCTCCGGTCTGTGACACAGCACATGCAACAATGAATTGATGGTCAAGAATCGGACAGTGGAGGACCTCAGGAAAACCGATCGCGCTCCGGCGAACGAGTCTTCGAAACGTCCCGCGACCGCTCACTCAAGTAACGGACCAGGTCTGCGGCGAGTTGCCGATCCTCCCCCCGATCCGACCGGGCTCACGTCCTCATCACCTGCTCATCATTCCGCTTGACGTCTTAGGCTTGTCCCTATTGGCGCGTGGTGCGGTTCAGCCGCTCCAGCCTCTCCCCTTTCCTGCTCACATCATGCAGATGCCGCACGGTCCAGCGTTCATGCGTCGTCCGATGAATCCGGCTCGTCGTCGTCGCCTCAATTCCCTGCTCTCGCAAGGCCTCCACAAACCCCTCTCGTCCCCGCTGCAGATCCGCCTTTCTCGGATTCAAGCGGATCCCATTGAAACCTGCGACCTTCACCGTCAAGTGCACCTACAGATGTGGTGAGGGGTTCTGATCTGTATCAGCCTCGAAAAGCGGAGTCTCGAGGCGATAGTCCGCAGAGAACTGCACGTTGGTATCAAGAAAGACCCGGTCCACGGATTAGGAACGAACCGGCTTGTCATGAGGGATCTTTCGGACGTCGAGGCCCATCTTCCGCACGGCCTCTTTGGCTCGCGCATAGTCCTTCGGGCCGACCGCATTGGAGAGGAGGAACTCTGCCTGCCGTTCCGGGGTGTACATCTCCAGGGGAAAAGCGGCGGCCGGTCGAATCAGGACACCGTCGGCCCGTTCCTCGACCATCACGAGCGAGCCCTCGGTGATGCCGAAACGGCGCCGCAGCGCGGCCGGAATTACCACCGCCCCCCGTTTGCCGACCTTGCTCATTTCTGCGGGCATGACGCCTCCACGACGCGTCTGATAATCAGGCAGGATCTTGTGTAGACCCGTCATGCAGAAAACGCAAGCGCCCCGCGTTTCCTCTGTCGAACGGGATCACTTGTTGATTGGCCCTGCACATTCACCACACGTAGGTGAATATCTCTCCCTGATCGGGCACGCTCTCTTGTGTGTGCATCACTGGAGAAACCCGCCCTGTTCCGCGATCGCGACGGTATCGCGTGCACCATGCAACACGCGCACGATGATCAGTTCGCGGTCGGTCACGTGGTAGTAGATGGCGTAGGGATGATGAAACGTCACGCGCAGTCCCACACTCAACTGCTCGCGGCTAGATCCCATCAAGGGAGATTGCCACACCACGTCCAGCGTCGCGCCCACCCGCTCCAGAAAACGGCTTGCCACGGGTTCACCCGCCTCCGTCGCGAGGTACGCCCAGATTTCTGCGAGGTCGGCCTCCGCCGTGTCCGTGAGACGAAGGGTCAGGGTTTGGCTAATAGCTTCCTCCCGCGCGCGATGATTGTTTTGAGATTAAAGTCGGTGACGCGCCCAGCAGCAAGATCCGCCAGCCCCTTGTCGATATCCGCTTTCAGTGCGGCGAGTTCTCGCTCTTGGACCCCACGTCGGAGCTTCCATTCGCGCAGGGCTTCGCGCACCACCTCACTGGTCGAGGCGTAGTCACCACCATCAACGGCAGCTTTGACAAGCGCCGCCATATCAGCCGGCATGGTAATGGTCATGCGTTCGATCCTCGACATGTCGCCCTCCTTGCGTGACTCATAAGTCCTACTTTATCATATTTAATGATACGCTCACGAGCAGAGAGTGGACATGCTTGGCATGAGTGTCCGGGGTCAGACTTTTGTCCGTATCCGGGGTCAGACTTTTATATCTTGACTCTCTGCAAAAGCCTACGATCGCCCCATGCGCCGAAGCTTACCCCTTTCCCCTTGAGAAATCACTCTCTCGGGAGGGGGGAGCGGGACGGGCGAGACTGGCAGAGCTGAGTTGTAAGAACTTGAGGATGAGGACTGAGGGCGGTCGAATAGTGCTGGGGACCATGTGCTGAGTGCCGAGACGTGAGGGCATCCGGAAGTGCTGAGTTATGAGTGCTGAGGACTGAGTTTCGAGTCACAAGACGAGAGGGAAGAAATGGGCTGAGACTGGCCGAAGAGCTGATGGCCCTTCGACATGCTCGGCTCGATTACCCTTGCCACAGGCAGGACAGGCGGATGGTAGGCACAGCTCTGGAGCTGGATTATTCCCCGACGGCGAGTTCGGCTTCCAGCGGGTGGCCTTTGCGAAACTGACTGACCCCAAGCACCGTGAACCCCAAAATTTGTCCCTTCTCGTCTACGCGCTCCATAACAGCATCATGCGCAGTCGGCCGCATGAAGCCCGGAGCCTCCCGGAACTGGACTTCGAGATAATCCGCTTCCGAATCAAACCAGACCTTTACTTTGTCGGCCATAGCCGCTCTCCTGGTTTCAGTTGGGGATGTCCGGGGTCCGGGGTCAGACTTTTATGTCTTGACTCTCTGCAAAAGCCTACGATCGACCCATGCGCCGAAGCTTACCCCTTTCCCCGCGAGAAATCACCCTCCCTCTCGGGAGAGGGAGCGGATGGCACGGGCCTCTTCGAAGCGATGGAACAAACGTGGGATCATGTCTACTGATCCTCCTGCCAATAGGTTATTCGCTTCTTCGGTCGGCGAGAAACGACGTTCTCACTTGCCATAGAGTTTGCAATACAAAAGCTTCGGGGAGAAATGCGCTCGCTGGATATCGGTAACAGGTGGAGCCCCACGGCTTGACAGCCGTGGTCCCTGGTGTGTCTTCGGCGGAACCCGCCGAAGCGTGTCCTCCTTCGCCAAGGCTTCGGAGGACACCCACTGCGCATTCCTCCACAGCTTGACAGCTGTGGCTTCCTGCGTAGGTGGGTGAACTTTCTCGTCTCGTCGTCATCCAGTTGGCATGCTGGTTTCGCATGTATTCCTCAGGTACACTGATGGAAGTTTCCCCTCTGAACGGACGATATGCACCCCGAACTCCGACGAGCCTATGATATTGAGATGGCAACCGCAGCCAGGCTCTATCATGCCGGCAATCTCCCTCTCGCATTTTCCCATCTTGAGCGGGCACATATCTTGGGACAATCGTTCTCGATCGCCCATGCGCGAACGCACTGGTGGATGTTGAGGGTTGGTTTGCGAAATCGAGATATCGTAGAGATTCTTGGTCAGATTCCACGAATTCTGGGGGCGTTGCTCTTCTCGAGGATCTGGGTTCCAATCGGCAATACCGGAGGCGCTCGAGTGCCTCCGTTCAAACCGATGCCTATCTCACATGAACTTCAAGTACTCCTTGATCACTATGGACCTAATGCAATGAAATAAATAAGTTTGCATACCTCATGTGAATATTTCACTCGCTCGCCGATTGCAATCCATTCCATCACGAGAATTATTCGTCCCGCAGTCCCTCAACGACCGGTTGCCGCGCGGCCCATCGGGCAGGAAAGTAGCCGGCCACCACGGTGGCCAAGACGGCAAGCGCCACGGCCTGGACAAGCGAGCCGATCGGAAGAATCATTTGAATGGTCCATCCGAACGACTGCCGATTGATCACCTTGATCAGCAACAGCGACAGCAACCCTCCCCCAATGAGTCCCAATGCGATTCCGATCGCACCCAGGTAGATGGCTTCCCAGAGTACCAACTGCTGGATTTGTGCTGCGCTGCCGCCGATGGCCCGGAGGGTGGCAAACTCCCGGCGGCGTTCGAGCACGGAGGTGATGAGCGTGTTCACAATCCCCAGCATGGCGATGACGACGGCGATGGCCTCTAAGACATAGGTGAGGAGAAACGTCCGATCGAAAATCTCGAGAATCTCTTTCCGTAGCTCGGTATTACTGATGACTAATGGAGGAAGCCCTCCATTCGTGACGATACTCAATTGTTCCGTGATCCGATCTCGTACACGATCCAGACTGGCTCGCTCGCGCAGATACACAGGAAAGACGGTCACCAACTCGTCGTGCCACAGCGACTGATAGAGGGCTCGATCCATCAGAAGCTTGCCCCCGTCCGTTGAATAGTCATAAAACACCGCCACGATAGGAAACGGTCTCACACCGCTGGGTGTCATGATTTCAAGGATAGATCCTTCCTGCACGCCCAAGCGATCAGCTAACACTTCCGAAACGAGAAGGCCACCGATCTCAGCCGCCCGATTGAGCTGTTCGGATGAATCGCCTCGTCGAACCAGGTATCGGCTCCACCGGGCATGTAAGCGCAAATCCCGGGAAACCACCGCCACGCGGTGTCCGTTCACCGTCATCCGTACATCGCGATAGGTATCGACCGCCGCCACCTCAGGAATTGAGGACAGGAGGCTCGTCCAGGACTGCGGCAGGCTCCGTCCGACCGCGCCGATCTCCGTGCCTCGCAACCAGAGTGACGGCGCCACGACCACATCGGCCAACACCGTATCGGCAACCCAGACTTCCACGGTATGCCGAAAGCTGCGAACCATGACCAACACCCCGATCATAATAGCCAACCCCACCATGAAGGCCGAGACCGTGACGCCGTTTCGACCTGGATTTCTGGACGCATGCTCCACCGCAATCGTTCTCATCACCCCAGACAATCCGACTGTCGAGCCGATCGATCGGCGATGACCTCCTCCTCCCGTCACACACAACGGGGCAAGACAGGCCAGCCCGGCCAAGAGACAGAGCGTGGCCATATAGCCTAAAACCGGAATCCCCTGAATCGGCCCCGGCCAACTCAGGAGTCCTGCCACGCCAAGCAGTGCGCAGCCCGTAAGAGCGAGACGGCCCACCCGCAACTGCTGACTCGCTTCATAGTCGCCCGGGGCGAGCGCACGAACCGTCGTCGTCCGGCCGGCATCGACACTGGGACCGATGGCCCCGATCATCGACACCACAGAGCCGATGAGGACGCCTTCCACCCCCATCGTGAACCATGGCCCGGTCCACAACGATGCTGCTCCACCGGCGCTCACCGGAACGTAGAGGTCTGAGATGGTTCGACTCAGCAGCGCGATCAGCTGTTGCGCCAACACCATTCCCGCAACCGTTCCGACAAGCCCTCCCACAATACCGTACAGTCCAGCCTCAATGAGAAACAGGAGAGCCACCCGCCCCTGCGTCATCCCCACGGCTCGATAGATACCGATTTCCCGTCGTCTCTGTGCAACGGCGAAGGCCATCGTGTTGTAAATCAAAAACATCCCCACCAGCAGGCCGACCCAACTGAGCACCGTGAGATTCAGACGGAACGCGCTGATCATTTGCTCGACCTGACTGGTCCGGCTCGTAGGCCGTTCCACCGTCACATGTGGAGGCAGGACCGTTCGAACCTTGTCCGCCACCGCATCAACAGACAGATGTGGCGCGGTCACGAGATCAATCCGGTCGACCAGACCGACCATGCCGAAGGTCACCTGAGCGGCAGCGATATCCATGACCGCCAGTCGTTCCCAGGACGATCGTTGAGCTGATTCGCCGTGCAGAATTCCTGCGACTCGACAGCGACAGCCGCCGGTTCCGATAAGAAGATGAACCTCATCCCCTACCGACAGATTCCAGTCGGTCGCCAACTTGTCTCCCACAAACACGGATCGCGGATGGATCATGTCGATCATCTGGCGTTCCGTCGTCGGCTGACTCACGCGAAATCCCCGAGTATTGAATTCTGCCAACAGATCCAACCCAAGCACTTGTATGGCCTGTCCGGGTTGACCTCCTTTCATCTGAACGGCTGTTTGGAGGATCACTGGGGAAACGGATGTCACACCGGGCACGGCACGCACACGCGTCATAAGCTGTTCATCAAGTCCCGACTCACTTCCTGTCACTTCCAACGTGGTCGGACCGGCCACGGTCAACACGGCTTGCTCAAATGAACTCAGCACATCCACATTGGCCGTACGCACGGCCACCGATGCTGACACGCCAAGCGCCACACCGCCGATCGTGAGCACGGTCCGCAGCGGCCACTGCCTCAGATGGGAGACCAGGATCAGCACAACGATTTTCATGAAGGACGGCATGGAGGTAGAAAACAGGCAGCGCGGAACCTGCACCGGCGACTAACCACCCCACACCGGCAGCCCACGCGCACACTGCACATTTTTTGAGTTTCGTTTACATGAAGTAGGTCGTTTGCTAGAGTGACGCGTACTTACTAGGGAAGGAGCACCAATGGCAAGACACTCTACCACAGCGACGAAACATCTCGCACGGACATCCCGCCACTCCAAATCCGCTGTGCTCATCACGCCCAGACAACGTGAGATCTTGCGACTCGTCTCGCTCGGACACACGAACCGCGAAATCGCGGGATCGTTGGACATCAGCGTCAGGACGGTGGAAGTCCATCGCTTCAACTTGATGCGTCGCTTGAATGTTCGAAACGTGGCCCAGCTGCTGCGTCAAGCCTTGCAGCAAAACCTCCTGCCGCGCAATTTCGGCACCAAGTGAATCTAGAGTTCCTTGAGACGGCCGCGGCAATCCTGAATCGATCGGTAGCCCTTTCTGGTCAACACCTCCCCAAGTTCGATCTCCAAGCGACGGAACGCGTCTAACCCTTCCTCCACGAGCACCGTCCCAACCTGCACCGCCGAGGCACCACAGAGAATGTGCTCAAACGCATCACCGCCGTCCATCACGCCACCCGTGCCGATGATGGGCATCTTCTCTCCAAAGAACTTATAGAAGGCACGGACGTTCGCCAAAGCCACAGGTTTGATCAGCCGTCCGCCCAATCCACCAAATCCCCCCTTCGGCTTGATCACGACGGTTTCCTGTTCCGGATCAACGACCAATCCATTGCCCACCGAATTGATCAGGTTGAGAAAGTCGACTCCGCACCGCCCCAGCATGGTCCCCATGACATGATGATGGGCCGGGTCAAAGTACGGCGGAAGTTTGACCCCCATGGGAACCGTGATCTTGGGACGGACCTTGTTGAGCACCCGCTCGGAGGCATCCGGGTCATACCCGATCTGAGGCTTACCGGGAATGTTCGGGCAGGACAAATTCACCTCGATCAGGTCCGGCTGTGCGGCATTGATCAGTTCGGCGATCGTCGGGAAATCTTCCTCGGTCAATCCGGCAACACTGGCAATGATCGGCTTGCCGAATCGTTTGAGTTGGGGAATCAGTTCCGCATAGGCCCGAAAGCCAAGATTCGGAAGCCCCATTGAATTGATGGAGCCCCCGGGAAATCCATAATACCGGGGTTCCGGATTGCCGTGACGCGCTTCGATCGTCATCGACTTGGTAATGATCGCCCCTGAGGCGGACCGCCCCAGAGCCTCCAGTTCTTCTTTCGTGACGCAGAGCGCCCCGGCTGCGTTCATAAAACAGCTGGGAAACGTCACTCCGGCGATCGTCGTGGTAAGGTTCATGATGGACGAACCGCCTGAGTCGAAGGGGTCGTACGTGAAACCAGCCTGCCGTCACACATCGTCCATGTATAATCAGCTGCCAACGCAGCCTGGGCGCTATGGGTCACCAACAACACCGTTTGCCCTCCAGCCTGTGCGAGGCCCCGAATCAGCGACATGATCTCCGCACCTTGATGTGAATCGACATTGCCGGTCGGTTCATCAGCCAACAGCAACCGAGGCCGGTGAGCCAATGCCCGCGCAAGTGCCACTCGCTGCTGTTCCCCACCCGAGAGTTCACCCGGGCGATGGCGGCGACGGTGACTCATGCCAACCTGCTGCAGAAGTTCGTCGACCCGTACGGCGATATCACGTTGCCGTTCTCCCCGCAACATCAACGGCAGCGCGATGTTCTCTTCAGCCGTCAAGCCAGGAACCAGATGGAAGGCCTGAAACACGATCCCGATTATTTCACGCCGCATCGTCGTCCAGTCATGACTACTCAACGTGTTCGTCGACCGCCCGTCAATCACAATGTCCCCCGACGTCGGATGATCCAGCCCTGCCACAAGATTGAGGAGCGTGCTTTTCCCGCACCCGCTCGGACCGACAAAGGCGCAAAATTCTCCCTGCCGGACCTCAAGATCCACCCCGTGCAAGACCATCACCATGGCCTCACCACGGGAGTACGTCTTTGAAAGCTGCCTGATCGTCACCACCGACTCTACATGCTCCTAGAGAACCCAGTACGGAATCCTCTTAAATTCGTACTCCTATAACACAACCCTTCAGAGCAGGACAACCTTGACAGGGACCGCCGCTTCGCCATAATGAAACCATCACACGATCTCATCTCCATCTGCCATGGCCGCTTTTCCTCCGATTCCAGCACTCTTCCGTCGTGCCGCTCGGTTTTTCCTCCCGATTGAATGTGTGGTGTGTGGCTCGCCGTTGGCAGATGATCCCATTCCTCATTTTTGCACCGGCTGCTGGAGCATGCTCCGGCCGATGCCCGCAGCTCGATGTGCGCGTTGTGATCGACCGTTTGTTTCTCCCGTGGCCACCACCTACAGCCCGCAGCACCTCTGTTACGCCTGCATTGAGCGCCCACCTTCCTATACCAGAGCCTGGACACTGTATCCCTATACCCCTCCGCTCCAGGACGCGATCCGCCTGCTGAAATACCAGGGTAAGGTTTCCCTGGTGGCGCCGCTCGCGAATCTGATGCTCACGACACTTCCACGGCTGGATACCATCGATCTGATTATCCCGGTCCCGTTGCACCACGAACGGCTCTGCCAGCGAGAGTTCAACCAGGCACTGCTGCTCGCGGACCGGATCAGACGACATCTGAACATTCCCCTCTCCTACACCAATCTGGTCCGTACCACCTCCACGCCACCCCAGACCTCCCTGTCTCGTAAAAATCGTCTCACCAATCTTCGCCGTACGTTTGTCGTACGGCACCCCGTTCAAGTCATGAACAAACGCATCTTGCTCATTGATGATGTCTTCACAACCGGCACGACGGTCAACGAATGCGCCAAGGCCTTGCGCCGATCCGGTTCGGCCGACGTGTTCGCCCTCACCCTGGCACGGACTATCGATCAGAACCTGATTCCTGATCACGCGCAATCTCCAACTCCCTATCCCTATTCAAGCCATTGAAAGGTGACCGTCATGCCCATCTATGAGTACCTGTGCCAAGCCTGCAAGAAACGCAATGCCCTCCTGACATTGAACCCTCATCGGCTTGATCCCGTGCAATGCCGGTACTGCGGCAGCGCAAAGATGGACCGGCTCCTCTCCAGATTTGCCGCTCCAAAATCAGAAGAAGCCAGACTCGAGTCGCTTGCCGACCCCTCTACTCTTGGCGGACTCGATGAGTCGGATCCTCGTAGCGTCGCCCGGCTCATGAAGAAAATGGGCCAGGAGCTGGGTGAAGACGTCAGCGACGTCGAAGCCATGCTGGATGAGCCGGATGGAGACAGCCCGGCGTTCGACCACACGGATGATCTCTGAAACGTTCCGTCACCGAGTTTTCGCTTGACTTTCTTCCCCTGCCATCTAGAATACCTTCATGCTAGAGGGAGCAGCAGTCTGTGAGCTCTAGGATGAGGTGGAGCGGTGGGCAAAACTCCCGAGAGTGCGCTAATGACGGCCACGGAAACCTGCCGCTTCCTCAAGATTACACCGCATACGCTCTCTCGACATCTTCGGAGCCGGCAGATCCCCGCGTTCAAGCTCGGCGCCGAATGGCGGTTCGTCCGTTCGGATCTCGAAGAGTGGATCCAAGACAGCCAAACCAGCTCTCCGGTCAATTCCTGAGTTAAGGGATTATGATGTTCGCCGGCGAATATCTGTGCAAAGTGGATGAAAAAGGTCGATTTATCGTCCCCTCTCCGATCCGCGAGCAAGTTGAGGCCGAGGGTCAGGCCGTCATGTTTTTGAAAGGCCCGGAACAGTCGCTCCTGATCTATTCGATGAAGGAATGGGAAAAGGTCTTGGACCGAACGAAGTCGTCCCTGGACGAAGACCAAAGCCGACTGTTCATGCACTTTGTCGTCTCGGAGGCCGGGTCATCGGATATCGACAAGACCGGACGGATTTTGATCCCTGGCCGCTTGCGAAAGCTGGTCCCGGTGGATGAGGATCAGGAGATCATCCTGGTCGGTCTTTACCACCGTATGGAACTCTGGAATCCGAGTGACTGGCGTCGGTATATCGCTCGTACGGAGAATCGATACGAACAAAACATGGCCAAGATCATGAACCTTCTCTAGCCCCATGCCATCACGCCAGCGACGGGGCAACACATTCTCTTCCAGCGCTGTTTTCTCAAAAATCCGCCAACGCAGAGGGACAAGGTCACGGCCCCGAGTCATGTCTTCAGTTCACGTGAAGGCCTCCACCGATGCTCCAAAGCCCGTTCACTTGAACTCCAACGCCAACAGTCTCACTCCATCCCATCCGGCAACGGTCACCGAAGACAACCTGACGATCACGCTGCCGGTCCCTCCCAGCATCAATCATCAATATGCCACAGTGAATGGACGGCGGCTGCTCTCCTCCACCGGCCGCGCCTATAAAACGCAGGTAGGCCAGCAGGTGTGGGTCCTTCTGGCTCAGTCACCATGCACACCCTCTTTTCGAGCGCGGCTCCGCTCCGGTCCACTGGCCCTCTCAATCCGGTTCTTTTTCCCCACGTCATTGCGGCGCGACCTTGACGGAGGGCTCAAGATCGCCCAGGATGCAATCTGTGAAGGCCTCGGCGTCAACGACAATCGCATCATGGAGACGCACCTCTACAAACACGTCGACAGGACCAACCCGCGAATTGAAGTCTCCTTGTCTTGCCTGCCAGCCTCGTCGCCCGAGTCCTGAGAACGGCCGTCATCATTCGCCTAACCCGTGCATGCTTCATGACGGTTTGCGGCACAGATGGTCTGTCTTGTCTATCTGGTTTGTCCGGCGTTGGGCGATCATCCCATCCGGATAACTCACCCCGCTTCGCCGACGTTGCAAGGCGAGCGTTCAACATTCATCATTCACAACTTTCTGAGCCCAGGCTTGTCGCAGCAGCGTATCGGTGGGTGCAGTACAAGCGTCCAGGAGTACTGCGAGCCAGCTACAGCTCCGTCCCCTTTCTGCCGATATGTCATGAAGCCATCCACGTCAGGATTGTCTGGAAGCTCTGTTTCTATGCCGACCATACGCGTTCCCGTCGGTGACCTTCAGATCGGCATGTACGTCGCGGCCCTGGACCTCCCATGGTACCGCTCCCCCTTCCTACGCCACTCCTTCAAGGTGGAGCGCCGTGCACAAATCGAGAAATTGCTCCGCGCCGGAGTCAAGACGGTCGAGATTGATCTTGACCGCGGGATTGCCCCCCCTCCGGAGCACCCTACGACAGACCGAGAACCGCCAACACACCATGCGCCATCGGGACAGGAGAAGAAACCGGTCAAAACACTCGCTCAACTCAATGAAGAATATGCTCAGGCGACGCTGGCGAAGCAGCAGCTGGCCCAATCAGTTCAGTCTGTCTTGTCAAGAATTGCGAGTACCGGAACGGTCAATCATCAACAAGCGGCCGATGCCGTCCACGAAATCACGATTGTGACCAGAACGCTCACCCCTTCATCCATGTTCATGGCGCTGAGCCAGAATCGAGCCGGTGACCCCATGCTCAGCCAGCATGCCCTCACCACCTGTACCTTAGCCCTGATCCTCGGACAGACCCTTCAGTTCAACCCGTTGGAGCTGCAAGAGCTGGCGCTAGCCGCACTCTTGCATGATATCGGACTGCTGCAGCTTTCCCCCTCACTCGTTCGTCATGCGCATGCCGACCGAGGCCTTTCTCCGTCTCAGCAGCGAGAGTTCGAGAGCCATCCACGTCTCAGTGTGCGCACCGTACAGCAGGCAGGCAACAGCGAAGCGGCCATTCTCCATCTCATTGCCAATCATCATGCCTATCTCGATGAGAGCGGCTATCCGAAAGAAGCGCGCGGAGAATTTACCTCGGACCGAACCAGGATCCTCATGATCGTCGATCGGTATGATGAACTGCTCACCGGATTCGGCGGAGCCATACCGCAGCCTCCGCACCGGACCTTTCAACGGCTCTACCAGGAAGCTCGACAGAATAAGCTCGACCAGCAACTGCTGTCGGCATTCATCGGACTCGTGGGTATCTACCCCGTACACAGTCAGGTGCGGCTCAATACGAAGGAACGAGGCGTGGTCACGACGCTGAATCAAGAAACACTGCACCAGCCGATCGTCACCATCACGCATCAGCCGGAAGGCACGACCTACCCGGATCCGTTCACCGTCAATCTGGCCGACCAACCCGATGGGTCGCAGACCCGTGCCATTGAAGCGATCATCGAACTCTGAAAGCGGAAGGGCAGCGCACACGACCAATCTGCGGCCCTATTCGTAGCGCAAGGCCTCGATGGGATTCAGTCGTGCTGCTTTATTGGCAGGATAGAGCCCGAAAAACAACCCGACCACGAGAGAAAATCCAAATGCGGTCAGGATCGTCTGTCCTGAGATCACGGTCGGCCAACCGGCAATAATGGAGGTCAGCCTCGCTGCGGCCACGCCGAAGAGGACACCGACCCCTCCCCCAACCATACTGAGCGTCATGGCCTCAATCAGAAACTGCATCATGATGTGGAGCCGTTTGGCGCCGACTGCCATACGAATCCCGATCTCCCTCGTGCGTTCGGTCACCGACACGAGCAAGATATTCATGATACCGATGCCTCCGACAAGCAGCGAGACGGAAGCTATCGCGAGCAACATGCCCGTCAACGTCTCGCTGGTCCCCTCTTGAACCTTGGCTACATCGATCTGCGTACGAATAGTAAAGTCATCGGGTCGGTCCCCTTGTAATCGATGACGTGACCGCAAGACCTCCCGAATTTGCTCCACCGCATCAAATACATCTTCAGTCCGATCCGTAGAGACATGGATGCCGTTGACGGACCCAAGGAAGGATGTCCCCAACACCTTTCTCTCAGCAGTGGTAAACGGGATAATCACCACATCATCTTGGTCACTGCCGGAAGGACTCTGCCCTTTAGGACTGAGAACTCCGATAATGCGGATCGGAACATTTTTCAGACGAAGCACCGCCCCAACCGGTTCCTCTCCCGATTCAAATAGATTGTCCACTACCGTCTGACCAATCAACGCGACACGAGCGGCAGTATCCATGTCCGTTTGTGTAAAGGGACCTCCGCTGCTGTAAGCCCAGTCTCTGATCGTCAGCACACTCGGCGATGCCCCAATCACGTTGGTGTTCCAATTACGGCCTCCGCTCATCACCTGCATTGAACCTGAGCGAGACCAGCCCGTTTCAGCCAACAGAGGAATCTTCTTTTTTAAGTCGATTGCATCGGCCACGGTTAAGGTAATGACGGCCCCCTGCCCCCCGCGCACGCCGCTCACCATCGAATAATTCGGCCAAATGAGGATGCTATTCGCTCCCATGGAGGCGATCTGCTTCTGCACGGCGAGTTTGGCCCCCTCCCCGATACTCACCATGGCAATGACCGCACCGACCCCGATGATGATCCCCAACATCGTCAATCCGGCACGCAGTCGGTTTCGCTGCAGGATTCGGAGCGCGGTCACGATTGTCAGCCACACAAACGTCGTCACCGGTCCCCCCCACTAACTAAGCCGATCCTGAACGGTACGGTCACTCAAAACTTGTCCGTCCTTGATCACGATTTCACGTGCGGCGTGAGCGGCAATATCGATTTCATGCGTCACCAGAATGACCGTGATCCCATCACGATTCAGGCCTTTAAGAATCGCCATAATTTCATCGCTTGACTGTGTGTCAAGGTTGCCGGTCGGTTCGTCGGCAAGCAACAACGATGGTGACGTCACCAGGGCCCTGGCGATCGCCACCCGTTGCTGTTGCCCGCCTGACAATTGCGTAGGGGTATGATGTTCACGGCCTTTCAGGCCGACTCGTTCGAGTGCGACTGACGCAAGGGCTCGCTGTTCCTTCAAGGACAGGCCCCGGTACAAGAGCGGCAATTGGGCATTTTCCAGCGCGCTGGTTCGAGGAATGAGATTGAAGCTTTGAAAGACAAAGCCGATTTTCTGATTCCGAATCTCCGCCAGCTGATCCGGTTGCAACCCTGCCACCTCGACCCCGCCTAACCGATAGTGTCCCTTGCTCGGCTGATCCAGGCATCCGAGAATATTCATCAACGTCGACTTCCCTGACCCGCTCGTCCCCATAATGGCGACAAACTCACCCTCTTTGATCGTCACGCTGAGGCCTCGTAATGCCTGTACCTCGACATCACCGACTCGGTACACTTTCCAGAGGTCTTCGCAGACGATGAGTGGGACCATTGCTCTACACAATCCTACTGATCTGGGAGGAAGATCGGAAGAATGAACGCCGCAAGGCATGTCACGATCCCATCCCTTGTCCACCGAGAACGGGGCCCTGTCATCGCCATTCCTCCGGTCTCCGGGAATGGCCTCAGCGATTGCGAGGACGTGGTGGGCTGCCGAATCCTGGAGGGAGTTCGTTGCGTCTTCTCTCGTCCGCTGATTGTTCGATTCCGATCACGATCACATCACCTTCCGCCAGCCCCCCGGACATGATCTCCGTTGAAGAGCCGTCCGAGATACCCGTTTGCACGGGCACCGCGACAAGCTCGCCGTTGTCGGTATGCCTCCAGACGGTTCTCGTCACCATGGCTCTCCCCTCGAGTGCGACCGGCCGAGCCGAGTCTCCTTTCGGCGATCGTCCGGCGGCGTCCCGCGCACTCCCTTCACCTTTGGGAGGCACAAATCTGAGAGCGGCATTGGGAACCTTTATGACCTGGTCTCGCTGCGAGGCTACGATCGACACATTCGCGGTCATGCCTGGCTTGAGTCTCAGGTCCGCGTTGTCCACACTCACCACAACATTGTATGTCACGACGTTCTGCACACTGATCGGTGCGAGACGAACCTGCTTCACAATGCCCGTAAACGACATCCCCGGATAGGCATCGACGGTAAAGATCGCTTCCTTCCCCTCCGCCATCCCGCCGATATCCGATTCGCTGACATTGGTATCGACCTGCATCTTGGTCAAATCCAGCGCGATGAGAAACAGATTGGGCGTGGCAAAACTGGACGCCACCGTCTGTCCAACCTCGATATTGCGGGCCACCACGATCCCTTCGACCGGAGAACGGATCACCGTATATTTCAGCTCGAGATCCGCGGCATTCACCGCCGCTTCTGCTTGCTTGACCTGTGCTTCAGTCACGCGGAGTTGCGCCTCTGCATTTTGGTAGTTCGTCGTGGCCACATCAGCATCATTTTGCGATACAAACTGCTCCGGCAACAACACTTCCACACGACTGAGTTCTCGTTTTCGTTGGGCCAATTCGGCCCTCGCACGCGCGACGCTCGCCCGCGCCATGTCCAGATTGCTCGCAGCCTGTTCCCGACGAGCCTTGAAGGGCTCCGGATCAATGACCGCCACAATATCCCCGACCTTGACGCGCGAATTGAAGTCGGCGTGCAGGCTCTTGATCATGCCCGATACTTGTGTCCCCACCTGGACGGATACCACGGGATTGATCGTCCCGGTCGCACTGACGACGGAAATCACCTGCCCACGCTCAACCAATGCCGTTCGGTATCGAACAGGAGGCTTCCGCTCTCCGTTAAAAAACACGTAGCCTCCGATGCCGATGCCGACAGCGAGGACACTAAGCATCAATCCGATTCGTCGCATAGGTCACACACACTCGCTCCCAGACATCTTTTCATCCTATCAGGAAGACTGCCAATAATCACGTTCCCCCCGTCCTGAGACAGAGCGACTTGCCGGCACACCGACTCAACTCGGCACACAGATAGACTGTACCGAACTGCGGGAATGAGCACGCGCCCAAGGGGGATATCCAAACACGGAAGGATCAGGAAGGAACAATTACCGGCTACCGTGCCAAGAAATGCTCCAAGAATGTGGTCGAAACATGGCCCTTCTGAAAATCGGGGTCATCAAGGATTCGGCGATGAAGCGGGATCGTCGTCTTGATCCCCTCGATCACGAATTCGCCAAGGGCTCGCCGCATCCGCGCCATGGACTCTTGTCGATCACGGCCATGGGTAATCAGCTTCGCAATCATCGAATCGTAATGCGGCACCACGATCGAGCCTGACTCCATCGCAGAATCCACTCGCACGCCGAATCCCCCTGGAGGACTGTATTTGGTGATGGTTCCTGGGGACGGGGTAAACTTCTCAGGATCTTCGGCATTGATGCGGCACTCCAGACTGTGGCCGGTGAGTACGACGTCCTGTTGGCGCAGTGAGAGCGGATGTCCGGCTGCAAGCCGAATCTGTTCCTTGATCAAATCGACACCCGTCACCATTTCGGTAATCGGATGTTCCACTTGAATACGGGTATTGACCTCCATGAAGTAAAAGTTTCGTTCCTTATCCAGGAGAAACTCCACCGTCCCGACATTGCGATAGTGCGCGGCCTTGACGGCCTCCACCGCCACTCGTCCGATATCGCGACGAAGTTTGGCGTCGACCACGGGCGAGGGGGTTTCCTCGACCAGCTTTTGGTGCCGCCGCTGGATGGAGCAGTCGCGTTCCCCAAGATGAATCACGCGGCCCTGCTGATCGGCCAAGACCTGCACTTCGATATGCCGCGGCTCCAAAAAATAGCGTTCAAGATACACGCCGTCGTTCCCGAACGTCGATTTGGCTTCGGCTTGAGCGGCTTGAAAGGCTCGCCCCAAGTCTTCGGCTCGATTGACGACGCGCATCCCACGGCCTCCCCCACCGGCCGTGGCTTTGATGATAACCGGAAACCCGATCTTCTGGGCCGCCTGTAACGCCTCCTCCTCGCTCCGCACTTCACCGGGGCTCCCTGGGGTGACAGGGAGCCCTCGTTTGGCAACGATCTCTCGGGCTTTCGCTTTGTCCCCCATCATGGCAATATTTTCAGAGCTGGGCCCGATGAACTTGATCCCGATCGATTCGCAGACTTCGGCAAAATGGGCGTTCTCGGAGAGAAACCCATACCCGGGATGAATCGCATCGACTCCGGTAATCTCCGCTGCGCTCAGGACATTGGGAATGTTCCGATAACTGAGCGCGGAATCAGCCGGTCCGACACAGACCTTTTCATCGGCCGCCCGGACATGCATGGCAAGCGCATCCGCCTCGGAATGGATCGCAACGGTCTGAATGCCGAGCTCTTTGCAGGCGCGAATCACCCGCAGCGCGATTTCTCCACGATTGGCAATCAGAACTTTCTTAAACACGCCTTGTCTCCGACATGATGGAGAGAATCACTGCGAGCACGACCTATGGGGTGGCTTTGGGGTCTATAAGGAACAGAGGTTGACCATATTCAACCGACTTCGTGTTCTCCACGAGGATCTTCACGATTCGCCCGTCGATTTCAGACTCGATCTCATTCATGAGCTTCATCGCTTCAACGATGCAGAGCACTTGCCCTTTCTTGATAAAATCACCTTCGTCGACGTACGAATCCGCATCTGGAGAAGGGGAGCGATAGAACGTACCGACGATGGGTGAGGTCACCGTCACAAATCCGGCGGTTCCTTCGATCATCGGCGTCGCTGGAGAAACAACCTGCGACGGTTGCTGAGGAACGGTCGCAACTGATTCCTGATGAACCGGCACGGGAACCCTGGCGATAATCTCGTGCCGCAGGCGTATTCGAACACCCTGATGCTCAAGCTCCAGCTCGGTCAGGTTATTCCGGCGGAGGAGATCGATCAGTTCCTGGAGATGTTTGCTTGAACCGATGGCAGACCCGGCTTCACCAAGCGGAGGCCCCTGCCTCTCCGGTAACACAATGCGCCGCGCTTTTGGCCTTGACCGACGACCCTTCACCGAACACGCTCCACATACGATCTCGTACGAGTATCGATTCGAATCACCGTGCCAACCTCCAGGTACAACGGAACCTTAATGGTGGCGCCTGTTTCCACGATGACCGGTTTTGTTCCTCCGGATGCGGTGTCGCCCCGCACACCCGGCTCTCCATCGACGACCTTGAGTTCGATAAAGTTCGGCAATTCCACCGCAATCGGACGATGCTCATAGATAAGAATCTTGACGACCATGTTCTCTTTCAACAGGTCGGCATTCTCTCCCAATTGCTGTTTCTCAAACGTCAGTTGCTCATAGGTTTCGGTGTCCATGAGCGTATAGGCCTCGCCGGCCGCATAAAGAAACTGCATGTCGCGCTCTTCAAGATCGGGCTCTTCAAATCGCTCTCCAGATCGAAACGTACGATCCAGCACATTTCCCGAGAGATAGCTTTTCAACTTGGTACGTACAAATGCCCCGCCCTTTCCAGGCTTGACGTGTTGAAATTCAACAATGTAGAAAGGTTCCCCTTCGACCATCAAACGAACACCGCCACGAAAATCAACCGTGGAAATCACTCTGAACTCCCTTCAATGAGAAGACACTCACCTGGTCCACGAACGAACTCATGTCAGGCCGGTCCTACGTTTGTCAGCAGGCAAGATCTCTGATTTGGAACCCGCAGCCGAAGACTGAGCGACATACTCGCATAACCCGCGCAGGGCCAACAAATACCCGGGCGGGCCAAACCCGGCCACCTGCGCCACAGCAACTCCAGACACATAGGAATGTTGTCGAAATGGTTCCCGCCGATAAATATTCGACAGATGAACTTCGACGGTTGGAAGATCAACGGCCGCCAACGCATCGCGTATCGCGATGCTGGTGTGAGTATAGGCCGCCGGATTGATGATGATGCCCTGATAATCTCGGCGGGCTTCCTGGATCCACGTCACCAACTCTCCTTCATGATTGGATTGTCGAATGACAAGTTCAGCCCCAAGTTCGGTGCCCAAACTGTGGAGAGACGAGTCAATCGTGTCAAGAGACGTCGTCCCATAAATAGACTGTTCACGATTACCCAACAGATTCAGGTTGGGACCATGCAGAACCAAGATACGGAGCATGGTACGCTGCTCCCTTCCACCCTCAACCACGCCACACTCACCCTGGAGCCCGGCATTCTAGCAGTCTGCTTTCAGGGGGTCAAACCGTTGCGGTCACGGAAACGCTCACTGGATCAGCTGAGGAGAACCTGACCCATCACGGCGGCGAGCCTGAATCATGTGAAGCCACTGCTCAAGTCGTGCGACGGACGATCTGCCGATTCCACGAGGATGAATGGATAAGACAGCACCGGCCGGCTCAGTGCCCTTGGCTAGGTCGGTTAAGGTTGGAGCCGCCCGATTTTCACCATGCTCTGTAACCTGAGCTACCTCTCCCACGGCTACTGACATGAGATCTCGACTAGGACGATCAGACTGAGGCCTCTCAAGTTGCTCCCCTGGCCGGTTCACTGTCGAAACACATTCCCGCACCACGATGTGATCAAGACTTGCCCGCAAGGCCAACGCCTCTTGATCCTGTGGGTTCACGGCCAAAATAGCGTTACAGGAACGGATCACGGCATCCTTGGCCCCTTGAACCGCATAGAGTTTGGCCAATGTGCGATGCGCACGGAGATTATCAGGACTTATCTTGACCGCCTCTTCAAGAATGGCCTTTGCCTTAACCGGTTGGTTCACCTGTTCATAGGCACGCCCTAATGCCACCATGGCCGTAATGAAACCAGGATAGGCCTTCAGACCATCTTCCAGCACAGACACAGCCTCTTCCCATCGTCCCGCCTTCCCATATTCTTCCGCTAATGGGATAAAGACTTTTGATCCGGGCTCTTTGGCCAGCGCCAAGGCCAACCGGTCGATCTCAGCCGCGTTGTCCGTTTTCTTAGAACCGGAAGCCATAGCCAAGGTTACTCCACAAGAGACGCACCACGCGGTGCCATCAAGCACATGTCGCGCACGGCATTCAGAATCTCGTCCGCCAACCGCCGCTTGGGCATCAGACCGAACACTCTCTGCTCTCCTGCGGCCGATAGAATCACCGCCGCATTGTCGTCACTGCCGAACCCGCCGCCGGCTTGCGTCACATCATTGGCGACGATAAGATCCAGTCCCTTTCCTCTCAGCTTCTCCTTGGCATGGGGCAAGACCTGTTCTGTTTCTGCTGCAAACCCGACAACAACCTGTGACGTACGTCTCGCAGAGAGCATCCCAAGAATGTCTGGAGTCGCCTCCAGAGCCAGCTCGATTTCATGTTTTCCCTGTTTTTTCAGCTTTCCTGACGCCGTAACCCGTGGACGAAAATCGGCAACGGCCGCCGCCATAATCAAGACGGTGCAGGATGCAAAGCGTTGCGATAAGGCGTCGGCCATCTCGCTCGCGGTATTCACCTGAACGGTCGTGACCCCTGAAGGAGGTGCCAACGCACAAGGTCCTGTGACTAAGACCACTTCCCCTCCCCTAGCACGTACCGCTTCTGCAATGGCGTACCCCATTTTCCCAGACGAACGGTTGGAGAGAAACCGCACCGGATCAAGAGGCTCTTGGGTCGGTCCGGCGGATACCAATACGCGCTGGCCGCGCCAATCCGTCTGAGGACATAACGCGACCTGGACAGCCTCCAGAATTTTGATCTCCGATGAAAGCCTCCCCTGCGCCACGCGACCCGACGCGAGCGGCCCCACCTCAGGATCCATGACGACCACTCCACGCGCTCGAAGAGCATCCACATGTTGAGCGACTGTCGGATGAGTCCACATGTCGCCATCCATAGCAGGCGCAACAATGATAGGGCCTCGAACGTTCAACAGCATCGTGCTCAAGAGATCGTCCGCAAGGCCCAACGCCGCCTTCGCCAGAAAATGCGCGGTCGCCGGAGCCACAAGCACCGCATCGGCATCCTCCGACATCGTCAAATGCGGCATGGTTTCATGCCCCTCAAAGAGATCGGTGACGACGCGACGACCGGACAGTACTTCGAACGTCAGCGGCGTCATGAATTGTGCCGCTCCACGGGTCATAATCACCGACACGGTTGCCCCATGATCCCGCAACGCACGAAGCACCCCGACGGCTTTATAGGCGGCAATACTCCCGGTCACCCCTAAGACAATGTGCTTGCCGCCAAGATCCGCCGTGGGCTTCGCGTCGTCCACGGTCTACTCCTCGGTTGGGACTACCGCCGGCTGAGCCGTATCATCCACATACACGCTGAGCTCTTTCTTGATCTCTCGGGCGTCTTCCCCGGTCATCATCGCAATACGCTCGGTTTCGCCTTCTTTCCCGCGCTTTGCTTCCTTCATCGCATCGCGCGCTTCCTTCCCGATCAGATACTTCACCTGCCCGTTCAAAACCTCATCCAGCGCAACGGTGGTCTCCTTTGTAAACCGAGAGGGCCCCCCGGGCCTGGCGCCCTGGGTCAAATGTTTGGCCCTCTGCGAGGCTACAATCACCAACCGGTGCCTGGAATCAAATTCATTGGACGTGTACTGCGGCAACAAATTCAGCATGTCGATCATAATATGGCTCTCTCCCTGTAGGATAAAGTGTGAGTAAACACGCTCAACCGTTCGGCGTTGCGTCCGTCTCGGCGACAAAACTCCGTTCAAGCCACTGCATGTTCATCCGATGGGTCTTGAGGCGTTCCGCGTGAAAAATACTCTGCAACTCACGAAGCGACTGGCCGAGGTCGTCGTTTCGAACGATATAGGAGTACTCGCGCACGCACCAGACTTCGTCCTTCACCTTGCGAAGTCGGCGCAGGATCTCCTCCTCAGAATCCGACGCCCGCCCCTGCAACCTGGCGCGGAGAATCTCCATGGATGGCGGAAGAATGAAAATCGAAACGGCATCGACAAACTGTTTCTTGATTTGGAGCGCACCCTGGACGTCAATCTCAAGCAGAACGTCGACGCCCTGTTGAATCTTATCCATAAGCGGCCCACGAGGGGTACCATACCAGTGGCTATAGACATGGGCATATTCCAAGAATTCGTCGCGCGTCACCATGTCATGGAACGCTTGTTCTTCCAGGAAGAAGTACTCTCGTCCATGCTCCTCCCCAGGACGAGGTTTTCTTGTTGTCGCAGATATGGAATGCCACACCCCGGATATTGAAGTCACAATTTGCTTACACAACGTCGTTTTTCCAGCCCCTGAAGGGGCGGAAACAATATACAAAATCCCCCGACGCCCAGGGGCAGGTTGCTGCTCAACCGGGCTGGACGGCAGATGGTCTGTGGTTGACGGACGACTCATTCGACGTTCTGAACCTGCTCTCGCAAACGTTCCAGCTCCGCTTTCATTCGAACAACTTCCGCGGCGATCGCCGAATCATTCGCCTTTGAACCGATCGTATTCACTTCCCGGCCCATCTCTTGAAGAAGAAAATCTAACGTCTTCCCGACTGGTTCGCTGTGCTGGACCGCTTGTCCAAACTGTACCATATGCGCATCCAGTCTGACCAATTCTTCTGTGATGTCGCACCGATCGGCATAAGTGGCCAGTTCCTGATTGAGTCGCGGAAGATCCGGAATGGCATCTCCCAGCAACTTCTCCACACGAAGTTTCATCCGATCGAAGGTCTCTTGCGCAACCGATGGAGCACGGTTGGAAATCGCCGTTTTGGATGTCTGGACACAAGCCAGTCGATCCAGCAGATCCTTCGCCAGCAACCCGCCCTCCTTCTTGCGCATGGCGGCCATATCACCTACCGCCTTTGCTCCCAACTGTTGGATAAATTTGACCAGTTTAGGATCATCGGCTGCCTGATCAGACAGCACAATGACATCACGAAGTCCTGCCAACAGGGCAATGTCTATGGATCCTTTCAGTTTCAGCGTGCGCTGCAAGGTGCGAAGGTTTTGACAGTAGTGTTTGATCAAATTCTCGTCAAACTGAGGTAATCGCCCATTCCCACGCCCCCCCTGGAGAGCCACGGTGAGATCGACTCGCCCACGGGCACAGTGTTGTTGGACGGTTTTCTTGAAAAACTCTTCCATCCCTCCCATCGATTTTGGCAGACGAATGGATGTTTCTAGAAAGCGATGGTTGACAGATCGCACCTCGATCGTGACAGTCGTTTCCGCATAAGTCCCCTGGCGTCGGCCAAACCCGGTCATACTCGTGATCATCGCGTCAATTTTCCTTCCCACCTGCAGACAGCATACAGAGAACAGGCACGACAACGCGGCTTCCTGGCGAGACACACGTATCGTCCATGAAGCAATAAACGCTGTGAAATATCCGTCCATGCGGCTTGCGGATAGACCGTCTGAAGATCCCGCTCGATTTGCTCAGGGTTTTGCGAGCGACTGAGATCCAATCGGTTCGCCGTACGCTTCACATGGGTATCAACCACAAGTCCTGGTTTTCCAAATACTCCTCCAAGAAGTACGTTTGCGGTCTTCCGTCCGACACCGGGGAGCGACGTCAGTTCGTCCATGGTGTTCGGCACGAGACCCCCAAATCGGGTCGAGACGGCCTGTGCACAACCGACCAGGTGCTTTGCCTTACTTTTGTAGAAACCTGTCGGTTTGATCAGTATCTCCAGCTCGGTCTTTTCCGACATCGCCATGGACTGTGGGGTTGGATATCGCTGAAACAATGCCGGTGTCACCTGGTTGACCCGCTGGTCCGTGCACTGTGCAGAAAGAATCGTCGCAACCAGCAGTTCCCAGGGCGAACGATGCGCTAACTCGATCCGTGTCACCGGGATGGCTTGACGAAGCTGTAACGCGATCTGTTCCGCGCGACCTGACCCGGATCCCGCCCTGCTGCGACTGGTCAGCTTCATGGACGCCCGATTGTGCAGCGACTACTCATAAGTTGCAAGAGCAACCGCGTCGTTGTCCTGAGGTATCTGTGACGTATGCTCATCGACGGACACCAAGGCTTTCACGTGCGCCTCCAGCCGAGCAAGCAGAGGACGAAGCGTGGCAGGGTGAAGCGCCGAGATCCCGACGGCACTGTACCGTCGGCAGAGCTGTTCCACCTGTTGGGGCAACGCACGGTCACACTTGTTGAAGACAAGCACTCTCGGAATTGCCGTCAGCTGAAGCTCTTCCAGGATGGCTTCCACTGCGGTGATCTGCACCTCGATATCGACGGCACTGGCATCGACGACATGGAGCAGGAGATCCGCCTCGCGAAGCTCATCGAGCGTCGTCCGAAACGCACCCACCAGTTCCTGCGGAAGATCGCGAATAAAGCCCACCGTGTCCGTAATGATGACTTCACGGTCTTCGGGGAATCGCAACCGTCGGCTTGTCGTATCCAGTGTTTCAAACAGTCGGTTTTGGGCTGAAACCTGACTCTTGGTCAAGACATTGAGCAGAGTAGACTTCCCGGCATTGGTATACCCAACCAGCGAAATCACAGGAAGCCCGAATCGTCCTCGTCGGGATCGTCGCCGGTCTTGGTGGCGCGCAAACCTTGCTAATTCTCTCTCCAAATGCGTGATCCGCTCACGAACGCGTCGCCGATCCGTCTCAAGCTTTGATTCCCCTGGTCCCCTCGTGCCGATGCCTCCGCCCAAACGCGACAACTGGGTGCCCCGTCCTGACAACCTCGGCAACAGATAACGAAGTTGCGCCAATTCGACCTGAATTTTCCCCTCACGACTATGCGCACGCCGAGCAAAAATATCCAGAATCAGTTGTGTGCGGTCAATGATCTTGATATCGGTCATTTCTGAAATTGCTCGTAGTTGGGCCGGCGAGAGCGTCTGATCAAAGATGACCATATCGGCCCCACGGTGAAGGGTCTGGATCAAGACGTCCTTCATTTTTCCGCTCCCCAACAAGTATCGCTGGTGTCCATCCGACGTCCGTTGAGCCATTCGATCAATAACCGCGACATCAGACGACGCCGCCAATTCGGCCAATTCAGTGAGGCGTTCCTCCTGCTCCGCCCGGCTTTTCACGGACGCGCTCACAAGGATTGCCGATTCCTGTCCATGTGCAACCGCGTACTGCGCACAAGCGAGTTGGATTTCGGATTCGAGATCCCGAATAAACTCGTCGAACGGAACCCTCATACGGTGAAAGGGGATCGACTGCCATACCTTGAACAACTGGCCGGCGACTTTGGGCGGTAGCAAATGGGCCATGTACAGGTGCCCCAATTGGCCATCATCGGCGACGCTGAGGACGCCAATCAGATCAAGACGCAGAAAGGCAAGGTCCGTGAGCACCTCCTGGTTCAACGGCTGATCATGCAACTGCGTTCGAATAAATCGCAAACCACGAAGCGCCCGAGTACCGGCACGGAACAGCGTAAGTGTGGTCGACGAGAGCGTCAATTCCGTCCCCACGATCACTTCCTGTACCTGACCTCGGCGGGTCAATAACACACCCACCGGTCGTCGTAATTCGAGCGTGAGTTGTCCCATCACCTTGGCCAGGTCCGGCGAAAGAATCATGTCACAGGCCACGCGACGACGATACAGTCGTTCAAGCGCGACGAGCTGGCTTGCACGAAGCCCTGAAATTTGACCGCGAATATTGGAAATGACGCGTCTCCTTCTACTTCTGGAAACTCGTAGTGACCGGCCTGGCCCCGACGGAAGTCATCGACCCGTCTGTCGGACAAATGTCCAGAATCGGCGACCATGGCTCTCCGCGCATCAGCCGCTGGCGTCCTGCCGACGCAATCATGGCCGCATTGTCCGTGCAAAACTCCATCGAGGGGAGCGATAATCGGATCTGCCCATGCTCCGCTCGTTCACTCAGCACCGCACGCAACCGTGAGTTTGCTGATACACCGCCTACGACTGCGATCGCAGATAGGTTCGACTGTTTCAATGCCGACAAGGCCTTGGTCACCAGAACCTGTACGATCGCCTCTTGATAGCCGGCTGCAAGATCGGCAATCTGCCGTTGATTGAGCGGGGTTGCCATTCCGCGCAACTTGTACAGTAGCGACGTTTTGAGCCCGCTGAAGCTAAACTCAAGGCTACTCCGTGCCCCATGAAAGCGCGGAAATGGAATGGCCTGTCGATCTCCTATTCTGGCAATCAAGTCCATCGCCGGTCCTCCAGGATAGCCGAGACCAAGCATCTGAGCACCCTTGTCAAACGCTTCACCGGCTGCATCATCACGAGTGCGCCCGAGTAAAAGACACTCCCCATTCGCCTCGCGACGATAAAGATGTGTATGGCCTCCCGACACGACCAGAACGATGCAGGGGAGGGGAAATGTCGGATCCGCCAACCATGCGGAAGCGATATGGCCCTGCAAATGATTGACGCCAACGAGAGGAATGCCCAGCCCGTAACTTAAGGCTTTGGCATAATTCACTCCGACGAGCAGCGCCCCTGCCAGTCCAGGTCCTTGTGTAACCGCGATAGCCTGAAGATCACCTTTCGAAACCCGAGCCTCTTCTAACGCGCGCATCACAACCAGATCAATTTTCCCAAGATGAGCCCGAGCGGCCAATTCGGGAACCACTCCACCGAATTTCTCATGGACAGCCTGCTGCGAGGCGACAATATTGGAGAGTACCGTCCCGTCAGAACCAAGAACTGCGGCGGCGGTTTCATCGCATGAGGATTCAATGCCGAGGAGAGGCCCGGACTTCCAGCCCTTCTGCCTAGAATCCTCCGGCTTTGCAGAACGAATCCCCACCATTATGCCCCGAGGAATCCCCCACGGCCTGTCGAAAAAAAACGGCCTCTGCAGCCGGATGCCACAGAGGCCTTGTCCATCGTATTACATCGCTGAATCACCACGGAAGGGCGCTATACGCCGGCCATCGCCTCCTGCTCGATAAAAGCCGGAGCCCCATCCCGTAAGACGACCTTCACCTTGCGACTTTCCTTAAAGCGTCCCCGGATCAGTTCATCAGAGAGGGGGTCACCGATGGCACGTTGGATGGCCCTGCGCATCGGCCTAGCCCCATAAAGCGGCTCATACCCTTCCTTAATAAGCCACTGCTTGACCTCATCATCAATCTCGATCTCAATCCCCTTATCAACCAACCGCAGGTTCAACTCACGAAGCAGAATATCCAGAATGTTGTAGAGCTGCTCTTTCTCAAGTTGATGGAAGATAACGATTTCATCAATCCGGTTCAAGAACTCTGGACTGAATGACTTCCGAAGCTCGCCGAGCACCTCTTCTTTTTTCCGACGTGCAACTTCACCCTCGGTGCTCTGGAACCCAAGCGACACACCCTTCTGAATCATCTTCGTCCCGATGTTGGACGTCATAATGACCACGGTATTCTTAAAATCAACTTTTCGTCCGAGGCTGTCGGTCAGAACTCCGTCATCTAACACCTGGAGCAGCACATTGAATACGTCAGGATGGGCCTTCTCGATTTCATCAAACAGGACAACCGAATAAGGCCGACGACGAACCTTTTCCGTCAACTGTCCCCCCTCCTCATATCCCACATATCCCGGAGGAGCACCGAAAAGTCGAGAGCTGGTAAACTTCTCTTGGTATTCGGACATATCAACGCGAATCAAGGCGTCTTCACTGTTGAACAGAAACTCCGCCAACGTTCTGGCAAGTTCCGTCTTTCCAACCCCGGTCGGTCCAAGGAAAATAAAGGAGCCAATCGGTTTCTTTGTCTCCTTCAAACCGGCCCGAGAACGGCGAATCGCTCTCGCAACAGCTGAAATCGCCTCGTTTTGGCCAACCACCCTCTTGTGAAGGAACTCTTCCATCCTCAGAAGCTTATTCGACTCCTCTTCTTCCAGCTTGAAAAGAGGAATGCCCGTCATTTTTGAGACAACGTAAGCAACATCTTCCTTCCCAATGACGGGTTTGTTTTTCTCCTGATTCTTTTTCCACTCTCGCTTGGATTCATCGAGCAATTTCCGGAGACGCTCTTCTTCTTCGCGATGCCGAACCGCTTCCTCGAAATTCTGCGTGGAAATTGAGAGCTCTTTCTCGCGTGCGACTTTCTTCAGCTCTTGCTCCATGGCCTTCAGTTCGGAGGGAAGCGCATAGGTCTGCAGCTTGGCACGCGATCCGGTTTCATCAATCAAGTCGATCGCCTTGTCGGGCAAGAACCGATCGGTGATGTACCGATCGGACAACTTGACGGCCTCCACGATCGCATCCTCTGTAATCTCTACTCCGTGGTGTTCTTCATACCGGTCACGAAGACCCTGAATAATACGGATGGTTTCATCCATGTTCGGCGGCTGAACATAAATCGGCTGGAACCTCCGCTTCAGCGCTCCATCTTTTTCAATATGCTTGCGGTACTCGTCCAACGTCGTGGCCCCAATACACTGAATCTCCCCTCGCGAGAGCGCCGGTTTCAGCATGTTCGATGCATCAATAGAACCCTCGGCCGCTCCAGCTCCCACGAGTGTGTGAAGTTCGTCGATGAATATAATGATGTTGCCGGCCTGGACAATTTCCTTCATCACAACCTTCAGGCGCTCTTCAAACTGTCCACGGTATTTGGTCCCCGCGACAAGAGAGCCTAGATCTAATGCGATGACTCGTCGAGAAAGCAGATTGTCGGGCACCTCCGACTGGATGATTCTTTGGGCAAGCCCTTCGACAATGGCTGTCTTCCCGACCCCCGACTCTCCGATGAGCACCGGATTGTTCTTGCTTCGCCGGCTGAGAATCTGCAAGACCCGTTCGATTTCGTCGGCGCGGCCGATCACCGGATCCAACTGACCTTCTTGCGCCAGTTGGGTGAGGTCACGACCAAACTCATCCAACGCCGGGGTATTGCTCTTCCGGTCACGCTCCCGAGGAGCAGATTTCCGCAAAAATGTCACGGTCAGTTGACGGGCGGTCAATAAGTTCGCTCCCAGACTTCGGAGAATTTTCCCTCCAATTCCTTCTTCTTCGCGCAACAGCCCAAGAAGCAGATGTTCACTTCCGATGTGGTTGTGGCCCAACAGCCGCGCCTCCTCAACCCCATATTCAATGACTTTCTTGACCCGCGGGCTAAAGGGAATCTCCCCAAACGTCATGGTCGTACCGCCACCCGGCAAGTTCCTTTCAATTTCCAGCCGGATCTGTTCGGTCGATAACCCCATCTTCTTCAGAATCATAAGGGCAATTCCGTCGGACTCCCGAAGGATCGCCAAGACCAGATGCTCGGTGCCCAGATAGTCATTCTGATGCCGCTCAGCCTCCTCACGCGCAAGGATGATGATCTTCCGACCTTTATCCGTAAATCGTTCAAACATCCTGCCTCCTTCTCGGTGAGTGAGACCCCGGCCGCATTCAAGCAAACCCTTGAAAAACCTTGCTGTGATTCTAACCACAGTATCTTTGAGAGTCAAGATTGAGCGGAGAACAAGCCGGTAAAGGTGGGTCCTGATTCTCGACTCTCATTATTCATTAGGCCGCAGGAGAACCCGATTGATCTACAGCCCTCCATAACCTCAACGTGCTCTCCGGCTCTTCGTGGTCGAATCGGTCGTGGCGAAGTGTTCACCAATGGAGCAAGGAAGCAGTCCTCCCCCCTCCTCTCTAAGCGAGCAACCCATCGGCCTTTCCGTTGACACAAAATTATGCATCCCGATACAATCACCCGCCCCATTCCCCCAACCATAGGCTTGGCATTCATGAAAAGTAAAAGCATTGGGATCTTGACGAAGCCAAAGTTCCCGGAAGTAAAGGCCACCCTGCTTGGCGTCGTGGCCTGGCTTCGTGAACGTCATATCGACGTGCTGCTCGATACAACTTCCGCGCTGTTGCTGAACGAGGCAGGAGGAATCCCTAAAACTCGGCTAGCTCAAACAGCCGATGTTCTGCTGGTACTGGGAGGAGACGGAACCATTCTCAGTGCGGCACGACTCTCGGCTGACCGAAGCATTCCGATCTTAGGGGTCAATATGGGAGGGCTCGGGTTCCTGACGGAGGTCCGGCTGGATAATCTCTATCCGTCTCTTGAACGAGTCTTCGCCAACGATTTTGCCCTTGATGAACGGCTGATGCTTGCCACACATATCCACCGGCATGGAGAAACGGTCGCGCAAGGCGTCGTGCTCAACGATGTAGTCATCAGCAAAGGCACCTTGGCTCGCATGATTGAGCTGCACGTGGCGATTGGAGGCCAATTCGTGACGAACCTTCGCGGAGATGGCCTTATTATCGGAACACCCACAGGTTCTACCGCTTATTCACTCTCCGCCGGGGGCCCGATCATGAATCCAGGCCTCCAAGCACTCATCCTGACCCCGATATGTCCACACACCCTGACTCATCGACCCTTGATCGTGCCCAGCAATGCCGTCATTGAAGTGACACTGACCAGTAAAGATGATGGATCAATGGCGACGCTGGATGGCCAAGTCGGCGTAGCCATGACACAGGGCGACACCGCCTCCATCAGAGCTTCAGAGAGCCGGACTCGGCTCATCAGATTTCCGGAAAGCCACTATTATGAAGTGTTGCGTGAAAAGTTAAAGTGGGGGCATAGTTAAGGACGGGAGAGCGGTCTACCGGATTCAGATGCTTGTCTGTTCGATATATTTCAGCATGTCCTGATTCGCCGAGAACTTGAACTCACCGATACAATCGGTCTTCTCGGAGAATGTACGTTCGGCCACATCCAGAGCCCGCAGTCCATTCACATCAACCGGTCGACTCTGTCGTTGCTTTAAGCGCGCATGCAGACGGTCCAGGACGTTGTTCACACCTCCCCCGCCAGTCTTCGCGCCCAAGTACCGTTCAACGACCTCCGCGCACCAATCTCCATCGCGTTTCGCAACACCAACAAGGCCTTCACTGGCCTTTCGAGCCCAACCCGCTAAGAAGACTCCCTCCATTACCTTGCCCGTCGATTCATCATAAGCCTGGAACAGCGCATCATCAGGATCATTCCCCGTCTTGTTCGGATTGGTGGTAAACACCCCATTCTTATAGGGAAGCCCGACTGTCTCATCGACCCTATCACCGACAGCAAACACCACTGAATCGCAAGGGAACTCGTAATGCTCTTTCAAGCCGACAGCGACTGTATCCTCTCCCTTGGGATCCAGCCGATTGTCTTCCATGTCGAGTCCGCGAACCCGATTATTGCCGTCGACGAGAATCCGTTTGGGGGAAGCAAGGAAACGAAAACCCATCTTCGTCTCAGACACCTTTGGCTCGCACTTGGTAAACTCGTCGGTAAATGCCTTCAGGACTTCATCGGGATTCTGTCCGACCTTGGTGAGGCGGTCCTTGATGCGGGCAAACTCGGCGCTGATCCCGTCAAGGTCCATATTGGCGCAGATGCTCCGAATCTCCTTGGGATTATATTTTCGTTCGACCGGTCCGCGTCTCACGATCGCCGTGACACGTTCGACCTGTTTATAGCGGATTAACCAGTGGGCAATATCCACCATGACATCTCCCGCCCCGATTACCGCAACGTGTTTTCCCATGTCAAACGGACGATCCCCAAACCCCGGAAGGCGATTGAAGTGATAGACGACGTCTTTTGCGTGAAACACTCCTTGGGCGGAATCCCCTTCCACACCGATAGCTTTGGTCCCCTGAGCACCGATGGTAAAAACAACCGCGCTCGCTCCTAGCCCACACACCTCTTCAACGGTGAGATCCTTTCCGTTGCCAATCGTGACATTCCCTAAATAGTGGACGTTCTTCTGTTGAAGGAGTTCCCAGTACTGTTTTTTCAGGCCGCCACGGAGCTTCAACTTGGATGGGAAGATCCCATATTCCGCCAACCCGCCGAATTTTATGTCGCGATTCAGAATGATAACCTCACGCCCGGCTTTTGAAAGGGCTGCCGCCACGGCCATACCAGCCGGTCCCGCTCCTGCTACGATAACCACATGTGTCTGCGATCCGCTCATATTCACTCGTCCTTCGATAAACGTAGAAAATCCTTGATTATCAACGATCGGCGGACTGTAACATAGCGATTCCCGCACTGTCAAAACGAGTGGAGTATTGACGGCTAATAGGAAAGGCCGCCCACTACTTGCAGAGTTCTCGCCTGTCGTCTACAATTCACCGGCTTTTACGGAGAAGCGCTGCGGGTCACCCGCAATGTTCGTTTCGGTCTTGCTTCCTAGACATCCAGGATCTCCGGTGCCTCTCTCGTTCTGGATAGGCAGATCCATCACAACCAGCGAGACTCGACAAGGTTCTTCATGCCCTCGCACCCGACGGCTGCCCCATCAGATACTGGCCCCCAACCGACTTCTATTCACTTCCATCCAGCGTGCAGGGATGGTCAGTCTCTCTCTCCCGGGCACTTGCACCCGGACGAAGCCTATCTTGTACCGGACTTTGATCAGGCAGAAGTACTCATCGCGCAAGGTGTCAATAGCGCTCGCGTGGCAATCAGTAATCGCGCCGCAGTCAGTGCTCATAGTGCGGAATACCCTCAACTGGCAGGACAACTTCAACTCGTGCCAGCCTCACCATTTACGTTTGATGAGTCCATCATCGTGGTGCTTCCGACCTATAATGAACGCAGCAACCTTGAGGCGCTTGTGACCGCAATCGGCCAATATCTCGCAACCGATATTGTGATTGTGGACGACAACTCTCCGGACGGGACCGGCGAACTGGCTGATCAGCTCAGCACCCGCTACCCGTATGTTCATGTGCTCCATCGGCCAAGAAAAGAAGGGCTCGGGCCGGCCTACATCGCGGGCTTTCAGTGGGCCCTCCAGCGACCGTATGATCGAATCATTGAGATGGATTGTGACTTCAGCCATGCTCCGTGGGATCTTCCTCGATTGGTTCACCGAAGCCGTACAGCCGACTTGGTTATCGGCAGTCGCTATGTCCCAGGTGGGGGAACCGAAAACTGGAATGCCCGTCGACGCCTCATCTCCCGATGCGGCAATGGCTACGTACGCCTCTTTCTAGGCTCACTCATCCGGGACTGGACCGGAGGGTTTCGATGTTATCGCCGCGGACTGCTGGAGAAGATGGCCTTGTCGACCGTGCAAGCCAAGGGATATATTTTCCAGGTCGAGCTAGCCTGGCGGGCCGTTCAGCTGGGCGCGAAGGTGAGCGAACTCCCGATTCGATTTAGCGACCGGGTCTTGGGGCAGAGTAAGCTTGGATGGCCATCGATCATCGAAGGGCTGATGGAAGTACCCAAGATGTTTTTGCGAGGACCGGCCAGGCGCTAGAGTTCTCGCCTCCCGAACTTGTACGCCTGCACACTCGTCTCCCTTCTGAAGACACCACCGGAGAGATCAGCTGGGATCCCGCGAGCAGAGGGGCTGACCATTCATGCAGGTCCTCATGAGCAAAGTAACCGGCTCAGAAGATTCGAGCTTGGTCAAATCAACAACCAGCTCGTCTTTGGCGTTGGCAAAAATCCCGTCAATCACGCTATTCTTCAGAGGGATGACCGCTTCAGCAGGCTGAAAGAGGAGATCAAAGCCTTTGGCCGCAGTCGGCCTCATGGGGTAACGGCGATCGTAGATCATGCCATAGGCTGGAATACCGTAAATGATCCGCCAGTTCCCCAGAAGAAAATGCAACTCCGTACCATGGATATATAATCCGCCCGTCGTAATAATGCGCCGAGCAAATGTCTGCGGTTGGCTAAGATAAAACGTGACGCGCTCGTTATAGGTTGCCTCCGCGAACGCTCCGGCCAGATGAGCCGACAAGAGCGTGATCTCCTCATCCGTGAAGGCTGGAACCAGTGGAGACTCACCCAAAAACCACCGCTGCAGGGCGGTCCGGTGTTCCTGTACCTTCAGACCTGTCAATACCGTCCGTATCTTTTCCGGCTCGATTAAAAAAGGATGGGTATGATGAGTAGGTGGCCATTCAGCGAGCACATCGGCATCTTCTTCGAGTCGCACATAGTTCACAGGATCTTCGTACACGATCCGTGAGGGAATATGTGGTACAGCGCAACCAACCAACCATACGGGGGAAAGAGTTACGAATAAGACGATACTCAACATCAACCTGTGCAGCGTTTGATCGTGCGTCCTCCGGTAGCTCACCCCTCCTTCCCCCTTGTCCTTTTCACCCCTCGCTGATCGTGACGGTCATTTCAGCACGCTCCAATGGATTGTCCCTGCCGTCACGTTTCATGGCAACAATCTTATCGGCGATGTCCATACCGCTCACCACCTCTCCAAAGACGGTGTATTGCCAATCAAGGAAGTTTGCATCGGCGACACAGATAAAAAACTGCGACCCGGCGCTATCTGGATCATTCGATCGGGCCATGGAGACGATGCCCCGCTTATGGGGAGTACTGTTGAACTCCGCCTTCACTTTGTACCCGGGCCCGCCCATGCCATGCGAGGAACGATCTGGGTTCTTACTGTTCGGGTCTCCACCTTGAATCATGAATCCAGGGATCACTCGGTGGAACGTCGTCCCATCGTAAAATCCCTCTTTGGAAAGCTTGATAAAGTTCGTGACATGACCGGGCGCCACATCCGAAAAAAACTTGAGCACAATGTCGCCTATCGGTTGTCCCTTGCTCGTCACGGCAATGGTCGCGTGAACGTTCTGATTTTTCTCAGCCATTCGATGTATCCTTTCTCACATTATCGAAAGAGAAACGGCGGTGGCGCAACTCCGGCCTCCAGCCCCTCATTTACGGCAATCCATGAGCCCCCGTCATCGCTCCGAAACACTCCGGAACTTGTTCCGGCATAGAGTCCTGTTTCTTTGGATCCGATCAATACCTGGATCGACTGGTTCGTCAATCCCTTGTTCAAGGGAGTCCATTGCTTCCCTTGATCCACTGTCTTGAAAATTCCGTTCCCCGTCGCCACAACCAACGTCCGATCGCTCGACACAATACCCCGGATGGAATCATTGGGCAATGCCCGACTGATCGGTCGCCAGGTCAGTCCACCATCGGCACTGCGGAAGACTCCGCCGTCGAACGTTCCGGCGACGATGTTCTGATCGTGATCAATGACGAGGACGCGAATAAAGTTTTCGATCATCCCTTCATGATCCTTCAAGCCATGATGCAACCGCACCCACCCTGATGACCGAGGGCTGAAGCGAAAGAGACCTTTCCCCGATGTCCCGGCGAATAATGTCCCATCAGCCGAGCGAGCCAGGGCATGAACCAAAATATCGTCCAATCCCGTCGTGACGGGAATCCAACGATCGTCCGAGTGCCTCAGACGATACACTCCATCACCCGTTCCGGCAAAGAGTTCCTGATCGACCGCCAGCAGGGCCTTCACCTCCAGCTGTTTGAGCCCGGTGCTGACCGGCTGCCACGAGTGGCCGTCGTCTCGCGAGCGAAACACCCCTCCACGGAACGTCCCGGCATAGACCGCGCCATCCTTGGTGGAGGACAGGCTCAATATAAACGGATCGCTCACTCCCCCCCCCACTCGAACCCATGTTGAACCGCGATCGGCGCTACGAAAGATGCCATGTCCAAATGACCCGGCGTAAATCGCCCCATGGCCGTCCATCACGAGCGCTTGCACGCTCGCAACGGATTGTTCAAACGGACCAGGCGATGATGAGGGATCTGCCGCCGGGATCAGAGTCGGTGACGACGCGAGATGCGCCTGAAAGGCCTCTCCTCTCTCCGAGGACAGAGCGCCACTCCATACGAACATGATCAGCGCAACAAGAGAGGTCCGGCAAACTTTCACACATTGAGCCGTCATCGCACCCTCGTTCCCGCAGTATTGATCGGCAGATCCGGGTCAATCGGCAAATCAACGTCACGGTGAGTCGGATTCCGTCCAAACAAACGCGCACCGAGAATCCCGACCTCATACAGCGCCATCAACGGAACGGCCATCAAGAGCATCGTGAACAGTGTGGCGTCTGGCGTGACGACCGCCGAGACGATGAGACAGAGCAAGATCGCATGCTTACGGTAGCGGGAGAACGTGTGTGCAGAAGCAAAGCCCGTCATCGCCGCAAGTGTCATGACCAACGGCAATTCAAACGCACACCCGAAGATCAGCAAGAACTTCACATTGAAATCAATATAGGTCCCCACGCTCAGTTCCGGGGTAATGTCGCGATCCAGCCCAAAACTCACAAACCACTCGATTACGAGCGGCAGAATCACCACATTGCAGAACACCAATCCTAATGCGAACAACCCACCGGCAACCATAAACAGCGGAATGGCCCAGCGTTGTTCGGTCGGCAACAACGCTGGTTCAATGAACTTCCAGCATTGGTAGAAAATGACCGGCAGACTCAGGATCACCGCCGCCAATAGCGAAACCTTGATCGACGCAAAGAGCGCTTCCGTCGGCCCATAAAATGCCAGCTGGTTCGGGAACGGTCGATTCAGCCAGGCCACCATCTCCGACGAAAACGTGAACGTAAGCACCAGTGCGCTCACCATCGTCGCCCCGATGATGAGCAATCGCCGCTTGACGGCTTGGATATGAAGGGCAAGCGGATGCACGACGTGCT
>CAADGK010000014.1 GCA_900696515.1 uncultured Nitrosospira sp. | reverse complement strand
GACCTGGTCCAGAAGAAGATCATTCCGCAGGCCACATACGACAAGATCAAAGACCAGGTCATCGCCAAGCAGAAGTAGGTCGTGGAGGAGTCATGCCGCAAGGCGACAAGTCCAAGGAGGAATGCTTCCGTCTTTGGGAAGTCCATTCGCGAGATGAAGCGCAGTACAACAGCCAAGTATGAGACGATCAAAATGTGGGTTCGCGAGTGGGAAAGGGGTTCGCAAGGAACTTGGGAGGTCAATCTAAGAGAATGAACCTGCGCATGTGTCAGGTTCTTGTCGGGTGTATCCTTTTACAGGCCACACTGGCATTCGGCGCCGACTGGGCCGGCAAAGTGGTTGGTGTGCTGGACGGTGACACGATTGAGGTGCTGCACGATGGTCATGCCGAAAGGATTCGGTTGAACGGGATCGATTGTCCCGAAAAAGGCCAGCCTTTCGGAAAGAAAGCTAAACAGTTCACGTCAACTATGGTCTTCGGCAAGGAAGTCACCATTCATGTTGTGGGCTTCGACAGGTACGGGAGAACGATTGGGGAGGTCATGCTTGGCGATGGGCGAAATCTCAATCGGGAACTCGTGAAAGCAGGTTTCGCCTGGTGGTACCGGAAGTACTCGAAGGATTTCAGACTGGGAGATCTCGAGGACGAAGCGCGCCTAGCCAACCGAGGCCTTTGGGTCGATCCTGACCCGATTCCGCCGTGGGAGTGGCGGAAGCGCCCGCGGTCTGATCATTGAAGAGTGAGCCAACGACACTCCAGTAGGGCTCCGGTACTCGAATCGAGTTCGGCAATGCCAGCATGACCAGAACATTCCGCCATACTATTCTGGCCCACTAAATTAAGCGCGGCTTGGACTGCCGCGCAAATCGAAGCAACCCATGAACGAAAGCCAGCTCCCTTCGAAATGGTTCGTGCTCGGGAGAGTTCTCCTCGACCTCATCACTCGGCATGCGCCATCATTTCTCTTGAAACGCTGGTTTCCTGTCGCAAAGTGCCAGAAGCGAATCGAACTGTTTGCCAACGGAGTGGGTCCCCATCTCTACGTTAACCCAGGCCGGCCGGCCGCCGTCTCACATCTGAAGCTGTGGTGCTACAATTACCTGCCGTTCGAGATATGGCTCGATGGGATCGAGCTTGAGATTCAGCTCGGTGACCAGGGACTCGCAAGGGTCTCCCTCACAGTCCGGGACCGCATCTATGGATATGATAAGAAGCCCGTCGTTGTGAGCGAGAATTACCTGACGGATAGCCAGGCTGAGCGAGTGCGCCAATACCCTAGTGATTCAGCGGTCCTCAAAATCACCGGGCGAACGTGGATCAAGTCCCCGGTGGGTGACTTTGAAAAACAGCTCGACCAGCTCGAAACGCGAGCGTTCATCTATCGCGGGGAGGTTCCGACATGATGGACCGATTCACAGATTGCGGCTGGATGCCGATGATGGGCTTCGGTCTGCTGAGCATGGTGCTCTTCTGGGCCGTCTTGATTTTCGGCGTTCTCTTGATCGGCCGATGGCTGATGGGGCAAGGGTTCGGCCATCGTGAAGACTCCGCGTTGGAAATTCTCAAGAAACGCTACGCCCGCGGGGAGATCAACAAACAGGAATTTGAGGAGCGGAAACGGGACTTGCTTCTGTAACGAGCGACTCGTCTGGTGCACTCACGGTGTTGTATCTTGTGCACGATCCTGCCGCCAACGAGTTCCGCTCCTCTACCACTTCCGGCGCTATGCGAGCGAGCATTAGAGTATCTCAGATGGTGCGCATCCCATGAATGACAGAATTAAAAGAGCCCTGAGTCAGATGAAGGATTTGCGGTTGGATCGATCCAACGCGCGGCAGTCGAGCCTCTACAACTTTGCCCTCGGGGCGATCTATTCGCTCGCGCGAGCGGAGCAATTAGGATATCCAGGGGAATCGCAGGAATCGGGTAGGGTGTGGCGACGCCTGGAAGAAGCCAAGGAGATGGTTCTCAGGATGTTGGTGGATGACCGAGTGCCGCAGCAAGGTGAGTGGCTAGCGGGATTCTATTTCAATGATGCGATACTCCGCCTGGATCTCGCTTTTGAACAGGTGCTTCGGTACGTCGGCAATCTGGGGCCAAGGGCAGCCATCCGAGATGTCAGGGAAGAGGCCACCAGGAAAAGCTTCCCTCCGGAGTTGCTTATGATTTGGGCCGAACGAGCGAGAAGCGCTGATAACATGCTGAAGCATCGAAACTTGGAGCTTCTAGAGGATCCTGGCATCTCTTTCAGCGATGCTCTGGTGGTGATGGAAAATCTCATCTGCGCGCTGGCTTGGCTTATTCACAACCCATCGCCGGAGGAGATCGCTTGACCTAGACCTCCCAACTCCTCCCGGAGTAGGGAGAGTGCGCTTGGACATGACCCGGCACGGACTGCCATGGTTCAAGTTCCGTTTCCCCCCGAGCCATCGTTTACTGTACAACTGTAAGCCTCCTCACAGATTGCTATGGGCCATACTTCTAGAATGACGGCATGGCCCGTCTTGATATTTTCGTTCATGGGGGATGCCTGTCCGAGCTCTCAGCTCGAACCCTGGCGCAGGAGATCCAGAGTGAACTTCCGAATTGGGACATCAACGTCCGAACAGCGATGCCGGGTGATACGGACCTGTCCGGGGTCGTGGTCTTTCCGGCCTTCTTGCTAGACGGACGCATCCTCACCACAGGCCTTCCGAGAAAGGACTGGCTTGTGGCGAAGTTGCGTGCGTGGGAGAAGGGAGAGCGATGAGGCCTCGAGCTTCTATTATCCCGACTACGACAGCACCGACCACAAATCTGGTCGCAGAAGCCGATGAAGCATCGCTGACCAATGCCGAACTCACCCGTCCTGCCACCGTTCAGACCGTATTTCTGGATATCACCCGGACATTCGAGATCTCGTTCGTGCCTGAATTGTTTGAAGGCATGCGCAATCGACCGGCGTATCTGGAAACGGCCTGGGAACTGTTCAAGGAAGAGATGAATCTCGAACGTCTGGATCGGAGAACCAAGCTGATCATCGCTTTAGCTATCACGACGAACGAGGCAGGAACCTATTTCATCGCGGCATTGCCCCATGCGTTCCGTCTGGGCGCGCTCGACCAGGCGACCTGCAACAAGATCTTGTCGACCATCCGTTTCTTCAAGGCCTTTGAGCGATATCTGTCAGGGATCATGCCGGTCTTTGTCCCGGACGCCGTCAGATATGTAAATACGTGTTTGCGTGAAGAATATCAGAGTTATGAAGCGACGCGAGCCAGACAGATCGCGCTCTCAAGAGAAGAAAACCAGGGGGCTGCCTCTGGGATCGGGGGCATGATCGTCATGATCGCCCTGCTATCGTTTGCTGTGGGCATCTACTGGTTCATCTGATGAACGCTCATCAGCCGGATCTCTTTCCTGCGACGGTCCCCCGCAATACGTTCGGTCAATATATCACTGCCCTGCGATGGCGCTGGACTTTGTTTCTTACAGTCGGCGCGATCCTGATTCTTGCGGCCTGGTCAGGTCTCGGGAAAACTGCGAGGACAACCTTCGACCTCACCCGCCACAGCGTGCCACTCGATCAAATCGTCGACGGAGGCCCCGGCAAGGACGGGATTCCAGCGCTCCTTCAGCCGCGATTCGTCTCGGCCGCGGAGACAACGTTTCTGCTCGACGGAGACCGGGTGTTGGGCCTCAAGCTGGGAGCGGAAGCCAAGGCCTATCCGATCAAGATTCTCAACTGGCATGAGATCGTCAATGATTCGATTAATGGCCACGCGGTGGTTGTCACCTACTGTCCTCTGTGCGGAACCGGCATCGCGTTCGATGCCAACATCCAAGGACGACGACACACATTCGGCGTCTCCGGTCTGCTGTATCAAAGCGACCTCCTCATGTACGACCATCAGACGGAAAGCCTTTGGTCACAAGTCGGCATGCAGGCAGTGGCGGGTCCTTTGACCGGGGAGAAGCTCACGCCCATCTTCCTCGAGCATACAACCTGGGCGGAATGGCGGGGCGCCCATCCTGCCGCACTCGTCCTCTCTACAAAGACGGGATCATTCAGAAACTACGATCATGATCCGTATCTAGGCTATGCCGACCGTCGCGACCTGATGTTCGACACCACGCACTTCGATCCACGCTACCATCCCAAGGAGTGGGTCGTCGGCGTGGAGATCAACGGGGTCACCAAAGCCTATCCCTTTTCAGAATTGAAGAATGCCCGCCCTCCCATCAGCGATCAGGTCGGTGGCCGGTCCATTACGATACAGTTCAACCGGCAATCCCGCAGCGCCTCTGTCCTCGATGCCGAGGGTAAGCCGATCCCCTCAGTCATGGGTTTCTGGTTCGCCTGGTATGCCTTTCACCCCGACACTCAGGTATTCAAGAACCCGGAGGGGAGGTCCCCATGATCTCAGTGATCCGCTGGCTCATCGCACGTCGGATCCGTGCCGTTGAACGGAGGCAGGGACTTTCACTCGCCTATCTCCACTGCATGCTGCGGGTCTCGCTTCCCCACTTTCTCAAGTTCATCAAGCTTATGCCGCTCGCGCGGTTTCGGCGCGCCCTCCCTCCTGACGCGTATCACCTGGTGCGCATCGTCACGGCTCGGCATGAAGACTGCGGGACCTGTCTTCAGATGGAGATACAGCTCGCCAAACAGGCCGGAGTCGGAGTTCACCTACTTCACGCAGTGCTCGACGAATCTCCCTGTTCGTTGCCGCCGGAGCTTGCAGAGGTCTATTTCTTTGCCGAAGCCGTGGCGACGGGCAGGGGCGAGGAGGATACCTGGCGTGAGGCCATTTTCCGTCGATATGGTGACATCGGCATCATCGAGCTCTCTCTGGTCATCGCTGTCTCCCGCATGTTTCCCACTGTTCTGCATGCCATGGGCTATGCCGCCCCTTGTCTACCGAGCAATACTCGGGTCGGCGCGCGCGATCGCTGACCGGCAGGGGTAGGAGACGCTCAAGATCATCCGTCGGTTCATCCTATCTTCCGACACCCCAAGAGCACACTTTCTCGGTTTCCCCCAAACATATTCTCAGTCGCTTGTAAGGCATGTCACAGACGCGTCTTCAAGCCTGCCGTACCATGCAATTATCCAGTGATGGATAGAAAGGGTGCAATGCGGGATCATGCGAACGGGGAACAGGCGGGGATGCCGGGGTCACACTGCGGCAGGACAAGGGACTCCGAAAAGGCTGATAGGTCAACGTCGGCATCACATCGGCGCGGTCTTCTCAGCATCGGTACTCATCATTGTGATGCTCTGGGCCAGTGGCAGTGTCGCGTCAACACGGTCTTCTTTCGAGGCCAGCGATCTCATGACCCGGGGGACTGTGGAACTCGGTGGGGCTGTGGAATACGCACAAGGCACCACGGCGATCGGTCACGCTCAGTCGGCGAACAGGAGCGCGGTCTTCGTGATGCCGCGCGTCGGGATGGTGCTCACCGATCCGCTGGGAAAAAGCTGGTGGAAAGGCAATGTCGAGTTGTTAGTAGAACCGGTCTTCGCCCGATTCGTCCAACCGTTCGCAGCTGAGGCGGCAGGAGGGTCGTTCGTCCTGAAATACAATTTTCTCTCCTTCGGCCGATGGGTCCCCTTCTTGGACGCCGGCGCCGGCATGATCTGGACCAATCTGGCGCCGCGGATTCCGGAACAAAGCACACAGTTCGAGTTCGTCTTGGAGACCGGCCCCGGGGTGCAGTATTTCGTAACGGACCGGATCACCTGGACGATGGGCGTGCGGCTCCATCATATTTCTAACGCCAATCTCGGTGACAGAAATACCGGGATCAATGGAGTGCTGCCGTATGTCGGCATTTCATTCTTTACACCTCGGTTGTTTTGACAGGACGGGAGACAGGGCGGTGACCACCAGAACACGTTGGCTGAAGGTCGGCACGCTTCTGGTCGTACTAGTCGTACTAGTAGGGGGCTATGGAGCTGTATCTTGGCTGGATGTAGGGGAGTTGCTCAAGCCGGACCGGGTCGCCGATCACCTCCGTGCGGCTGGTCCCTTCGGGCCGATCCTGTTCATGGCACTCATGGCGGCGGCTGTGGTCATCAGTCCCATTCCCAGTCTGCCCTTGGATCTGGCAGCGGGCGCCACTTTCGGCGTGACCTTAGGGACTGCCTATGCTGTCGCCGGTGCGGAACTTGGTGCCATTTTCAGTTTTCTCATCGGCAGAGCCCTGGGACGGGAAGTCGTGACTCGAATCTTCCGGACGGAGATCAGCTTTTGCGAGCGATGTTCGGACCGGCACTTGGCCATCTTCGTTTTCCTCGCGCGGTTGCTCCCGGTCTTTTCCTTCGATCTCGTGAGTTACGGAGCGGGCCTCACGAACATGTCGCTTCGCGCGTTCGCCGTGGCGACGCTGCTGGGGATGATTGTTCCCACGTTCGCACTGACCTATGCAGGTAGCCAAGTCGTCTCAGGGGAGTGGTTCTTGATCGCGCTGGGATTGATCATGGTCGCCCTGCTCCTCCTCATCCCGAGGTTGGTGGTTCGCTACCCCACCGCACGCTGGGTCCGTCTACTGCGGGGCGACATGCCGGTTCCTGCTCCTCGCTCCACCCCCAATGCGATCGTCAATTCTCCATGCGCTTCATGCGGCGGCCCAGTGCCATGAGCCCGGCTGAACCTACTGTAAATATGGAGGGAACTGTCAATATATGGTGCGAAGCGGCCGGATGCAGGATTAAGTAGTAAAGTTCCTATGACACCAGGCGTGAGAGCGCGTCCGGCTTCAAGATGGTGATGGTCCGGCCGTCCATCTGGATGAGGCCCTGGTCCCTGAACAGGCCCATGGTGGCGCTCACGGTTTCGCGGCTGCAGCCGATGAGGTTAGCCATTTCCTGATGGGTCAACTTCACTTTCAGTCGAACACCCTGCTTTTCTGCGACCCCATCGGATTTGCTCAACTCCGAGAGCAGATGGGCCAGGCGGGCCGGCACATCACGGAAGACCAGATCTT
>CAADGK010000013.1 GCA_900696515.1 uncultured Nitrosospira sp. | reverse complement strand
CGCCCTCTGCTACGCGGAGCCCGACTGACGGATAGTTCGTCTGTTTTCTTCACGATTCACGCCTCCTCATCATGAGTGTTGGTTTACCGCTTCCCTGCAGACGCTTCCCGTGGACAACCGGCAGGCATGGACACGGTTGCCGGCAACGGAACCTCGCCGAAGATATGTGCTGCGATGGCCTGTGCCACATCCGAGGAAAACTCTTGCTGGATCACTCGCAGGGCCTTCGCTGTCGCCTCACGCTCAGTCAGATGTCCTTCTTTTCCCCCACGTGCCATGGCTCCGACGACCCGCTGCGTGGCACGCTCGACAATCTCCAAATCGCTGCACCATCGGACATATCTGAAGTGTGGATCCTGCACCTCGATGGGAATCAGACGAGTCATTCCCCGAACCAATAACTCCGAGGACTCCGCATCGCCTCCCCCTTTATCAGCTGTAACATGAAACCCTTCACGAATCAGTCCTTGGGCAAGGGCCCGTTGAATCGGCTCAGCATGGTCTCCAGAGAACTGCACGGTCAGACCTAAATTCGACGAGAGGAACTGAGCCAATTCACCAGATAACTCTCCGACTCGATACGTAGACGGAATCCCCTGTCCGCTTGAGCGGATCACTCGCAAATCAGTATTGTAGGCTTCCCTTAACACTAGATTCCGACCAGCCCGCCGAAGCGCACGTACCTTCGCAAGTTTGTCGGTCGTCTGCCGAGCCTCCACCGTATCGGCATCGATCTCGCGATCTAACCCCACCACCTTGTCCGTCACGGATGCCTCAGCCTGGGACCTATTCACAACCGCCAACGCATAGTGTACTTTCGTCCCACCGTCGTACCACGCATCGCCGATATTCACATTTTCGAGCACCTTGTCCGTCGATACCTTCGTCACATGATCAATCGTCAGCCGCCGCTCAGACCTCGCGACCTCATCATGTTCAGTAACGAGGTAGGCCTCCCAATCCTTGGCCTGAGCCGCGACTTCCACCTTAAAGATACGCGCCACAGCGGCATAGGCCTGATTTTCAGCCGTGCTTCGGTTCTCGCCTCGCCCAACCCCGGTCAAATACTGAGATGGTGGATAGCGTGATGCTCGACCATCGACCCACTCAGGCTTGTCCTTTCCTCCGAACCAGGCACATCCGCTCACTCCAATCAGATAACAGAGACACAGCATCACCACCGCACGCGTCCCAAACCCTGATCCGCGACGGCTCCTCACTGCATCACCCGCTGGAGAATGAACAACGTCTGACCAGCCGTCAGTGTGACCATTTGTCCGGCTTTATCCAAAGCCGATAGCTGCCCAGCGGGCTGAATCGACATGGTGTACTGACCTGGCGGCACCCATGCCCGCGCAACATGGATCTCGTCTGGTAAGGTCTGCCAACTTCGTTTGTCGGCTTCCTCCGAAGCAACCGCCCATCCCTTGGCCAAAATCCCAACAATCAGGCCAACCAACGGAGCTGCATCTCTTCCGGCGGCATGCTGAGCACCGATGGTTGCACCTTCTGCCAGTCCAAACTTTGTAGCGGCACGCGCCAGCGCTTTCGTAGTGATGGCCGGCAATCGTTCGGCAAGACTCTTTTCGGCAAGGGCGGTGATATTTTGCACGGGCTCCGAACGTACGGTGACCGAAGAACCGGCCGAATCAGTAAGCGTCATATTCTCAAAAGCGACCCGCGTCTTTTGCGGAATCAGTTGCGGAAGCGCAACACGGACCACTCGCCTGCTTAACCCGTAGAGCAAGCTGTCCGCGACTCGGTCTCGTGGATAAGGCGACCGAAAGATTCCCCTATTTAGCAAAACTAACTGTGCAGCATCAAGACTAATAGGTAAGTCTAAGAACATGTCCACTTTCTTCGGAGCGCGGCCATTATAGCTGATCATCACGACTTGGGCGAGCTGTTCTTGAACGGAGCTCGATTGCCAAGTGACATCAGGGAATGCCTGTCGATACTCGACGAACTCCGTCGACAAACCGAGCGCCTCCGCTGTCCGCAAGAGATCCGCCCGCAGCGATGGCGGGGAAGACATTTTCAGCCACCCCCGCATAGCCCCATACGCGTCGTAGGCGTTGCGGTAAGCGATGAACGCGTTATTGAGATCTCCTGCCGCTTCGTACAAGATCCCACTGAGATACCGGGCAAACCCGTCCGTACGGTATTTGGTCTGATCTTTGACCGTATCACCGAGCACATTCAAACGATGGTCGATACGACGTGCTTCCACCAGTGCTTCTTGGAGTTGTCCCTGCGCTGCATAGTTCAACGCGTTGACCGCGTTGATCATCACATGCTCATAGGCGTCCCCTTCATAGGGCAAGGCATTGTCATTGGTGAGAAAGGCAGCCGTTTCCGAGCGGATGCTCCTCGTATAGAGCCGCTCTACCTCCTCTTCGGCTTTCTCGAACACTGTACTGCTTTGCTGATAGCGGCCTGCCAACTGCAACATCAGGCCACGATCCATCTCATACAGCAGCCGCCCTTTCGCCCCATACTCATTTTCAGTCTGCTCGACGATGGTGGCTGCGCGTTGGGGATCACCGGCTAGGAGACTTTGCTCGATGAGGAAGTAGTGATTAACCGACGGGCCGCACCCGGTCAAGAAAACAGGGACGGCCAGCAACAGCACGAATAAGACGGGGGTAGCACCGCTCCACCGCACAGATCCTCCGTGGGCAAAGCGTGAGAGGAGGTGTATCAACGAGTTTCGCGAGGCTGCCAGGATCCTGAAACAAGCCACTAGAGTCAGGGAGGTCACGGTTGAGGGTCAAGTTCCGTGAATCAAGTGTTCCCACTCGATCCTTAACGTCACCCCCTAACCTAATCGGTTTTGCTTGCCGCAGCCGTGCTGGACAGTCTTCTTGAGCATCCGGCTAAAACACCGTCCGTTTCTTTTCAACGACCTTCTTGATCTTCTTTTGTCCGTACCACACCTTGGCATTGCTTTCCAGGTCGATCATCTGCAGATCGACCTGGTAGAACACGGCTTTCGCCCCGTCCGCTTCGTCAAGTATGGTGGCAATCGTCCCCTTCATCATAAAATCGGCCCCGGTTTCTTTCCCAGGAGCCTTCTGCGTCTCTTCACGAGCATAGATGGCCTGTTCCTTCCGTTCAGTTCGCACTTCCTCACGCTCGTTTTTTCCGGCGATGAAGGTGACTTTTTGAGAATTGGTGAGCTCTCGCTCTAAATCAGTGATGAAGGTTTGAACACTGATATGTTCATGGCTGCTGTTCAGGACGGTCCCCACGACGACGACGGGCTGCCGCTGATTGGCTTGTTCGAAGTTTCCAAGCCAGGGGTATTGGAGCGCATCCTTTACCATTGCCTCGGCGACCAGCCGGGAGTCCGTATCGTTCCATCTCCCGCTCAGATCGGTCACCACCCCGGCATCAATACGAGTCACCTTGGTCTCATGACCGCATCCGGAGAGAGCGCAGACGATACCCAGGGTGGCAATCAGAGAAGCACGAACCCTCTGCATCACGATGGAACCTCCGGGAAGAAGTAAATATTTCATGACGTGAGGACTACTGAATCCCTCGCTTTTCCTCTTCCTTCTCCAAACGCTCGAACATTTTATCCGCGTTCCTTCGCACAAAGTCCCGGACCTGAGCATTGAGTTCTTTGGCCTGCTCCAGGTTGTTCTTCATATCTTCTAAACTCAGCTTGGTCAAGACATAATACGTGTTGGTCTTGGAATCCATGTACTGATCAATCTTTCGCACCCCGCTGAGTGTCGCGGTCGTGATCGTTTTTTGAGCTCGTTCGACATTCTGTTCTTCCGTATTCCGCGTAAAATCTCCCGCCGTGGTTGATGCGGCATAGTCCCGCATCAGATAGCCCGTATAGGTTTCAAACGTCTTGGCGATCTCAGCCCTTCCACGATTCTCCGCCGTTTCCCAGGCAAGCGGGGCATTCCGCACTCCGGATACTGCGCCCACTCCATAAAAAGCTTTGCTGTCTTTCTCATTGAAGGCGCCCGACCCCTTCTGGACCCATTTGGGCGGTCCTCCACAAGCGGCAAGTCCCATGATAAAAAGGACGGCAAGACCGAGGCCGGCCAGTCTTGAGTACGTCGCTTGTGACCTGATCATAACAACCCTCCTTGCGGAAAATTAGGTAGATATGCCGTACGTAGAACATCCCGAGAAAAAACGTTGGAATCATGCTAACATGCGTTTTTTCATCAGTCAATGCACGGCACACTTCATTCAGATTCCTCGACTGTCCCAAGGAGGCGTTGTGGCAGACATCCAAATCGACGATGGCATCATCAAAATTCTCATGCTTGATATTCAGGACCCCAAAGCGGCTGCCGTGCTCTCAGCCTACCCTCAGGCGCGTTGGCCGGAAATCACCCGTCGAGCAATCAAAATAGGCCTGGGATATCTTAAGGGCGGAGAACAGGGGTAGGGAGCAGGCCGGTGAGAGCCTCGACGGCCATTTCAACGTGCGGGAGCCTCAGCTGACCAGATACCGTTCATTTCGCAACTGCCCCCCGGGACGCCTTGCCTTCCACCAGCACCATGTCCCCGTCGCCGTCGATGCGGAGACTTGATGGATGCTGTTGCCCACCCGATGCCGCCTCAACGTGGCGCACAAGATAGCTCCCCAGTTCGGAGGCCATCAACCAGCCGTTTCCGTCCAGATCCGCTGCACCGGACAATCCTCCCAACAAGGCCTCGATAAAGCGACTGCCCTGGTCGGAACGACCGACGGCCTCTCCCCTGCTTGCGGCAGTCACGACTTGCACGGCCCGCCGATCCGTATCCGACTCCGGCGCCATCCGTCCTTCCAATGAAAGCCCGGGAGGTTCCGTCGTCTCCCATCCAAGCACCGGCGCATCGAGGATAAGCAGTGTATGTTTCGATGCCGACCGGCGCGCAAATTCCTTCAACTGTTCGACCGTGATGGATTTCGCGGTACTGGTGACCGGTGCATCAACCGGAACGAGGTACCCGCGATCCTGTCCGTCGGAATCTTGCATCACGCCGGCGTGCCCCACGTACACAAGCACCAGACGGTCCATACGCCCAACTTTTCGCGGCAGCATGTCGTTCAGCAGCTGCTGCAGCCGTCGGGAACTGGCATCCTTGTCGTAGAGTTCGACCACTTCGTCAAATCCCAGTCGTCGAAAGGCTTCAGCCACCTTTTTCGCGTCCTTGATGGCTCCAGGAATCGACGGCGCCAGGACGTACTGTTCGATCCCAATCACGATCGCCCAAGACTTGTAATAGAGACCCTCAGGCCTTCCCAATTGAGCCTCAGCAACCGGCAGAAAGTGCAGCGACAGCATGGCGATCAGGGAAGCAACCAACACGACTGGTTTCACCAGCGCCATCCGGACAGATTTCATCATCAACCTCTGTGGAGTGTTCATTGTCGGGCTCGTGAGCCTATCGCCGGTCATGGCCGGTGTCAAGAAACTGAATTGAAGTGCCGGCCCCAGCCGCGATCAGATGGTTTCTTGCTCCTACGGTTGCAGGTATCCATGACTTTCTCCATAATGCGTTCTCTGCCTGAACTACGTTGATGAAGGAGATCAGCCTGCCATGAGTGAACAGATCGAAACGCTCTTAAAGGAAAGTCGGACCTATCAGCCGACCGCCAAGACGATCGCTGCAGCCTATATCAAAGAGTACGAGACCGAGTACAAGAAATCCATCGCGGATCCGGAAACGTTCTGGAGCAATGCCGCCAAGGAACTGGAGTGGTTCGCGCCCTGGAACAAAGTCTTGGAGTGGGAGTATCCATGGGCGAAATGGTTCGTCGATGCGCGATGCAATATCGCCTACAACTGCCTGGATCGTCACGTTAAAACCTGGCGCAAAAACAAAGTTGCCCTGATTTGGGTGGGCGAAAACGACCAGGAACGCATCTTCACGTACGGCGAACTCTACCGACAGGTCAATCGCTGCGCAAACGCCCTCAAGCAGCTCGGCCTTCAGAAAGGTGACCGCGTCACCATTTATCTCCCCAAAATACCGGAACAAGTCATTGCCATGCTGGCGTGCGCCCGAATCGGGGTGATTCACAGTGTGGTCTACTCAGGATTCAGCGCGCCGGCCCTCGCGAGTCGCGTGAACGACGCCGAGGCAAAAGTCGTCATCACTGCTGATGTGGGATACGATCGGGGCAAGGTTATCAACCTCAAACCCGTCGTAGACGAAGCACTCAAGACTTGTCCCACTGTTGGGCATGTCGTCGTGGTCCGCCGCCAGGCACCGGCAATAGCGCTCTCCGCTCCAAAGGAACTCGATTGGCACGAATGGGTCAAGCATGAACGCGCAGTCTGTGACGCGGAACAACTCGATGCGGAAACCCCCCTCTACATCCTCTACACCTCCGGAACAACCGGAAAACCCAAGGGCGTCGTCCATGTCCATGGCGGCTACATGGTCGGCACCTACCTGACGACGAAATATGTGTTCGATTTGAAAGACGATGACGTGTACTTCTGCGTGGCGGATCCGGGTTGGGTCACGGGCCACAGCTACATCGTGTACGGACCGCTGCTCAATGGCGCGACAATCCTCACGGCAGAAGGAAAACCTGACTACCCGACTCCAGGACGCTGGTGGGATCTGATTGAACGATACGGCGTCTCCATTTTCTATACCACTCCGACCGCCATCCGACTACTGATGCGCTATGGCGAAGACTGGCCGAAGAAATCTGATCTCTCGACACTCCGGATCCTTGGCAGCGTCGGTGAGCCCATCAATCCGGAAGCATGGGAGTGGTATCACCGCGTCACTGGCGGGGACAAACCCATCATGGATACCTGGTGGCAGACAGAGACGGGGGCGATTCTGATCACCCCGCTTCCCACCGTCCCGCTGAAACCAGGATCGGCAACCCGTCCATTTCTAGGCATTGAAGCCGATGTCGTCGATCGCGAGGGCAACAGTCTCCCAGCAAACGCTGGCGGCTTCGCTGTCATCAGGAAGCCTTGGCCTTCCATGATGCGCACGATCTACAAAGATCCCGAGCGGTACAAGACCTACTGGAACACGATCCCCAATTGCTATACGGCCGGCGATGTCTGCCATAAAGATGCAGATGGCTACATGTGGTTCATGGGCCGTGCCGATGACGTGATCAAGGTCGCGGGCAATCGGCTCGGCACGGCCGAAGTGGAAAGCGCCTTGGTCAGCCATCCCGCCGTTGCGGAAGCCGCGGTCATTGGAAAACCACACAAGACGGTCGGGGAATCCATCAAGGCCTTCATCATCTTAAAGCAGGGAGAACAGGACAGTCCGGCGCTGATCAAGTCGATCAAGGATCAGGTCTTGAAAGAACTGGGCAAAATCGGCGTGCCGTCTGAAATTGACATTGTCGCGTCACTCCCGAAAACGCGGTCCGGGAAAATCATGCGTCGCGTGCTCAAAGCGAAGGAACTTGGGCAAGACCCCGGCGACATTTCCACGATTGAGGAGTAACAGGCATGGGACGAGATGGGCGCAAACCAGGGGAGCCGATCTATCAGCGGCGGCACATGATCGCGCTCGCCCTGGCCGTGGGTCTGCCGATTGTCCTGTTACAGCTCTATAAGATTTATGTTGGCCCCGTGAGTTTCGACGCACAAATGGGGTTCGGGATTCTCGTATCCATCCTGGCCGGCCTTATCCTTTACTACACCTACCGATCATCCGCGCAGAATCAGCCGTAGATAGACAGGATGATTGCACTCTGCTGACTGATCTGCCACCCGGCATCGGCGGTGGATCCTCGTCCTCAACAAGAGTCAAGTAGAGATTGTGGTCGTGCCAGTGGATGATGACGTTGGAGCGGTTCTCGGAATTCTTTATTGTGTTCTATGCCTGGAAGTGCATCAACTGCGGTGCGATGATCGACCGTACCATTGCTAGCAATCACCGGAAGAGTTTGCCGGCACGAGAGGTTCAGACTGTTGCTGTAGGCTAAGGGAAAACATCGTGGGTCTGGAGTCCTGTCGGGACTCTGTTTCTAACATCTTACTTCTCACGTTTTCATAAAGACTCCCGACCTTTTTACTTTCCAAAATGGACACAAGGCAGCCGCATGTCACAGCAATGGCTCGTAACGATATTGCTCATCTCTGAGCAGTACTTCCGGCGTGTGACGGGCTCTACCGAGATTGCGCAGACTCTCACGACGATCGAACCCGAACGGGCGGAGCGGCAAAGGGCTCCGACCAGGAAGGCGGCATGACATCAACCGTGGAGCCGCTCCTGAGCATTCAACGGACTGATCGCTAATTCCGTCAGGCGAGGTGGAGGCAGATGAGTTATGATGAGCGCCACATTACGCATCCGTCAACTATCAGTCGACGACAGAATTTAAAACACCGCAGATAATATGCGTACCGCAGCGCCGACAAACCTGAAAAAGATCAAAACTGCTATCCTCTACTGTGCTCCGACCACACTCCTATGCCATTCCTCAAGCAAAACCAGCTTGTAGGCGAAATAGAGATCTGACATGCTCTGCCCATGCAAATCCAGTATGCGATCAACCTTGTTCCGATCGAGAATGCCGGCACCCGTTAAGCTGCTGCCGTATAACCCTTCGCCGTAACGCGCGACAACACCCGACAACCACTTCCAGACCGGGGGTTGAAACCCTGCTTTTCGTCGCGTCAGCACCTCATCGGGGAGCACACCCTTGAGAGCGGCACGCAGCCACGCTTTCTGTCCGAGGGTGTGATCAGGCTGATGACTGCGCAATGTCATGACGAGCTCAATGAGTCCGACATCAAGAAAAGGCAAACGCGTTTCCACACCGACACTCATTCCCACACGATCTCCCAGAGAAAGACAATTCGATACCAGCCACGTATCGAACAGCGTACGGATGATTGCGGCAGGCAGTTGTTCCACTGTACGCGGGCCAATCTCAGTCGGTCTGAAGGGATTCGATTCACCAACCACCCGCATAGCCGGGCCATAGACGGCGTGTTTGATCTGAAACGTCTCCTTGAAGTACGGCCAGCCTTCGTAGAAATACAGTTGGGAAACCGGCCTGGGCACGGTTCCCACTCCATAGAGCAATGAGGCCCAACGCTGCCCCCAGGAAGGAACGCGGGGGTGGCGAGTCACCTTTTTAAAAAAGCGTTGCATGATAGGCGACCCCGTCAGAGGAAGGATGGCATTCAGAAATGCCGACTCCTTCAGGAGCTGGTTGGTGGTCACAGTCTCTGTGACCCAGGGATATCCCCAGAAAAGCTCATCCCCACCCAGGCCAGTCAATAGTACCTTGATGCCCATGTCGGCTGCGGCCTTTGGCACGGCGTAGTGTCCAAAGGCTGCGGAGTCGGCAATCGGCTCATCCATGATACGTACCAGCTGTGGGAAAAAATCCACAAAGCTCTCGACCGGTAATTCCACTTCATGAACGATCAGACCGAGTTGCTTGGCGAGATGTTGTGCTTGTTCACGCTCATCATAAGGAGGACGGCCTGGATATCCGACGGAAAATGCATGGATGGGCGCGGACGAGTGCTTTTGCGCCAGCGCCGCGATCGCCCCGGAATCAATCCCCCCGGACAATGCCACCCCTACCGGGACATCAGACCGCAGCGTCAACTTCACCGCTTGTTCCAAGCCCTCACGAATACAGCGCAGAATACCTGGTGTATCCGTGGGCAGTCCGGCTATTTTTGTCGGCTCTTCTACGTTCCAATAGCGCACGGGTTCGGCCAACCAGTTGCCGAGCGACACCAAAAGCGTATGTCCTGCGGGAACCTTCTGTACTCCCTGTAAAAGAGTCAAGGGCTCCGGGACATACTGATAGTGCAGATACATATCCACCACCGCGACATCGAGCGCTGGTCGTGAGGCCAGCAGCGGCAGAAGCCCCTTGAGTTCCGAAGCAAAGACAAGACAGTGATCATCTCGGTAATAAAAAAGAGGCTTCTCTCCGCAGCGATCGCGTGCCAAGAAAAGACTCTTCTCGTGGTCATCCCACAAGGCGAAGGCAAACATCCCACGGAAATGCGATACACACTCTCGCCCCCACACCTTGTACGCCGCGAGGAGCACCTCGGTATCGGAGCGACTGACAAACCGTTGGCCCTTGGCTTCAAGTTGTGCGCGGAGCTCGAGATAGTTATAGACTTCGCCGTTGTACGTGATGACAAATGAGCCATCCGCATACGTCATGGGTTGATGTCCGCCCTCAGTCAAATCAATAATAGCGAGCCGGGTATGCCCCAACTGAATGTATGGGTTGGTGTACACACCAGCTCCATCGGGGCCACGATGAGCCAATGTGGCAAGGTCGGTTTTGGTAAGAGACGATCGGGAACCCGGTTGTCGATAAAATCGTCCAAGAATGCCACACATATAGCTTCAGGCCTTTCTGTGAAAAACTACCGGTGAAGCCCACGCCCAGGACGACTGGGCATAGCTTGGCCATGCCAGCAGTCGCCCCTCCCACCTGTGCGAACGTCGTACATTCAACGGAATGATGACGTTCAGCGTCGTTAGGAGGTCGCCTCACTGTAACCGTACGGAAGCCAGCTCTCATTTACGCAACAAGCCGTGTCGGCATCCTTCACGATCACCACAATCTGCGATCACGTAATGTCCGTTTGAGACCTGGGAACCTCATGGCCAAGGGGGGCCTATTCTGCCAGAACGTTCTGTTTCCGATCTATCTCCTTTTAGAGGGGGGTATAGAGCAGAGAGTCGTAGTTTATCCATAGACATCCGATGGTCTTCCGCGAGCGGCGTACAATTCCGTTCTCCCATTCTTGCTTCTGAAGAAGGATGACAACGCCCACATCAGGCAAAACTCTTGGAACCCTGTGCGCTGGATCGCAGACTAGGCTCAGGAAGCGACATCGCGGGCGTAATGCGCGGCTCCTTCGGCACAAAAGAATCTGCCGCAAGAGCCTGCGGTAGACGGCCAAGCAGCGATCGAAGAGAGTTCAGCGGTTATGTCAGGACGTCAGGAGCCGGTAGGAATCAACGGTAATGCAACGAGCACGCACGGACAACGAATTCGGAGGCCTGATGGGCATCGCCGTTCGTCTCACGCTCATCACATTCAGGCGCTAGGCACTGCCGTACAACCTTTCGCTGTAATTCTGTAGCGCCATTTCTCTACGAAGACCTCCGCTCAGTGGTCAAGCGGCAAAGCCCATTTCTCACCCAGTTTCATATCCCAGTGTGCAGGACTGAATGTAAAAATACCCCCTACTGGAGTAAACGTTAACTCACCGCAATAGATCTTTCCTTCGATGTTGTAAAAATCTACACGGACAAAATCTATCCCATTTGACAGTTGACTCGCCAGCTGAATCATTCGCTCAAGATTCCTCGGCTTCGGGATACATGGTCGAGTTGCCTTCGGCCGGTAATAGAGATCGAGGTGGTTCCAGTGAATGTCAAAAAATGGGTTGATGTCATGAGCATGATTGTCGACCTGAATGACCTCCGGCACCCCTCCGAAACACCAGAATCGGTAGTCAAGAAGTCCGCTCGCATTTTCGGTTTTCAGGTATTCCTCGATCACGATTCGAGGTTGAATGCCGTAATATTGATACTCGCGTGCCTGCCAATAATAGTCGCTGGCGAGCCATCCATCCAGCGTACGAACGATATCCTCGCGATCAGCCTCACCTCTGACGATGATCACTTGTCCACCGGCGTGGCTCGGCTTGATCACATACTCAGCCGGCAACAGGTCAAAAGGGATATGCCGTGGGTCGTCTCCATGCCACAAAAGCTCGACCAAATATTCATTGCCCACTCGACTCTCCACATACTCTCGTACCGCATACTTATCAGCCAGCTGCGCAAACCGTGCCGGCATATCCCCACGATTCCAGGTCACCATGCGCCAGAACAGCTTCTCTGTAAAGGTCTGAGGATGTGTTAGATTGAGCGGGCTACCATGAATCCGTGCATAACGACGCAGCAAAAAGGCTTCGCCTTCGGACTGCCGCATTATCCTGCGCTTGATGCGGCGGACGTGCTGAACGACGTCATGCACCCAGGTGTCTCGCAGTGTCGCGCGAAGCGCTTCGACTTTTGGGGTGGGAACAGTTGACTTCATTTCTTCCTCCTTATGCTAGTGAGTCCTGCGACTCAAAAGCAATCCCTGCTTGACTGGACAGTGAATTTCTGGAGCTTGCAGAGTCACCGCGTTAGGACCGTTCACTGAGAAATGCAGCAAAGTAGGTGCCAGGAAACCACAGCAACAACGTCCCGCCTCTGTCGCGTCCCCATTGGTCTAATCTTTCAGTACGTTCTGCCACATCCCCTGCCTCATGACATGAAAGCAACGCTGTCTGACTAGGGCTCCATCAAGAATATCCATGTATGATTTGAAGTACAGTCGAAGAGTCCAGAATGTATGCGTGAGCGTACAGCGGAGATTCAGGAGACTTGGTCGAAAAATATCGGGAGGGGCGTCTTACAGCTCATGTTGCCCTGTCCTGAGACAACTCTCACCGACGAGCGCAGTGGGTATCTGGCCGTCCTTTTCCTTGTTACTAAGCCTGTCCAGCAAGACCGCAGTGCGCGAAGGGGCCAATCGTACTCCGGCCCGTACGTTGAGCCTCTGACGGCCTTTGTCAACAGCCTGCTAACCCCTCACTAAGTTCTTGATAACTGAGGCTATCTTAACGATTCAACATGCTGGCTGGCTTCTGTGACCGTCATACCTAGTGAGCGGATGGCAAGGGCAATGGCCTCTGCCTTCTTTCCAGTCTTCAGGAGCATGGCCAGGCTCTCCTGATCGGAGTCCAGAATCTCCACCCCCAGTATCAACTGGAGTTTTTCGGCAAGCAGGCTGGCTTCTTCTTTTCTCACTGAAGGGTTGTGTGTAAGCGTCACAATCTCATTCCGGCACTGGAGAGCGAGATACCAACGTTCTTGCCAGCGGTTCGCCGGCAGCAAGTCCTCCTCATAGTGAAAGGTCTTCACAATAACGATATGCTCAACATCCGCAAAGGGAATGGTCTGTTGCGCGGTGTGTCGGAATCCCTTGTGTGTCAGACTAATTGTTCTCCGATCCAGGTCAAAAACTACCTTATGGGTCTTGAAGACGAAGCCGGAGAATCCAAACAGCAGGGTGCCCAGTATGGAACCAATGACCTTGCCGGTATCATGATCTGACGAAACAGCATTCTGGATCGCGAGCAGGGCTAACCCAAGGGCACAACACCAGAAGATAGATCGGAGCCAATTCGCATTTTCCCGAATAGTCATCTGTCAGCTCCACAATGATATTCAAGGATGTACGAGTACGTGGTCGCCGTGAATTCGGATCTCTGCGCGTTTCCCAAAGCACGGCTGTTGCTCCACTTGACCGGGTATTGCATCTTGAGCCAGGTGACATCGTCTGTGAAGAAAAACCATCCGGCATCGGTGGTTAAGCCTAGGAAACGCTCATGCAGCTTGGCTGCGGTAGGCAGTGCATTATGGGCTGCGCAATGCTGAGTAATGAAGAAGTCGATTTCCTTAGCGGTGTCGATGGTTTTTGCATCGGAATACTGCAGCACGGAAATCAGTAGGTATAGAGAGAAGATGACCAACGCTGATTTGTTTAACCATGACAGTATCGGATTGGCGAAAACAGTTTGGCCGTTGGTCGAAGTTAGATCCGTTTTTCTGTTTTGAAGGTAATACCAGGACAAGGCAACTCCTGACACGCAGGCAATCCCAATGGATTGTAGGAGTGGTACCATCAGCATGGCCATCGCGCCTTGAGCATCAGGGTGAAGAACAATGATATCGAAATAGCGGAATGGACCGACAAGAGCGAGACCAACAAATGACCAAGCAGCCTCTCGAACGGGAAAGGCAGCTAATCGCTTTGCGCAAGTTGCATAGTGTAACCCCAGCAAAAGGGCATACGGAGTCAGTGACCAGGCAAGATAGCCGAGAACCCCGATTGTCCAGCCGCCACTGACATAGACGATGAACAATGCCGCAGTCACCGCAGCGGCCAGAACGACACCTACCATGATCCTGTTTGCTCGGTGATGATCAGGATTCATTACTTTGCACCATGGGAGCCTCTGGCACGTAGTCTCTATCTTTGTAAAACACAACGATCGTCACCCACCACAAGGCCGCCCCTGGACCCAAGTTGTTCACGGGAACCAGAAAAGGTGACCAGAGGAAGCACGCTCAGCTAGGCTAAAGCAGAACCGCTATTGAACAAAGCGGCGTACGCAAGGATCTCTTGACCTTATCCAGAGCCGTTGAGATAGGCGACCCCTTACCGCTCCTGCGCCCTGCATCGTGCCAAATCCCACGCCAGCCTTACGACGAGGGATTGCACAGCACATTCATCTGAAGTGGTGGCGAATTCGTCGCGCAAGAGCACAACTCTGCTCGTGATACTTTCCTGCGAAGGTGTCTATTGGGATCGCGCCAAGACCAGTGACGCCGCGTGCCCTGAGTTCCTCCGCAAAGGCGTCAATCGCTTGCGATCCAAACCCCTTGCCCCGGTACTGGCTATCGAGCCACCATGACGGAACCGTTCTATCTAGGGGACCGTCTGCGTAGAGAACACCGATCGGAACTTGTGCATTTGCAACTCCTGCAAAGACGACATAGAAATAGTTGATGAGGTTGGAGTTACTCCAGCTCTTGCAAGCACCGCTGTCGTTTGCGTGCTCAGGTGCGGCAATCCGTTGGGAAATAATGGCAAGAACGATATTATCTACACGCGCTTTGGGAACGATGCGTACAGCCATAGCTTCCTCTGCGACATCAAACAGCCACGAGAATCAGCAGCGGCATAGCTCTATGTTTAGGCTGATCGGCATAGCCACGCCACACGCGGCAAGAGATCGCACGTCAGGCGTCACATAAGAAAATAGGTTATACAGTCCAAGCAACTGGAGCCACTTCTAGGAGAGCTTCTTTGATGATATATCCATCGCGAATACCTTTCTCAGCAGAAAACTCCCTCGGAAATGCCTGAAACTGGAAGTCCATTGTATAGCCTTCGGACTCTTGGATGAACTCCTTCAGTCCCTTCGTGATCTCCTTCTCAAACCATTCAAATTGATAGCCCTCATAGTATTGGCAGGGAGCAAGCACAACCAAATGGATTGTCTTTGCTTGAAGTAAAGGCTGTTTTGTAACGTCGTAGTTCAAATCTTCGAGGTGTCGTCGAGAAAAAACATACAATACCCCATAGCGCAGCACCTCAAGTGCCGCATAAACGGGGTGCCCACTCGCCCTGTCCACTTTGAGTTCGATAAATTCCACAATATCGTAGGTATTCTGACCGAGGCACACATGAACAAGATCGATGGCGCGATGTTTGTCGCATTTGTGATCCCATAGTCCAGATGCAGTCGGCACATGGTTCGCCCAATTGACGGCATCCGGCCACATGTTCGGATCAAGACAGACGATTGCGCGTTGAAGCTGAACCTCTAAGCTTTCATTATCTTTGTCTATATTTTTGTTCTGCTGGAAGCGCCAGTTTTTTTCTGAGGGAGGCACCTCGCGCGGTCGCTCTTCCCAATTATTTTTGATTTGGACGTACATTTTTTTCATAAGATCGGCAGCGGCAAAGTTTTTCAGGGGAACCCGATGAAGCTGATCACAGGCCGTCTTGTGACCATAATGTGGCGACGTAGTGCCCACCGAAGCGACTCCAAGTAGCTGATCGATAATTTCGTCCACGCCTTTCAAAATTCCAGGTTGCATAACTGCCCTCCGTCTAAGACTAACTGACATCCCACCACTGACCGTCTTCTTTCTGTTCGACGTGGTTGAAGAACTCCTTGAACCGCTTGGTCTCGAACGAGTGGATCGGCACAAGCATCTTAGGGTTTATCGCTTGAGCGAAGGCTTGTAAATCCGATAAGGAGGCATGGCCGGAGGTATGGCAATGAGTCAGGGGAATGTGATGGCGCTCCACCCATTCGAGAAACGGACGCTGTTCTTTCCGCTTCAGATAGCCAGGCCATAGCGAGTAGATCACGTGTGCGCCATTGAGGCATGCAGCCTTCTCCAAATCACGGCCCATCGATGGACGAAACAGCATGACTGACCGGGATGCTTCCGCTGCCAGTTGCTCGGGATAGATACGGGAGGCCTTGTAACGTTCGGCCAAGGTGAATAGCCGTGCCTTGATGATCTGGCGTTTCTGAGACTGGGGGAGGAAGACCTTGATGCCCTCCCATGTGGCCTGAGGAAGCTTAGGATTCCAAGTCACGCGAAGAATCTCAGCGGTATACATATCAATCACTAACTGCCGACCGCTTTTCTTACAGGCTTTGAACATCGTGACGAGCCGATCGATATTCTGAGCCGAGGTCCAAACCAAGACCAGGCCTGGAGTTTTTCGCATCCGTTCAAGGAAACACGCCTCAAGATCTCGTTCGGCAGGAAATTGTTTGGCAGCACTGACACGTCCGATTGTGGTGCCTTCCATAAGCAGAACGTCGATACCTGTCGGCGGATTCTTGAGGAACTGTTGAAATATCTTTACCTTCCGTCCGTGCCCACGGAAATCCCCAGAATAGAAAACCCTTTGTCCATCCGCTTCAATAAGTAGAGAATAGGCGTCGTACGCAGAATGATCATTCAAGAAAGGCGTTAGCGTAAAAGGCCCGACCGAAAGCGGGACTCGATGTTCCAGATGACGAACTTGCTGAAACGTAACGCCGGCTGGAGTAAATACACTGGCTGCCTTGAGGATTCGTTCAGCAGCAGCCCCCATGATCATTGGCGTGTCAGGTAACAGATACTTCGCCAAGCCATAGTGGTCCTGATGCGGGTGTGAGATGACGACTGCCAGTAATGATGGATCCTGTGTGCGAAATCCTTTCACATGGGGCAAGCTGACCTCGGAGTCATCGGCTTCCAGCGGAAGTCCGACATCCAGGACGATCCTCCTGCCAGCAGATTCGATCTCAATGCAGGTACCACCGACCTCCTGAGTTCCCCTGTGAATACATACCTGCATGACAAGACCAAGGTTACCATTGACGATAGGGAAAGCTACTCTTAGCTATCTTTCATCCCAAACCGGCTAGAGCACCGATAGGTTTGAGCGAAGTCGGCACGCAAGTGTGTCAGCAGATCCAGCGGGTTATTAAAACCATCACAGCCAACCCAAGTGAAACGATTCTCACCACACACCGTGATGAAGGGGTCTCTGCCCCCTCCATTTGTCTCAGGCATGACTCACAACTCACTCTCAACTTAATACCCTCACGATCGCCCTCGAACAAAATATTGACGAAATAACTCTTCGCAAACGTCAATGTTTTGTAACGTATAACGTATATTTAACTAGGTATATATTAATTCATTGCGAAATAGCTCCAGGCTGTCATGGCGCAGCTCTTGCTTACACATCTCAGCAGTTGTGCACCTAACCACCCAAGGAGGAATCGATGGAATGTCCGAAGTGTCAGGGGCTGATGACGTTGGACCGATTCTCGGATTTCTTTATTGTGTTCTACGCCTGGAAATGCATCAATTGTGGGGCAATGATCGACCGTACCATTGCCAGTAATCGCCAAAAGAGTCTGGCAGCACGAGAGACTCAGACTGTTGCTGCAGGCTAAGGAGAGAGATCATTGTGGGGCTTAAAATCCTGTTCGCAAAGATATGACCAAGGTCGGGAGTCTGTTACTGAGTTGGATCGTCCACCACGAATAGTCGCTTTTAAAGACTCCCGACCCTATTATTTCTTCTCATACCCCAAGGTTGGTTACGCGGCACTCTCATTCAGCCCACCGAGAACATATGTTGCTTATCCTCACGCGGCATTCTGAATCTTGGATTGCGAATCGGTCGCTATTATGAATTTCAACGGCGCACTCGACCAGAAAGCGTCGTTGAACAGGGCTGAACATCCTATGGAGGTCTGTCTCTTCCATGTTTATCAACGCCATGGTTGAAATGGACCCCTCCGGGTCGTTCAGAGCAGCCCTTATCCAAGCAGGAAAGAATTCCTTGTACGCTTCAGGAGTTAGGAGCGGAAGGTCGCCCTCGTGCTTCGAGAGATCGGCAATCGCGATCTGGGTCCATTAGAACATGCGCCATCAGGCAACATGTTTCTGGATAAGCCTCTCAATTTCCGGCCCAATCGTACGTTTGGCGACTCGCAGGTCAAACTCACCCTGGAGTCCGATCCAGAGATCCGACGACGTTCCCAAGTACCGGCTGAGCCGGAGCGCGGTATCGGCTGTGATAGCACGCTTTCCATTAACGATGGCGCTGATCCTGCCCGGCGAGACATGAATCTCACGGGCAAGCCGATTGATGCTGATGTCCATCGGCTTCATGAACTCTTCGAACAAAATTTCACCCGGATGTATCGGCTCAAGCAACCGTTTCCGCGCCATAGTGCACCTCAATGGTAGTCCACAATCTCCACATCACGGGCATCGCCCTGATCCCACGCAAAACAAATCCTCCACTGATCGTTAATACGAATGCTGTACTGTCCTTTTCGAGTTCCACGCAAGGCTTCCAAACGGTTTCCCGGCGGAACACGCAGATCATCCAGCGACTTCGCCCGATGGAGGAGCAACAGTTTTCGTCTTGCAATTCTCTCAAATGCGCGAAAGCGGGGCACCTCTTCATCGGCAAACAGTGACTCGGTCGCCTTTGACCGGAATGACCGTATCATCAGATGTCAGTCTATTCCGCTACGCGGCATAGGTCAAGCCTCTGCTATTGTCCAGATGAGATGTACAAGGAGAGATGCGGCTGAACCACGGCAGGGGCCAGAAATGCTGCCCATTCGCTGCGATTAAATCAACCCGCGTTTCTGCAGATACTCTGTATCGATACTGATGGCGGGTTTCGCAAGCTGGCTACGTTCTTGAAGCAAACGCTCCACGTACTTTCCGATAAGATCCGATTCAAGGTTGACGGAATCATTCACCTGCTTGAGGCCCAGTATCGTCACCTTCGCCGTGTGTGGAATGATGGCGACGCTGAACCCCTGCTCGCCCACGACATTGATCGTGAGGCTGATACCGTCGACGGTAATGGAACCCTTGGGGACACAATAACGCAGAATCTCCGGAGGCGCATCGATCGTCAGCACGATCGCATTGGCATCTTGCTGTCGACTGCGGATCCTGCCAACGCCGTCCACATGACCGGCGACCAAATGCCCACCAATGCGCTCGTTGAGCTTCATCGCCCGTTCGAGATTCACCGGCATGCCTACGGCAAAACCTCCAAGCGTCGTGACTGAAAGCGTTTCCGGCGAGACTTCTACCGAAAAGTCTCGCTCGCCTCGCGAGACCACCGTCAGACAGATCCCGTTCACGCTCACACTGTCACCGATTTTGAGCTCACTCATCACCGTCGAGGCCAAGATCGTCAGTTTGGCCCCAGACAGCGACTTGTTCATGACCGTAATCGCACCCATTTCTTCGACAATACCGGTAAACATCAGTCTTTCCTCATGATGATATTCTTCACCACATAGGCAAACAACACAAGCAACACCACCACGCCTATAATGGCTAGCCCTCCGATCACAAGATTCTCAGTCGCAATTTCCTTCATAATGTTCCCATTATAGCCGAGCCGTTATCGAGATGGCAGGGCTTCCATTCGCTTTATCGTCACCCAAAACACACCGGCGGCAACCAATTGAATCCCGGCAATGATGGCGAAGGCCATGGGATAACTCATATTCGCAATCAGCAGACCGGCTAGCAACGGGCCGCTGGCATGGCCGATGTCCATGATCGTCCCCTGCATCCCCATACCGGCGCCGAGCCGTTTGAACTCCGAACTGTCTGCAACCAGGGCTGACGAAGAGGAAGAAACGACGGCTTCGCCGAACCCAAACCCGGCAGAGAGCAAGAGTAGAACGGGGAACATCGAGACTTGTGGGATGCAGACAAAGGTTGCGGCACAAATACAGAGCCCCAGGATGATCAGCGGCTGGCGGCCGACCCGGTCGGATACCCGCCCCATGATCGGTTTTGAGAAAAATGACGTCCCCGCCTGCACGGTAAACAACAGCCCCACTTCGCCTGGATTCAAACCGGCAGAGACACCATACAGCGGGAGAAACGCCATCAAGGCGCCGTTTGCGATCATCTTGGCGGCATCGGTCACACTGGTAATCAGCACCTTGCGATTTTTGGCGACGGCGGCAAATCCCTTCCACATTTCGGACAGCACGACTGTCATCCCCTGATCTTTCCGCTGAGGCACCGCGACGTCCAGATGCAGGCTATAGAACAACAGCATGCCGATACAGCCGAAGATGCCGGACGTAACGAACGCCGTCGAAAACCCTGCCGCATGGATCAGATAGCCTCCAAGAAAAGGGCCCAAGAGAGAACCGGACTGCGTGCAGGCCGTATAGGTTCCGAGTGCGGCCCCGCGCCTTTCACGGTAGAGCTCCGCCACCGTCGCCAGGGCGCTTGGTGCAAAGATGGCCGTCGCGAGGCCGTGCAGAAACCTGAGCGCCGTCAATGCATCCAGATCCGTAATGAAGGGATAGAGAAACGGCGGCAACCCGAAAGCCACCACACCGATCTTGAGCAACAGACGCCGCCCATAGATATCAGACAGGGCACCGGACGGCAGTTTCAGCAGCACACCCGTGAGGGTGGATACGGACACGATCAGCCCAATCCGTTCCGGACTCGCGCCGAGCGACTCGGCAAACAAGGAGAGTGCCGGCATCCGCACCATGTTGTAGCTGATGAAGGAAAAGATGCCGACCGTGCAGATCAGCAGGAAACTACGTGAGGTCGTCATGGAATGGCATTGGCGGGAGAGATCGCCGGGGCGGAGTCCTGTTGAGGGCCAAGCACTGTTCTCAAAAACATCAGATGTTGCTCGGGCAACGGCGGATCCAGTTCCGCCTCACGCAACACACGGGAGGGGTTCTGTCGCATGGTCACACCCAGTCGATGAACCGTCTCAACTCCCTTCTGAAGTTTGCTCGTCACCATGCTGCGAATCAGGGGATGCAGAAAGGACACCAATCCTGACAGGAAGCGATTGTCCAATCTGGTATAGGCCACGATCGTACTGTCCACGTCTTCGTTCCCCAGGTGATCTCGCACGACCGCCATCCGAAGAAACACAACGGCTTTCCCTGTGATCTGCGGAAGCAACCGGCTGTCATGAGAGCCGTCCAGCAAGTAAATCCGAGACTCCGCATCCTCATAGACCAGCCGCACGAAACCCTTCGTCCCCTCGCCGTCATCACCCCAAAATCTTCTGTCCCCCCAGGCTTGGGAATGATACGAACCGAGGTTCAGACGACGAATCAACGCGGCGGCAAACGGTGGCTCACCAAGCAGATACTGATAGAGTGGCTCTGACAGGGCCACCCGGATGGGACCAACCCGGGTGACTGTCGTAGGCGACTTTATAATCGCGTGAAGTTTGCATGTCCATTCCGAAGGAATGCGCTCAACAGGAAACACGAGGTCTCCATGAATGCGTGAAAGATTGCAGCTCTCTGCCCCTGCGGTACCGGCGAAGAACATGAGAGCGACCCCCAGCAGAAGCGCCCATCGGCATGCATCCTGTTTCCTGGTCGCACGCGTTATTCTGTTCATGGATGAGGTGTGGGAATGGCAATGGTGAGATGAATGGGGAAAAGTCGCTCCGGATCCTGCCGCAGTCTGGCCTGTCTCAAGAGGACTTCGACCGACGGCGTAACGATTCCTGCGAATGAGATCTCACCGTTCGTCATCACGGTCAACGGCTTGGCCGGATCAATCAGCGACCCATTCAAAAACAGACTGTACCGTCGAACATGGTGCGTCTGTACCTCAATCCGATTCCCTTCTCGAATGGAGGCATCCAGCTTCGCATAGACCCGACGCTTGATCAGCTCGTCGCGTTTGTCCACCAAATCATCTGAAAACGCTGCAATAGGATCGGTCGAATCCACGCGTACCCAGTTGAACGGTTGGAAATGGCTTCCGTCTCGTACGACGGTGAGCCTCGTCGGCAAGGGTTCACGGCGGTGACTGTTGAACCAGTCCACTAGATCCGGCAACTCTTCCTTGGGGAAATAATGTCCCCCCGCCACGGGATGTTTTCGTTCGTGTTCGCGATACACATATGGATATCCAAGCACGTCCAGCTCTCGAGCGATGGAACGACTCAGATCGACCGGCATCACCTGATCCTTCATGCCGTGAATCATGTAGATGGGTGTCTGGCGAAGATTGGCTAAAAACGGCATGAGCACATTGTCCAGTCCACTCGCCATCGGTGCGATGCCGGCAAACACCGGTGCATGATGCATTCCGATGAGCCACGCTCCGATCCCACCATTCGACATGCCGGTCAGAAAAATCCGGTTCGGGTCGACATGATAGCGTGATTGAAGCTCCCGGATTGTTGCCAGCACCAATCCTTCCGCTCGTCTTGTAAACCAGGCGCCGGATGGATAGGTCGGACAGGCCAAGAGATAGTCTTCACTTAACCGCCCCTTCCACCGTTCCAAATATTCTTCGCCGGTAAAACCGAATCCGTGCAGGCACAGGACCAGGGCATAGGACGTTGACGCTTGGTACGTCGGTGGGATGAACAGAGACAGTGGATAGGCTTGGCCTCGAATCACGATCTGCTCATGTGGAAGGTTCCCGACCGGCTGACTCTGGTAAGTTTGGCCAGTCCGTATCAGTTGAGCAACGCTGTCGATGGACGCGCGCTCGTCAGAGAGAATATCCTGTAGCAGCCGTTCCGCGGCATCACCATCAGAAGCATCAAGATATTGAAAGATACGTGAAGCAAGCCCTGCATCGGTTGGGCCCACCTCCACCGCGAGACTTGAAGCAGGAGCACCGGCAAGCAATAGCGATAGAATCAGCCTTCCGACCGAGGCAATCACGGCTCTCCCTCTATCACTAAGTCATTGCCGATGAACCTGGTCACCACATGCCGCAAGGCGATCGCATCCGCGAGCCGTACAGGACTCTCTCCTCCGATCACTCCTTTGGCATTCTGACCGCCGAGTAACAGCAGCGCCATGTAGAGGCGAACATGATCAATCAACTTGGCCTTCAGCATCGACGCATTCACCTCACCTCCTCCCTCCAGGAGAAGAGATGTGATCCCACGCCGACCGAGCTCCTTGAGCAACGCAGGCAATGAGACCCGACCGTGAATGGCCGGCACGATCAGCACCTCGATACCTTTCTTTTGCAGCGCCAACCGTCGAGCCGCTGGAGCGGCGACAGTGGTAGCAATCATCGTCTTAGCCTTGTCCTGTAAAGCCAAGACCTTCGCCTTGAGCGGAGTACGCAGACGACTATCAAGGACAATGCGAAGAGGCTGCCGTGAAGCCAGTTTATTGAGAGCGGAACCCACACGAGCCGTCAAAGAAGGATCGTCCGCCAGCACTGTCCCCAGCCCAACCAGCACCGCATCGACCTCGCCTCGAAGCCGATGCACTTCCTCTCGAGACTTCTTCCCGGTAATCCACTGAGATTCACCAGAGGCCGTCGCCAGCTGCCCATCGAGCGTCATACCGGCCTTGAGCGTCACATAGGGACGGCCCGTCTTCATCCAATGGCAATAGGCCCTGTTCAAATTCTCCGCTTCGGATCGGGCTACTCCCACCATGACGGAGAGTCCGGCTCGACGAAGCGCAGCGGTTCCCTTCCCCTTCACGGCTGGATTGGGATCCAACATCGCAATCACAACCCGGCGGATGCCGGAGCGCAAGACTTCGGGCACGCAAGGCGGTGTTCGTTTTTTGAGATGGCAACAGGGCTCAAGTGTCACATAAAGCGTGGCGCCTCGTGCCTGCGTTCCGGCTCGCTGCAATGCAAGAATTTCTGCGTGAGCGGTGCCTGGTCGGAGATGAAAACCCTGGCCGACGATCCGGCCCTGTTTGACGACGACGGCGCCGACCATCGGATTCGGGCTTGTCGTTCCTTGGCCCTTCGCCGCCAGGCGAAGGGCCAAGGTCATATAGTGGAGATCTCGTGTACGGTCAGTCACCGTTTCTTGCGGCTACCTACAGACAGTTTGGATGCCGGCTTCGCTCGCTTTGACGATGATAAGGATGTCTTCCTGGACTTTGCGGTCTTCACCCGAGCAACCACAGTTTTTTTGGATGTGGCCGGCTTAGCGGATGCTTCCGCAATGGCAGCCTGTGCCGCCGCCAACCGCGCAATCGCCACGCGGAATGGTGAGCAACTGACGTAGTCCAATCCGAGCTGACTGCAGAACTCAACGGAACTGGGATCGCCGCCATGTTCGCCGCAAATGCCCAGTTTAATATTTTCTCTCGTTTTGCGCCCGCCCGCGATCGCTTGCTTCATCAGTGCTCCGACGCCTTCGCGATCGAGCACCGCGAAGGGATCCGAGTCCATGATCTTTTCCGTCCTATAGAAGTCGATGAACTTGGCCGCATCATCGCGCGAGAACCCAAACGTCGTCTGTGTCAAGTCGTTCGTCCCAAACGAGAAGAACTCGGCTTCCTGGGCAATCCGGTCGGCGGTCACCGCCGCACGAGGCAACTCGATCATCGTCCCGACCAGGTAGTTCAACTTCACGCCGTAGCGTTTCATCGTCTCCTGGGCCACTTCCTTGACCAGGTCCTTTTGCGATTTCATTTCGGAGACCATACCGACGAGCGGAATCATGATTTCCGGTACGATTTTCTTCCCCTCCTTCGCCAGCTCACAGGCCGCCTCCATGATCGCCCGTGCCTGCATGCGCGTGATCTCCGGCATGGTAATGCCCAACCGACAGCCCCGAAGGCCGAGCATGGGATTAAACTCATGCAGTTCTTCGACGCGAGTCAGCAAGCGTCGTTTTTCCTGGAGCTTCGGCCCGTCACTTGCCGTCAATTCCAGCTGCGCGATCTCCACCATCAACTCTTCTCGCTTGGGCAAGAACTCATGGAGCGGCGGATCAAGCAACCGGATCGTGACCGGAAAACCTTCCATTTCCCGATAGAGGCCGATAAAATCTTGTTTTTGGAGCGGCAGCAACTGATCAAGGAATTTCTCACGCTCTTCTTTCGTCCGTGCCAAGATCATCTTCTGCATGATTGAGATACGATCTTCGGCGAAGAACATATGTTCGGTCCGGCACAATCCAATGCCTTCAGCCCCGAACCCCCGCGCAATCTTCGCCTGATCCGGCACATCGGCGTTCGCCCGGACGCGCAACCGACGTTCGGCATCGGCCCATGAGAGCAACGTGGCAAACAGCTGGTACTTCTCGGACCTCTTGGCATCCAGCTTTCCTTGCACCACTTGAATAATTTCCGACTCCACCACCGGCACATCGCCGTCATATACATTGCCGGTTGATCCATTGACGGAAATGTACTCTCCCTCGTGAAACACTTTCGAACCGATCCGCACCGATTGGGCATCGATCACCTGAACCGCTTCACAACCGGCCACGCAAACCTTCCCCATCTGCCGCGCCACCACGGCTGCGTGCGAGGTCATCCCGCCGCGCGCCGTCAGGAATCCGGTGGCCGCGTTCATGCCGTGAATGTCGTCCGGGCTGGTTTCGTCACGAACCAACACCACGCGCTGACCGGCCGCTTTCATTTCCACCGCACGATCCGGCGTCAGTGCAACCTTCCCCGCTGCCGCACCGGGTCCGGCCGGCAGGCCCTTCCCCAACGGCGTCGAGCTGGACTCGACCTTTGAGTCAAAAATCGGGTAGAGATATTGCGCCAATTGATCAGGGCCTACACGCTGCACGGCCTCCCGCTTGGTGATCAATCCTTCTTTGACCATTTCCACCGCGATACGAACGGCTGAGATGCCGGTACGCTTCCCGACTCGCGTTTGGAGCATGTAGAGCTTGCCCTCCTGGATCGTAAATTCCAGGTCGAGCATGTCTCGGTAATGCTTTTCCAGCTTCTTATAGGTGTGCTCAAGCTCCCTGTAGGCAGCCGGAACATTCGTGGCCAGTGCAGTGACCGGCAGCGGCGTTCTGATGCCGGCGACGACATCTTCGCCCTGGGCGTTCATCAGACATTCGCCGAAGAATGTATGTTCGCCGGTATTCGGATCTCGAGTAAAAGCCACGCCGGTTCCGCTCGTGTCGCCCATGTTGCCGAACACCATCGCAACGACATTGACCGCCGTCCCCCAATGGTCGGGAATCCCGTTCAGACGCCGATAGGTAATCGCCCGCGCGCCGTTCCAGGACGAGAATACCGCGTTGATCGCCATTTTTAACTGCTCATTCGGATCGTCCGGGAAATCTTTACCGGTTTCCTCCTTGACCAACGACTTGAATCGCCCGACGAGGTCCCGCAACGCCCGCGCGTCCAACTGCGTCTCGTGCGTGACGCCCATTTCCTCTTTCTTATGGTTTAGGATCGCTTCGAAATGCTCGCGAGGAACCCCCATGACGATGCTGCCGAACATCGTGACGAAGCGACGATAACTGTCCTGAGCAAACCGCTCGTTCTTCGTCTTGGCGGCCAGCCCTTCGACCGTCTTCAGTGTAAGACCCACATTGAGCACCGTATCCATCATGCCGGGCATTGAGGCACGTGCGCCTGATCGTACCGACACCAGCAACGGTTTCTCGGGATCACCGAACTTCATTCCCATGGACCGCTCGACACGCTTCAGCGAGGCCAGTGCCGCATCCCACATCCCCGGCGGATACTTCTTCCCCTGCTTGTAGTATTCGATGCAAGCTTCCGTCGTGATGGTAAAACCGGGGGGAACGGAGATACGGAGATTCGTCATCTCGGCCAACCCCGCACCTTTTCCACCGAGCAACTCCTTCATGTTGGAGGTGCCCTCGGCTTTTCCGTCTCCGAAATAGTAGACGTATTTTTTTGCCACGTGACTTCTCCTTCTGAGCAGGATGCGGAACCAGTCCACCAGCAACGTTCCCCACCTTGCCGAAGCGGCTTAGCGAGGCGGGTCCCGTCTCTCAACGGCCTTGCTGGTCGGCCTGTTTGAGCATCCTGTAGTTATCCGGCATGACCCCCGCAGGGAGAACCCAGACCACTGTCCCGACAGGAACCAGGTTCTCCACAGCCTTCTACGCTGTGCGGATCAACGAATGGGCGACGCACGATGACCATCGGTTGACTCCAGATGCAGTCGATAGCGATTCACCAAGAACCACTTCGCCCGGACGCCTCCTATGATAATGACGGTGACGAACAATAGCAGCAACAACAATCGGTAGTCGGCCTGCACCGCGTGATCGATATAGTACCGGCCGTCAGGCCCTTTCTTGAGTTTCGTGTCGGGCTGGAGAGAGTGGGGCGTGCCGCTCGGATCCGACAGATTGAGCCATTCCGAACAGAGCCTGACCGGTTCGCTCGCCCCGGGCAACGACTGCCACGACAACCGAAGGCACACATCGTGTTTGGCATCGAACAGATCGGGGGTTTTGACCAGATCATCCAAGTTGATGCCGCTCATTCTGAACCCGACGAAAAGAACAGCATTGCAGCCGACGATCAGCGCCAGCGAGACCACCAGAGAAAACCGCCGGATCTTCACCGCCCGACGGCATGCACCCGTCATCGGCTGATCCATGACAACTCCGGTGGGATGTAACCCCCAGTACAGGCCGTTCGTATTTCGTCCGATTCGACCTACCTACCGCCCTTGTACCACAATCTGGGAAAAGTCTGCGAATGCCATAAACAGGTCATCGACTTCCTTGAGTAACGACAACCGATTGCTACGAACAGCCTGATCATCGGCATTGACCATCACTCCGGCAAAAAACTCGTCGACGACCGGCTTGAGACGGACCAGCGCATCCAGTGCCCGATCATACGCACCGGCTTGAATCGAAGCCTCAATCTGTTGCTGTTCCCCCATCACTGTCTGATGGAGCGCTGACTCAGCCGGATGTTGAAACCGTGCGGCATCCACCGGCTCCCTGGTCCATTGCTCCTTCTCAACAAGCCGATGCGCCCGCTTGAAACCGACGATCAAGGGATCGAAATCCGACTTCGTCGTGACGGCTTCGAGCGCCTGCATCTTCTGAACAAGGGCAACGAGATTGATCATCGGACCGGTGACCGGTTTTAATACTGACTCGATGACATCCTCACGCAACCCATGCACGAGTCGAACATAGTGTCGAACCCGCTCAAAGAGGAAGTCCGTGATTCGCCGCTGCTTCACCTGCTGCGAGTCTGCTCCCCCTTTGAATCCGTCATCGGCAACCAGGCTTGTCGCCCGATCGATGGCATCGGCAAGATTCAATCGCAGCGTTTGCTCCAGAATGATGCGCACAACCGCCGTGGCATGCCGCCGAAGCGCAAACGGATCTTCCGACCCTGTCGGAACCAGCCCCACATGAAAGAAGGCCGCGATAGAATCCAGTCGATCTGCAAGCGAGAGCACCTGCCCCGCCTCGGTCTCCGGTAATTCCCCTTCTATGGCCTTGGGGAGATACTGCTCCCGAATCGCCTTCGCCACTGCCGTTGATTCACCGTCATGCCGGGCGTATTCGCCTCCCATGATCCCTTGCAATTCGGGAAACTCACCCACGATGCCGGTCAGCAGATCGGCTTTGGAAAGAGACGCCGCCCGTTCCGCAATGTGTCGAAACTCCGTCTGGCCGGAAGGAACCCGTTCGGCGATAAAACCAGCCAGTTTTCTGACCCGTTCCTGTTTCTGCGCCATCGTGCCGAGTTTTTGGTGGAACGTGACCCCGCCCAACTTCTTTGCCCGCTCCTCGAGCCGGACCTTTCGATCTTCGTCGAAAAAAAACTTGGCATCGGCCAATCGTGCTGCCAGCACCCGCTCGTTGCCTTCACGGATCAAGGACATATCCTTGACTCGGTTATTCGCCACGGTGATGAAATGAGGCGCCAGCTTACCGGTCTGCTTGTGCCGTAACGAAAAAAATCCCTGATGCTCTTTCATGGAGGTAATGAGAATCTCCTCAGGCACGTCCAAGTAGGTCTCCTTGAACGACCCCATGACCGCGGTCGGTTGCTCGGTCGAGTATACCGCTTGGTCAAGCAAGGCTTCGTCTTGATTCAGCTGCAATCCGGCCTTGTGACAAATGGCGGCAATCTGCTCTTCGATCAACTCGCGGCGGCGCTCGGGTTGAACGATGACCCCTTGACGCTCCAAGATAGTGCGATACGAGACGGCATCACGGACCGACACCCACTTCCCTCCGCCCAAGACCCGATGCCCTTTTGTCTGATTGGCTGCCGTAATCCCGGCAACCTTAACCGGCAAGACCGAACCTCCGTAGACCGCCATCACCCACCGCACCGGACGGGGAAACCGCACACCGGCCTCATTCCACTTCATGGCTTTGGGAAACGAGAGCGCTGACACGAGTTGCGGGAGCAGATCAACCAGCACTGAGGCCGTCGGACGGCCTGCTTCATGTTTCGTCGCAAACAAGTATTCACCCTTGGGGGTTTGTCTCACTTGTAAATCTTGGACCGCGACACCCTGACCTGCGGCAAACCCGATGGCCGCCTTGGTCGGTTGACCGGTTTGATCGAATGCCACGGCCTTCGATGGCCCCATCGCTTCTTTCGTCATGGGCGTCTGCCTCGCTGCCAGACCATCGACCACAATCGTCAGGCGACGTGGGGTGCCCATGGTACGGATCGACTGAAGGGTAAGGCGTTGATCGGAAAAAAGCCGCTCGACGGATTCTTTGAGTGAATCCAAGGCAGGAACGATGAACTGATACGGCAGTTCTTCTACGCCGATTTCCAGCAGCAATTCAGCCACGGAAGGTCCGGACACCTGCTTCCATTTTTTCGAAGCGGTACTCCGTCGTACGATGTTCTTCCGAGTCGCCATAGCGAGTTATCGCCGTCCTACTCTGGCCTTCGAATGCGGCTTGCCGGACTTCGCAGCTTTCTCCTCACGATTCAGTAATGGATGGCCCATCGCGGCCCGCTCCTCGATATAGCGCTCAGCACACTGCCTGGCCAAGGCCCTCACTCTGGCGATGTACCCGGTCCGCTCAGCAACACTGATGGCCCCACGCGCGTCCAAGAGATTGAAGGCATGGGACGACTTGATGCAGTAGTCATAGGCAGGCAACGTCAGCCGCTTATCGGTCTGGGCCAACAGCCGCTTGCATTCCGCTTCATACGACTGAAACAGCTGCATCAGCATCGGCACATCGCCCTCTTCAAAGTTGTATCGCGATCCCTGCACCTCGGTTTCATGGTGAATATCGCCATACCTGATCGAATCCGTCCAAGCCAGATCAAACACGTTGTTCACTTGCTGGAGATACATGGCGATCCGCTCGGTCCCATAGGTGATTTCTCCCGTAATGGGACTCAGCTCGATCCCTCCGATTTCTTGGAAGTAGGTGAATTGGGTGATTTCCATCCCGTCCAACCGTACTTCCCAACCCAAGCCCCACGCCCCCAAGGTCGGCGACTCCCAATCATCCTGCATGAAGCGGATATCGTGTTGCTGAGGATTGATTCCCAGCCGGGTCAGACTCTCCAGATACAGCTCCTGAATATTGTCGGGAGCCGGTTTCAGCACGACCTGATACTGATAATAGTGTTGCATGCGATTGGGATTTTCCCCATAGCGGCCGTCCGTCGGACGACGACAGGGCTGTGCATAGGCAGCACACCAGGGTTCGGGGCCCAGTGAGCGGAGAAAAGTCGCAGGATGAAACGTCCCGGCCCCCATCTCCATATCGTACGGCTGATGGATCACACAACCCTGATCAGCCCAGAATCGATGGAGGGTAAGAATCAGTTCTTGGAACGTCACCAAATCTACAGCCTGGCCAGGGGAGATGATCTGATACTTGCCTGTGAGATAGGTCGTCAAGCTAGCAAGAACGCTTTTGCCCTGTCAAGGAACAAGCGGTTTCTAGGGGAAGATCTGCCGCCTCGGCTCATGGTGCTCAATCAACGACAGACACGGCAACGTTGACGCGAGAATTTTCAGATTGACGTGAGCCAGAGGTTTCTCCTATTGTGGAAATTGTTGACCAACTTACTCATGTTTAAATCGCGATGAAACTGTCCAAAAAAAGTGAATATGGGCTCCGCGCGCTGATCGAGCTCGCGTTGACGCATGGGAAAGCCACGCTGCAGCGTCAGGAAATTGCCGCCCGCCAGCGTATTCCCATCGAATTCCTGGAGCAGATTCTTCTCATGCTCAAGCGTGCAGGACTGGTTTCGAGCCGCCGCGGAATGAAAGGCGGATACGCGCTCATCAAGCAACCCAAAGATATCACTCTGGGCCAAGTCATCCGTATCCTCGACGGCCCGCTCGCACCCATTGGTTGTGTCAGTAAAACGGCATACCAAAAATGCAATGACTGCCCCTATGCGAACAAACCTCGCTGCCCTGTACAACATGCCATGGGTACGGTCCGTGATGCCATTTCCGGGATACTCGATCACTATTCGCTGGCTGACTTTGCCGCAGGCCACCGGAGAGGGTAACCACTCATGGATACGATCGTTCTGGTTCTCATCACCTTTGTCGCCGCTACGGTCAACGGTGCCCTCGGATATGGTTTCTCCTCCATTACCGTTCCGGTTGCCCTGGTGTTTTACACGAATCGGATCCTCAACCCCGCCCTTGTTCTGGTTGAACTGGTCATCAACGCCTATGTGCTGTTCGTGAACCGGAAGAGCATTCCCAACGTCTTCTGGCGCGTCGCGCCAATTCTGGGCGGTCTCGCAGTGGGAGTCGCAGTCGGTAGCTACCTCCTCTTTTTGGTACAACCGGCCTGGATCAAATTCGTCACCTATTTTTTCCTGTTGCCCTTGATTCTTCTCCAGGCTGCAGGTATTCGAAAACCCATCCGTGCAGAAAAAGCCATTGCCGTCCCATTTGGACTGGGTCTGGGCACTCTGTACTCCGTCACGACAATCTCTGGCCCACCGCTGGCGCTTCTCTTTAACAATCAAGGCTATCCCAAACAAGACTTCCGTGCCGCCCTGGGGATCATTCGGTTGGCGGAATCGTCACTGACTGCCATCGCCTACGGATTTATCGGCTTCTACAGCGCAGGCAGCATGGAAATTATTCCTTACATTATTCCAAGCATCATCATCGGGATCCCACTTGGGACCTATGTGATACGGCTGATGGATCCCGAGACTTTCAGACGGATCTGCATGGCATTTGATGGACTCATCGTGGGATTCGGTCTCTCTCGCGTCCTGGGAGAACTCGATCTCGCCTCGCCGGCAACCACGTACGGCATCTTGTCCATCGTGATGCTGATCAACGGCTACCTGCTCTATCGCTTTTTTAGAGATCGCGCAAATGGTGATAGTGTGAGACCGCCCCCTCCGGAATAGGTCTCGACATGAGTAATCGATTACAGAGACTCTAGACACCAAGCTCTCCCCCCTCATCCGAAATATTCCATCACTTTTCACTTCTCGTGGTACTTGAAGGCTCAATCCTTCACACCTGCATAGCCATCACTTCAAATAAATAAATAAGTATTTGATATATTTTACTTTTATTTTAAAAATCGTGTGGCATAAAACATGCTTGAGCATGCTCTGTTGCACTTGCAGCAACAAGTAACCATGACAATATCCCTCTGTATAAGGAGCACGATCAGATGCCAATATATTCCGATTCTTTCAGATTTTCGTACAGCAAGCCCTTGCAATCAGTGCTCGGTCTGATTTTCTTGAGCCTCATGGTCCTGCCATTTGTCAGCTGCAGCGAGAGTGGAAATGGGACAGGGCCCCTTGTTTCCTCGCTGTCTTCCCCGACAGAACAGACCGCGTCAGTAGGGGCACAAGGAGGAGACGAGAATCAGACAACGGAGCCAACCGAAAATGAAACCCAAGAGTCAGAAGCAGTGGCGACTATCGCAGAACCTGATGAAGAGGAGGATCCTGCAATTTCGTTGACCTCTACCCCAGCTGGGGTCACAGCTCGATTGACCTGGGATATGTCGACTGATCCAAACGTATCCGGTTATCGTATCTACTACGGAAAGCAGTCATCTGGAGAATATGGGTCATGCTCCTATGAAGGTGGTCAAACGGTTGAGACTCCACCAGCCACAATTGATGGACTTGAGCCCAACACGCCCTATTTCTTCGCAATTAGCGCTTACGGGGGCGAAGACGGTGAATTGGAAAGCCCTTGCTCAAATGAAGTTCTAGTGGTCACTCCTGCTCCTCCTCAAACCTGAGAGACGTCAGCCTGATACCTTCTCGCACTCGTACAGCTCCCCTGGACTCACCAGGGGAGCTTCGTTGTTGACCTCCCTCCGACGATTTGCTAGCCTCCGGCGTCATCTTTTGGCATCCGAAACAGCAATTAGCGACTAGTGGAGTCTGCCACCCCTTGCGCTACTGATGAAAGGACTCTCCATGGCCGGTTTAGTTACGTCGCCCGAACTCCTCACCACGTTACAGAACAAGGCAACCCAACTCAGGATCGACAGTGTACGCGCCACGAGCGAGGCGGGCAGCGGACATCCGTCGAGTTGTGCCTCCGCAGCGGATCTCGTCGCCGCCTTGTTTTTTTCCGTCATGCGGTACGACCCGCATAATCCGAAGGCACCCAACGGTGATCGGTTCATCTTGTCCAAAGGCCATGCCGCTCCATTGCTCTACGCAGCCTGGGCGGAAGCCGGGCTCTTCCCTGCCAGCGATCTTTTAAAATTGCGCACCTTAACGTCTGACCTTGAAGGACATCCAACTCCCCGCCTGCCGTTTGTCGATATGGCCACCGGTTCGCTGGGACAAGGACTTTCCGTCGGGGTCGGCATTGCATTGAACGCAAAATTCGTCGATATGCTCGATCACCGCACCTATGTCCTCATGGGAGATGGAGAGTCTGTCGAAGGGTCGGTTTGGGAAGCCGCCGAAGTCGGCCGCCAATACAATCTGGATAATTTGTGCGCCGTGGTCGATGTCAATCGATTAGGGCAAAGCGACCCCACGATGCTGCAGCATGACATGGAAGGCTATCGTTCTCGCTGGGCCGGATTCGGCTGGCATACCATCATTGTCGACGGCCACGATCTCGCGGCCATTCTGAAGGCCTTCACCGAGGCCGCTCAGACTAAAGGGCGGCCGACCGTATTGTTGGCTAAAACCTATAAAGGCAAGGGCATTTCCTTCATCGAGAATAAGGCGGAATGGCACGGGAAGCCGCTGAAGAAAGGCGAAGAAACCCAGAAGGCAGTCGACGAACTCACGAAGCAATTCCGCCCGAACGGCGCCGCCGTTCAGATCCCCAAACCGTCCGCTCCAGCCAGTCCTTCACCGGTGATGGGAACCATGCCCGCAGCTCCGTACACAATCGGCGACTCCGTCGCAACACGCGAAGCCTTTGGTGCAGCACTGGAAGCCTTAGGGTCCATCAATTCGTCCGTGGTTACACTCGATGCCGACGTCAAAAACTCGACCTATACCGACAAATTCGGCAAGAAGTTTCCCGGGCGTTTTTTTGAGAATTTCATCGCCGAACAAAACATGGTCGGTGCGGCCGCCGGCCTGGCGGCCTGCGGGAAAGTTCCGTTTGCTGCGACGTTCGCCTGCTTCTTGAGCCGCGCCTACGACTTCATCCGCATGGCCGCCGTCAGTGGCTCGAATATTAAGCTGGTGGGGACCCACGTCGGTGTCAGCATCGGCGAAGATGGCCCCTCCCAAATGGGTCTCGAAGACATCGCCATGATGGCCGCACAACCCAATGTGACCGTCCTCTATCCCTCGGATGGAAATTCGACCTATCACCTTATCGAGGCCGCGGCTCGGCACAAAGGGATGGTTTATATCCGGGCGGGCAGACCAAAGAACCCGGTGATTTACGGAGCAGATGAGCGGTTCCACATCGGCGGGAGCAAGGTCCTCAGGCAAAGCGCAGCGGACGTGCTTACCATCGTGGCGGCTGGTGTGACGCTGTTTGAGGCGTTGAAAGCCCATGACCAGCTCAAAGCGGCGGGCATCGCCGTCCGTGTCATCGATCTCTACAGTATCGCCCCGATTGATCGAACAACCTTGCTGGAGAGTGGACAGGCGACCCAGCGCCGAATCCTCACGGTCGAAGATCACTATGCCCATGGAGGCCTTGGGGATGCCGTCCTCAATGCCGTGAGTACCGAAGGGATGTCCGTGCACAAACTCGCCGTTCGCGAAATTCCACATAGTGGAAAGCCCGATGAACTCATCGACCATTACGGGATCGGCGTACGGTCCATCGTGGAAGCGGCAACAGCCATCGTCAAATAAGCCACAGGGGCTTCAGATCATCCGCCGGGATCTCTTTACCGCTCCGAGGCGAAGCCAATCATTCGGAAACCCATGAGACCCAGGATGCGTGATTTCGCATGATTGGACGACACCCAATTATTCGGCCACAGCGGTCCCCATCTGAATGACGTTTTCACATTTTTGAGAAAAAACTGTGGTATAGTTTACGCCGAGCAGAGTACTACGTTGAACACGTTGATCGACGTCAACATAAGAAGACAGGCAGGTCAATCTACAACTCAAGAGGAGGCACGAATGACGAGAAGGACTATCAGCGTCTCTATGGTTGCAATGGGGTGTGCCCTGATTCTTTCGGGAGGCCTGGCCTCCGCCGAAGATCTCTCACCCATAGCCCCGGTTCCAGCCGACTATGCGGGAAAACACATGCCCGCCGGTGGATGGACCGATCCGAAAGCCATCGAAGAAGGTGGGAAAATTTACCGTGGGGAGTTCAATACCGACATTAATTGTGCGAGTTGCCACGGCAAGGATGGCAAGCCGGTCAAGAAGGGGGCGCGGGACCTCCGAGACCCGAAGAACACAACGCGGTACTCCGACAGCTATTGGTACTGGCGCGTAGCGGAAGGAATTCCAAAGACGAAAATGAAGGCGTGGAAGGGGCTTTTGTCGGAACAACAGATTTGGCAGGTCATCGCCTATCAACACATGTTCTCGCACGACGGGAAGCCGTCCGACCATTCGGATTACAAGCCGTAATCATCAGAATTCTGATCTGATAGTAACGAGGGGGAGAATACGGGACGCCGTTTCTCCCCCTTCGTATTTCATGGCCGAGCCATAGCCCCCACAGCTCATCAGGCTGGATTGGGCGCAACGAACACCAGCACCGTGAGTCGCTGAGTCGTGTGGTTCTTCACACCGTGTTCTTCTCCTGCGGGAGCAAGCGTACCTTGCCCGGTCTCGAGCATGCGGCTCTCTGAACCAACCTGAAATGTCCCCTGCCCTTCCAGAACAATATAGACCTTGTCCTGGTGACCATGGACATGTCCCTTTTGTTCCTGACCAGGCTCAACGCAATAGATATCACAGAACAACCGCTCGGTTTGGAACAGATTGTTCTTCTTCATTTTGTCGACGGCGAACTGTTGACAATCAGCCAGAGTGATCACCTTCATCATGGATGCTCCATTCAGGTCACGTGAACAGATGAAATCACACGTTACGGGATGCGCGACAGCAGTTTTTGATAGGACTGTTGGAGTTCGTGCAACGCACCGTTCATCCCGTCCTGCACCTCCTGCCATTTCCTATCAGTGGTATGCCTCAGCTCATCGAGCTGTTTCCTCACCCCGTCCTTCTTTTTCTCTAACTCATTGAGAGACTTCTGCAGCTCCGCCCGGGTGGATGCCGATGCATCTTCCACTTTTCCGCGCAACACGGCGATCTGTTGCTGGAGTGCCGCAAGTTCCTCTTGCGCTTTCCGTTGGAATGCCGTTTTTTGCTGATCCGTATACTCCTTGGTGGCCTCAATCGTCTCACGGGCTTCCTTGACGATCCTGTCCGGTCCCGTCGTCGATTCAGCTCCGACGTTCTGACAGACCATCAACCCGGCTACCGGCACCCAGCACACTCCTCTCAGCCATGAACATCCCATCGTCGCCCCTCCCAGGAAGACGTCAGTATAGTCAGGACCCTGGGCAAAGTCACGACTGCTAAACTTTTTCAGAAGAGCACCCGATAAAGCACTGTCATGAACGGCAGGATCACAATCTGGGAGCCTCTTCATGCCCACTGACGCACAGCCCGCGGGAACTCAACTCGAACAGCTTGAACAGGCTCTCACACAGAACATTAAGACCGGCAATGTCGAACTTCCCTTGTTGCCACAAGCCGCCAGTCGCGTCATGGCGCTCGCATCCGACCCCAATGCCGATGCCGCAAAGCTCTCGGCGCTGATTCATCAGGATCAAGCGCTGGCCGCACACGTCTTACGGATCGCCAACTCTCCGGCCTATATGCCCCGAAGCCCTGTCGTCTCGCTCCAACATGCCGTGGCCATGCTCGGCATCAGCTTGCTTTCTGAAATCGCGTTCACGGCCTCGCTCAAATCCGGCGCATTCAAGGTGCCGGGATTCGAGGATGACGTCAAACGACTCTGGCGCCACTCGCTTGCCAGCGGTGCGTATGCCAAAGAAGTGGCCCGCATGCGTCGTGTCAATGTTGAAAGTGCCTACCTGTGCGGCCTCCTCCATGCCATCGGGAAACCGGTCATCTTGCGAACGGCCACCACACTGGCGCAGGAGCGACGCATTTCGCTCGAAAAACCTGTACTGTACGGCTGGGTCGAAGGCTATCACACACAAGTGGGCCTCCTCATCGCGGACAAGTGGGGCCTTCCCAAACAAGTCGCAGCAGCCATTCAATACTCCGAGGACTACGACCATGCCACGGCCTTCCGTCAGGAATGCCTGCTCACCTGTGTCGCCGATCGTCTGGCCAGTCATCTGCTTACTCCGGACGAGGTATCGGAAGAGACCCTCCGGGAGCATCCCGTGTTTGGTGAACTCAATCTGTACCCACAAGACATTGACCAGCTCATCAAGATCAAAGAGCAGGTATTAACCATTGTGAATGCGATGAACCTATGAGCACACCAAGTACTTATGACATCATCGTGATCGGCGCAGGCCCGGCCGGACAAAAAGCTGCGGTTCAAGGCGCCAAGGCCGGCAAGCGGGTCGCCCTCATTGAACGGGAACGGGGAATCGGCGGCAGTTGCGTCTATCGCGGGACGATTCCCAGCAAGACGTTGAGAGAAAGTGCGCTCCACCTCGATCGGCTCAAACGAGCGGGGGAAGCACTGCAGTTCAATCTGAGACCGGACACCCAAATCGCCACCCTCTTAAGCCGGCTGGAGCAAGTGGTACAGGCGCATGATACGTTCATGAGTAAGCAACTTCGTCGAAACGGTATCACCCTGCTCCACGGGCGAGCGCGATTCGTCAACGCCCACACCATCGAGATGCAAACCGTCGATGGAGCATCACAACAATTCACAGCCGACACGATGGTCGTCGCAACGGGATCGCGCCCGAGAAATCCGAAAGACATTCCGGTCGACCATGAGCACATCCTCGACAGCGACTCTCTGTTGTCGATGATGTACCTTCCTCAATCATTGACCATCGTCGGGGGAGGAGTCATCGGCTGTGAGTATGCCTCCATCTTTGCGCTATTGGGCGTGGAAGTCACACTCGTTGACCGTGCACCCTATCCGCTGCAGTTCATGGATAAGGAACTGGTCGACCACTTTGTCAAAGGACTGGAAACCCATGGCAGTCATTATTTCGGCGAGAGCCAGATCGCTGAGGTGCGATGGGACGGAGTGACGCATGTCGTCACCGCGCTCAAAAATGGGACGATCATCAAGAGTGAAAAGATGCTGGTGGCCCTCGGTCGGCAAGCGAATATCGAAGATCTTGATCTTGAAGCTGCCGGCATTGCCCTCTCAGACAAGGGACTCATCCCGGTCAATCAATATTGTCAGACCACGATGGAACATATCTACGCCGTCGGCGACATGGTCAGCGGACCGGCTCTCGCATCAAAGGCGATGGAGCAAGGACGACGTGCCGTCCGGCATGCCCTCAATCTTCCAATCGGCGATGCCGCCTCCACTATCCCCCTTGGGATCTACACCATTCCCGAAATGGCCAGTATTGGACTGGACGAAATGAGCGCCAGAGAGCGATATAAGGATCCGCTCGTTGGTCGAGCGAAGTTCGAAGAAATCGCCCGTGCACAGATCTCAGGGGGTGATCAGGGCCTCCTCAAGATGATCGCTGATCCGGCAGGGGACCGGCTCCTCGGGGTGCAAGTCGTCGGCGATTCTGCAACGGAGTTGGTCCATATCGGACAGCTCGCACTGCAACATGGTTCGACGATTGAGTCTTTCATCGACAACGTCTTCAACTTTCCAACCTATGCCGAAGCCTACCGCATCGCTGCATTGGATATCTTGGGCCAAGTGGCGAAACGGCAAACAGCCAAAGCCGCGTAGCGGACGGGAGAATTCCTCCGCACAATTGCAAGGATCCGCTTCAGGACACCGTACACGACAAAGCCGCAACCACCCTCATTGTCCAGTCCACCTCTGTCCGCACCAGCCTTTGAACAATAGTACGCACAGAACGAGCAGACAGGCTGGGGCTCTATCGGGAGAAATCGATCGACTCGCCGACGACAGCATCTGGAATCCGCCGTTGATCTGTTGAACCTGTTCAAAACAAGCGTGAATCTGGCCTATACGGTTTGAGAGCTCCGACCTTGGCCTGAGCGGCGAGACTATGCGGCAGGTGTCTCTTCTTGGGCCTTCTGGTAGGGTGCCTTTTCCAATTCCGTCGTTATGGCACGGAGCCTGGCCCATTCCTCCGCACCGAGGTTCACGAATTCACATCCGAAACTACCGGCTCGATACCATCGGACGAGCGCATGCGATATCACGAGAGGAGATTCATGATCGGACACGTGCACTCTCAACTGGAGAACGGTCCCCGGATTAACCTCCACCAAACTACGGACGCGGCATCCCCGAATAGACAGTTCATTCAACATGCCGTCCCCTGACATGCTGTTGGTTGAGCTGAACGAGCTCCGAAACCCGACGGGAAATCGATTCTCTTTCCGTTGTTCCATACAAACACCGCGTGTCGTGAGTTGCTATCCTTTTATATTGCCGATCGGACGCAATTCCGCCACTTTTTTAGTGATTCCGGCACGGTCGACCGTCTCGACGACTTCGGAAATATTCTTGTATGCGAACCCTGCTTCTTCCGCCAACCCCGACATGGATACGGCTTTGACCAGGATGCCACGCCGTCTCATTGCTTGCTGAAGCTGCTCGCCACTGATCGTTTTCTTGGCTTGTGCCCGTGACATCGTCCTCCCCGACCCATGCATCGTCGAACCGAATGTTTCATGGACGGCCCGGTCCGTGCCGACCAGGAGATAGGACCCGGTCTCCATGGACCCACCGCAGATCACCGGCTGACCGGTTTGCTGAAATACCCGGGGTAAATCCTGACTCCTGGGGCCGAACGCCCTGGTTGATCCCTTGCGATGAACCAACAGTTCTCCTTCTGGATAGCGTTCAACCTTGGCGATATTGTGCGCCACATCATAGACCAACTCCATACCCAACTCTTCAGCCGATATCCCAAATACCGTGGCAAAGGCTTCGCGAATCTGGTGGGTGATGACCTGTCGATTGGCGAAAGCCGTATTGGCGGCACAGTTCATGGCTGAAAAATAGTCCTGCCCTTCCGGCGAACGGAACGGCGCACAGGCCAACTGCTGGTCTTTGACGGAAATCCCGTACCGTCGCATCGCCTTCTCAAAGACTTTGAGATAATCGCTGGCAACCTGGTGACCAAATCCACGGGAGCCACAGTGGACCATCACCACAATCTGATCTTGTCCGGTGATCCCCAACGCAGTAGCCGTGTCAGGATCGAACACATGGTCACTCGCGACCACCTGTACTTCCAAATAATGATTCCCCGAGCCCAGAGTCCCCAACTGATTGATCCCTCGTCCCACCGCATGATCGCTGACGGTAGAAGGATCGGCGCCCGCTATGCAGCCACCTTCTTCAATGCGCACAAGGTCTCGATGCCAGCCGTAGCCTTCCTCAATACACCAGCGCGCACCTCGTGTCATCACCCCTTCAAACGAGTCTCGATTCAACCGAACGAATCCTGCTGCCCCAACGCCGGCCGGCACACGCCGGAATAATTCCGCCATAAGCCGTTCCAGCTTTGACCGCACATCGTCGAGTGTCAGATCCGTGCGAATCAGGCGCATCCCGCAATTGACGTCATACCCCACGCCTCCAGGAGAGATAATTCCGGACTTGACATCAAATGCAGCAACGCCACCGATGGGAAACCCATAGCCCCAATGCCCGTCCGGCATGCAGAGCGCATAGCGCGCGATGCCGGGCAGACACGCCACATTCGTGACCTGGTCGAAAACACCGCGGTCCATCGTCTGTAAAATACCCGGCGTGGCGTAGATTCTCGCCGGTACCAGCATGCCGGACTTCTCCGTCATGGGGATCTCCCATACTTCATCTGTGACCCGGTTGACCCGCATGTCGGTATTCAGCTTCATACGTCGATCACCACCCGGGCATACCAGTGTGCGCCCTGCTGTGTGACTTCATAGAGATGCTTCGTCACACCCTTCACATCACTGCGCAGTGTCTGTGTTGTCTGATCGACAAGCGCTCCCCGCAGCACAGCCGCGAGCGTCCATGTGGTGCCTTCGTGGACCACGCACAGGTCGGCGTCATGGAACACCACCCCCGCTGCATCTTTCCAATACACCAGATCCGACAGCCATTCGAAGAGCAGCTCGTCCGGAGTTCCGCATACGTGTTCAATCTTACGCGCCCATGTCGCTGCCACCGTCGAAGGATCGGCCAATGTTTCCAGCAACGCCCCGGTCGCTGCACGAAACAACTCCAGGACAGAGTCACCCTCTGCTTGAAAAGCCAGGTCCGCCAGGGCGATATCATCAAGAAATCGAAACGAATGCGCCATGTTTTCTTGAGCCGATTCACATTATGAACCAACCGGCTGCGGAAAACCGGCTGATGCCCACCCATAATGGTTGGAATGTCCCGTAGGTGCTCACGCCAGAATGGCTTCAGGATGCTCGAAAAGGCTATCCAGCAAGGCCGCAGTGAGCGAAGAGGGGAGGCGTACGTTTCGGTACGTTGAGCCTCTGAACGACGCGAGAACGCCGCCGGGAGACTTTTTCGGCATCCTGTTAGTCGAGCGCGAATTGCTTGGGGAAGTTGGTCAGGTTGCGGCAGCCGTCCTTGGTCACCAGTACCATATCCTCGATTCGAACCGCGCCTAATCCCGGATAGTAGAGTCCCGGTTCAACCGTGACCACGTGCCCTTCTTGGAGCAGTGAACCTGTCCGGCTGATGCGAGGCGCTTCATGAATATCCAGCCCCACGCCATGCCCTGTCCCGTGAAAATACCCCTGCATGCGTCCGTTCACCAAACCGGTCTTATAGCCGGCCTTTTCGAACCGAGCACAGATGCCCTGATGGATTTTCATCCCGTCAGCGCCGTCTTTAATTTTCGTGATGGCTTCTTCCTGCGCATCTTTCACCGTGCTATACAGCCGTTTGAGCTCAAGGCTCACCGTCCCCCGTATCACCGTGCGGGACATGTCTGCAAAATAGCGACTCGTGGCGGAACGAGGAAACACATCGAAGATAATACTGCGGTGCGCGGGCAACGGCCCGCTCCCTTCATTGTGGGGATCACAGGCCTGCTCCCCTCCCGCCACGATCGTATGCTGGGCGATACAGTCCCGTTCCATGAGTTTCACATTGATGAACTTCTTGATCCGCTCAGAGGTCACCGGCTGACCATCCAACCACAATTGCGCTCCCTTGATTTCAGCCTTCCGTAACAGAGCATGGGCGGCGGTGACGGCTTCCTCCGTCGCCCGTTGCGCCTCTTCGATGGAGCGCACTTCTTCCGGCGTCTTCACCACACGTTGCTCATAGAACGGATCCGATTTCGGTTTGAGGCTGTAGCCCCGCTCCTGCAACCGAGCGGCATGGATGACCGGGAAATTCGCCGGTACCGACAGGCGTCGGATCTTAGCCTCTTTCAAGACTACATGGACGATATCGACGGCTGTCGGAGATTTAATGCCCTGTTTCTTCGCCTTCTGTTCGATTTCTGAATAGGACAACACTCGATCCACCGAGGCTTCGGACCTGGCACGATCCATTTCCAGATCGCTCATCACCATGACCCGTTCGCCTTTGATTTCAAGATAAATGAAGGGGTCGGGAGCCATGAATCGCGTGGCGTAATAGAGATTTGAATCCTGCTCACTCGCGGCAATGAACAGCGTAGCAACGTCTGGTTGGGAGATAGTACTGCGTTTCATGGATAAACTATCTAACTGCAGGTCTCCAAGAAGGCGGGAGGAATGCGCTCAAGCTGCTCAAAATGGTTGCTCGGCGAGGCCGCAGCAAGTGAGGGAGCAAGGCATACCCTCCGCGGTACGTTGAGGGCGCAACCGACGCGAGAACGAAGCCGACAAGCATTTTCAGCACCTTGAGTGGGATGCTAGCATGGGGGCATGAGTCGGTCAAGAATTCGGTCGGACGAAAGTGACGGCCCGTCATGGCCTGGCAGGAGCCAGAGACGGCATCAGTTCTTTGGGTCGCACACCGGACTCTTCATCCTGTGTCACCAAATCCATCGGCAACGTCAAGGCATTCGTGAGCACGTCAACCGCAAGCTGCGCCAGGCCCGTGAGACCGGAGGCAAACGACTTCACCGGCAAATACGTCACATCCGGATCTTCCAGCCCTCCCTTGACCGTAAACATCGCCGTGGCGAGTCCTTTGCGGTCTCCCGCGATGATTCGTCCGAAGAGCGGGATCGCCTTCAGAAACTGCGAGTAGGATCCGAACGGACTCACCGCCACGGCAAGATCCAGCTGATCCGTGGGCAGATCATAATTCCCCGCCGCGGTGATCTTGAGAATCGGACTGTCGATAATCAAATTTTCCGTCTGAAACATGCCGTTTTGGATGGCAACGGTCGAGGAAATTCGGTTGTAGGGCAACCCCTCTTTTTCCAACTCGACCTTCCCTTGCAGGACCGCGGGAAGATTCAGCAGACTGATGATTTTCCAGACTGCTCGCTCGCTCGTTTTCAAGATTCGCCCGTTTTCCAACAAGACGTCAACCTTGCCGTTCAACGAAGGATGGATCCCATGGGGATTTCGCCCATGGCCACGAACGACCCCGCTGATCCGAAGCAGTCCCGAGACCCCCTGTGTCTGCGCCTTGGCCAGCTTCAAGACATCATCAAATTCCACACCCGTGGCCCGAAACGAGAGATCAACATCGGCAGGCGCGTTTGCTGGGAGCTGCACGACCAGCCGTCCAGCCATATGCCCATGGCTGGATTCGCCGGACAGACGATCCACATCAAGCACCCCATCCTGAATCGTGAGCCGTGCAGACAGTGCGCTGAACTTCAGATGTCGGTAATACCCGCGTGCCACGGCTGCGGTCATCGTCACCTGACTGGTTGCCGCCAGCGTCTCCAGGAATTCTCTGACCGGGGAACGTCCACCTTTCGGAATCAGCAAACTCAGGTCAAGCTGATTCGACTCAATCTTCCCACTGATGGTCGGCTTTGCCGGCCAATTACGAATCGTGGCTTCCAGGGCAAGATCGCTGCCCTGAACTTTGAAGGACAATCGCTTGAGATCAATCTCGTTGCGGAGAAACCTGACGCGGGCATACAGATCCTGTATCTGCCCGTCGACTCCCTGGGCCTGCAGCACTCCATTCGTCACTCCCATCCATCCGGTGATCCGCCACGCTCGCCAGTCCGGCTCTCGGCCCTTGATCTCCAGCGAGAGTTCGAGGTTTCCAACTTCCAGTCCGCTCTTGGAGATCCATCTCGGAAGACTGGCGACCGGGATCACTCCGGTCGCGACCGCCATATCAACCAAAAAGCCGTTCCCGAACTGCATCGTGCCCTTGGCGGGAATGGTCAAGGACGGCAGAACCAACGCGATTCGATCCAACTTGATGCTTGCAGTCTGTGGCAATACCCCCTCGAACTCCACCGTCGCTCGAGACCCAAGAGGTTTCTCGATCGCGCCAAGCGAAACTTTCGCCTCATCCAGCACGATGGATCCTCGGATATGGGGTCTCGTCGCCACACCCGAGAGCGTCGCCGTTGAGATCACGGTCCCCTCCAGCACTCCCCGATCACCCGATGGGGGACCGAAGAGTCGGACCATCTGCGCGGCATCCCCGCGTGTACGAATGATCACATCGTGGAACTGACCGGTCGGTCCGCCGGAAATCGCCCCTTGAACCTGCACGGCCGTCCCGCCGAGAATCCCGGTTACCTGATCCAGCTGAGTGGCTCCATCAGCCAACACAAACCGCCCTTGCACCCCGGTCATCCGCTCGGGCAGTGCGGCATGCGTAAAGCTGATCTGGCGAGCCGTAATCTCCCCGCCGGCAAACGTGATTCCACCTGGCTGATTCAACGGACCAAGAAGGCGAAAGGTTGCAACCGCCGTTCCCTCTGCGTCCCGAATACCGGCAAAGACCTGTCCCATCCGCTCTATTTTCACTGTTCTCGAGAGAAACTCCACCAATGACGAGGCCCCCATCTCACTGGTCATTTCCAAATCCAACCACGGGCCTGCGTCAAGGAACGAGACTTCCGCCTTTCCATCGGTTAGCTGCATCGATCCATAGTTCCCCTGGATCTTGGAAATACGCACTCGCCCGGCTTCAACCAGGATCATCGCCGCCAAGTCTTTTGCCGCGACATGATCGCGACCGATGAGCGCCTGACCTTCTTGGACATGGAATTCCCCGGTCGCCGACAACTGCGGACCGGTCGTGGTCGAGCCGGTCAATGTGGCCTTCACAACCTGCACTTTGCCGTCGATCTGACGTTCTGCCAGCACGGCAGGTAATTGCGGATGAATCCACTCCGGGGAAATGGTTTTCAGCAGCTGCGGCAGCGCCACAAGCGAACTGGCGAAGGTCACCGAGAAGGTGGGTTGCGGGGTCAGGACACCGGCGAGACTGGCATTGCCCGTCAGGGTGATATCGTTCAGATAGGCGCTCATATCGGACAGCACCATGTCATAGCCGGCCACGCCCGGCATGACACGTACGGCACTCCGAAGATTCACGGCGCCCTGGAGGTGATCAGAAACCGGCCTCGGGCCGAGGAAATCGGCCGCGTCGCGCACTTTGATGTCGGCGGCATCGACATGACCGTCGAACTGGAACCCTGGAACCGGTTCTCCCACATCGTCTTCCGACAACGCAATCGGCTGTTCTGCCTGTTTGATTCTCCCATCCAAAGATACTCTTGAGATGCCATGTAACCCCTGATGCGATAGCGCCACATGCACATCGGCAAGGCTCTGCTCCGGTCGAACGGTGATGTCGAACTCGACATGTTCCAAGGTGATGGATCGAATGCCATCCGGTCTGGCGGCATCCACCACCGTAATGGTCCCATTGACCAATTTCGCTTGCCGGACCATAAACGTCCGTGCCATCAGACCCATCGTTTGCTGGTCGGTCTCCGCTTGCCCATTGACCCCGTCCAAGATATTCCACCGGCCGCGTTCGTTCCGCCGAAGGGTCAATGTGGGCTCCTCGATCAGGAGTCGCTTTCCGACGATCTGCTTTTTCAGGAGCGGGAAAAACCGAAGGACCAGATCAACTCGCTTTGCCGTCAGTACCACCTGTGCCGATTGCGGATCGTGGATGACGACCTCGGAAAGTTCCACACGAATGCCTGGAAACACCACAAACTTGACCCGATGGACATCGATTTTCCGGCCAAGACTCTGCTCCAGTTGTTCCAGAACGAAATCCTTGAGATAGTCTTGACCGGTCAATTCTCGCGAAAATGCGAGGAAGGTTCCGGCGAGCACAAGAAGAACACAGATGCTCAGGAAGGCAATCCGAAAACGAGACACACCACCCCCTTTGGACCGCGGACAGGATTTCGGCGGCATCTTACCGAATCACCTACATGAAATCCATCAACGCAGCATTTCACAAAGACCGTCTCAATCACGATGGTGCGGAGGGACCCTCGCTCCATCTACTTTTCACCACTCCTTTTCCATAGCGTACAATACCCGACAGCGGAACGACTGATCACAGCATTACCTGACCGGCGATATCCCCATGCCTTCTCCGCCGAATCTTAAGGGTTGACAGCCACCCGGCAGTAGAACTACACGTGTATGTATGCCCATTCATCAAGCTGCAGGCCACCCGGCGCCGCCCACGAGCCTCGTGGAGGTCGACAAGCTCCTCTCCGCGTATTGGACCGAACAACCGGATCCCTCCGCCCGCGAGCAGCGCGTGTCATTCGGGACCTCGGGGCATCGCGGGTCTTCCTTCAAGCGAAGCTTCAATGAGCACCATATCGTGGCGATCGCGCAGGCGGTGTGCGAATACCGCGCAACCCAGCGCACAACCGGCCCCCTCTATTTGGGAAAAGACACCCATGCCCTCTCCGATCCGTCATTTGTAACCGCCCTTGAAGTCCTCGCGGCCAATGGCGTTGATGTCATGATCGATCAGGACAACGGCTTCACCCCAACGCCGGTCATCTCGCATGCCATCCTGAACTACAACCGAGGCCGAACCTCCGGTCTTGCCGATGGAATCGTCATTACGCCATCGCATAATCCTCCGGAAGATGGTGGGATCAAGTACAACCCTCCGAACGGCGGCCCGGCCGATACACAAGTCACCAAATGGATCGAGGACCGAGCCAATACGCTCTTGACGAACCATCTACGGGGATGTAACCGACTTCCGATTGAACAGGCGCGACAGGCAACCACCACACATCCCCACGACTATATCGGAACCTACGTCAACGACCTGAAGAATATCATTGACTTAGCTGCCATCCACACCGCTGGACTTAAGCTTGGAATCGACCCCCTCGGTGGATCCGGGATCGCGTATTGGAAACCGATCATTGAGCAGTATGGGCTTGATATTGAAATCGTGAACCCGACAGTCGATCCAACCTTTCGCTTCATGCCCTTGGATTGGGACGGCAAGATTCGGATGGACTGCTCTTCTCCTTACGCCATGGCCAATCTCATTGCCTTAAAAGACCGCTTCGATGTGGCATTCGGAAACGATGCCGACAATGACCGGCATGGAATCGTCACTCGTTCAGGATTGATGAACCCGAACCATTACTTGGCCGTCTCGATTGCCTATCTCTTTGCCAACCGTCCCAACTGGAAGGCTGACGCCGGAATCGGCAAGACTTTGGTCAGTAGTAGTCTCATCGACCGAGTAGCGGCCACACTGAAACGGAAACTAGTGGAAGTCCCGGTGGGCTTCAAGTGGTTCGTCAGCGGATTACTCGACGGCTCGCTTGGCTTTGGTGGCGAAGAAAGTGCCGGAGCATCATTCCTTCGCCGCGACGGCACCGTCTGGTCGACGGACAAGGACGGGATCATCATGGACCTGCTGGCAGCAGAAATGATGGCCAAGACAAGCAAAGATCCAGCCCAGCTCTATAGAGACCTGACAAGCGAGTTAGGTGAGCCTGTCTACGAACGGATCGATGCCCCTGCCACTGCGGAACAGAAATCCGTTCTTTCGAAGCTTTCCCCCGAACAAGTAACGGCGACCGAACTGGCAGGCGATAAGATCCTAGCCATGCTCACCAAAGCTCCCGGCAACGGCGCCGCTATCGGCGGGCTCAAAGTCGTGACCGACAACGGCTGGTTCGCCGCGCGACCATCGGGAACCGAAGACGTGTACAAACTCTATGCCGAGAGCTTCACAGGGAAAGAGCATCTGAAGCAGATTCAGGAAGAGGCTCAGGCGTTGATTGCCGGAGCACTGAGGTCGCCGTAAATTGACGCCGCCCTCTTCATGTATTACACTTGTATGACATTGCAGGCTATGGAGTTGCAGCATGAGCCTTAGGACTGTTCGTCTGGACGATGAAACTGAAAAAGCGCTGAAGCACGTCACGAAAAAAACGGGATGGTCCGTATCCGCTGCGTTAAAGAGGGGTGTGCTGGTCCTCAACGAAGAAATCAGCCATCGCCCCAAGGTGTCGGCTTTTGAAATCTATCGCCGTCTGGATCTTGGCCCTGGTGGCTACGCCATTGCACCTTCGACTGAAACCCGCCGTGGCATGCAACTGGCGCTAAAGCGAAAACCTCGCTTATGATCTTGGTCGACACGGGCCCGTTCGTTGCCTTGTTCGACCCTCAAGACTCCGAGCATTCACGTTGCCGGGACATTCTCAGTGCCACGCGAGAATCACTCCTGACGACCATACCAGTCCTGACCGAAGCCTTTCATCTGCTCACGCCGAATAGTATGGGAGCCGACCGGTTACGCGACTTTATTCTTGAAGGAGGGGTGGCTGTGTGGTTTATGGATCAAGAAACCACCGTACGGGCATTCGAACTCATGGAACAGTACGGAGACCACCCGATGGATCTGGCCGATGCATCCCTTATTGCAGCCGGTGAATCGCTCCGCACAACGAAGATTTTCACCCTCGACTTAGCAGACTTTCGGAGGTACCGAATACGAAGAGGACATCGGCATGTGAAGGTAGATATTCTCAGTTAGCAGTCGCAACCAAGGACACGGCTGGTTCGCTGCAAGACCAGCGGGAACGGAAGTTGTGTACAAGCTCTACGCGGAGAGCTTTAACGGGGAAAACATCCGAGACGGTTACAAAAAGAAGCCCAAGCCCTCGTCACGAACAGATCGGCTGCTCCCACTTGATCCCCCTTAATTCATGAACAAGGATACTCCACGCTGGCCCCTTCCCAAGCACGACTATTGGTCCACGCCGTTCGCTGAGTCGTTACTACAGCACCTCGACCTTCGACCAGGCCTACGGATCCTCGATATCGCCTCAGGCCACGGAATCCCTGCCTTTTACCTCGCTGAACAAGTTGGCGCCTCTGGAGAAGTCTTCGCGGTGGATGTAAGTGCCGGTCAGGTCGCTCGTGCAAGGGCCATCCAAGGCCCTCACCTGCCATGGCTGCGGTTTGAGTGTATGGATATGCGTGCGTTGTCTGTTGATATGCCGACATTTGATCGCATTACTGGAAACCTCTCCGTGATGTTCTTTCGCCCCGATAGGTTTCAGGCTGTTCTCGGTTTGGTAAAGCACCTCGCACCGGGCGGCCAGATCGTCCTCACCTTTCCGTCCTATGGGACCTTCGATTCACTGTGGCAACATGTGGATCAGTCTATGATCCAGCAAGGACTATTCCAAGAACGAGACCGATTCCAAGATTATCTGCATGAACGACCATCAGCAAAAGATGGACAAACATGGCTTGAGCAACTTGATCTTGAACGAGTGGGAGCCCTTGAGTACCCGCTTGAAGTGAAGACTGGCCCTGGACAGGAATTTCTCTATCACCCGCTATTGCGTGGCGGCTTTCTGGATGACGTGTTCGAATGTTTTGAGGATCAAGCCCTTGCCGAGCACTTCATGACCGACATTGCTCAGGACATTAGCCGATTTACTCCGCTAATTGCTCAGCGCTGTGCGCTGTCTGGGTGGAAGAAGAGTTGAGCTTACACTGAAGAAACTTGCTGCTCCGCATGATAGGAGCTCCGGACAAGCGGTCCTGATTCGACATGGCTGAAACCCATGGCAAGCCCTTCTTCTTTCAGTAGTGCGAATTCAGAAGGATCGTAGAATCGAGCGACAGACAGATGGTCTCTAGTCGGCTGGAGATATTGGCCAATGGTGATGATGTCGCAATCGACGGCTCGAAGATCTCTCATCACTTCACGCGCTTCATCGAGCGTCTCGCCCATTCCCAGGATCAAACCTGATTTCGTTTTCATTCCATGCTGCTTTGCCCGCGCAAGCAAGTCGATGGACCGCTGATATTTCCCTTGAGGTCGGATCGATGGAAAGAGCCGCCTCACTGTTTCAATATTGTGATTCAGAATCTCCGGCTTCTCCTCGCAAACCGTCGCAAGCGCCTCTTCGTTACCTTCAAAGTCCGGGATCAACACTTCGATGGCGCAGGTCGGGCTCAGCTGCCTGATCTGTCTGATCGTTTCTGCAAACACCGATGCCCCACCATCATCTAATTCGTCGCGATTGACCGAGGTAATCACCGCATGGCGTAATCCCAACGCATGGACAGCCTCTGCAACCCGGTTTGGCTCATCTTGATCTACCGAGTGCGGTCGTCCAGTCTCCACGGAACAGTAGTGGCAGCGCCTCGTGCAGATGTCGCCGAGAATCAAGAATGTTGCCGTACGGGCGTTCCAACATTCCCATCGGTTCGGACAACGAGCTTCTTCACATATCGTGTGAAGCTGAAGGCGTTCCATGGTCTGCTTCAGGTCGAGGTAATCAGGACCGGTCTTCGCAGTCACCTTGAACCAAGCAGGAAGTCGAGGACGGTCGTCAGCTGATAGCTGATGGCTGATGACTGAAGAAGATCGGAGATGATCCAAAGGGACAAACGTCATGCGCTATTGTCCATTCGCGGGACGCGGCCTGAACCAATCCTTGATCTTCTGTAGGAACCCGGATGGCTGTGGTTCAGCTTGGGGAGGATCCGGATATTCCACCCAAAGTTCTTGCGATCCCAGGTACAGGCCATTGCGGAAACTCAGTTGAGTTTTGAGCTGTCTGTAGCCTTGGGCATGGAGTGACTGAATCAAAACGGTCAGAGCTTGGTCTTGGGTCGGCAGAGTGTCGGTCGTCACGCGAACAGCTTCATACCGTAAAACGGCCCGATAGCCCTCGCCTGCCTGCTCAAACTCAACCGGACGGCTAAATCCCCGCTCTCGATCGTCCAAGCCGGCAAGTTGATGTTTATCGAGACCTGGCCGCTCCATTGTTCATGCGAGTGCCCGATAGACGGCCACCAGATCACTCAACGCGATGGTTTTGTGTTTCAGTACGGCACGTTCAGCCTGAATGGCCTCACGGGTTCCAGGATTGTCCACCCCGAGCTTCAAGCAAGACGCGCCCACTTGCAAGATTCGGTCACATTCATCGGCGAGTTTCCGCTTTACGACCGGGTTGACCGACAAAATATCCATCAGCTGTCGGCGAGTGTCATCCAAATGCTTCTGCAATTCCGAATCCGGATAATCTCTCCGAGCCGCTTCATCGGTACAGCGATCGAGATACTGGGCCAGAAAAACATACAGACGCACCAGAGATGCCGCAATATCAGTTTGATCGGTAGTGGTAAGCGCCACAGAAGACCTCGCCATCTATGATAGTAGTATCATTGTCTGTCTGGTCGTCGCCCGGTCTCTCTGGTATCAGACAAGACCACTGGGACCAGATAGACACGATGCCTCGCAAACTAGAGTAGGACCTTCACGTCTTCGCCTTCCACCTTGACGTGATAGGCCTCCACCTTGGCGGATGGATTATTCACACAGGCACCGGTCGTGACATTGAATCGCCAGCCGTGCCAGGGGCACGTCACAACCTGGCCGTCCAACTCCCCTTCTCCCAAGGGCCCCTCCCGGTGACAACAGGTATTATTGATCGCGTGGATCGTCCCGTCCACATTGAAGACCGCCAGTGTCTTCCCGTGGGCTTCCGCCACAATCCCATGTCCCGGCTTGATATCTGCGAGCGCCGCAACCCGTACGAACTCCGGCATGTCTTCCCTCCAACGTCAGCGCGATTAATTCGTGCTGAACGGCTGTTTGATCTTTTTGAGTAGACTGTCGATCGACGAACCGCTGTTCCCGGCACCCTTGAGCTCGTCCGTGAGTTTCTTTGCAATATCCCGAAACGCAACGGCTTGCGGAGAGGCCGGATCGGCCACGACGATCGGATGGCCGGTATCTCCACCATCGCGAATGGCGGGATCGATTGGAATCCGTCCAAGGAACGGGACGCCGACTTTGGCCGCGGCCCGTTCGCCGCCTCCGTGCGAAAAGATCTCCGTCCGTTCGCCGCAGTGACCACAGACAAAGTAACTCATGTTCTCGATGATGCCCAGGAGCGGAACATTCACCTTCTGAAACATCGCCATACCCTTTCGCACATCGTAGAGCGCAACTTCTTGAGGCGTCGTCACGGTGACCGCCCCAGCTAACGGAACCATCTGCGACAAAGAGAGCTGCACATCGCCAGTCCCTGGTGGCAAATCAATCAACAAATAATCCAACTCGCCCCAGAGCACATCGCGGAAAAAGGCCTGGAGATACTGATGCACCATTGGCCCGCGCCACACCAGCGGAGCTTCTTCCGGCACCAGAAAGGCCATGGAGATGAGCTTCACCCCATGATTCTCGACGGGAACGATCTTGCCTTCTTTCTGTTCCGGCCCAGCGGTGCTCCCCATCATCATTGGAATGTTCGGGCCATACAGATCGGCATCCAACAGCCCCACCTTCGCCCCGGTGATCGCCAACGCACAGGCCAGATTCGCCGCAACCGTGGACTTTCCGACGCCGCCCTTTCCACTGCTGACCGCAATGACGTGTTTGACTCCCGGGATCAAATTATCTTTTGCCTGGGGCTGCTGTGCCCCATGGCCATGCTCGTCAGCCATATAGAGTCTCCCATCTGATTGAACTCACCGTTCATTCCGCTGAACGACACAGAAATCAAGTCACCATGACACGCACACATCAGTATCATAAAGTATCATAAACGATGGAATACGAAAAATAATATGGGCCGGTCGGGCTATCAGGCGAGTGCCGACCGGGGAACGTGCCGCGAGGGTCAAAAGACCGAGGGGTCCAGGCGACGCAGATTGGTGGCCAGACCGGCCAGCGACAGCGCATAGATGATCCACTTGGACGGGTCGAAGTTGTACCACTGTGGGCCGTTCCGGTAATCCCGGGCGTAGGTGTGATGGTAATTGTGATAACCCTCGCCGAAGCTGATGAAGGAGATCAGCCAGCTGTTGCGGCTGCTGTCCTGTGTCCCATGGGGTTGGCTGCCGATCATATGACAGAGGGAGTTGATGGTGAAGGTCGAGTTAAGCACCATGAACATCCGTAACAAGCCGCCCATGAGGAGGCCGCTCAGACCACCCATCAGGGTGCCATGCCACCAGAGCCCGACACAAAATGGAACCACCAGGCCTGAGGCCACGATCGGCCAGTAGTACTGGTGTTGCCAGAGAATCACGGGGTCGCGGCGTAGCCGAATTTCGTATTTCTTCAGCCGATGCGGCGTTTTGTAGAAGAGCCACCCGCAGTGACTGTGCCAGAATCCTCTGGTCGCATTATAAGGGTCTTCGTCCGTGTCCGTGCGGGCATGATGGCGGATATGGTCCGCGCACCAGACCAATGCCGAGTTTTGCAACGCCCATCCGCCGGCGACCAACGCCAGACGCTTCACCCAATCGGGACAGTCGAAACTTTGATGCGCGACCAGCCGGTGATAGCCGACCGTGATCCCCATCCCCGTCACGATGTACATGACGAGAAAATGCATCCAGTCAAACAGTGTATAGCCGATATAGTACCCATAGAGGGGAATGCCGACGACCGTGGCGACGGCGACGGCACAGAAGAGGACACAGGTGCCGTAGGAGAATTCTGATGTCAGGGATTCGGCAATCCGTTCCGTCTCGACCATGTGTCCTCCGGCTGACAACCCAAGTGAGGTCCACCATGGCAAACGGGGCGTCGGTGAACGAGTTGCGGGACCCGCACTGTAGCGAAACCGACGCCGGTTTTCAACCTGTTTGTACGGATGCGCGTCTGATGGCTCGGCGACTGATCCCTGTAGCCCGGGTTGAGGGTATACTGACGATGAAGGCCGGGACAATCAGCGAGGAGAAGGCATGACGACGGATCCGTCGATGCGTGAAGCAGCAATACTCCGAATCGGACAGCATCTGGCCCAATTGTCGGCGGGACGCACCCCGACCATCTTCGAGAGTCGCTGGTGGTCGCAACACATGATCAACCTGGCGATGAAAGATCCTGCGTTCAAAGTTCAGCTCTTCCGATTCATTGATGTGCTCCCTGCCGTCGCCTCGGATCAGGCCGTCGTACGGTTGGCGGAAGAATACTTTGGAGCGCTCCATGGTCAGGTGTTCGGGCTGCACCGGGGCCTCAAGGCCTTGGCGGCGACGAACATCGGGGCCGCCATCACGGGAAAATCCATTCGCCATCAGGTCGAGCAGATGGCCCGGACCTTCATCGCCGGGGACTCGGTGGAAGAAGCCCTGCCCGTCCTGGCGAATCTCTGGATAGACGGTCGCGCCTGCTCGGTGGATTTGCTGGGCGAGGCCACGATCAGCGATGCCGAAGCGGACCGGTATCGGAATCGATGCCTCGAGGCCTTGACGCTGCTGGGCAAGACCGTCGGCACATGGCCGTCGTCGACAAAGTTGGAACAGGATCATCTCGGTTCGCTGCCCAGAGCGCAACTCTCGCTAAAGATCTCCGCCCTGACGCCGCGGCTGGACCCGATCGATCCCGTCGGCAGTTATAAAGCCGTGACAGCCCGGTTGCGCCCGATCGTGGAACGGGCGGCGACCCTCGGATGCGGGTTGATCTTCGACATGGAGCAGGCAGAAACCAAAACCCTGCTGCTCACGATATTCCGGAACCTCTTCGACGAGCCGGCATTCCGGACATTTCCCCACGCCGGTGTGGCCATGCAAGCCTATCACCGGGAAACCGACCGGGACATTCGCTCCCTCATCGCCTGGGCGCAACGACGGAATTGTCCGATCACGATTCGGCTGGTAAAGGGAGCCTATTGGGATGCGGACACCGTGCGCTATCGCCAAGCCGGGTGGCCGGTCCCGTTGTTCGAGCACAAGACGGAGACCGACGCCAACTATGAGGCACTCGTGCCGCTGCTCCTCGACCATTGTCAAATCATCCGCCCGGCGTTCGGCACACACAACCTGCGGACGTTGGCGGTGATCGAAGCGGAAGCGGACAGGGGCCGGTGCGGCCCTGAGGCGGTCGAGTATCAAATGATTTACGGCATGGCGGAACCCTTCCAGCATGCGCTGGTCGCGCATGGCCGCCGAGTGCGGCTGTATACACCGGTCGGCCGCTTACTCCCGGGGATTGCCTACCTGGTCCGGCGATTATTGGAGAATACCTCGAACGAATCGTTTCTACGGAAAGAGTACGTGGAGTCGCAATCGTTGGCGACCCTCCTCGCCCCACCGGTTGTCCCCGCTTCCACCTTGCCAGGCGCTAGAGAAAGCGATTCGTTTCTCAACGAGCCGCACGGCGATTTTTCACGGGAAGAATTCCGCACGGCGATGCGGACTGCCATCGACCGGGTGCGAGCCGATCTGGGACGGACCTGGCCGACGAGAGTTCGGGGGAACCAGCTGACCGGGCCCCCGCTGATGTCCCACAATCCCGCGCGGCCTGACGAACTCGTCTCGACCGTTCACGCGGCTTCACCGGCCGACGTCACTGCCGCGGTCAGGACTGCGATGGCGGCGGGTCAGGAATGGGGGCGACGTCCCGCCGCAGAACGCATCGGAGTGGTGCAACGCGTTGCGGAACTCATGCGCCGACGCCGGTACGAGCTGGCTGCGTGGGAAATACTCGAAGTCGGAAAGCCGTGGCGAGAGGCCGATGCCGACGTGGCGGAGGCCATCGACTTCTTGGAGTTCTACGCTCAACAGATGGCTCGGCTCAGTGAGCCGCTACGACTCGGGCAGTACCCCGGAGAACTGAATCAGCAGTGGTATCGTCCACGGGGCGTGACCGCGGTGATTGCGCCCTGGAACTTTCCCCTGGCCATTCCAACCGGCATGATCAGTGCGGCCCTGGTGACCGGCAACACCGTCCTCTTCAAACCCTCCGAGCGGGCTTCCTTGTTGGGTGTTCTGTTGACGGACCTGTTCCATGAAGCCGGCGTGCCGGTGGATGTCTTGTCCTGCCTTCCCGGCGGTCCGGAGATCGGACGGGCATTGTCCGAGCAACCGGAGATCGCCACGATCGCCTTCACAGGATCGAAAGATGTGGGACTGGGGTTATGGGCTGACGCCGCGACGGTCCAGCCCGGTCAAACCATGCTGAGGCGGGTCATCGCAGAGATGGGCGGCAAAAACGCAATCATCGTCGACGACACGGCCGATCTCGACGAAGCCATCGCGGGTGTAGTCGCATCATTCACGGGCTACGCGGGGCAGAAATGCTCCGCCTGTTCCCGAGCCATTGTATCGGACAGCATCTACGAGCAGTTTCTTGCGCGGCTGCGCGATACCGTGATGAGCCTGACGCTAGGCGATCCCTGCGATCCCGGCACGCAAGTCGGGCCCGTGATCGACGACCGGGCAAAGCGGCGCATCGAGGAGTTCATCGCGCTGGGCATGGCGACTCACCGGGTAGTCGTTCGCCGGACTGCGGAGGGACCTGGGTGTTTCGTGGGCCCAACCGTGTTCGCCGACGTCGGACCGGACGATCGGTTGGCGCAGGAGGAAATCTTCGGTCCGGTGCTTGTGGTCATGAAGGCAACGACGATGGCTGAGGCGCTGGAGATGGCCCATGCGACCAGATACGCCCTGACCGGCGGGATTTACTCACGCAGCCCAGCCAATCTCGCCATGGCCCGTGAACGATTCGATGTAGGTAATCTCTATGTGAACCGCCCGATCACCGGAGCACTCGTTGCTCGGCAACCCTTCGGTGGACACCGTTTGTCAGGGGTGGGCGCAAAAGCCGGCGGGGAAGAGTATTTGGCCCAATTCATGATCACCCGCATCACGAGTGAAAATACCCTCCGTCGAGGATTCGAATCGACTTAGCAGGATACCAGCGCTCATATCGTACGGAACATTTTGGCCATCCGACTGGCATCAACCGATTTCTTTCCGCAGACCGTTAGTGACTCTTCGCGGGTTTTATCTCGTACTCTTCAAGCTCTTCCACGATCTCGGTCACCACACCACGATCCTCTTTAATGGCGGACAATTCCTGGCGCTCGGCATATTTCACGAGGCCGATCCCCTTGGCAAACCACGCCGTCATCACGTCGATGCCTGAGACCGTACGCTTGCTTCCCGACAGATGAATGCGCATGTTCATGCGCGCTTCGACTTTGATCGCGTCATGGAACGTGCCGGCTGGAACCGTGACAATATCTCGGCTGATCACCTTGCTCCATCCCTGCGTATCCACTGTTTCGTCCGTCCCGTCACGATCCATGTCGCTTCCGAAATCGAGCCCCGTCCGGTCAAACTGTTGAAACGACGACGGCACTTTGAGGGGAAACCGGAAAATCTGGTAGGGCGTGATCTGTTTTTCCAGCGGCGTGCCCGGCTCCGATCCATAATAGACGATACCGACCACATCCCGCCGATAAAAACTGTCCGAGGCACCATGGTTGCCCGGGTTCGTATCATGAAAGACGGTCACGGCCACCCCATTGAGAGTCTTGGTTCCCGACACCGTCGAAACATTCTCGAAAAACTTCCGCTCAATCGTCTGCAACGGTCCCTCGCTGATCTGGCCGCGATAGGTCCACCGACTTCCGACCGTATCAGGGAAGTACTCCTCCGACTTGGTAATCGTGAAAGGTTCGTCCGCCCCCCACGTCCAGGAACAGGCCGAAAGGCTTAATAACAAACAGACTCCCGCACTCAGTACCGATCGCATAGCCACTCCGGGTTTCACCATTTCATTGCGCTGCAAGAACGTGATTTTCACGGTACCATAGCCGTCACAACAGCGGCAAGCCGATCAGTACCGCGCAGAGACCGGCCCCGTGCTTGCCTTGACCGGCCTCTCGCCGCATAATCCCTAGTGGATATGGAACATCGGATTTCACCAACAGCAACTGAAACAGCTCAACGAGGAAATCGGACTGATCGTCCGGCCGTCCTCGTCACGGGCGCCTCAGGAGGGATCGGGCGGGCAATCAGTCGGGCCTTTGGACGAATCGGATGGTATGTGGGCGTCCACTACTATCAGAACAAATCGGCAGCCGACGCGACAGTGGACCAGGTCCGGAAGGCCGGCGGGGCCGGTGAGGCCTACACCGCTGATATTCGGACGGCTGAGTCCGTTCGTCGCATGTTCGATCAATTCTCCAGCGATACCCAAGGCCCCGTCGCCGTGGTCTGCAACGCCGGGATCGGACAGAGCGAGTTGCTCGTGCGCCAGGCAGACGACATCTGGGACAACGTCATCGCCACGAACCTCACCGGCACGTTTCATTGTTTGCGGGCCTGTGCCCCCGTCCTGCTCGCTCGCGGCGGAGGCTCCATTATCGTGATTGGTTCGCACACCGGATTTCATGGCGCGAGGGGGCAGAGCGCCTATGCGACTTCAAAGGCTGGTTTGATTGGGCTCGTCAAGACCGCTGCACGCGAGTGGGGTCCGCAGAATATCCGTGTGAATCTGTTGTTGCCGGGCTGGCAGAAGACCGATCTAACCGAGGGTATTTTCCCCGAAGGCAGTGGGTGGCTCGACCATGCCCTCCGCCGCCCTCCGGCAAGCGAGGAGATGGCCGGCACCGTTGTCCATCTGGCTCAGCTCAACGACATATCGGGGCAAGTGTGGAATTGCGACAGCAGACATCTATAGTTGAGAACATATGGCCGATGGAACATGGTTAATGGTTGATGGCCGGAGGCAAAGGAGCATGAGAGACAGTTGGTCCGATTCCATTGACCATAAACCATACGCCATGAGCTCTTACCGATGAATCACGGCGTTTTCATCACCGGAACTGATACGGGAGTCGGAAAGACTCTGGTCTCTGCTGCCCTCGCGCTACATTTGAAGAAACAAGGCCTGACGGTCGGCGTGATGAAGCCGATTGAAACCGGGACCTCACCATCAAGAGAATCCCGGTCCGATGCCGCACGGCTCCGATCCATCATTGAGAGTGATGAACCGCTGGGCGCCGTCCGCCCCTATGCATTTGAACTGCCGGTTGCTCCGCTGGCGGCCGCACAAAAAAAAGGTCAGGCCATCAACCTGGAGACGATCAAAAAGGTCTACCGGCTTCTGTCCAGCCGATACGACTTCATGGTTGTGGAAGGAGTGGGCGGGGTGCGTGTGCCGATTACGCCGAAGGTCGGTGTCACAGATTTGATTACATCGCTGCGCCTCCCGGTTGTCGTGATCGGGCGATGTGGGCTGGGAGGCATCAACCATGCGCTGTTGACCATTGAGGCACTGCGACGGAACAAGATTCCCATCCTCGCCCTGGTTCTCAACCAAACCGAATCGGCTCGATCAGCAGTCGCTCGTTTACAACAGCGGACCACGTTGGAGATTCTTCGCACGCAAGCAGGTGTCCCGGTACTTGGCCCTCTTCCCTATGAACCAGGCCTGCCGGGACGATTCCGACCTGCCGCCCACCATCTGGCCAGAACTGCAGCCATTAAGAAGCTGGCGCAATTGATGAGGAGAGCCGCGCGACGAAGTCGCTGACCGTTTGCCGGATATCCGGAGCTTGAAGGATTGCGGAGATCACCGCCACTCCGTTTGCTCCAGCACTTATCACATCTTCCACCCGTTCAAGCGTGATCCCGCCGATGGCAAAGATTGGAAGCGGCGTCAGCGGGCGAACAGCTTTCAACCCGGCCAGGCCGACGATGGGATCGTGATCCGTCTTCGACCCCGGCTTGAAGATCGGGCCAAATCCGAGATAGTCAGGCCCACCTTCTGTGGCTGTCCGCACTTGTTCCGGATTGTGTGTCGAAACTCCGATCAGCTTGTCAGACCCCATCACCTGACGTGCCAGATGGAGCGGCAAATCACCTTGCCCCAGATGGACGCCATCCGCATCCACGGCCAAGGCCAAATCGCAGCGATCATTCACGATGAACAGCACACCAAGCTCTTGGGCCACCCTTCTCAGGGCCAACGCCTCTGCATAAGCGACCTTCATCGATGCGGTCTTATTCCGGTATTGGAACACCTTGGCCCCGCCTGTCGCTGCGAGCTTGAGAACCTCATCGAGGGGTTGGCGAGGACACACCGATGGATCCAGGATGACATAGAGCCCGTCGCGTACCGATGGAGTTCGTCGTTTCTCATTCGAAGTCTTCGACATGGCGTTACCGTTTGGAATGTTCCGATGCTTTCTGTTTGAGGATACGAAAGTGCGCTTCGAGCTCCTGCCGCATCGCGATTACGATAAGCCAGTCCGGGACGAAAGCATCGACCTCAACCTCCAGCTCAAAATCGGCGCGTGTCTGACTCCCCTCCCTCGTGGATTCCAGCTTCCAAACTCGATGGTACCGCTTGAAGTCCCCTTCCTTCAGATCCGTGACGAGACTTCCACCCGGCAAGACCCTCGATTCCGTGACCAACCGGCGTTCTCCAGGCATCAAAGGATGCTCAATCCGAAGATCGGTTGTGGCCACTCCCTCGTGGATCCTGACGGCTGCCACATGCATCCGCATGTCAAAGAGATCCGGCCAACGGGGATAATCGGTTAACAACCGTTGAACGACGCCCGGCGGCGCGGGAATGATCAGCTGTGCCGTGGCCCTGGTGCCACCACCGGAGGCGGCAGCGACTTCGAGCACATCCGCCGGTGCCGCGGCCATCCCCATACCCTCGATCAGAATGAAAAGGAACAGGATGAACGCACCACTTGCGAGCAGAACCGACGACCAAGCTGTTCGTCTATCCCACAATCGCATCCAACAGCCGTTGATGAATCTTGCGAACCCGTTCAAGTTGGCCTTTGGCAGGGAACCGCTCGTAAAATCCATCGGCGCGAAAATCCTTCGTGAGCGTCGCCCATGGTTTTACCAGCTCAGTGAACGGCTGGTGTGAGCGTTGTTCCTCCCAGGCGCTGATGAGCTTCCGATCCACCACCAAATCGTCCAGTACCCGGATCAAGGCTTTGAGCGTGACGTCGCGCGTGAACATGTAGCGCTCATTCTGACCCCAGATCTCGCCCATGACGTCCTTGACGCCCTTGAGATAGTCTCGCACCAGCGCATAGCACCGATCAGCTTTCATGTCCAAATGAGACTCGATCCAGCGTTTATGGGCTGTCACCACTTTCAATAGTTCGTTGAACACCTCGGACTGAAGAATCCATTTTTCCTGCTTGCTCCGTCCTCCAAGACGATTGATCTTGTACTGGAGCGGCGAGTCGGACTCGCTGTAGAGCAGATTGACGACTTTGGCCGTGAACTTCTTTTCGGGACTTTCCCACGACACCTTCTCATACAGATCGACCAGATGTGATCGATTGATACGCGTGTGGGTCGAGTTGATGATGACGAACATCTCCGTCGCAAAGTCGGCGCTCCGCCCGTCGAACAAGAGGCAGGGCACTTCGACCTGCAGGCTCTGATCAGGATGTCTCTCGTGAAAAAAGTGCAGCCCGGCGAGGCGATGTTGCCCGTCAATGACCAGGTACTTTCCTTTGGGTTCGCTGAGGTGGCCGATCGACTCCGAACCGTCGACTTTTTGGAACCGAAGCGTTTCATCGGTAAAGAGCAGCACCGTGCCGGGAATCATCGGTTGCGCCACGACGGTCTCATAAAAATTGACGATCTGCTTGATCTTCTGCCGATTCAAGACCCGCTGAAACCCCTTTTCACTGCGCTCAATCCCCGCAATGAACTGCGCGACCTCATCGTGCTCGGCGATCTTGGTCTGCGCAATCTCTTCGCCTTCAAAATAGTACCGGCTCGTAAAACGGACCTTCTCTAACAAATCACCGGCTTTGTAGGCGATGAAATAAAACATCCCTTCTTTTTGGGTGATTCGTGTCGCCAGCATAGGGCCTCCCTCGGGTAGGAACCGAAGCTGATGGTGATTCTACGCGCGCCACCTCATGGCCGCAAGACAAAGGACCGTGTCAGCCCACATGACTCATCACTCTTCTGCTACAATCGCCCATCCGCTGTTCCGACGCGGCTGGGCAATTTCGCGACGAACAGTCATGAATAATGTGGGCTCGCATCATCAACCATGAGATCGAGACATAGCACACTCCCATCGCGTTATGCTGTTCTACTGGTGCTGCTGGTCAGTTCTCCCAACGCCCAGGCTCAAGAGATGGAGGACGCAAGAGCCACCACGGAGTTGTCCTGCAGCTTCGCCATGGATAAAGATGAGACCGCACGCCCTTGTCAGGTTCCGTTCCCGGAAGGATGCCAGGTGGCCACGATACCGGGAACCACACATCCGTGGACGACCATCTCGAAGGGCGGCCGGCTTCAGTGCCGGTTCGATGAAAAGGAAACCAACTGGAAGACCAAGATCATCGGTGCGTGCGACAAATGCCAGTCCGTCCATTGCTCGGTCAAGTTCAGCGTTCGATTCGTGTGCACTTCACAGTAATCCCTCCACCGGTCCGCCATGTCTCTCGCAGAGGTCATCAAACAAGAAGCGCGGGCCCTGGGATTCGATGCGGTCGGGATCGCACAGATCTCCGACGAGCACAGACCAACCAGTCCTGCCGACGAACAATCTCCTCCCGCCCAATCACCATTTCTCCAACGCCTCCTCGATCGCCTGACCGAGTGGCTCCAGCAAGGTCATCACGGGACCATGGCCTGGCTGGAACGGACACCAGCGAAACGCGCCGATCCCCGTCAGGTTCTTCCTGGTTGCCGATCCGTCATCTCTGTCGGCATGACCTACCTCACCGACCATCGTGCGAACGAACAGCCCGGCTATGGTCGCATCGCGCGGTATGCCTGGGGACGGGACTACCACAAGGTGATGAGCAACAAGCTCAAACAACTGGAAGCACACATTTCCCGCCTTGCGCCGGAAGCGCACACGCGGTCGTATGTGGATACCGGCCCTATCATGGAGAAAGCCTGGGCGGAACGGGCCGGTCTGGGATGGATCGGGAAACACTCCAATCTTGTGTCGGCCGACCATGGCTCATGGCTTTTGCTGGGAGAAGTGCTGACGACCTTGGAACTGCCAGGAGACGAGCCTGCGACCGATCTGTGCGGCAGCTGCACGCTGTGTATCCAGGCCTGTCCAACGAACGCCATCGTGCAACCCTATGTGGTCGACGCCACACGATGTATCTCCTATCTCACCATTGAGCTGCGCGGAGATCAGGACATGATTGCCCCCGATCTCCGGCACGGCATGGGGAACAAGATTTTCGGATGTGACGATTGCCTTGACGTATGCCCGTTCAACCTGCGCGCCGAACCGACCAATGAGACCACGTTCCAACCTTCTCCGATCACCCTTGCGCCGAGCTTGGATGGCCTGGCTCGACTCGATGAACAGACCTTCACAACGTTGTTTCAACAAAGTCCGATTCGTCGGGCCAAGATCCATGGGCTTCAACGAAATATCGCCATCGCACAGCACAATGAGACCCGCTCGGAGACCCGCTCGTAAATTCAGATGGCTACGGGCAGATTCCGTTCCCGGTCAAATTGTTGCCGATCTCGGTCCGGTTGGCCCGCCTAACCAACACCTCAGAGAAAGACTGCGACATGAATCGAAATAGGGCAATTATGCACTACTTGACACCACAGTAGAGACCCTGTAGACTGCCCTCATCACGAAGGAGGCTAGTCAATGAAAACCAACACGCTCAGCGCCCTGATGAAACGCTTCGAGGATGAGGCGGCTTGCAAGGCCTTCCTACAAGAGCGCCGGTGGCCGAATGGCGTCACATGCCCACGCTGCAACAATCCCAAGGTATTCGCCTTGAAAAGCCGCCCGTTCCATTGGGTCTGCAAGGGCAAGACCTGCGGAAAGCGTAACGGATACCGCTTCTCGGTGATCTCAAAGACCATCTTTGAAAACACCAACTATCCGCTTAAGACGTGGTTTCAGGTGATCTACTTGATGCTGAGCAGCAAGAAGGGTATGAGCGCCTTACAGATCCAACGCATGATCGGGAGTGGTGCGTATCGAACGGCGTGGTATATGTGCCATCGTATCCGCGCTGCCATGAAAGACGGGGGATATGAGAAGCTCATGGGCGAAGTGGAGGTGGATGAGACGTTTATCGGGGGTAAGTGGAAAAACAAACATGTCTCTGTCCGTCGTAAAGGGGGCGGATCGAATGGCCCACATGGGAAGATTGCCGTGATCGGGGCCATTGCTCGCAAAGGCAACGTGGTCGCTCAGATCATTGAGAATGTGAATGCTGAAACACTACAAAGCTTTGTAAAGCAAACGGTGAGTGAAAGCGTGTCGCTCGTCGCCACTGATGAGCACACAGGCTATAAGGGCCTCAAGAACAGCGGCTATAAGCATGAATCGGTCAGCCATGCGAAGGGGGAGTACGTGCGCGGGAACGTCCATACCGCGAACCTCGATAGCTTCTGGAGTCTCTTAAAGCGTGGCGTGATGGGCACGTATCACAATATGAGTAAGGCCTATTTACCCTTGTATCTTGCGGAGTTCTCCTATAGACACAACAATCGGAATAACCCGGATGTGTTCAACGATGTTATAGCAGGATGCTGAGCGCACCAGCGGTAAGGCGTGCTCAGCTGAAGTATCAGCCGAAGAATGTGCAGATGCCCTTGTGGAAATGCTAAGACAAGACATATGTCCAAAAAGCATAAGAGCCCCATATTACTGCCAGTGCAGTTAAGGCACCGAGTACCACTAGCACCATGTTTAAGGCAATCTGGCCGAAGCCATTGGTTTTATTTTCAAAAAGGTATATGGATTCTAGGAGCGATTTTGGGAACATACGTTACTTACCTAGAGTTATCTCCGGCCTTTACCGTATCAGTATCAGAGCCATTGAATGCATCTTCCCCTCTTGCATCAACTCCATTCGTGATCACAAATTCAAGCCTGCTCTCGATTAGGAACATTGCAGTCGCTTGCGACGCCAACAGGGTGTATTATGTAGGCAATAACCTCGCAGAGGGCAATACGATCACAATTCGTCACACAATAGATGCTATACGCCGCAATGAGCCGATTACTGTGACTTGCCCGCTTCAAGCAATCCCGTTGCTTCCGGCATCAAGAATAACTAATGCGGAAATCGATATTAGGATTGGATTCAACGGAACCTGGCCCTTGACAGACATTAAGTTACCATTCTGGTCAGAGAGAAAGTTTCGATTCTGCGGCTCTTTAGATGATTTCGGCCATGGCCGCTGGTTCCAACAGCCAGTTGCCACTACATGTTTCCCCATAAAACAACAATTAAATACAAGGTGATCCATGCCGAAAGCTAAGCCGATCTCGCTTCATCCGTTGAGATTTGAAGAGGTTATAGACATCCTGATCAAAGCCCCACCAAAACTACAGAAGAAAAACACTAAGGCTACAACAAAAAAGTAAAGGAAATAATTACTCTTCCCATGGTTTAAGTGGTCTTCCAGCCGTAGTCATATTCGGTGCCATTTTTCTACCTTGGTCATCTAAGGCCAAGAATGAGCGTATGGCAGATTGAACTATGGGATTATTTGTATCTAAATGCCGAGTACCTTCTTGATAGGATTCGCTAATTTTCGCAGGAGCAGCACCATTGTATGTGAAAGTGACGTTGATGAATTTGCACCGCCTATAGTGGTAACCATCAATAGGGACAGTTTCATCCTGGAAGGTCTTGTCCCACACTTCTGTATATTTGTATGCCTTCCACTCATCTCTCATCGCTTGTTTATTTCGATTTTCCGATTGCTCTGGACCTATCCACCACCAACTAACTGCAAGACCGGCGATGAATGCTATGGTCGCCGCTGGAATGAGTCGCGGATAAAATGGGTAATAAGCACAACCAGCCAATGCGACCATGGCTAGTAGTCCGCACCACAAAACTAGCCCTTCTGGCATATGGTACCCCCTCTCCTCCAAGAGCCAAGGTACAAGTCCGCCAATGCCGAGGACCATGCCGATTGAAATACTGAATTTCGCCGTAGCATCCATACCCCACCCCCATTTTCTAAGTGGGCGATATCATAGGGGGTGCTAGAAAGTGGTGTCAAGATCGACATAATCGCCCGAAATAGATACAGGGTGTATCTCTTTGGATTCAACTGGACGCCCCTGCTCCTCCCTGCTTTAGCCGCCGAAATCGAGCCGGATGAACGACCGCCTGACTAAATGGTTTGAAAACCTACAGATTTTTCCAGACGACAACGAGCACCCCTCTCCGTCACCCTAACTCTATGAAGATGGTACGCATCGTGCTCGCTAATTATGGTTAGGGTGGCCGCATCTCAAAAATGCGAGTCGTGGTGAGTTCAGAAGCACCTCTCTACGAATGTGAGAAATTTATACGAAGCCACCGGAAGCTATATGTATTGTACTTTCGCGTTAGAATTTGATACATAGTTGATCCGGCGATTGCCACAAGGAGTGAGTGGGAGGGAACGCAATCGACCGTGCTCGCTTGCGGCTTCGCTTTCTGTGCCATAAAACCAAATCTAAAGGGAGGCAATTATGCAGAGGTTTCGTGTGATCACAGCTACATTAGGACTTGCCGTCCTTCTGGGAGCCAGCGGATGTATTACGATGCCAGGGTCCGCAGGGGCCAAGGTCCATGAAGTCACGTTCACCGCGATGGAAACCGAAATCGTCGTTGACGGGAACGGAACCAAGTACAAGGCCTGGACCTTCAACGGTCAGATGCCGGGCCCGGTCGTGCGGGTCACCGAAGGCGACACGGTGAACTTCACCCTGATCGGCGACAAGAACAACTCCTTCCCGCATTCAATGGACTTCCATGCGGCCGAGCTCGACTTCTTGAAGAACTATCACAAGACCGTTTCAGCGGGCGAAACCCACAAGTACTCCTTCGTGGCGAAGAAGCCCGGTGTGTTTTTCTATCACTGCGGCGCGAGCCCCATGATCCAGCACGTCGCCCGCGGCATGTTCGGCGCCATCATCGTGGATCCGAAGGATGCCAATGCCTGGCCGAAGGCCGATCGTGAATTTGTCCTGGTCCAATCCGAGTTCTGGAAGAACCCGGACAATGTGCAGGCGATGTTTGACCGGAAGTGGGATAACACGATTTTCAACGGCGGGATCTTCAAGTACCATCCGTTCTTCCCAGGGGGAGAGCCGTTGGAGGTCAAGGTTGGTGAACGAGTACGCATCTATTTCGTGAACGCCGGCCCGAACGAGTTCTCGGCACTCCATCCGATCGCTGAAATCTGGGACAATGTCTATGAGAGCGGCAACCCGGCGAACAACTTCAAGGGCGTTCAGACCTATGTGGTTGGTCCGGGCAGCGGTGCCACGTTCGATATGATCGTGGATAACCCAGGGGCCTATCCAGTGGTCACCCACTCCTTGACGGGTGCACTCCGCGGTGCAATCGCGGTGGTGATCGCCAACCAGAATCCCAAGGACTATAAGGGTCAGTTGATGCCGAACACTCCCTGGAACCCGTAATGAATGAGCGGGCACGGAGCTTTACTAGTTAATTCATTCTCACACAAAGGAGTAGATAATATGTCGTTGAGCAAGAAGATTATGGGTGTCGCAGTTGCCGTCGCAGCTGCGTGGACAATGACCAGCACCACGTCCTTTGCCGCAGAGGCATCGCTCTATGAGCGGCTCGGCGGACAGGGCGCGATTCAAGCCGTGGTCACCAAATTCATCGGCAACGTGGGCGGCGACAAGCGGATCAATGGTTATTTTGCCACCGCCGACCTCAAGAAGCTGAATAAGCTCCTGGTCGAACAGGTCTGTATGGCAACCGGTGGGCCTTGCAGCTACTCCGGTCGTGACATGAAGACCACCCACAAAGGCATGAAGGTCACCGACGCGGCCTTCGGCGCGCTCGTGGAAGACCTGGTCGCAGCACTGGACACCTTCAACGTTCCGGCGAAGGAAAAGGGCGAGCTCTTGGCCATCCTGGGACCGATGAAGAGTGACATCGTCGAAGCAAAGTAACGACCTGACAGTGCTCAACACGGCAAGAGTCGTACGGTAGTGTTTCCCGTCAGCCAGGACCGAAAGGTCCTGGCTGACGCGGTCCTCAAGCTGGTAGCCCTGCACCCTTCCCATCTCCGCCCCAACCAATTTCTCCGAGCTATGGGCACTGCCACTGAGGACATTGTCATGTTAAGATGTATCAATTTTCGTGCGCCCCTTGGCATGCGGCGCACAGAGTCAGACAGCCGTAATATTCAGTAGTATCACCAAGGAGGAACCATGAGAGGGAAGCGTGTGATCGTGACATTGTGTAGTTTCATCGCCGTTGCCATGTGGAGTACGGCAGGATGGTCCGGGCCAGAATCAGACCCGCTGAAGCCGCGCGTTCCGGACGCTGAGCGTGGGGAAGCACGAAAAATGAAGAGCCCGATCACCGTGACCCCTGACGTGCTCGCCAAGGGCAAGGAACTCTATGAAGGCAAAGGCACCTGCGCAAATTGTCACGGTCAAAGCGGCGAGGGTGATGGTGCGGGAGGAATGTTGCTCACACCGGGCCCACGAAACCTTACGAATTGCAAATTTCACAAAAAGCGGAACGACGGGGAACTGTTCTGGGTCATCAAGAACGGAAGCCCCGGTACAGGCATGCCTGCCCTGCTCAAGGGTAACATCATCACCGAGGAAGAAGCCTGGACGATCATTGCCTACGAGCGAAGCTTCTGTAAGGACAAGGATTAACGGCTGAGTGGATTGTGAGCTGTAGGTCGACCTGTTCGACCTACAGCCCTTGTTTCTCCTTGCCTCGATGAACGCCTCCCTCCCTTCTGAATCTTGACGTTACCCTCCGCTTCACACGCGCGTCCGCATGACGGCGCTTCGGTCGGGATCCGTTGATCCGCTGCGTGCTTTCCCCTTTTTTTCCGCATGGCAAGGGGTGTAGGCTATACTAGGTGGTGATGGTTCCAGAGGAGACGACGCCAAGGAGCGCTCCGATGAACCTTCAGAGACTTCTGCTCATCTCGAATGATCCCCGGCTCAGACGGCTCGTCGAAGCGGCTCTCCCGCAAGTCAACGTTCACTCCGTGACGACGGTTGCAGAGGGACTGGCACGCTGGTCCGAGATTTCCCCCGTGCTGGTGATCAGCGACGGAACGTCCCTTCCTCTCACGCCGCTCTTCGAATATGTCCGGCAGATACCAGCCGGCCCGCCGGTGTTGGTCATCGGAGACCGTCATTCCGTCAAAGACGCCGTCGACATCATGCGCGCCGGTGCGGCGGATTACCTGACAAGGCCCCTCCTTCCGGCCGATCTGCAGGCGACGGTCCGTCGTCTCCTCACAGGGTCTCCCGTCGAGAGATCCGCCGCACCGGGGGATCCCTTTGCCTCCATTGTCAGCGTCTCGCCGCAAATGAACTTGATGAAGCACCTGGCCAAGGAAGTGGCCGTCACCGATGCGACCGTCCTCATCACGGGAGAAAGCGGAACGGGGAAGGAATTATTCGCGGAAGCCATCCATCACTCCAGCCTCAGAGCCCGTGGCCCGTTGGTTGCCCTGAATTGCGCCGGAATCCCGGAACAGCTTTTGGAATCGGAGCTGTTCGGCTATGAGTCAGGCGCCTTTACGGACGCGAAGCGGGCCAAACCCGGACGATTCCAAATGGCGGAGGGCGGCACGCTCTTTCTCGACGAGATCGGAGAAATGAGTCCGACCGCTCAAGCCAAACTGCTCCGTGTCCTGGAACACCGCACCGTGGATCCACTCGGCGATACCCAAAGCCACAAGGTCGATATCCGAATCCTCGCCGCAACCAACGAAGACCTGCTCGCCCACATTAAGTCGGGCCGCTTCCGCCTCGATCTCTATTATCGATTGAACGTATATCAACTCCGCATCCCCCCGCTCCGCGAACGGCCTGAAGACATCGAGCCGATTCTCCTGATCTTCCTGGAGCGAGCCCGGAAGGAACGGGGATGCCGGGTGAAGGCCATTGCCCCATCCGCACTCTCGGTCCTCAGAGGCCATACATGGCCCGGGAATGTTCGAGAACTACACAATGTGGTCGAGTGGCTCACGATCACCTGTAAAGAGGAGGTGATTCAAACCCACCACCTCCCGGCGTCGGTGAACGGTCCCCTGACCGCTGACGACCACTCTCACGAGCTCAGGCCGTCGCTGTTGGCTTTCGGACTGTCGTTTCAGGAGATGGAAAAGAAATTGCTCGAAGAAGCACTGGAAAAGGCTTCAGGCAATGTCTCGGAGGCCAGCCGCCTCCTCAAGATGACCCGCAATACCCTGCGCTACCGCATGGCGAAACATCATCTGCAGTAGCCTCTCTCATGCCACACCTTCACCGGATGCTCTCATGAGCGCCGGCACGTTACGGGGGTGATGCCGGGATTACTCCGCATGCCCCGGCGGCGGCCGGTGAGAGACCGCGGAGAGCCGTCCGAGTCCGTACCCGATGAACCGCTCGCCGGCCCGACGGCCCTGGCCGTCAGTTCCGCGCCAGCCAGCTGTTGAGCTCCTCCATATCCGTCCGTGTGAGGGTCCCGCCCCAGACGCGCAAGGCGACGAGCGAGCGGATGTAGTCGTAGCGGGCTTTGGCATGGGCAAACCGGGATTTCAACAGATTCTTTTTGGATTCCAGCAGGGCGACGATCGTCGTGGCGCCCAACTCATAGCCTCGTTGCTGCCCATCCCGGGCCTTGACGCGGGCATCCACTTCACGCGCCGTCGAGGCGATGCGTGAGTAGCCCGTCTGCGCGTTGAGATAGGCCGTCCTGGTTTCCCGTTCAATTTCACGCTGCTTGTGCAACTGCTTATACTTCATCATTTCAAAGCGGGCGACGGCTTCACGTTCTCCGGCTTTCACGCTGCCGCCGGAATAGAGGGGCATCGTGAGCTGCAGGCCCAAGGTGCCGACCGTGTACGGCTCCAGCTGGCGGTTGTCGAAACCGCCGTTCTTGGCGTAAATCCCGGCCATCTGCAGGGACAATTGCGGAAGATGATTGGCCCATTGGCTGGCAATGGATTTGGCGGCCGCGTCCATCGCGTGTTGCAACGCCTGGATGGCCGGATGCTGCGACACGGCGTCGGCCACCCACTGGTCGGCCTGTCCGGGCACCGGCGGCAAGTCCGCTTTCGCGAGCCGCGCCAGATCGGCGACCGGCACCCCGGTCACCTCCCGCACCTTTTCCAAGGCGATCGCCTGCGCATTGTGGACCTCAAGTTCACGGGTCTTGAGCGTCTGCGCATAGGCTTCCACTTCATACAAATCCGTTACTTTCGCCATGGCGCGCTCGTACATACGCCGGATCCGCTGCAGATCCCCGTCGGTCAAATCCAGCTCACCCTGGAGGTACCCGGCTTCATCCGTCGCTTCCAAGAACTCCAAGTAGCGGTCGACCAAATCAGTGGCGAGACCCATGCGGACATCCGCCAGATCCTGCTCAGCCTGCTTGACGACCGACCCGGCCCCTTCATAGGCCCGGTAGGACGACAGATCGAACAGCGCTTGCCGGGCCTGCACGACCCCGCGCAATCCCTGATACTGCGACGTGAAATCGGTCGTCTGCTGGGTAAAGACGTTGGTCGTATCCTGCGACAGGGCATTCCACGAGACAAAGCCCGTGGCCGACGCTTGAGGCAGCAGCTTGCTACGAGCCAGCTCTTGTTGCGCTTCCGCCTGCAGGACGGAAGCCCGCCGCACTTCCAGCATCGGATTCGTGGCCAGGGCAAGATCGTAGAGCTGGAGCAACGTGGACGGCGACCGGTCCGCGGCCTCCGCCGCCGGGCCTGGCATCAGCAACGGCACAACGAACAACAAATAGATGTAGATCTTCATGATGATGGTCTGTCGTGTTAAGTGGTCGTTGGAATTACAGTGGTGTGTGGAACAGCGGCGGCGTGCCGCCGGTCAATCCTCGATCAAGGAACGTTTGACCGTGTCGGTCAGGGGTTTGGCCAAATACTGCACCAGGGTCCGTTCTCCCGTATTGATCAGCACATCCGCGGGCATGCCCGGCACCAATTCCAGATGCGCCGCGCTCAGGGCGTCGAGCCCGTTGGGAGAGACCGCGACGCGGGCCAGATAGTAGGCGGTGTCGCCTCCCCGAGCCTCTTTGGTATCCGCGATCATCCGATCCGGAGAGACGCTGATCAGCGTCCCTTCGATCGTGGGGACATCGCGGGTCTTGAACGCGCTGAACCGCACTTCCGCGACCTGGCCGACCTTGACCCGATCGATGTCGACGGGCGAGACCTGGGCTTCGATGATCAACTTTTGATCTTGCGGCACGATGTCGAGCAGCCGCCCGCCCGGATGGAGCACCGCCCCGATGGTATGCACGGCCAGCCCCAGGACCATCCCCGAAACGGGCGCTTTGATCACGGTCCGCTCGACCGTCCGCTCGAGCGACTGCATTTTCTCCCGCAGGCTGAACAATTCCGTCTGGACTTCGCTCAACTCTTTGGCGACGTCCCGTTGCAAATCTTTTTGGAGCTGCAGGATCTTGAGTTCGATCTCCGAGACTTGCGACTCGCTCGCCGCCACATCGGCCATAAGCTGCCCGCGCTGTCCTTCGCTCTGCGCGACAGCCCGTTCCAGCTCCTCGACCTTTTGCTTCTCGGTGAACCCCTCGGTCAACAGGCTCTTGAAATCGGTCAGATCCCCCCGGTAGGAATCAACCAGCCGATCCCGGCTCTGCATCTGCGCCTGCAGCCCGGACACCTTGGCCCGCAGCTGCTCGATCTGACGGCGATACACGTCGCTCTCGCCGTCGCTCGCCGTCCGACGCACCTTGAACGTTTGATTCTGCAGCCGCATCGCGTCCTGGACACGCGGATCATCCCGATGCGCGAGCAGGTCCTGCGGGTAGTGCACGGACGGAAGTCCGTCGCGTTGCGCGGCCAGGCGGGCCTCCTGCGCCATCCGCATATAGAACTGCCCCCGCAAGACCTCCAGCTGCGCGCGCGGCTGGGTCTCGTCCAGGGTCGCCAGGACCTGGTCCTGCTGCACCACGTCTCCGTCATGCACCGCCAGCGTCCGGATGATGCCGCCCTCCAGGTGTTGCACGGTCTTCCGATAGTGCTCCACCGTAATCACCCCCGGAGCCAAGGCGGCGCTCTGCAACGGGGCCACCGCGGCCCAGGTGCCCAACCCGCCGAAGACCAGCACGACGAGCGCCAGTCCCTGCAGGCAGACCGCACGGTCGTCGCTCAGCGCGCTGTACGGAACAGCGCGCTGTGATTCGGCCAGGGGCATCGGTTCGCTGGACATGGGCACCGTCTTCATGATTTCGGTCCCGGCACCGCCGGCTGCATACGGGGTAACGCCGGCGGCTCGGCTCGCGGCGTGGACTTGGTCGTGGCGGCAATGACCTCATCACGCAATCCGTATCGCGCCAGCTTGCCCTGGACGATCAGGGCGATCTTCTGCACGGCCTGAAGAATATTCGTGCGATGCGTGACCACCACCACCGTACAGCCCTTCCGCTGCAATTGGAGGACGGTGGTGACCAGCGCCTCTTCCCCGGCCAGGTCGAGGTTGGCATTGGGCTCATCGAGCACCACCACGCGCGGGAACCCGTAGATCGCCCGCGCGATCCCGATGCGTTGCTGCTGTCCCGCCGAGAGCATGACGCCGCCCCCGATCAAGGGAGTGTCGTAGGCCTTCGGCAAGGTCAGGATCAACTCGTGGATGCCCGCGCACTGCGCCGCCTCCACGACACGATCCGCCTCGATCGCGCCGAAACGGGCGATGTTTTCCGCGACGGTGCCGTCGAGCAATTCCACGTCTTGCGGGAGATAGCCGACCGACCGGCCGAGTTGTGCCCGATCCCACTTGTGCAGGTCGGCGGCGTCAAGACAGACCCGTCCGCTCGCCGGCTGATACAGGCCGAGTATCGCCCGCGCCAAGGTGGATTTGCCGGCGGCGCTTGGCCCGATGAGCGCCACGGTCGTGCCCGGCTCGATGGTGAGCGTAATGTCGTTCAGAATGGGTTCGTTCCGACCCGGCACCGTCACGACGAGATGCTCCAGCGTGATCCGCCCCTGTAACGCCGGAAGCGGCAGGCGGGACTCCCGCGCCGGAACGGTGTGGAACAGGGTCTCCAGTCGCCCGTACGCTTCGCGCGCGCCGAGAAACCCGCGCCAGCCCGCGATCATATGGTCGAGCGGGGCGAGCGCCCGCCCCAGGAGAATGGATCCGGAAATGACGAGCCCGGGGGTAATCTGTTTCTGAATGGCCAGGTACGCCCCCAGCCCCAAGACCAGCGATTGAATCGTCAGCCGATAGATGCGCGACAGCGTGTTGATCAAGCCCGCCTTGATGCTGGCCTGACATTGCAGCGTCAGCACCTGCCGCTGCCGCCTGGCCCACCGGGCCTGCAAGGGAGGCAACATGCCCATAGCCTCCACCGCTTCGGCATTGCGGAGATTGCGTTGCACGAATTGGGTGGCTTCGATCGATTCCCGGTTGGCCTCCGCCAGATCGGTGCGGGTCGCCACCTCATTCCACCACGCGAGCCCCGCCAGCAAGAGAATCGATCCCACGGCCACCACCCCGAACATCCAATGAAACAGAAACATGAGCCCGACATAAATGGGAATCCAGGGGGCGTCGAAAAACGCCAGCAAGCCGGCGCCGGTCAAAAATTGCCGGACCTGCACGAGATCATGCAAGGGTTGGGGGGTGGCCACCCCGCCGCCGCTGAGGAGCGACCGGGTGAAGAGGGTCTCAAAGACCCGCTCGCCCAACTGTTCATCGAGCCGGGCGCTCGTCGCGACCAGAATCCGCATGCGGATCCATTCCAACCCGCCGAGCACCAGGAAGAGAAAGACGGCGATCAGCGAGAGCATCAGCAGCGTGGACTCACTCCCGCTCATCAGGACCCGATCGTACACGGCCAGCATGTAGATCGCCGGCACCAGCATCAGGAGATTGACGAACAGGCTGAAGAACGCGGTGTTCAGAAAAGACCGCCGGCAGGCGGCCAGGGCCCGCTGCAGATCAGACGACTCGCCGGCGCGAGGAGATGCGGGAGTAAATAAGTTGGGGATGGTCATGGGTGTGGCGCGTCGGTGATTCCATGGGAGCACGCCGGTGATCGCTTACTGCTGATGAACCGCATAATCGCCTGCCCCCCACGAAAGAACGGTGTGTGATAATGGTCCTGCACCCACGCAGGGCGTCCCACTCTCGACACCCGGTTATACTGGAGCGAACCCGCCCCCGTAAAGGCCCCGCGCCACAATACAATATTGGAACGCCCGGCAGAGCAACAGGCATCGCACAAAATGGTGTTGCCGTGCAGGTACCCCATTGGACGACACACCAGAAAGACCTGACGAGTAAAACCTCTGACTGCGATCCGTATCTCAATCAGCTACCCGCTGAGGTAAGACCCCGTGCACGGGATCTTACCTGCGTGTCCCTCCGCAAGGCGGAGGGTACTATTCTCGCAGGACCATCGCGCCGGCGCTCACGAGGTCCCGTCCAGACGGGCGCCCCGGAAAAGGGCACCCGTTCAGGAATTCCAAGAACTTTTCCTAGAGAACGATATCGGAGGCGTCAAGTGCCGGTGCGCCTTGCAGCTGAATTTCAAACTCCGCATCCGTATCCGAATCCGTGCTGCCCTGCAGCACGCCGTCGCTATAGCGGAGTTCACCCGTCGCATCCGCACTAAAGGGCGCGCTGCCGATAAAGATAAAGGCCTGCCTGCCATCAACCCCATTACCATTGGCATCGATATTCAGGATAATCTGGTCGCCTATCAATCCACCATTGCCCTCAAAATCGAGGATGACATCACGAGTCTCCTCACCGGCGCTGCTGTCAGCGACACTGGTGTAGAAGAAGGAATCGTTGCCCGCGCCGCCGGCGAGGTGGTCCTGGGCACCCTGGCCAACGAGATCATCAGGGCCCGCGCCCCCCTCAATCTTGTCCTCGCCCGCGCCGCCGGAGAGGCCGTCGTCAAAGTCGCTGCCCACGAGGTGCTCAATACTGGTGAGGGTATCGACATCCGTGAAATTTACTGCGGCAACGCCATTTGCTAAGCTCGCGAAGACGCTCCCGCCGGCGGTCTCGTAGGAGGCCGTATCGTCGCCGTCGCCGCCGTTGAGGAAATCGTCCCCTGCGCCGCCGTCGAGCCGGTCATTGCCACCGTCGCCGTTGAGGGTGTCATGGCCCGCGCCCCCCGCAAGGGCATTGTTGCCGGTATCGCCGGCAAGGTCATCGTTAAAGTCGCTACCCACGAGGTGCT
>CAADGK010000012.1 GCA_900696515.1 uncultured Nitrosospira sp. | reverse complement strand
ACGGTATCATTCGTGCTGGTGTCTCCATCCACAGTGATGCAGTTGAATGACTGGTCGGCCGCAGTCTTCAAGGCCTGTTGCAGAGCAGGGGGGGTGATTGCTGCATCGGTCGTAAAATATGCGAGCATCGTGGCCATATCGGGATGAATCATGCCCGATCCCTTGGCCATCCCTCCGATCGTGATCATGCGACCGCCGATTCTTGCTTGCACTGAGACGGTCTTGGGCCGCAAGTCCGTGGTCATGATGGCCCGAGCAGCTTGAGCGCCACCCGTCATACTGAGACGCGAAAACAATGTTGGAATCGCTGTCGTGATCCGGTCAATGGGAAGTGTGCGTCCGATCACGCCTGTCGATCCTACAAAAACGTGATGGACAGGGATTGAGAGCTGTTGAGCCACCGTCCTGGCCATCGTCGTAGCTGAGACCAGCCCCTGGGCTCCCGTGCAGGCGTTGGCATTCCCACTATTCACGATGATTGCACGCCCGCAACGATGCCGAAGATGGCGACGATCGAGAAGGACCGGAGCAGCGGCGACACGATTTTTCGTAAAGACTCCGGCAATCGGTCCGCTCACATCAGAGACACATAGTGCAAGATCGAGGAGTCCGGGTTTCTTAATTCCACAATGGATACCGGCTGCCTGAAATCCTTGCGGGGCGGTAATGCCTGTCTGTTTTGCTTTCATACAACGGGGTTCCGTGGGGGTGACCAGTCGGTCTGAGATGGCGAAAGAGAATAAGCTTATGGGTAGCTACCAGGGGCCGTCAGGCCGGTCTCCTCGGGAAGACCCAACATGAGATTCATGGCTTGAATGGCTTGACCCGCAGCCCCTTTGACAAGATTGTCGACGGCTGCCACAGTCACGACCCATCCAGCCCGCGGATCCATGTACACGCCGACATCGCAGTAGTTCGTCCCCTTGATGTAGCGGGGATTCGGCACGATCTCATCGCATAGCCGAACAAAGCGTTCGCTCTTATAAAACTCTCGGTACAAGCCTCGCAAGTCCGCCAGGGGTATCGGGTGAGTCAGCCGACAATAGGCAGTACTCAAAATTCCCCGATTCATTGGGACAAGGTGTGGCGTGAATGTCACGGTCACCGGACCGACTTGGTCCCGTAAACCAGAAAGCTCCTGCTCGATCTCCGGCGTATGACGATGTTGTCCGATCTTGTAGGGCTCCAGAGATTCATGTGCTTCAGGAAAATGATAGGGGAGGGCCGGACTCCGTCCCGCTCCCGACACCCCGGATTTGGCGTCAATGACGATCGTCTCCGGCTGCACGAGCCCCTTGGCAAAGAGCGGCGCCAATTGAAGAATGGCAGCCGTGGGATAGCAACCGGGAGACGCGACAAGTTTCGCCTGTGCAATGGCGCGCCGGTGGAGTTCCGGTAGACCATAGACCGCGTCCTTGAGGAGCTGTGGATGGATATGCGTGGTCTGATACCATCGCTCATACGTACCCACATCCTTCAACCGATAGTCCGCACTAAGATCCACAACAAACTTACCGGCCTTGATGCAAGTGGCAACCGGGTCCTGGGACTTGGTATGCGGAAGAGCAAGAAAAACCGCATCAGCCCGGTCTGCCAAAGTTTCAGGGGCCAGCGCCTCAAAGCGGTGATCCACGATTCCCTTGAGACTGGGGAATACGGACGCTACCGCTTGCCCTGAAGACTTCTCAGAGGTCACTGCGGTGATCGTGAAATAAGGATGGGCCGAAGCCAGACGTACCAATTCCGCACCGGCGTATCCACTTGCTCCCGCAATGCCAACTCGAAACTTCTTTTCCATCAATGAACTCCGAAGCTCAACAACATCCTGCTGGCGGAGAGTCCAGATCGACCCCATAAAAAAGGGAAGGCACGAGGCCTTCCCTTTTTTGTATCGGTGCCTCCTGCGTCTAGCGCTTGGAGTACTGGAATCGCTTGCGTGCGCCCTTTTGTCCGTACTTTTTTCGTTCCTTCACTCGTGAGTCACGGGTGAGCAGTCCTTCCTTTTTCAAAGGACCGCGAGTCGACGGTGTCATGGCTACGAGCGCCCGTGCGATCGCATGGCGCAACGCACCCGCTTGTCCCGTCGGGCCACCGCCGTAGACGGTTGCGCTGATCGAGTACTTGCCCATCAGGCCTGCCATTTCGAGCGGGAGCTGAATGATCTGACGAAGAGTCAACCGAGGAAACGCCTGCTCCAACGGCTTCTCATTTACGGTAATGTCGCCTGCGGTCCCTGTGACCCAGGCTCGCGCCACCGCACACTTCCTCCGTCCCGTTGCATACTGTGTCACTACTGCCATGCGCCTGCTCTCCTTCTCGTTGGGGTCATGAACTCGTTAAAGTGAAATCGGTTGCGGTTGTTGAGCCTGATGAGGATGATTCGGCCCCACATAGACACGAAGTTTCTTGGCCATACCATTGCCGAGTGGTGTCTTCGGAAGCATCCCTTCAATCGCCGTAATCAAGAGCTGCGTCGGATCCTTTTGGAAGACATGTTTAGCCGAAGCGGTTTTCAAGCCACCGGGATATCCGGTGTGACGATGATACAGCTTCTTGTCCAATTTCCCGCCGGTCAATTGAATCTTTTCCGCATTCACAATGACCACGTGGTCGCCGATATCGACGTTTGGGGTGAATGTCGGACGATGCTTCCCTCGTAACACACCCGCGACTCTGGCAGCCAAGCGCCCCAGGGTCTTACCCTCGGCATCCACAAGATGCCAGGTTTCTTTCACATGAATCGGATTCTCAAAGTACGTCGTCATCATCTTCTTTCTCCACTGCGGCTGTTCCAGCCGACGTTAAAGGACTTAGACTTCCTGTGCACCGATATTCTTCGTTTCCAACTTCGATAGCCATGCATCCAGTTGTTGCCCGCTTCGCCGCTGCCAGACATCTTGCGTGACATAGATGGGAGCCTGGCATCGAAGGGCCAAGGAAATCGCATCGCTGGGACGCGCATCAAGGGTACGGGTCACTCCTTTGTTTTCAAGGAAGACCGTCGCATAGTACGTACTGCTCTTCACGTCGGTCAGGACCACACGCTCGGTGGTAATCCCAAGATGCTCGCCGCAACTCTTGATGAGATCATGGCTCATGGGTCGTGCAGTGAGCGAGGTATCCAAAGCCCGCTTGATCGCTTCCCCTTCGGACGCTCCGACCCACACCATGAAGTGTTCGAGGTCACCGTCTTTTCGAGCCAGCACCACGATCCTCGTATCCGTGGCAGGGTCCTCGACGACACGATCAACCAGAAGCTGGATCAAGGGTCCGGAACCTTGGAGTGAGCCACCGTCCATGTCAGATCGACCTCGCTTAGGAATCGAGCTTACCAAAGTCTTCAGGCTTCAGATTTTCCAACCACTGCCCCAGCTCTTCGGAACTTTGCTTGCGAATCACCGACTCACTGGCAAAAATCGGGGCTTGGGTACGTAACGCCAGCGCAATGGCATCACTCGGACGCGAATCCACGGCATACTCAGAATCACCGTACATCAGATGAATCTTGGCAAAGTAGGTATTCTCGCTCAGATCGGTGATGACCACGCTGATCACTTTGGCATCAAACGCATCCAAATAGGATTTCATGAAGTCATGTGTCATGGGGCGAGGTGGAGCCACTTTTTCCAGCGCCAGACTGATCGAACTGGCTTCCGCTTTGCCGACCCAAATAGGGAGCATCTCAACCTGATCATCGTCTCGCAGAATGACGATATACGCGTTGTTGTAGGGGTCGAACATCAACCCCTTGACCTGCATCTGCGTAATCATCTGTATCCCTAATCGTTCTCACGGGCACAAAGCACATACCGGTGCACCGTATCACTTTCAGATTGGCCATGTCAACGAAGTCAGCGACAACGCAGGAGAAAAGTTAAGTCTGGTTCCTACAACACTCCAGATAGAATGCAACGGTCAACCACTTGTTGGCCGGTAGTTCTCCGCAACTTTTGATGAATCAACCGCCTCGCCGAGCTTGAGGAACGCTTTCATCTGTTTGCGTACCAGCTCACGCCCGCTCTCATCACCGAGATTCACCTGATATTCGTTGATCACCATCACGCGCATGCCTTCCCACTTTTTCCAACAGTCTGCGCAGACCTTGCTTTTCACTTCCGCCTCAAGCTTGCCGAGAAACAAGGGGGCGGTGATCGCTTCACCGGTTTGCCCGCATGTGACACATGCAACCTCTGCCATATCAGTCATGCTCCTTTGTTAACGTCCTGTCGGATGAAAAGGTTGATAAATCCAACTATATATCAGACGTCATTCTAGCAGAGATGGCCTCGTGAAAAATAGTTTGAGTTTCTCCGGACCTGAGCGCTGAGGTGGAGCTCCACGCCTCGACAGTGGTGTTCTGCGTGGATGAGTGACTCGGTGCTCGCGCCTATCGGTATCTTGGTTTTCCTGAAATCGATGCCGCTTAACGTTTTCTCCGGTTGGCCAGATGTCCTGATCGCACCTGGCAGGCCAGCACATCGCAGATCACTCGGGTGGCCATCAGGCTTGTGATCTCCGCTGCATCGTAGGGTGGCGAACATTCCACGATTTCCATTCCGGCCAGCGGCTTCGTGTCTGCGATGATCTGGAGGAACTTCAGAACTTCACGGGGGAGAAATCCTCCAGGCTCAGGCCAGCCGGTTCCAGGCACGAAGGCGGCATCTAAACAATCGACATCGAAGCTCAACCACACGGCATCGACCCCGTTAAACGCCACTTCGATGGCCTGTTTCGCGGCATTCTCGATGCCCATTTCCACACAGTCAGTCACGGTCATAATACTTGTTTGGCGTTCACGGCCGGACTTCACGCCGGGTCTGGGCGCTTGCCAGCCACCGATGCCGATCTGGACGAGGTTCTTCGCGGGGACGTTAGGGATATTCGTCGCATGAAACCAGGGTGTGGTATGCATACGTTCGTCGAGATCAGTCTCCTGCGTGTCGACATGACGGTCGAAGTGCAGGATGCCGAGTTTCTTGCCGTTCATATTCTGAGCCACCCCTCGCACAGTCGCAAATCCAAGAGAATGGTCTCCACCCAAGACGACTGGGAAGGCCCCGCTGGCATAAACATGGCCCACGCCCTTGCTGACTTGATCAAAGGTCTTTTCGATGTTGCCGGGAATGGTAAAGACGTCGCCGAGATCGCACATAGAGATCGATTCTCGAAGATCCACACCCAGTTCAAAGCTATAGGTGCCGTACAACGCGGAAATCTTACGAATGCCTTGTGGGCCGAATCGAGTGCCTGCCCGATAGGTGGTCCCGCCATCGAACGGTGCCCCGATGATGGCGACATCGTAGTCCCCGCACTTGCGGACATCCTCGACGTAGGGTGCTTTGGTGAAGGTGTTGATGCCGGCGAAGTGCGGCAGTTCTCCACGGCTGAATGTAGGAATGCGACGATCTTTAATGGACTCAGCGCCGGGCAAGCCCAGCTCTAGTCCCCGGGCGACCTCCTCTTCATATTTCGTAGTCGGCAGCAGCGCCTCTGCTTCGACTGCGAACTTCGCCTCCGGCCCGTAGTTATCATGTAGAGGAACCTTGCCTTGGTATGTTCGCTTCTTTGCCATGAGTGCTCCTTTTCTACCGGATAAGTGAATCGGACTCTCTGTGAAACACCTTCTACTGCACAGCTGGATACACAGTACCTTCCGTGTTGCTTACAGTGGTTCGGCTTTCCCCGGATGAACTGAGCTCGGGTTTCTGCCGACAAGGATATACAGCGTCGTCACTGTGAGGATACTGCCGAGGACGAGCGGGACGGCCCAGAGTTGCCACCAGGGAGCGTTGGGTGAAGTGGCATAGGGGCGTGGCCACGCGATGTTGATAAATTCAAACAACGACCAGAGAAACGCTGCAATATTGATCAGCAAGCCCCACGAGCCCAATTTCAGTTGACCTAACGAGGGGTCCCATCGACCTGTGAGCCTGGTGTAGAGCCCAACACCCGTGGTCATTGCAAACATGGCATACAACCCACCCGTGCCGAATGCCAGGACCGTAGCGACGGCTTCATCGTTGAGACCAAAGAGCAAGCCGAGCGTTGCGAGTAGCACCGTACAGAGTACGGCATTGCGCGGAGCGCCGGCAGCGGTCACCCGACTGAGGACGGCCGGCATACTCCCTTCGCGAGCCAGGGAGAACACAATCCGGGAGGTGTACTGCACCATCGAAGACCCACAAGCCAGGAATGCGATCATGACGATCGCCAGAAAAGGACTCTCTGCCCAGTCCCCAAAGTTGGCCACGATCACCGGAGTGACAGGATCGGATACGGCACTCGTCTGCTGTAACGTCTCGCGGTTGAAGCTAAGGGTCAGGGCGGCAGAGTTGAAGAGCACCACGCTCCCCACCATACACAGCGAAAAAAAGATTGCGCGAGGCACCATCCGTTTCGGTTCATGCGTTTCTTCGGCAATGGTCGAGCAGGCATCGAAGCCGATAAACGCCCACCCCGAAATGGCAAGCGCCGCCAGAAATGCAGCGGTCTGGCTGGGAGCGGTTCCTGTCCCAAGATGGGCGAGCAGCTCCGAGAAACCATGCTGCCGGAAAAAGAAAAACAGCAACAGGGCAACGCCGAACGAACCGATGATTTCCGCATAGACTCCCAGTGAGATGAGAACCTTGAAGACCGAGACACGGACAAGATTCAGTATGGTACAGACAAGCAGAAACACCGCGCCCCAGATGACCAGAGTCATGCCCGTTCCACTTGAAGATCTAAAAAAAATCGCCAACCAGACCCCGCCGGTATAGGCGGTCGTCGTGAGCATGGCGATCGTAGAACTGACGTAGATAGCTCCGGCATAGGTGCCGGTAGTGGTACCTCCGAGCTGCCGCGCCCATTTGTACGCGCCTCCCGCGATCGGGATCTGCGAGGACAACTCCGCATACACGGTGGCGACCAACAACTGCATGATCAGGCAGAGCGCCAGTGCCGGAAACCACCCGCCACCCGTAACGACCGTTTGTACCCCGATAATCGCGTAGAGTCCTGCCACCGGCGACACGGTGGCGAAACCGATGGTCAGACTGTTCCAGAGCGTCAAACTGCGACACAGGGTTTCGGACGTATCGGTCGCCGTTGCCAAACGATCTCGATCCGGAACATTGTGACTTACCATGACAGACCGCTCCAGTTCGGCAGCAGGTCTGACCGATGCATTAAGCAATAAACGCTGGAGTGGAGGTGCATAACGAAGTCTCCTGGTGAAGGGCTTACTTCCCAAAAGGCCATGTACCTGCGTACATGATCTCCCGGGCTTTTATCCCTCCGTGGAGCCTCGTTAGGGAGGCCGAAAACTCTTGGACCAGTCGCTCCATCCGACAAGGAAGGAAGCCGGAACCCTAGTTTTCCTTTTGGAACGGTTTTCTAGGAGCCTATTCATTTGTCTGATTAAAGTCAAGGCCATAACCCTCGGCTGTCCATCCAGTTTAGGCAATGTCAGTCGTAATGGGGGAAGACCGTGGGAGTGTGTTCGTGCCAGATGAAGAGTGAGGAAAGAAAATGTAGAAGCAGCTACCTCTTTTATGATTGTGCGAGAGATGTTAGGTGATGTGTATAAGTCGAAGGATGAACGGAGAGAAGTGAATAAACCTCATTCAGTATTGGAAGTCACCCTATAATTTATGCATCACGTCGGTACGCAAGACATATTTCTCTCCACTCCGCACCATAGCCCCTTCAGCCCCTTCGTGCCAAATAGAATGGCGGAAGACCAACGCTGCTCCTGTCGTCGGTTTCACCGTCAGATAGGGACATCGTCGAGCAACCTGGTCCAGGTCTGTAAAGAATTGGGTTTCTCCACCAAACCATAGCCTCGTTCAGTATAGATCAGGAACGTTACCTCGCTCTTTTCGTAGGTCTCTAGAGTCATATAGGATCCGTCCCGATGGGGCTGGAAGGTTTGCCCAGGAGGATAACGGTGAAAACGCCAACGTTCGTTGAACCGGATGAGGTGACGATGTTCGACGACCGATGGGAGCCACGGAGCAGCCCGGTGAAACAAGGTATCGGACAACGCGGTGTCGTCAACCAGGACGCGCTCATTGTTT
>CAADGK010000011.1 GCA_900696515.1 uncultured Nitrosospira sp. | reverse complement strand
GGCGCCGGAACAAGAAGTAAGTTGCTGTGTCGACGTCGTCCCTGAGTGAGTCGGTCACACGTCCCTCAGGGACACACAAGTTCCTCCCGTCACTAGGAGTCCTCCTGGTGGCGGGAGGTCTTTTTTTGAACGTGTCTATGACAGCGACCGGCTTCGTAGGATACGCACAGGCTGGTTGAAACATATCGTGTGACGTGTGATGCGCGAAGCGTCTTAACCAGGAACGAGATACGCTTCACGTGCGACGTTTCACGTGGTGCATACTTCAAAATGTCAGAACCGATTCGTGTGTTGCTCGTCGATGACTCCGCGGTTGTGCTCCACGGACTGAAGACGATCCTTGAAGAAAGTCCGAATCTCGTCATTGTGGGTACGGCGGCGACGTATGAGGAGGCGCTCGCGGCGGTCAGGCAATGCCGGCCGAATGTGGTGCTGCTGGACGTGCGAGTCGGCTCCGCGAGCGGCATAGATTTGTGCGAGAGTATACGACAGACATTTCCCCGGATCGCCGTGCTGTTCTTGACGAACCGTCATGACACAGTGTCCCTGCGGTCGGCCATACATGCGGGTGCGCAGGGATATCTGTTGAAGAGTTGTTCGGGCCTCGATGTGATGCGAGCGGTTGAGGTCGTGGCCGAGGGGCGGGCTGTCATCGATCCGACATTGACCGCACAGGTCATCACCTGGATTCGTGACGGAGCCCAGGCTTCACGTCCGCAGAGCATCGACGACTGTTCCGAGGCGGATATTGAAGTACTGTCCCGTATCGCCGCCGGCAAGAGCAATAAAGAAATTGCCCGGGAACTTCATGCCACGCCTACCAAGATTGCGTCGCGCATTCAGGCCATTTACAAGCGGCTGAAGATCTCGAGGAGATCGGAAGCGACGAGTTGCTTTGTCCGATGGAGTGAACGGCTTCCGCACTCGATGCCGACCGGAACCTCGTTCAGAGACCGATCGCTCGCCGGCACGACCCCGGCAGCTGAGATGGCGATCGGTCATAGCGTGATCCAGCCCCGGTAGGATTCTTCACAGCTTCACCGTCAACCAGCCCATCACGCGCGTGCCAAGTAAGTCACCGAGCGGATGTTCGCGGTGGGTGTCGTTCAGGGCGTTGAACACAGACACCGCCAGCTCGGCTTCCCGCACGTTGTCCCCAGCCAGTTGCCGCCAGAGCAGGTAGCCCACTCTGATGTTGACCAGGTTATAGGCGGGGACCTGTTCCTGCGGAAGAACGGTGCCGGGTGGAAGGAAGGGGGCCAGGTTGGTGAAGGCATCGGCCAACGGATAGAAGGCGGTACCCACCCGATGGTAGAGGATTTCCCCGGTGAAGGGGCTCCAGTTGATCCGCAGGCCGGCATTGATCTTGTGATGAGGAAATCCCCGCCGGCTGAACCCGCTGGAGGTCTGACCGATCTCTTGATAGGCATAATTGGCAAACCCGGACAGCCAGGACGTCATCAAAACTTCCGCGCCGGCTTCCCCTCCGTAGACATCGGCAATCCCGCCGTTCATGGGACGAACGGGGATCAAGGGGTTGCCGGTCGGGTTTTGAAAGGCGATCAGATCGGAAATATGGTTATAAAACCCCGTGACTCTGGTTCGCAGCCGATGGTCCCACCACCAGCCCTGGTACCCGACTTCGTAGGACATGATGTGCTCGGGTTTCACGTCGGTGGATCCCAACACTCTGGTGGTGATGGGGGGAAACCCAGGCAACGTCAACTGGTTCAGCACATCGAGGCTCGCCTCAGTGGTCGTGGGCGGACGATAGGCCATTGAGCCGGAAAAGCGAAGGACATGGTTGGCATGGAGATGGTAGATCACGGCGCCGCGAGGGGACAAACGGGGACCGATGAAACTGTCCATGTCATAGCGCAGGCCGGCACTGACCTCCAGCGACGGCAGCAGCCGCCAGTCGCCTTGCGCATAGAGTCCCAGGCGATCCTCCGTCGTGCGGGTGGTGAGAACATTGGAGCTGTGAAGGATGTGGCGGAAGTTGGTGCCGATATTGAAGTGCAATGACTCAAGTGGGGTGAAGCGATACCGTGTCTCAAAGTCGTAGGTGTTCTGGTGATGGTCTTGCTCGGCCCGTCCAAATCGGTCAGTGATAGCGGATAGCGGGGCGAGCGCCCGGACCACTCCGAAATTGGCTTCTCCGAAATGCCCGTTCCACCAGCCGCGCACCAGCAAATTGCGTTGTTCGTAACTGACCAGCGCATACCCCTGCGACAAACTCCCGTCGGAGACGGACGCTTCCTTGACGAACCCGTTATAGGGGTTCGCTCGTCCGATCCCTGCTTCAGCCCGTATGGTCCCGTCCCCCGGAAGGTGATACTCGACCCTTCCGCCGATCCGTTGAGCATTGAGCGCGGGGGCGTCCCGATCCGACCATCGCTGGGTCTGCTCGTGGCCGCCGGATAAGCGGTACCCCCAATTCCCAACTCTGCCGGCTTGGACCACGCTGGTGAGCAGAGTCCCCACCTCGCCCCCCGCCGCTTGGAGCGTGGTTCCCTTCATCTCTTCCGGAGACTTCGTGATGATGTTGATGACGCCGTCGAACGCATTGAAACCATAGACGGCAGACGCCGGCCCCTTCAGGACTTCAATCCGTTTGATTTCAGGCAAGGTGACGGGCAGCAGCTTCCAGATGGTATTGCCGGCTTGATCCAGGTAGATGGATCGTCCGTCCACCAGGACAAGGAGCTTGTTCGCCAGGGCTTGATTGTTGCCCCGCACGCTGACATTGAAGTCCACGGCGTTGGTTTGCATGACTTCCATCCCCGGCACCCGCCGCAGCAAGGTGGGGACATCCGTGGCGCCGGAGCTTCGAATCTCCTCATCGGTGATCACGTAGACGTCGGAGGGCGCGCGAGAGATCGGCTGTTCGTACCGGCTGGCGATGCTGACGGTTTCTTCTTTCAGGTAGAGCGCTTCATTCAGGAGCTGCCGCTCTGTCGTGGAAGAGGCCCGCGGAATGAGCGACGAAGGTTCGGCCCAACTGGAGAGGAGACCCATGACCCAACAGACAGGGAGCAGAGGAATGACGGCCCATTTCATGCGCACACAAGTCATTGCTGTTGCGGTTCGTCGCCACGCGCGATCCCTCTGTCGGCTCAAGCTCGGAGAGGGGAGAATTTTTGAAAACGGAATGTACCTGAAGAGCGAAGCGGGTTTCTACCATGAGGAATAAATAACGTTCGTTTTCAAAAAAGCAAGATTCTGTTCGCCGGTCTTCAACGGTTTCCGGCTTGACGGTTGAAGCACCGGGATTCTGTCTCACATGAAATGTTGAACATGAAACCTGGAACTTTGAAGGAGCACTCATGAATAGGTATGGTGTGGAGCCGAAACGGGGGCGTGCGCCTGTACTGTTGCTCACAGCTTTACGGTGAGCCAGCCCATCACCCTCGTCCCAAGCAAATCACCGAGAGGATGCTCACGATGGTTATCATTCAGTGCGTTGAAGACTGAAAGTGCCAGTTCTGCTTCGCGCTGATAACCGGCTCTGGCGGTCTCCTGCCAGAAGCGATACCCCACCCGTAGATTCAGCAGATTGTAGCTTCGCACCTGTTCTTGTGGGACGACGGTGCCGGGTGGGAAAAACGGGGCGAGGGAGATAAACGCATCGGCCAGCGGATAGGCGGCGGCTCCCACATGGTGGTACAGCACTTCACCGGATACCCCAGGTGCCCAGGTGAGCCGAAGGCCCGCATTGATCTTGTGATGCGGAAAACCGCGGCGGCTGAAGCCCTGAAAGGTTTGGCCCCCGTCCTGGTATGCATAGTTCGCAAATCCAGAGAGCCACGGCGTGGCCAGCCATTCGACCCCCGCCTCCGTCCCATAGATATCAGCAAGTCCGCCATTGATGGGTTGCGCTGGATGGTTGGGAATCCCTGTCGGGTTTCGGACCTCAATGAGGTCGGAAATGTGGTTATAAAAGGCCGTGACACGAGTGCGCAGGCGGTGTTGCCACCACCAGCCCTGGTACTCTAGTTCGTAGGAGGTAATTTTCTCGGGACGGACTGTCGTCGATCCAAGGACCGCCGTCCCAAACGGGGGCGAGCCGGGGAGGGTGATGAGATTCGAAAGCTCGTAGGATGTTTCGAGCGTCGTCGGGGGGCGAACGGCCGTGGATCGGGAAAACCGGAGGATCTGCTCAGGCCTCATGTGGATCAGGAGTGCGATGTGGGGAGAGAGTGTGGGCGTGATAAAGGTATCGAGGTCATAGCGAACCCCGCCAATGATTTCAACCCACGAGGTCAGTTTCCAGGTGGCTTGTGAAAACAGCCCTAGGCGATCCTCACCTGTTCGCTGGGCGAGTAGGTTACTCGCACTGATGATTCGGCGATAGTTTGCACCAACACCAAGGGTCATGGTCTGAAAGACAGTGGTATGGTAGTACCCCTCCAGATTGTAGGTGTTGAAATTGAATCGTTGAACTGGATCACCGGCTCGGTCAGTTACAAGAAAGAGCGGTTTGAGAGGTGTAATGGTCTCGGCGACGGTGTTGCTATGGTATCCGCTATACCAACCTTGCAGGTGAAAGTTGCCGCGTTCATACCCAAGCCGTCCATAGGCGTGGTGTATGGGAGAATTTCTCGAGCTGGTAACCCCACTGACACTACTCGTGTAGGGGTGTGTGGTAAGGAATCCTGCTTCGCCATACACCCTACTATCTGAGGACAGGCGATAGTCGATAAGTCCCATCACGTTCTGGGTATTGAGCGCCTGACTGTTGTGATCTGACCAGCGTTGGTTTTGCTCATGTCCGGCGGACAGGCGATAGCCCCAGGCACCGGCCTGTCCGGCATGGACCGCACTTGTGAGAACGGTGCCGAGTTCTCCGCCTGCGATCTGGAGCGTCGTCCCTTTCATCTCCTCCGGCGACTTAGTGATGATGTTCACGACCCCATCGAAGGCATTGAATCCGTAAAGGGCCGAGGCTGGCCCCTTCAGGACTTCGATCCGTTTAATCGCGGTGAGCGTCACGGGCAGGAGTTTCCAGAGTGTCAACCCAGCTTGATCAATATAGACAGACCGTCCATCGATTAAGACCAGCAGTTTGTTCGAAACTAACTGATTGTTTCCCCGTACGCTGACGTTGAAATCTGCCGCGTTGGTCTGCATCACCTCGACACCTGGGACGCGTCGCAACAGGGTTGGAACGTCAGTGGCCCCGGACGTCCGAATATCCTCATCGGTGATCACATAGACGTTCGATGGCGCCTCAGAGATCGGTTGTTCGTAACGGCTGGCGATGCTGACCGTCTCTTCCTTCAGATAGAGCGCTTCATCTTGGAGTGACTGCTCTGTTGAGGAAGACGTTCGAGGGAGCGGGAGAGAAGATTGGGCCCAGCAGGGTGTTACCCCTTGGAACACACACTCTGCCAGCAGGACAAAGATGCACCACGGTGCAGACAAAGAGGGGTGGAATGACTGTTTGCCGATTTGCTTGGGCATTGGTTGTCGCGGCGCTGGTAGCCGGCTCACGCCTTGGCTTATACCTGAGACACGACGCGGTTCGAAAGAGATTTGTCTTCTGTCGATGGTGGTAGGCGAAGTGAATCTAATTAGATACTGAATCCTTTTGTAGACAGTTGCCGTCAGTCAGGCCAGGTCAGACGGCCAATGGGTAGCTTGTGTGGCATTTCCCCTTAGATTACGGCTAGACCAAGCATTTCACGTCTCGGCGTGAAATATGCTTTCTCCCTCTTGCATCGTTGGTTACAGCCAGGATCTGTCCGGTGGCGAGTCTGTCGAGGAGTACCTTTCGTCTTCGGGCGATCTTCCACTACAATGGCGCCGTACTCAACCGAATCGGGAGTGTTCGATGCACATACGAGTCCTCGTGGTCGACGATGATCAGGACATTTTAAGCGCCCTGCAGAAACGTTTGACTTGGATGGGTCACGAGGTGCTGACGGCCGAAGACGGCGAGCAGGCGCTCAAAGTGGCGATCGAGGAGCAACCGGATCTGATGATCTTGGATATCGAGTTGCCGGGCTTGAGCGGGCTGGATGTGCTGAAGCGGCTTGCCGAGCGGCGCGCGAATGTTCCGACGCATGTGATTCCGGAAGTCATTGTGATTACCGCATTCGGGACGATCGATCGGGCCGTCGAGGCCATCCGGCTGGGGGCCTGTGATTTTCTGACGAAGCCCTTTGAGCCGGATCATCTGACGGCGGTGATCGAAAAGGCCAAGGCGCAACTCGTCCTCGCCAGGCAGATCGGACTGCTGCAGGCGGAGGTCGAGGGCCGTTATGAGCAGGTGATCGGGCAGAGTCCGCGCATGGTGGAGCTGCTGCATACGGCGCGGCGGGCGGCCGGCGCGCCGGCCACGGTGCTGCTATTGGGGGAAACCGGCACGGGGAAAGAAGTGATGGCTCGCGCGTTGCATCGGTGGAGCCCGCGCGCCTCGAAGCCCTTTGTCGTCGTGAATTGCGCGGCCTTGCCGGAGAGCCTGTTGGAAAATGAGCTGTTCGGCCATGAAAAGGGAGCCTACATCGGAGCGGGGAAGCGGGAGCCGGGAAAAATCGAATCGGCGGAAGATGGCACCGTGTTTCTGGATGAGATCGGTGACATGCCGGCGGGACTGCAAACTCGACTGCTCCGCCTCCTCCAGGATCAAGAGTTCTACCGCGTCGGCGGAACGCAGCCGATTCGAACGAACGTCCGGTTTATTGCGGCCACGAACAGGGATCTGCAGGAGGCCATTCGGGACGGCGGGTTTCGAGAGGATCTCTTTTACAGGCTGAACGTGATTTCGTTGACGATTCCGCCCTTGCGCAAACGGCTGGATGATTTACCCGCCTTGGTCGAACATTTTCTTCGACTGCATGGGGTGTCGATCGCCCATCGGACGTTCACCGTGAGCCACGATGCGCTCGACGTGCTTCAGGGCTATCACTGGCCGGGGAACGTACGTGAGCTGGAAAATGTCCTGGTCCGGGCGATCACGCTGTGTCCTGACGACCGTATTGAGCCGGAGCATCTGGGGATCACGGCGCCTCGCCGGTTACCGGTGGACGTGGCGTTTTCAGAAGACGAGACGCTGAACTACCATGCGGCGATGGAGGGATACAGCCGGAAAGTCCTGGAAGAAGCGTTGCGACGTTCGGCATGGAACCAGACGAAGGCTGCCGAGCTGCTGGGCCTACAGCGAACCTACCTCACAAGACTTCTCAGGCAGCGTGGAGTGTCGGTCAAACCTCCGTCTGTTTGAATCATGAAGCGTATTTCGTGAAGCGTCGGGGGGAATAGTTTCAGGTTTCATGTTCAATGTTTCACGTTAGGCAGACACCGAAAATCTCAAGCCGGAAACTTGAAACCTGAAACTCGCGCCGTGAAACGTGAGACAGTCACGGGTGGACGCCTGAGGTAAGAGCAGAAGGCATGCATCTTACGCCTCAACCCCTGGGCCTCTCACTCTCCAACGTGCCACCCGTCACGTACGACGCTTCACGAGCGACGACGGGCTGTGTGTACGTGAGGCGCGCCGGTGTCGCTGCCCGCAGGGTGAAGGAAAAACAGCTGCCTTGGCCAAGGGCTGTCTCGACCGCAAGCCGACTCTGGTGCAGTTCAACCAACAGCTTGGCAATGGTCAGGCCGAGTCCTGTTCCCTTGGTCTTCTTGTGGGTGGCGGGTGCGCGATAGAACGGCTGAAAAATCTTGTCCACTTCATCCGGGCCGATACCGGTCCCGACATCGCGCACGGAGATCCGGATATGATCGCCTGAAAGCCTGGTGACGCTCAGGTCCACCACGGCTTCCCGGGGGGAGAATTTGACCGCATTGTGCAAGAGGTTGAGCAGAATCTGGTGAAGTTTCTCCGGGTCGCCGGAAACCGGCGGCAGATCGGTTGGAAGTGAAATGACGATCGTTATGGAGCGTTCCGACGTGACAGGAGACAGATCTTCGACGGTCTTGGCGATCACGCGTCCAAGTTCAACCGGCTTCAGACGCAGGGTGACATGCCCGGTTTCAATTTTCGAGAGATCCAGTAATTCCTCGATGAGGAGGCGAAGCCGCGAGAGATTGGCATCCATGCGCAAGAGCGACTCTCGTTGGTCCGCGGTGACGGCTCCATCAATGCCATCCCGGAGGTTCGCAAGATGGACCTTCATGGAGGTCAGCGGGGTTCGGAGTTCGTGGGAGGCGGTGGAGACAAAAATCGATTTGCGCCGGTCCAATTCTTGAAGTTTGGCGTTCGCGGCGGCCAGCTCCTGGGTACGAACCTCGACCCGGTCTTCCAGAGTCTGGGCGAACTCGCGCAGCTCATGCTCGCGTGCCTGCAATGTCGACGCCATGGAGTTGAAGACCTGCGTCAGGGTTCCAATTTCATCACGGGTGCAGATCGGGACCGGTGGGATCTTTTCCCCGCCGCCCAGTTGCGTGGCTGCGGTCGTCAGCGCGTGGAGCGGGACCGTCATGCGGCGTGCCAGGAGAATCGCTATACAGATCCCACCCATCACGGTATTCACGGTAATCAGCAGGGCCTGCCACACCAACCGGCGCAGATCCTGTTGCAGGTAGGCGGTAGAAAGTCCGATCTCCACCTGTGACTGAGTTCCTGCGTTCAATCTCTGCGTCTTTTTCGGCTCTTCCGGGCCTTCATCGAGTGTGAGTTCCAGGGCATGGTCCCATTGCCCGGTACGAGATTGGGACGGGATCTGGACCAGCAGATCGTAATAGATCGGGAGCTCGTACCCTCCTAAGAGACTGAGCAATTCAGAAAGCGAAAAATCGATGGTCGAACGAAGCAGGGGGCCGTTGGCGTTCATCCGGATGCCGTTGATGATCGGCTCAGCCGCGTCAGTCCTGGGCCGGAAGACTAATCTGGTGACGGAGAACTCCTGTCGGCCCGCGGAGCGACCGGAAAACTGTTTCCCCCATTCGTCTTTCCCAGCGCCGGCTTGGAGGTCTCCGTTCGCGGAGATGACGGCGACATAGGCCACCGGACCGGCCGAAAGAATTTCCTGCGCGAGTTGATCGAGGCGAGAGGTGTCGCCGGCGAGCATGCTCACGCGTCCCAGGCCGGCCAGGTGTTGCGCGAGCAACGTTCCCGTCTGTACGAGATTGTCGGTGGCTGATTGAATCTGCTGCCGGATAAAAAACCATCCCAGCAGGAGACAGGCCACGACGAGAATCGCTGTCGTGGCGACGACCAGCTTTGTTCTGACGCCGATGGAAATGCCTGAGTCGAGAATCCGCCCGTAGGCCATGGCTGGATTCTACTATGAATGGTGGCCGATGTTCACGGGGCTGGTCATCAGGGATACTGAGTTTCAGATTTCAGGTTTGAGATTGTGGGTTCTGTATCACTTGAAATTTTGAAGTTGAAACCATTGGCCCAGACGCTTCACGTACAACGCTGGGCGGTCGGGTTTGGTCCGAATCGATATGTGCCGTGAAGGCTACGGAATCAGATCCGATGCGTCTGATCTTCGAGCCACCGGTCCTGCTCCGCTAAAGATCTGGCCGGCGAGCCGGATCACGTCCGGGGCGAGGGTCAGTTCCAGATAGTCGGCGGTGTTCAGGTTCAATGCCAACTGAGGACGCTCGGGTTCATGCAGCAGGCCGGCTTGCTTGACCGGATGATGGATATCCGTGCGTACCATCCGGGCTGCCTGCTGTCCTACGGTCCAGGGATCCACCACGAGGGCTCCGAGCGCCCCTTGCTGGACCAGCGTCGACGAGAAGGTAAAGAGGGGGAGTTTTGCATCAATGGTGGATTCGAGGAGGAAGGGAATCGATGATTCTGAAACCACCGTTTGGTCTTGAAGCAGCCACAACACATCGATCTTTGAACGCAGCAGCCGAACGGCAGGGGCCAGGTCTTCCTGGCTGCGGATCGCCATCGGCACAAGCTCGACTCCCATCTGTTTTGCGACACGATGCGCTTGCCGAACGAAGTCGCCGCTCTGCGCTTCATCGTAGAGCAGGCCGATCCGCCGCCGATCCGGCAGGACGGAGCGAATCGCCGTGAGCTGGGTTGCCGGTGAGGTTCTTACGGCAATCCCGGTCATGTTGGCGGTGGGAAGCCCGTGGCCTTCGGGATTCAGGACCATACAAAAGATGACCGGCGTATCGAAAATCTCCAGTTTGGCGGCGATAGCCGCCTTGAGGCCGACGGCCAGGACGAGATCGGGGGGTGAGGCTCGCAACGACTTGGCGATGTCTCGCCCCTGCTCCAGCTGGCCACGAAGGTTGTACTCCTTGATAGTGGCGGGAACCGGAAGTCCTGCCTTAAACCCGGCGATGGCTCGTTCATAGTATGGCAGGTCTGCCGACTTGAGGACGGCGATTTCCGCGGCGTGGGCCGTGTCCCAGAGAGAGAGGAGGCAGGATAACGTAAGAATTGGCCCGAGAAGCCGCATCATATGGCAGAAGCCCCGGTGAGTCTGCATGTCATCCTAGCCCAAGATACGTGAATAGTGCTTACGATGCCTTGCGTCCATTCTGAATACAAGTCAGCCGTTGTCCTACGTGAAATAAAGCAAATTTCGGGCCATGATTACCCTGTGACAGATTCGGTCAGAGCTTCAAGGTCAACCAGCCGAGTACTCTCGTGCCAAGCAGGTCGCCCAAGGGATGCTCTCGATGTGGATCGCGGAGCGCGGTGAAGACGGGGAGGGCCAGTTCCGCTTCATACCGATACCAGGCTGAGATGGTCTCCTGCCAGAAACGATAGCCTACTCGGAGATTGTAGTTCCACACCTGCTCCTATGGGATGACCGCCAGAGGTGAAAACAATAGGTTAAAGGAGATGAAGGCGTCGGTCAGCCGATCTGAGGCAGCGCCCACACGGTGTTAGAGCACTTCAGCGGATATCCCTGGCGCTCTGGTCGGTCGAAGGATGGCGTTGGGCTTGTGGAGGGGAAACCCACGGGTGGGTTGAACCCCTGAAACGTTTGGCACCGTCTTGGTACGTGTCGTTCTCAGATATAGGGCGCCACGACGCGGCCAGCCATTGAACCACGACCTCAGTTCCAGAGATGTTTCTTGTTTCGGGTACATGAACGGGAAACGTGAAATGTCAGAATTCAAGAACGAGTGCGTTTGACGTTTTACGAATCACGCATCATGAAGGGCAGTGTCCGGAGACAGGTGACGTTCAGATGGCGGTGAGCAGATCTTCGTCTATGGTGGCCGTTGCTTTGCGCAGTGCGCTGATCAGCAGGCGATATCGCTCTTCCGCCCAGGTGTTGAATGATTCTGCGTCGGGAAACACGAGGTCCCATGCCTTGGCCGCGTCGAACAGGACAAGCTGTTTGGGCTTGGCGTATCCCCGGAACAGGACAACCAGGACGGCAGAGTTTCCGGTCAAGCTGATATCAGTGAAAAGGTGGACCGTGGCGGTGGGGGGCAGCGGGATGTCCCGCGAGGCTGCCTCCGCGATCGGCTGGTAGAGGCGGTGCAGGAATTGTCTGGTCAGTTCATGCGGGGTTGCCGGAGTTAAGAGATGCGGGTTGGGTTTTTCGCCGAAGAGATTCTCCGTGAGATAAGTGGCCGCTTCCCAGGTTGGCATGGCGCCTGAGGTGACCAGCGCTTCGCAGAGGTAGGCGAGCCAGTTTCGACTCCGGGAACGTTTACGAACGGCGGCTAACTTTTTTGCCATCATCGGCCATCCTTCGATACAGGCAGTCGGAAATAGTCGGGACTGGGACGAGAGGACCCGGTCGGTAAAAAAGTATAATGGGAGGACTGTGAGCGGTCAACGAATTGCAAGGAATTGCGCAACGCGGTTGTTCGTGAAGTGTGAAACGTGAAGCGTATCTCGTTCCAGAATTCAGACGTTTCAGGTTTCATGTTTCAAGTTTGATGTCTCAAGTTTGCGGTTAACTTGAAACCTGAAACTTGAAACAACGGGCCGCGAGGGTGGCGGATTCTTCAACGCGCTGTTACGTGTCGGAGCCGGGCGTGGGATCCGTGCGGTCGGCGTACTGATCGTGAATGCGCGTGAGTTCGTCGGTGGACGCGATAAAGGTATCGAGGAGTTCCGGATCGAAGTGCGTGCTCCGGTGTTTGCGCATGAGGTCGATCGCATGATTCAGTTCAAACGCCGGTTTATAGACCCGCTGGGTCGTGAGTGCGTCAAAGGCGTCGGCGATGGCGGCAATCCGGCCTTCAATCGGAATGGTCTCGCCCTTTAAGCGTCGCGGATAGCCTGTCCCGTCGAACCGCTCATGATGGGTATAGGCAATGATCGCCGCGACTTTGAGCAGTTCGGCATCCGACCCGCTCAGAATGCGATATCCGATCTCCGCATGTTGCGCGATGACCCCGAATTCTTCGTCGGTGAACTTGCCGGGTTTCAGGAGCACATGGTCCGGCGTGCCGATTTTGCCGATGTCGTGCATCGGACTGGCGGTCCGGATCACATCGCATTGTTCCGGCGAGAGGCCGGCCTTGCGGGCGAGCAGTTCGCAATAGTGGCTCATGCGCTGCACGTGCTTGGCCGTCGCGTTGTCGCGGAACTCGGCGGCGATGGCCAGACGTTGTATCGTTTCTTCTCGCGACAAGCGCAGCTCTTTTTCCGTGCGTTCGAGCCACTCCAAGGCTTGCTGGAGCGCCAGGGTTCTGGTCCTGACGATATCCTCGAGGTTTTCCCGGTGATGGCGGTTTTCCAACTCGAGCCGGCGCCGCCGCAGGGCGTTGGCGACGTCGATCAGGACTTCGTTGGATTCAAACGGTTTGACGATGTAGCCGAAGGCGCCCACGTCGAGCGCGGCATTGGCCAGCACGGAGCTGTCGAGGCCGGTCACCATGATGGCGGCGGTATGGGGATGTGCCAGGAGTGTATGCCGGACGAGGTCCATGCCGGATTCCCCGGGCATATTGACGTCGCATAACATGAGGGCATAGGGCTGGGCGGCCAGTTTCTGCCGGGCTTCTCGCGCATCGGCCGCGCCCTCGACGGTGTATCCATGTGATTGCAGCAGATAGGCCAACAGACGGCGGATCGGTTCCTCGTCATCGACGACAAGAATGAGACGATTGTCGAGGAGGGTCTGGTGTGTTGTCGGGTCCAGGAGGACTGTCATGGATCGGGTCTTGTCGGCTTCGTTCGTTAGAGGATTGTTCTGTTAATTTCTTATCGGTGTATTCGCGGTCGACTTAAATCGGCGGTGAGTGTGCTATACGGCACTGCACATTATATGCCGCCAAGGTTGAGGCGGATTGTGCATGAACGTATTCGGCCACACTCATCTTCAATGATCATGTCGTCGAGAATCGCCGCATCTGACTTGGCACTTGAGGCGGGACCTCTTCGTGCCTCGTACACAGTCTCTAGAATGCTTCCGGCTTTCCGTCAAGAGAATGTACAGAATTCGCCAATTTTATCGGGTGGTTTTGTACAATCGGCCTGTATGTCGGGGGTGAACCACCGGCTACAGCTGATTGAGACTGCGGTGTGAAGAAGAGGAGGATGCGGATGGTTTGCGCTTTCGCCGGGGCTTCACTATAATCCGGTCCCTCATCTTTACGAAGGGACGGGGCATGAGCGGAATGTCAGGGATGGTACGTTTCGATGGGCGTCGGCGGGACCAGGTGCGCCCCGTCAAAGTGACGCGGAACTTTACGAAGCATGCGGAAGGCTCGGTGCTGATCGAAATGGGCGACACGAAGGTGATCTGTACCGCCTCCGTGGAAGAGAAGGTGCCTCCGTTCCTCAAGGGAAAAGGCACCGGCTGGGTGACCGCGGAATACGCGATGTTGCCGCGCGCGACGCACGAGCGATCGCCTCGCGAGGCCGTGAAGGGGAAGCAGGGCGGCAGGACGCTTGAAATTCAGCGGTTGGTCGGACGTGCGCTGCGGTCCGTGACCGACATGGCGCAACTGGGTGAACGCTCGATCTGGATCGATTGTGACGTGATTCAAGCCGACGGGGGGACGAGGACCGCGTCGATTACCGGGGCTTTTATTGCGCTGGCCGACGCCTGCGCGGCGCTGAAAAAGAAAACCCTCATTAAGAAATTGCCGCTGACCGATTATCTGGCCGCCGTGAGTGTCGGGAAAGTCGGCGGAGAAGTGATGGTGGACCTTGCCTATAGCGAGGACTCCATGGCGGAAGTGGACATGAACGTGGTGATGACCGGCCGGGGTCGATATGTCGAGGTGCAAGGCACGGCTGAGCGGACGCCGTTTGCCAAGCAGGATATGGATGAATTCCTGGCGCTGAGCTGGCAGGCCATTCAGCGGCTGACGGCCGTTCAGCAAGAGTTGATCGGTCCACTTGATTAATCAACCGGTCAAAGAGCTTGTGCTCGCGACCAGGAACCCGGACAAGGGACGGGAGCTGGCGGCGCTGCTCGGAGGCTTGGGCATCCGCATCCGCACGTTGGCGGAGTTTCCCGCCGTGCCTGAAGTCGAAGAGGACGGGGAGACCTGCGAAGCGAACGCCATCAAGAAAGCCAGGGAGGCGGCCCGTTCAACCGGTCTTCCGTCCGTGGCCGATGATACGGGCCTGGAAGTCCATGCGCTCGGAGGCCGGCCCGGTGTGTTTGCCGCCCGCTATGCGGGGGAGCATGCCACGTACGAGGACAATTGCCGCAAGCTTCTGCGCGAGCTTCAGGGCGTGCCGAAAGAAGCGCGGCAGGCGCGATTTCTGACGGTGGCCGCGATCGCCTTTCCCGGCGGTGACATCCATATGACGCAAGGGAGTCTTGAAGGGACCATTGCGGAACAGCCGATCGGAGATCGAGGGTTCGGGTATGATCCGGTATTTCTGGTCCCGGAGTTCGGGAAATCGCTTGCCCAGTTGACGATTGAGGAGAAGAATTGTATTAGTCATCGAGCCAAAGCGTTTGCCCAGGTTCGTGCCTGGTTGGAACGGCAACGCTGAGACGTCAGCGTGCAGCGAGCAGAAGTGTTGCGGTTGAGGCAGTCAGGGAAGCAGAAGAAAACCGGAGTTCGCATAATCAATCAGTCGGGGCGTAGCGCAGCCCGGTAGCGCGCCTGCTTTGGGAGCAGGATGTCGGAGGTTCAAATCCTCTCGCCCCGACCAATACCATCCGCTGTTGTGATACGCGCTTCCTGAAAATCATCCCTGGTCACGGCTGAAGAATTTCCCCTTCCTTCTTTTCTGTATCTCTTCCGTGCTACCCGCCCTCACTACGAGTCTGCGATCATCCGCTCCCTCTGGTCCGATCAGCGCATCGGGTCTCACTTCACAGGTTTGGAGGATGACCGTCGGCCGAAGGCCCGTGGTTTTTTCCTGTCCCGCAATCGATCGTATCCGCCGTCGATATTGCGCGTCGTCGCACGTGGGGCACTCCCGGTTACTTCGTCTTCAGGTCAATGGAACTCAGGTCCCAGTCCGCCACCCCGTTCAGCCCGACTTGCCTGAGCAGGGCGGCGCGGATTCTGCGGAGGGACGGATCCTTGGGATCTTTCACGATCAGCGAGCAGATACAATCCATGGCGTCGTACCAGAGCCCGACCATCGCGTTCGTGCGCACACTGTCTCTGTCGCAGGTCGTGGCCGGTGATGTGATGGTCAGACATTCACTGAATTCACAACGCTCGATCATGCCCCCGGCCACGATATCTTCGGAATAGGAGTCGGCATTGCGCCGGGCGGACACAAACCAGCGGTATTCGACATTGGGTTCCAGCGTGATTCCAAGGCGCTTCAGATCGATGGAGTGCACGCCGGCCTCCGCCGGAGTCGGAAGAGGTCCTTCATAGATCGGATGGATTTTGTCGGTGTTATTGAGCGTAAAGCGCAGCGGATAGGCCGTGGGTTTCGACAGATACCAATTGAGCGTCGGCGTCTGCTTGATCGTGAGACCGACGTGGTCGGGCACCAGGGCGACAATCTCCGGTTCCGCGCCGTCCGTTCCCCGAAGCGTTCCTCCGACCCTCCCGCGAGGGGCCATGTTCCTCGGGGGAGTATAGGTCGGGAGCGGCGCATCGGTCTGCAGCGTCATCAGCGGGGACTCGGGTGGCCTCTCGCTCCAGGCCGCCGGATGCCAGACCATGAGGGTGAGAGCGAGGCTCAAGTTGGTGATCAAGAGATATTTCACGTGGAACCCCTCCTTGCTAGAGCCAGTTGTTCAGCAGCAGAAACGGCGACCAGTAGGCCGGATGGGCATAGATCCGGTCGCGTAACAAGCGTTGCTGCGCGTGCTGCAACGCCGCAGCCTTCGACAATCGAGAATCGCGGAGTTGCCGATAAAATTCGCCGATCAAGGCCGCCGAGGCTTCGTCGTTGATGAACCAGAGCGTCGCCAGGGCGCTTCGAGCCCCGGCTTTCAGAGCCACCCCGGCCAGTCCGAGGGCGGCGCGATCGTCGCCGACACCGGTCTGGCAGGCGCTCAAGGTGAGTAATTCGAGCGGGTCCTGCCGGAAGCGGAACTGACCGATGAGTCGGTCGAGCAGGGGCATGGTCAGCTTGCCGTCGAAGGTCAGAAGATAGGAGTCCTTGGCGTCGGGTGAAAACTTTCCGTGGGTGGCGATATGCAGCACCGCATACCGGCCGTCGCGCAATTCGTCTTCCAGCCGGGGTAGTTGAAACGACTGATTGAGCAATCGCTCACTCTGATACAGCCGTTCGATGGACGCCATTTCCTCCGCAACGTAGGGAAGCGGGGGAAAGCCTTGCACGGACGTGGTCAGTCCGGCTGCCAGGAACCGTAACCGGTCCCGTTTGAGCGGCTGCGGATCGGTCAAGGTAATGCCGGGCGTCATGGCCAAGGCGAACTTGCTGATCAGGAAGGAACTCCCGTCGTGAAGAGCCGCCAGCGGAATGGTTCTCAGTGCACTGTCCGGCACGAACACGAGGGTGGTGAGGTGCTGTGCGGACAAGGCGGCTTCCATCGGACGGATCAACCAGTCGTACAATTGCTGCGCATGGGGCAGATACTCCCGGGTGGTGCGCTTCTCGACGAGACTGCGGAAGGCCCGGATTTCTTGCGTCAGTCGATCGGCCGGGACCGGAACGGAGATGCGTTTCAATCCCGACGGCAGACTGAGGAGCAACTCCAGCCTGGTCGGAAACATGATGGGATAGATCACTGCGGTGTCCGCCGACACGTGATCAAAGCGGGTCGATTTGGACCGGGCGGCGTCGACACAGTCGTCTTTGAAGTAGTCTCGCAGTTCCGCCGTTTTGTACGCTTCGATCGCATCGCGGGCCGCCAGGAGATCCGCTTCGACCGCCGTACCGTCCTCGGTCAGGGAGGCACGTTGAAGCAGGACATCGGCGAGTTCGAAGTACAAGGGCCTGATGCTGTCCTGGCCGGCCTCAAGGCCGTCCGAGGAAGACCGCGTGACTTCCGTGCGGATGAGTTGAAGGGTCGATGCGGCGTGCCGGTACGAGGTGACGGCCGCATCCAATCGGCCGGTGGATGCCAGCTGACGCCCCAATTGCCATTGCCAGCGATAGAGCGATTCCGGCGAGTCGACCGACTGGGCGGCAAACAGCGCCCGCCTGGTGAGGTGCAACGCCTCATCCATGCGAAATTCGGTTTCGTAGAGACGTCCGAGATAGCCGAGGGCATAGGACAACGTTCGCCGGTCTTCCTGGCGCTCGGCGAGTAAGACCGCTTCCTGGAGTACGCCCGCTGTTCTCAGCAACAAGGGGGCCCGTTCCGCCGGCTGTTGAGGAATGAGGCGCTGGTATCCCAGGGCAATGCCGATCAATCCCAGTGATTTCTCGCGGGACGATGAAAGGGGGATCAGGCTCTCGAGGGCCTCATCCAGGATGAGCCGGCTGTCGGCCGGCCGGCCGAGTCGCAGCAGGGCTCGGGCCGCATTGGTACGGGCCGCGGCAGCCAGGAGCGGCAGGCCTGATTTCACTGAATGGTCGATACTATCGCGAAAGGATTCCAGCGCATCCTGATCCCGTTGTTGAAGGGCGGACACAATCCCCAGATCGTTGAGTGTCCCGGCGAGCAGCCCGGACAGGTGGTGCGTTCTTCCCACCGCGATCGCCCGTTGCAGATATTCCAAGGCCGCAGGCAGTTGTCCCAACGACAGGTAGGTATGTCCCAACTGCCCCAGGACCGCGGCTTCCGTCGGAGGCTGCCCGGTCTGGTTGGCCAAGGTCAAGGCCAGTTCCAGCGACTGGAGCGACTGGCTGGATTGCCCCAGTTCCAGAGAGGCGTGAGCGGACCGGGTGAGGGTCTCGATCTGCATCGCACGGTTGCCGGCACGTGTGTAGAGGTCTCCGGCCTGCTTCCACTGAGCCAAGGCTTCCGCGAAGGCTCCGCGTTGAAACGCCTGCGCGCCCTGCTGCATGAAGGCATCCGCGGAGGAGCCCGGCTCCGCCCGTGCGTGGGGGGACCAGAAGGAGAAGAGGAGCAGGAGACAGGTCGCGTAGAGAGCACCGCGACCGAGGAGCGACGATGAACGATTCCTCATTACCATGCCTGCACCACCGCCTGCAGATGGATCCCGTAGTCCTGCAGATTGCCGGACGGATGGGGGACATGATTGAGCGGCACGCCCCAATAGAGTTCGAATCGGGCGCGTTCCCGCGGAAGCACGTTCCAGCGGAGACCGAGTCCTACGCTCGCGAGCGTCTGCGGATCGGGGGTGTGGCCTCGTGAAACCCAGGCGTGCCCCACGTCGACAAATTGCGCGAACTGGAGCCGGTCTTCACCGCCGGCAAACTTGAGCAAGGGAATACGGGTTTCAAGCGACGCCAGGAACGCATTGTCGCGGATCAGGGTATTTTCCCGGTAGCCGCGGACGCTGTAGCGTCCGCCCACGGGGATCTGCTCCAATGGGAACAGCCGACTGTTGCTCAGCTGGAGATCCATGCGGCCGAGAATCTGAATGCCCCCGAACTGCTCCAGCCGCTTCAGGGCCTGCACCTGTCCCAGCCAAGAAAAAAATCGACCGCTCGGGAGGGCATCCCCTCCCTCCGCGCGCTCGTCACGCGAGTGAATGGTGGCGCCGAGGATATCGAAGCCGACACTGAAACGGGAGCGTGCGGCAAAGACGGACGAGGCAGTCCGATGCTGGTACTCCTGGATGAAGCGCAACGCGCTGACGGTACTGACGCCGGTGTCAGAGGCGCCGGGAACCAGGAGGGACGGGCGACCGGGGGTGTCGAATGCCGAGGTGACCTTACTGTACAAATGTTCCCCGGTAATGCCGACCGCCAATTCATCCGAGAGGGTGCGATAGAGGGGATGTCGCAGGGTCATCCCGATGATTTGTGACTCGGAGTCCACGTTCAGAAATCGAAAGGCGTCGCTGATGACGACGAACTCGTTTCGCCGGTAGGAGGCCGTAAACGTCGTGTCATGCCGGTTCAACGGGACGGTGTACGAGGTATCGATGATCGGATGGACGCCTCGTGAGCCTCCGGAGGTGAAACTGAAACTGTCACCGTGCCCGGTCACGTTCTGATGGGCGAGCGTGATGAGACCGCGTTCCGCTCCGACGGTGGGCGTCTGGTAGTTGTTGAAATCGAGCCAGACCTTCCAGGGGCGGGCTTCATGGACCTTCACCTGGAGGATGCTTTCGCCACGCTGGTTCCCCGGGCGAAGTTCCGCATTGATCCGTTCAATCCGGGGATCCCGCTGGAGCAATTGCAGGCGTTCCTGGATTCGTTCCAGCCGAAGCGGCGTGGAGGCACCGAGTGCGATCCGGTCGCCGATGTACCCGGGGCGAAACCAATTGGTTCCGTGCACGTCGATGTGGGTGAGTGCCCCTTCGATGATCCGGATCGTGATGACGCCGCCCTCCACATCCTGATCCGGAATCACGGCGCCGGACGTGATGTAACCCTGATTGACGTACAAGAGCGTCAGGGCCAGCCGGAGCTGCTCCAAATCCTCCGTCGTCAGACTGCGGTTGTGATAGGGGGCTGTGACGGCCTCGATCTCCTCCCGGGGAAAGACCGTATTCCCCTCCACCTGAATCCGGAGCACGAAGACACGGACCTGGCTGAGCGGTTGCGGTTGATCGCGTTCCGGGGGCGCCGGCACCGGGGGGAGCACGGGGCTCGGCGGAGGGAGGGGCGGGTGAAACTCCTTCTGTAACGGGGCGGCGCCGGATCGTCCGGCCGGATCAAAGCTCGGAGGGGGCGTCTGCGCGAATAGCACCGAAGAAGTCGCAATACTCATGATGATGAAACCTAAGCAGAAGAACAGATCGGCGATCGGGCCGTACGTAACCCGTCGAATCGCACCACTGGCGTCTCCTGTCATGAGCGGCAGCCTGGTGCTCCATCACGCGCGAACGAGCGAACGAGGAAGCCCGACGGCGTCAACCGCCGCAGCGAGAGCGTCTCACGGCCGGAGACGAGGGCCCGGTCCATGCGTGGCGTCTCGGCGGTGATTGCAGACGACGGGCTCATGCCCATGGCCATGAGGACGGAGCTTCCCAGCCATCCACCCGGTTCAGCAGGCAGGGCGGGGCGTCCGGCGACCACAAACGAACTCTGGAGGCCGTTGGCCAACGCGGCGCACCGGCTTTCCAGAAGCACGTGGGCTGGATTCGGTTGTGAGGTCAGTTGGCCGACCGTGCCGCTCAAATTCGAGATCGGCGATTGTATGGTCACCGTGCCATGTAAGCCAAATTGGGACGAGGCATCGACGAGGCTCGATTGATCGGCCAGAAACAAGGGCGTCGTGATCGCAATGTTGCCGCCGTTGCCGACGACGGCGTTGGCCATGATCTTGCTGTTTTGCAGAATCACCGTATGCGGATCGATGGAGATGTTGCCGCCGTCGCCCGTGCCGCCCAGCACGGAGGTGCTGATCCGGCCATTGGCGACGCGAATCAGATCGGTTGCATTGATCGTGATGTTGCCGCCGGTGGACTGGCCGGCGCTGGTCGTGACCGAGCCGTCCTGCATCGTAAATTCCTGGCCGGCGTCGATGGAGATGTTCCCGGCATTGCCCGGACCCTCGCTGCCGGCGGAGATTGCGGCACCGTCATGAATCGTGACGGATCGACCAGCCGATAATGAGATGTTCCCGCCGGCGCCAGAATCTGGTGCCGTGCCGATTGATCGGCTAAAGATGCCGACCGGGCTACCATCGGCCAGTACGCCGGATAGTGAAGCTCGGCCTGCTATATCCAAAACGATGTTGCCACCGCGTCCGGTCGTCGTTGTGCTGCTATCCAGAAGCGATCCTTGGCCTAGCGTTAAGGATCCTGTCTCTATCATAATGTCTCCTGCTGCGCCGCAGGTGCCGAAACAGGCTTCTCCACCGATCGTTCGTGTGAAAATACCTCCGGCCGTGGTACTGCCACCTGAGAAAAAAACGTCTTCAGGAATTGGAAAGGTGCGCTCGCCCGCAATCGTGATGGAGTCGGTCGTCCTGATGATCACATTGCCGCCGTGTCCGCTGGTTTGAGTGGTGGTGTCGACTCGCGCGCCCCTTATGATGGCAAGATGGGGAGTGGTAATGGTGATTGTGCCGGCATCTCCACCCATTAGACGAGGATCTGTGTCTTCGATGGCGAGGGAGTTACTGTAGAGGCCGCTTGGTTGGTCTGAGGCTTCATTGCCCGATAAAGTGACGCTATCGGTTGCGTTAATAGTGATATTGCCTGCTGATCCAATCCCGCCTGTTTGTGTGCGAATCGTACTTCCGTCACTCAATTCGATCTCGTTTGTTGTGATCGCGACATTTCCTCCTGGAGCATGCGCCGTAAGCGCTTCAATTTGCGAACCCTCGGTCAGTGCAAATCGTTGAGCCTCAACCGCGACAGCCCCGCTTCCAAACAAACCAGTTGTGCTGAGCAACGAGAACCCGTTCACAGTGATATTCTGCCCAACCAGGGAAATATCCCCGCCGTGCCCATTGAATACCTGTGAAGCTAGGACCGTTGTGTCAAGCGAAAGAGCAGGTGCGTGTAAATCAATCACACCTCCTGATCCTGTAATGGAATCAATGGGGAGGTCCGAGTTGATGGCTCGGAAATCGCCGGTATTGATGTTGGCATTCTGCAAATCCAATGCGGTGGAGTTAATTACAACATTCCCTCCATTGCCTTGTGCTGATGTACCGCTGTCAATCAAGAATGCCCCCGCGCCGGCCATGCGAGCAGAGAGCGATTCGGTTGATATTGTGACATCCCCTGCACGTCCTGCAGCGGATGTGTGGGTATCGATCAAGGCAAAAGTCGTGTCATCCGTAGCTGACACTGCGGAGAAGTTTTGCGCTCTGATACGAATTCCGCCTGCATCACCTTCTCCTGTGGTACGCGCGATGAGGGCCGGCATCGTGCTGCTGGTGATCGTAAGACTTCCGCTCACATGAACATCAATGGCTGTGGGAGTTCCTCCTGCTGCGATGCGATTTGCCGACAGAGTGCTTTCTTCAATCACCAAGGAGCCGCCACGTATTTTGATGCTTCCGCCAGCCTGTCCAGATGTGGTAACCAGAGAGCCCTCCGCGAGGCGAATATTTCCCATCGCCATACCGGCAGTTGGTGTCAAGTCGATAGTGGAGATTTCTCCAGACGAAGCAACGCTGACTAGAGTTATTGTTCCTCCAGGAGTTGATAGGGTTCCAGCGGTCAGGTTGATCCCACCAGGGACAGAGGTCTGTGCTCCATTGTCAGGATTCCCAAATCTGAATCCTTCATTGCCTCCGACAAGGGCAATGGACCCTTGAGTCACAGTCAGAGAACTCCCTTGCACGGAAATGCCTGTCGAGGGCCCTAAAAAGCCGAATGCTGATACAGGGGCACTCGTGAGAATGTTGGTTGATGCGGGATTGGAATTGAAGATTCCATTATTGATTCCAGTCGCTTCTGCGAGGCGAAGGTGATCGGCCGTAGTAAAAGTGACGGATCCTCCAACATTGAGCGATGCGCTTGGACCGAAGACTATTCCGGACGGATTCAGTAAAAAGAGGTTTGCCTCGCCGAAGCCGGTTGTCTGTATGGATCCAAGGATGACCGATGGATCGGGGCTGGTCACACGCGCGAGAATATTGGATGTTGGTAATCCAGCTGCGAGGGGAGTTCCAGTGAGATCGAATGATACTCCATTCACGAAGTTGGCGATGTTGTTGGTAGGTACGCTGAAGTTCCCAAAACTGTGAAATAGGTTCCCCTCGACTCTGGTGCCTCCGGTAATATCGTGCTGCAATTGTCCATTGGCTAGAGCATTGGGAGCATTGACTTGAGTATGCAATCCCGAAGAGGTGATGGGTGCAACAGTCTGAGCTGCTCCTTCTCCGGGGGGATTGGCCGTAAGTGTGAGCAATACGATCCATAGCAGCCTTAAGGCAAATGTAGAGGAAGTGGGTCTGGTACCGTAATGAGGCTGCGAAGTCTGCATGGTGCGCTCAAGTCTTTCTTAGCCCGCTGAGCCGATACATGCGTCGATGGCGTATTAAGGTTTACACTGGCAACTACAGGCTTGAGTGGAATAGTTATAGGTATTTTTGCATGTTCTGCTGGGGTATAAGGCCGAACAGTTTGCTTGTCCAGGGTTTGCGCACAGCTTTCCAGATTGGCAGGTGCGGGGAGGGCTTGCTGGAACAGGGTTTGCCCCGCCGATTCCATAGAATCCAGTGGCCGAGGTGCCGGCAGCATTCGCGCCTGGATCGCAACCGCTTGGACCACAATTCTCATCCTCTTCATGCTCGTTACAATATTTCTCAGCCAGTTTTTGGTTAATCAGATCTTGTTTTGTACGCTGGCCTCCGTCGGTCACTTTTTTGCACTCTATCGTGACGCGTTCATTGTCTCCATTGACCTCCGTGGTGATGGTCACGGCATGACCGATTTGCGGTAAAAGGCTGCCGATCATGAGCGCACCAGAAAATATCAACATGCTCAAACGTGCGTGCTTGTTCTCCACTGTGAAATCCTCCTACTGAGATTGGGAATGTGTGCTTTTTGAATCCGGCTCTTCATTGTCAGCTGCAAATGCTTGCGCCGCTTTTAATGCGTTTGGTTTTAGCTTGGTAAGCAGCTTGTTCGCAGAGTATTCCTTGTCTTTTGCCAGTTTAAAAAAGGGGTGATCTGTTATCGGGATGAGGATGATATCCGATTGTTCTGCCCGCATAAAAAAATGGAGATGGAGCTCCGCTATTTTTACGATACCGTCAATATGAGTAAGGCCATCTAGCGTTCTATCCTTGAAGATCTTAGATGGACCTCGAGCTACAATGCGGGCCTGATCGCCCGTGCCCACGATCATCAGCGAAGATGGAATTGCTTGACCATCGACGAGAGGAACTAGGACCGTCGGTGGGTTGCTCGTAAGAAGATCTGCCGGATGCTCCTGATTGGAATCCGGATCATAATTTATGAGTCGATCCAAGGGGATCTGATAAACGGGCAAAGGTTTCCCTTTTACTGCATGTGCTGCTTTTTCTACGGATGAGAATCCAAGAGCGTTGCTATACAGCTCGTATTTCTTGGGTTCTTTTAGGAATTTGTGAAAGCGAGCTAACCCTTGTGTTACTTGGGAGTCAATTAGCTGTTCGGCGATTGGCGGAATAGGCTTACGTGCCGCGGCGAGTGGAGGTTTTTCGCCAATCTCGCTTGGCTTTACCGCAGGGCCCGATTCGGAGGCTTCGGTTAGATCACCAGGGAGTGGAGCATGAAGATGCTCATTGGCGGACGCGCCTGTAGCCTCAATGGTGTAAATAAGCATACAAAACACAATGACAGATCTGCTTGACCGGACCACTGTAGAACCTCTCGTCAATCGGAGGGGCAATTGTTTCCGGCGTTATTACAAAAGGAGAAGTGCCTTGCAGCGTGCTTCAAGGCCCCTGCCTCAAGAAAAAAATCATAATTAACAGATAGTGGCCATTCTTCCTGGGAATCATGGACAAAGACTTGCAATTGTTCGGATGGATCATTCGCGTCATCATCGATGAAGTACCCATAGACTACGATCGCATGTCTAATGTTCGACGCTGTAATCGTTGAAATAAATGGCCCGTTGCTACAAAGTTGTTCGGAAACGTTGCGATAGGACAGATTGGTGGGTGGATCGGAAATGGCTTCGTATCTATATTTAAAGGAGTTGTCCTTTAGCGCCGCACCTATGCTGTTTCGAATAAGGCATTTACCGTAGTTAGCTCCTGCTGCATCACAGCAATCTACATGTTCTCCTTGGGAGTTTATGAGCTTTAGACCCACGATCTCGCAAGGTCTCAGGTCTTTGTTATGATGCGCCATCACGATGGCTGATGTAACTGCCCAGCACCATGGCGTGTCCTCTTGGCTCCATTTTGTGATTGGAAACACCTTGCTGGACTCATTTTGACAACTCGGTCCGAGCAGTGATGATGTTTGGGCAAAGCCTGGGGAGAGCGGGAATGTTGTTGTGCCTACAAACAGAATGAACACGATGCAAGTGCAGTAGCGGTTAGACAGGTGCGACCACAGGCTCGGCATCCTTAGGTTTGGCCATAAGAAAGGTAGGATTTTAGAGGGGGAAAAGATTCGACATGTCTTGATTGCTTGTGTGGACCTCGGTGGAGGTGTCTCCCTGCTAATATCGGATACCGTTGTTGCCTTTCGCATTATCCTTCTCGACTCGCTAGCCGCCCTCACTGGTGGCAATTTGATTTCAGGATCGTCATGCGACAGATACTTCTTAGGCACTTCCATGGTGGGGTACGATAGCATCTACGTGATGCAATTATAAATAGGGATATATGGCCCTTGATTTGTTGCCACTGTTTATATCCACATGCGGCAACGAACAGGCAGTGGGGTGAATCGAAAAAGATTCAGGGTGAATCTTTTTCGATTCAGTCATGCTCTGTATGTCAGCGGATGTAGGGGCTGGTTCCTGCCGTAGCCAATTCTGCGGTCTCTCGCAGTCTCGCCATGCGTCACGTTTTCCTGTATAACGTGAGCGTGAACGACTCTGACTCCACCGGGCACCGATCAGATGTGGGGCCGGAGGGAGGCCTTTCACCCATCGGGTGAGGACGCTGCGCCCGTAGCTCAGTCGGATAGAGCATCAGCCTTCTAAGCTGAGGGTCGCTGGTTCGATTCCAGCCGGGCGCACCATTTCATACTCCCCACCATCTAAATTTTTTAAGTATCTGAAAGGCAATGATAATTCCTCGTTTTGAGCGGTTCGAAAACCCTCGTTTCGGTGGTAGGGCAACTTATCGGCGAATACCAATCTGAGGACCATTCTCTTGTCCTCTAAACGGTCAGAACTCCATAAGTAACAAGGGTTTGCCAGGAACGTCATTGCGGTTCGAAAACAATCCTCGAAGGGTTCCAACGGACGACCGCATTGTTTGATCTTTTCTCTGACCAGAACTTTCTCTGCTTCCAGTCTGGCAAGTTCATCTTCATATTTCTGGATAGCCGCAGGATTATCGGTTTCAATCAGCCGTTGGAGGAGTTTCTCCGCTTTCTGCTCTAGCAGGGGAATCTGACCGTTCAGGGTCTGGGCCTCATCTGCCGCCTTCAGTGTGCGGTCTTCCCACAAGTCTTTGAACATCGTGCTGACCAGGGAAAACAGATTCGGCGTTGGGCGGAGCTGCGAGAGGAGCGTTTCAAATTCGCCCTCCAGCTCTTTTTTCGGTATGGACTTACGATAGTCGGGACAGCCCTTGGTAAAGCACAGGTAGTATGGATATTTTCCACGGCGGCCTGTGGACCAGCAGGCGGTCACGGGCTTGTTGCATCCGGCGCAGGTCACAAAGCCCCTGAGTGGAAAATCATCATTGAGGTCTTTGCGGGCTGGAGCCTTTGCTCGCCCGTTGAGACGGTCCTGGATGGCCTGATAGGTCTGGAAACTAATCAGAGGCTCGTGCTTGGCGGGATGCAGATGTAAATTCCATTCCGGCACATTCATGTATCCGGCGTAGAGCACCTTGTTCAGCAAGTTGGTGACGAGCTGAAAATGCACCGTGCCGTTTTTGTTTTTGGGATAATGAGGTGAACGTTCAAGGAATAACCGCACTTCGTTTTGAGTTTCAAAGCGTCCTGAGGCATAGCCCTCCAGAGCTTCCTGAACGACGGAGGCGACCGGCTCATCCCGCACCATGATTTTCCCGCCATGTCCCGGCGCATGAGAAAATCGATACCCTTCCGGCGGATTAAAGCACCAGTACCCGTTCATGACCCGCGCCTTCATGCGGTTCTTGGTCTGCTCGGCGTTCTTTTGCCGCTGGTGCTGCGATACGCTGGCCAGCAGGTTCTCGACCAGGATGCTGTCGGAGTCTTCTCCAAACTCTATCGAAGGCGAAGCAAGTTTGGCCCCGACACTGCTGATGAGGGTTCGCAGCTGGATATGGGCTTCCAGCCCACGCGCCAAACGTGAAATATCGTCAATGAGCACCAGGTACTGATCGCGCTTTTGGGACTGGAGAAACTGCAACATCTCCTGCATCCCTGAGCGTGCAACAACGCTCCCGGACGCCCCCTCGTCCTTGAACACTCTGATGACCGTGTAGCCTTTGTTTTGCGCGTATTGTCGGCAGCGTGTTTCCTGGGAGCCCAAGCCATCGCCCTTCTTGACCTGAGCGGCGCTGGAAACGCGACAGTAAATAACAGCTTTGGAGCCCGCTTGCGGCTCCCATTGTTCATATGATTTGCGTGTCTGTTTCATTGTGGACCGAGCCTTTTCAGGTCGTCATACCTGATGGGTTTCTTCTTCTCTAAGGGTTGGCGTTCAGCCGATTCTAGGGATTCACTTGGGCTCTGTAAATCACTATGTTCAAGGGGCCTGCCGCATTGCTGGTTGGGATGCCGCCCAAAGGCTCGGTCCACAAACCCCTCTAGAATAACCCAGACGCTTTTGATGAGCTGAGTCTTCTCCTCTTCGGATATCTGATATCCGGCCAAGTAGTGACGATATTTTTCAACGTCTAAAGACATGTCAGTGCCATGCTGGTGCTGCGATGCAATCTGTGGAGTTATCAATGATTGCAGGATGTTTCTACCAGAGTGCCCGCGTCTTACCGGGAAACTGGCGATTGCTAACCTCGATGCATCAAAACGATCCGTATCGATGCGAAGATCACAGCTGGTGTACTTATTTCCAGAATACAACTATGGATTTAAAGATCGGTTAAGAATGGCGGATTTCTGCGGTTTTGCGACTGGCAGGCCATCGTTAATTATTTCTTAACGCCCTCCTGCAATAATAAAGCAGACCAAAATAGTTCAAGGAAGAATTGTCCATGGACGTATGGGTAGGCGAATACGATGGATGAGCGTTCAATCATTGGGGACAAGGGCGAGAAGCTGTCGGGCCATGAAGCAGAGGCCTATGCTCTGGACGCATCCAAACGCAAAGAAGACGCCCAAGTCGAACGTGATTTGCTGGCCGCGATGACCGGAGCCAACATCGAAGAGACACGAGGGCGTCAGAACCGTGGCCGCGCACAAAAAGGCGAAGACGAGCGCAGCCGAAAAGACAAAGAGGAATTCGAGAGCGCGGTACGGGCCCTCCTCCAGCAGGTCCGAGAGCGCCTGGAGCGTATCAACGAAGAAATCGCCGAGCTCAATCGAAAGATTCGCGAACTGGAAAAGGATGCCGCCGAATTAGCCTGGGCCAGGATACAACTGGAGAACGGGGAATCGCTTGAAACCGTGCTGAGAGACAAGGAGATACTCAGAAAACTTGAGGAGTATCAGAACCGCACGGGCAGAACGCTTGATCTGAACGACCGTGAATCCGTGAGAGAAGCATTGCGGATGGAGGAAGAGTATCGCGAGCAGAAGGCTGACGAATACCGCGAGCGTGTTCGTGAACTCGAAAAAGAAAAAGCCGAGATCGAAATGACCTTGGGCGAGATGGAACAGTCGGATGTACCGCAGGAGCAAGCTCTCAAAAGAGCGAAAGAGATTCTGGCACGCGAGACCCCAACGGGTGTTCAGAGCGTTTGGCGTGATACGGAAGTCTCAGCAGAGGTTCGCCAAGCTGCCGCGACCGTGAATACTGAAGACGGCCTTGGGTTACAGTCACAACAAGCAGGCATAGCCTTCCCAGGGTTCTCTGGTGCGTCTGTTTCAGGAAATGGCGAGTTTGGTGACGGAATCGAAGCGAAAGTTGACCGTATTCAGGAAGTGTTTGCAAATGCAGCGAGCGCAAACCATCAAGACAAGCATGCCTCTGTTACTGTCAGTGCCCCAACGGGCTTGGAAGGCCCCAAGTTACAGGGTTGATCACATCACCCCGCCGAAACAAATCAGGGAATCGGTTTGCCAGTCTCTCTCAGGTATTCAACTCCCTTTGCATGGCCTGCCACTTCTTCAATGGTGGCCATCATGTTGGGAATGCCAACAGGGCCGTATTGATGCCCGTTGATGAAGAAGTAGAACGCCACGCCAGAGATATCTTCACGTCCCTTAAAGGCTGCGACATCACGAATTCCCCTGTTGGCAAATTGTGCTCGTATGTATCCGACAATTTGTTCATTTGTCGCGTTTGGCGCGTGACCATAGACGGCGTACGTGACAACAGGATTGGCGACGGAATAATCCGAAGCCTCCATCCATGCTTCGCGTTTGGCGGAAGATGATGTGGGCGTGGTCTTGTTTGTACTGGCACCCGCTGTAAGCGTACTCTGTGCGAAGGACGTGGAGTTGCTGCCGAGAAGACCAACAGTGACGGTTGATATTTCAGCTATCGGTACCAGCAGGCAGAGGGCGACTTTCGCGCTGAAACCGGATGAGAGATAATTGTTCAGGAAGATTGCAAATCTTGATACGAGACCAGGGCTGACCCGTGCCCAGAAAGGGAAGCCTTGTTTTGATATGGTCTGCTCTATTGATAGCGCATGGGGAAAAACTGATATTCCCTACATTTAGCCGTGGTCATGTCCTCCATCACTGGTTATTCTGATACGGGCGAAAAAACGTTCCCTTTTCAAGTGGGAGGTCTTTTTCCGTGACCCACAGGAGGGGGGAATGTCATGAAGATTGGATATCTGCGCGTATCATTGGAGAGCCAGAAGGAAGACCGGCAGGAAGACGGGCTCAAGGCGATCTGCGATGAACTCTACGTGGAGAAAATGTCCGGGGCGCGGAAAGACCGGCCCGTCTATCAGGAAGTGGTCTCCAGGCTCCGGCCCGGAGATACGCTGGTTGTCTGGGATCTGGACCGCGCCTTTCGTAGCACGGTCGATGCGCTATTGGAGGCCGAAAAACTCCGTCAGCGCGGGATCGAGTTTCAGATCGTCAACCTCAATATCGATACCGCGACACCGTCAGGGGAGTTGATCTATACCGTCATGGCGGCATTTGCTCAGTTCGAGCGGTCCAATCTCATCAAGCGGACGAAGGAAGGCATGGCGGCGGCCAGACTACGCGGCAAGCATATCGGCAGACCGCGCAAGCTGAACCTGGAGGAAGTTCTTCTTGCGCATGAGAAGGTTCAGGCGGGCGAAGCCACCATCACCGAACTGGCCGAACAATTCGACTGCTCCCGCGAAACTTTGACCCAGGCGATGAGGCGGTTGTGTTCTCAAAACTAATGCTGCTGGGAATATGTTGCGCAGGTCCAGGTTAGCTTCGGTAAAATGCCAAACTTGGGAAAAGACTCGCTTACTCAATCTTGCAACAGAAGGAATGAGCCATTGAAAACCTATTCAACTGATGGCGGCTTCTCTTCTGATCAAAATGCTATTCTACGGTGGGCGCTGAAGACCTATCAAATGAGCAGTGAAACTGCTACTCGGGGAGGATATCTTTCATGGGCAACCGTGGCATCCGAGATTGTTTGCTCAGATTCGTATGACCGGATCGTTGCCAAGTTGCAAGGTTCAGAAAACTCTGAAGCATTACCACAGAACACAAAATCGAAACGTCTCTCCTCATTGGACGAGGACGACCGGTGGTCCATTACTGGGAAGAAACTTGAACGATTCGTTGATGGAGAAAAGTCCCGTAGCACAGGCGAACGTACTTCCTCAAATCCAGCGGTGTGGGTGCGGCGTGTGGTCTGTGAGTTTCTCCAAGAAAAGGGGTGTTTGCCAAAGTTCTTTCATGAGAAAGGCCTGGATGTGTTTTCTTCAGCGTTTGCGTTGCAGGAATACTTTTACGCTCGCGCTGAACCTGATTCACCTTCAACTGTGATCGCGCATAATTGGGAAGGTACCTTCCGAAGCAGGGTAAAAACCGAGGAAGATCTTTGCCACAAAAGGTTGCGACTTGAGGTGTTGCCTCGGCAACACCTGTATAAGGTAGAGGCCTGGTCACTATCAGCAACGAGGTTCGCTCCTAGGGACACAGAAATGTCCGGCTGGGCAATAGTTCCCCCAGGTGATGGCTTGCTGGTTTTCCTCAAAGAGAGAGCGGCGCAGAAGTCCATAACGCAGTTTCTATTCGTGGCCCATTCTATGTCTGTCAGGAATGGGAAAGTGAGTAAGCTTAGGTTGGGCCTGTACCAATCTCAAATGTATTCCAAGGCTCAGTTTGAGCAAGGGATAGGTGAAACACCTAGTGAATCGTTGTTCTTTCTCAATGCCTTGCCGGTTTCTTTTGACAGACTTCCAAGTTCCGTGAAAGAATTAAAAGTACGCAAAATGCGCGGAGAGCCTGCTCTCAAATTGAGCCATGATGACAGTGAGGATGCAAAAGAAGAAGGAATGTCAGAGAAGAGTGTTGATATGGAGTTTCTCTATGCTGTATGCGAAGGCAACCTCCGCAGAGTGGAGCAACTAATTAATTCCGTAGAAAACATAAATATTCGTGTGGCTGGCACTGGAGGTAGTGCCCTCCATGTAGTCGCCAAGTATCAATTGAAGGACATATTTAAAGTGTTACGGCAACGCAAGGATTTGGATTACTTGGCGAGAGATCTTGAAGGGCGATTACCATCACAACTTGCCATGAGTTCTGACGAGAATGTAGGTCTGGGCGCGTTTCTCATAAAAAAGGAGCGGCAACAGGCTGTGAAACGAGGGAGGGAGGGCGAAATACATCCTCCCAGTGTTCCATAGTCTTCTTTGAACTGTGGTATTGTTCGCCTAGTCGTAGAGCATTAAGCCTTCGTAAAACAAAAGCCTGACATTTCAGTTCACATCTTGCTCATCTTGTCTTCAGTTCAAGATTGTCCTCTCTACCTTTTCACGATTTCCGCACCTCGAACTTTCATCACTCTCCATAATACATTTATACAATGCTCTTGAAGTCGACACCTTGAAACCTTGAGGATACGCATCCTCACAAGTTCTCAGCACAAAATGTCTGTTTCGTCTACCCAGCGCCGCCAGAGAGATGCAATTTCCAGGGTTTTGCGTTTATTGCAAGACCAAAGGAAACAGTTTGGCTCTGCAACCATTAAGGTTGTCAAAACGCTTCGTGAGTTGGCTCATCTTTATGGAGGGATTGGCCGCTTTGCTCGTGCACGAAAACTTCTCTTGCAGAGTTTATGTATCGTCGAAAACAAACGAGGGCGGTATGATCGTGATGTAGGTGCCGTGTCAATCGATCTAGGTCAACTCCATCTGGTTGAAAACGACTATGCTGCGGCCAGCTCAATGTTTCACCGCGCCTTGGCTATCGCAGAGATTGCCTATGGGAAAGATGATGTCCATACGGCAGTGGCTTTAGAAAATCTTGCTGAGGCTTATGTAGCCGTTGATGATCTTGCCTCAGCCATCTCGGTAGGTCGCCGAGCTTTCAGCATCCGGCAGAAAACCAACACTCTGGCAGACCGAGACGGTTGTCGTCTCATGCGGGCTCTTGCTACATGGCACATAAGACAGGGGCGCCATGCGCGAGCCAAAACGTTGCTGATGCGCTCATTGCGAATGGTGAGAAAACATAGAAGGGCGCGGGCCGCTGACAAGGCGAGCACTCTTTGGCTCTTGGGAAGAGTACATTTTGATATGGGTGAGTACTCCCGTGCAAAGGCAATATGGGATGAACTTGCAGATTTGGTTCAATCAAAAAAGAGGGAAACCATTTTTGATCTCTGCCCCCTGTTAGATGCGCGTGGTGAAGTCAATTTTGCGCTTGGGTTCTATGAGGAAGCTCAGGCACTCCACCGCCAGTCTTTGATGATCAAAATCAAGAGGCATAGTCGGAATCATCCGGGCGTCGCAGACTCTCTACAGAGCCTGGCAGATGTGTTTCGGGCCATGGGGATGTTTCAAGACGCTGAGTCATATTACTCAGAATCATTAAGGATATGGGAGCGTTCATTGGGTCCTCATGATCTGAAGGTGAGACAATCCTGTAATTCCCTTGGCCTGCTCTTCCTGGATATGGGGCATCTTGATCGTGCACGACAGTATCTTTTGCAGGCACTTCGGATTCAAAAGCCTATTTATGGCGCTGGACATGCTGAAGTGGCTACGATCTACCATAATCTTGCGTTGGTCTTTCGCTCATTTGGGCGAACTCGGCGAGCTATGACGTTGAATCGGCATGCGTTGCAAATGCGGGAACAGTCTTTGGGAAAGAATCACCCAGTGGTGGCAATCTCTCTACAAAGTGTCGCTGGCTTACATCTGGAGCGTAAAGAGTATGCACAAGCTGAGCTTCTATACAGGCGCGCATTCAAGATTATCCAACGAACCGCAGGAACGAAGAATTCCGACATCAGCCGGGTTCTTAATTCTCTCGGTATTCTATATCTACACCAGCAAAAGCTCTTGCAGGCGAAGCGGTATTTCCATCGCTCAATAAGAACTCTTCAAGATGCCTCGGGCAAGCATCACCCTGATAGACAATTCCCTCTTTCAAATTTGGCCGCATGTTATCGAGCTTCTAGGCAATTCAATCAAGCGTTGGACTTCTATGCTCAAAGTTTGAATTTTGAAAACCAACACATCCGGAACGTCTTTCGCGTTGTTTCGAGTGAACATCAGAAGCTGCAAAGTGTTCTGTCATTGTCAGAAAATTATGATGCGGCGTTATCTCTGATCGTCAGAAAATTTCTTGCAGATGCAGGCTCTGTTCGGCTTGGGTTGGAATGGACGCTTTCTCGCAAGGGACTGGTCTGGGACTCTGCCGCGACACTCAACCGACTTCGAGCTCAGAATTCCGTATCAGCAGATGGCAACTATGTGGCTCTTCACGGTCTTTGGCGTCAGCTTCATCAACTCCTTGTTCGGTCGCCTGATCGTCTTCAGGGTGGTTGGGCCGCTCATCAAAAGCGGTATCGGTTCTTACAGAATGAAATTCAGCGTATTGAAAAGATCATGCAGCCTGAGAGGCTACACGCGACGGATTTGCGAGGCCGGAATCGCACAGGGTTTTCTTCGCTTTGTCGAATGATACCCAAGGCCACGGCACTCGTTGAGTACGTCAAAATCGCTGATTGGGATCTTGATGGCCAACGAACAGGAGATTTCCGGTATCTAGCTTTTGTTATCTCAGCACAGCATCAACTACAGCTATTTGATCTCGGGTCAGATCGAGTGATTGAGCCGTTAGTGTCACAGGCGCTACGTGCCATTCAGAGTGAAATTGGCCCAGAGACCTCTATCCTCAACCATCACGCCTGTCGAAAAGCTCATGAGCTCTTGCAGAACTTACACACATTATTGTGGGAACCGTTTGAATATTTGCTGGGAAAGGCTAGAAACGTTTTTATCAGCCCGGATGGGATATTAAGCCTCTTGCCCTTTTCAGCTTTGAGGAACGGTAGTAGGGGTACGCTTATTCAGGAACATGCAATCGCGTATCTGACAAGTGGTCGTGAGCTGTTTGCTGGAGGAAGAAAACCACCCAGGTCACCTACGGAGTTGCTCCTCATTGCTAACCCAGAGTTCGGCCATGGTGCAAAGTTTCCTCCTCTGCCAGGTACCGTCAAGGAAGCGCGAGACATTCCTCCTCTCCTACCGGGAGCACATGAACGCAAAGTTGTGCTCCAGGGTAGAAGTGCGACGAAACAGGTAGTTCTGAGGGCCAATTCTCCGAGGGTGTTGCATCTTGCGACGCACGGTTATTTTCTTGATGAGAGTCTTGGAACCGTTGGCAATGAGTACGAAGATCTCCTACTTCGGTCTGGGCTTGCCCTAGCTGGGGCCAATCATCAGCTTGATGAAAGTTGGAGCGGAGAAGATGACGGTCGTTTGACATCTTTAGAAGTAACCGGAATGGACCTTCGCCGAACCGAGCTTGTGGTGTTATCGGCCTGTTCAACCGGTGTAGGGGAGGTGGTGAAACGCGAGGGTGTCATTGGCTTGCGCCGTGCATTTTCTATCGCCGGAGCGCGTAACTTGATGATGAGTTTGTGGAACATCAGTGATGAAGAAAGTCCAAGCCAAGTCTTGGGATTTTACAAACATTGGCAAAAGCTACCTCCTGCTCTTGCGCTCAGGCAAGCTCAATTGGAAAGTATCAACGTACTTCAAGACGACATAGGCTTTGCGCCAGTCTCATTGTGGGCACCGTTTATTATGCAAGGCGCTTCGGCCTTCGACCAATCCAAGAATGTGCGATTTGCCTAGGACCCACTGGCGAAACGAATTGTAAACGCATACCCCTTCCGACCATATCTTCTCCCGGCCATCCTCAAATTGCCCACTTTGTTCATTTCCCACTAACAGGTACTGTTTTTACAGCGACAAGCCTTTTATTCGTTCTCAAGCCCCCGCTTCAATAGCCACACTTCAACCTATTGCAATGGTTGCGCGTCCTTGCCTGCGGGGAATATGCGGGGAATGCCCATCTCGCGATAAGGCTAGGTTGGTCCTCATCAACATCTTGAACATTCGAGATAAGGAGGACCCCATGCCAAGTCAGCTTTGTAAGAACATCATCTTTGTTGCCACGCCAGAGCAGCTCTCATGCAGGCTGTGTTACTCGCACCTCTGGATCACGGCTGTATCTCTGCATCTATCAAGTGGCGGATGGATCACAGCCATTGATGCGTTGTTCCGTGATGCCGAACATTTCGGGATCGAGTTCAGGCACCCGAATGGCACTCCATTTCTTATCCCTGATACGTGCGAAATCTTTCCAGAAGAGAACGATGCAGGGAGAAGATGGATAACTAACTTCAAGAAAACTGATACCACGGGAATTGAACCTCGTTATCGTTGTCGATGCTTGCCAAAGTTACTCTGCATAGAGCTTGTTCTACAGAGCACTGTCGCCAAATACCGCCGAGGACCTGACACCCCGCGATGTTCTTTCACTCACATGCCGCTTGGATGGTGAAAGACTGTTTCCCGGAAGCGGCGAGGAACTGGTTTATCCTCGCCGCAATTTCGTTGGCAATGGCTGTTCACCTTTGGAGGGCATCATGATCAAACCGGACGATGATCCGTACAAGAAACACGATAAAGAGATTATGGAGGAGCTACGTCGATCCGACATCGCGTTCCAGCGAACGGTTTTGACGCTTCCCAATGATAAGGAAGCGGTGAAGTTGGTCGAGGACCATGCAGGGCAGAACTTCGACCGGGCCTATGCAGCAGAACGCGAAGACCTCACATTGGAAATCCAGGAACTTGATGCACAAGCAAATCATGCTGCCGAGCGTCTCAGAGAAAGCGAGCGGCTGGAGCGTAAAACGGATAGCTACCTGACCGTGCCGGAGGTACGCAAGACTGGCACAAGCAGCAAGGTGCCGTTCTCCCAATGGGACCTCAAGGATCGCATCGTCTTAGGCTCATCCCTGATGGGTGCGTCGTTCCTGTTACCGGCAGCTTCCTTCAACGTCTTTGCCGCTGTGATGGCACAGGGCATACCAGTGTTTCTGGATCATCCGATGCTCGCCGTCGGCATCTCGTTTTTGCTTCCAGCAGGATCGCTTGCCATTCACTCGCTTGGCGATCTGCTTCAGACCGACCGTGCGCGCCACCGTTACATGCTGGGCACGTTGTCAATCACCACCGTGGTTCTCGTCGCTTGGGTAAAGCTTTTTTCGGACAACTTTCAGATTGGTGCGGGAGCCGTGGATTTTGAATCTCTTGTGCAACAAAGCGTTGCGGCTTTTACCAGTAGTGCATTTACCTTCTCCCAATTGTTTGGAGAATTGATGGCGGGTGCGTCGCTCTTTCTTATTCTCAGCCATGTGCTACGCCGCTACACGAGCGACACCACGATCCAGAAACCAGACATGACTCGGATTATGCAGGAGAACAAGATGCACCGAGTGTTGTGTGAAACGGCCAAAAAGCGCAGTAGAGGGCCTCACGCAAGAATGGCTCAAATCGGGGCTATGCGGTCCTGCTACATCACGGAACAAGTGGCATTGTTCTTAGCTTTGCGTAGACGGTTCGATGAATCCAATCCGTTAATTAACTAACCAGGAGGCTACCATGAAGGTGCGAGCTGTATTCTTCTCGGTGCTGTTTGCATTGTGCGTGTTTGTGAACCCGCTCTTGGCTCATGAGATGGCGATTGGGTTCTCACCCTATCAAGATTCCCGGCAAGCCGAGACGCAGGTCAGGCAGGTACTTCAGTTTCTGACAGACAATATAGAGCCGGGACAATCGGCGTTGGTCTTTGATGCCTATCACCTGCGAACATTAGGTGTCTTTGCCGTCCCGGATAATTCTTCTTACCGCCACCCTAAAGCCAAGGTGCAGGCGAATGCCAAAACCATTGCCGCTCTCTTTGTCTTTGCCAAACAGGCAGGCCTGCCGCCCGGTGGTCAGGAACCGGCCATGCAAAGCGCCCTGCGTTGGCCGCAAGCCCTACGCTTCGTCGGACAGAATTATCCACCCAAGGCGCAAGCGCATCTGATTTTACTGGGCTCGCCGCTGTTTGACGATCCGGCTGAGCAAGGTTTTTCCATGCGTCACGGGCGTATTCCGGGCGATGGGCACCTGATGAACGAGAGAGCAAAATCTCCGTACGGAATTAAGGGCCAGGAAACGCTGTTGGCAAAGTGGCATGTGCATCTTGGATTTCCAGGTGAGAGCTGGAAGCAGGACGACCATCATGCATTTTATGTGCAACGGTTTTGGACCTTGCATGTTGAGGGTCAGGGCGGCCAACTATCCACTTTTACCAGCGATCTTCCGACCTTGTTTGAACGTGTCAGAACCAACGCCGCCGCACCGACCCATCAATTCAAAGCAGAGCGGACCGACAAACAGGAAATGATCCAGCTCCGTCCGCCGACCGTCAAACAGACCGCGATCTATGAACGCCCGGTCAGCACGGTGCCGCTCGCAGCCGATGCGCTGCGTCAGGCCTCCAATGTCGAAGTGGGAATCACCTGGGACTGTGGCGGCTGCGATCTGGATTTATACGGGCAGCATGCGCCGGGGGCTCCTGTGCTTTGGTTCTTGAACATGCAAACGCCAGAAGGACAATATTTTAAAGACCTGACCAGCTCCCCCCGTGCCAGCAACGGCTATGAAACGCTGGCCTATCGCAGCCCCGTCGATCTGAAGTCCATGCTGCTCGCCGTAAACTTTTATAACGGTCATTCACCCGGCGGGGTGAAAGGCGAGCTCCGGATTGCTCTTAACGGTCAGACATACGCCAAAGCCTTTCAGATTGCAGCGCAGGGAGGTAATGGCGGCGTGGGACGGCAAGAGACACTGTCTTCACGCCGCGCCATCAACGCTAATTGGATAGTGATTGACCCAATGGAGGTTTTGGGATTGCAAACCGCGCAGGCAGCAGTTCGTGAGCCATAACAGACGGCAGAAAAAGTCACACAACACGCCAGGCAAAGATAGGAGGCACCATGCAGCAGGCGCGGCCACAACAACAAACTTCTCTTATTGGAGTGAGTGCGATGGCCGCCCTGCTTTGCTGGGCAGCATTCAAGAGTCTTGATCTCCAGGCTGCATTCGCACCCATCCCATACATCCTCGGATTCTGCGCCCTGGTCGTGAGCGCCAGGGCCGCAGCTCTTTTGTTTGTGCGGCTTCACAATTACCTCCTGCGCCGTGAGGCCATGCGAGCCACAGGGCTACGTGGTACGGCTGCATGGGCCACGAAGAAGGATATCAAGCGGGCAGGCCTCTACGAAACGAACGGGTTGTTCCTCGGTTGCGATACCAGGGGCCGCCCGCTCTTCTTTGCCGGAGAAACACACGGCCTTACGCTGGCCCCGGCAGGCTCTGGGAAAACGGTTGCCTTTGCCGTTCCAGCGCTCTGCCATTCGCCGTTGCCGATGATCGTGAGCGATTGCAAAGGCACGCTGGCCGTAATGACGAAGGCGTTACGAGAAAAACACCACAAGCAGGACACGTTCTGCATCAATCCGGCGCATCTCTACACGGAGCAGCTAGGCATACCGGCTCGCTATAACCCGATGCAAATCCTTCTTGATGACTGGATGAATTCAGATCGCAACAAAGACTTAGTCGCCGATAGTCAGAGTATGGCGCTCCAACTCTATCCAGAACCGGCTGGGACCGGAGAAAACACCTTCTGGCGTAACGGCTCGCGGAAGATTCTGGTGTTTGCGCTCGTTTATCTCATTACCTATCACGGCGCGGATAAGGCCACGTTAAGCGAAGCGCTGCGCTTGCTTCGCAATGTCAAAGAGTTGATTGAGGGCTGTAAGCTAGCCATGGGCTCGCCCATCCTGCATGGCGAGCTGGCCGATATGGCAGCGGACCTTCACTATAAACTCACCGCCCAGGACACAAGGCAAGTAGACTCCTTCCTCGAAGGCGCGGTTCAGGCACTTGCGCCGTTTTCTTCCAGCGGCTGGCTGGCCGAAAGCACAAGCGCCTGTGATGTGCGGTTTAAGGATTTGAAAGAAACTCCGGCGACGGTGTACCTGATCGCCGATCCAACCAAGATGAAGGTGTTTGCGCCCTGGCTTGGGCTTCTCGGGTGGGCTGCGATTACAGAACTGACCCGTTGCAAGAATACGAAGCCGGTCTTGTTTCTCCTAGATGAAGCGACAAACTTCCGCATCGAAAACCTCTCCAATTCTCTAACAGGCCTTCGTGAATTCGGTATCCGCGTTTGGTTTGTGATTCAGGAGCTTGAGGAGTACGCCCGTGTCTATGGCCGTGAGGCGCTGGAGACGTTGCTCTCGCAAACCGAGGTCAAACAAATCTTCGGCGCGAGCGGGGCGAAGACGTGCGAGCTGATTTCCCGCATGCTCGGCGAGCAGACCGTCAAATCCGTGAACTTCAATCTGGGCCGCACGTTGAACGACCCTATCACCAAATCCGTGGGTGAGCATGCGCGGCGCATCCTCACGCCAGACGAGGTGAGGCAGTTTGCCGATACGATTCTCTTTATCCGCAATCTGCCCCCGATCCATGCCGTGAAGACTGGGTATCACGAGATAAAACCTTATTCGGAGTGGGTCGAGGCGAACCCTCTCTTCGGCAGAAAACTCAAAGGCAAAACCAAAGTCTGGCTGAAATACTAACAAGGAGCGTACGAACATGAAGCAGGCGAGAGTCAGAAGCTATAAAACTATTGGTAGACCGTTAGGTCTGGGGTGGGGACACATGGGCCCGATTATCAGGGTGGGGTTACGTGTACTGATTGCACTCTTGCCGCTCTCACCGTTTATCGTCCTGGCCGCACTGTTTTTTCTGCCGCAGCAAACGCCTCATCTTCGCATCAATTACACCTACACCGGCTCCTACGAACATCCCAGCTACCGAACCTGCCAGTACCTTGGTGTTCACGGCACGGTGGATGTGATCGGGGAGGATTGCCCGATTGTGAGGCTCATGGCAGGGAGGACTACGTGAGGGGTTTCAGGAAGCCATCGTCGATTGGCTTCGCTCTTCACAGAACCTGTTGTGTCTGTTGAAACATGTCAGACAGTGTCCATCGGTGCCAATGCGCCCCTAAGCTGATAGAAGGTCTCTCCTATAGTGTCCCCCATCATTTACTCTGAATTTTGTTGCATCGAAATCTTCGATGTCAAAGGAGACCTCCCAGTTGTCGTGGAATGTTACAGTTACGGAGTACACTTTGATGTTTTGTGCAAGCGCTCCTTGATAGGCGGCTAGAGAAGAACTGGTGATATCCGATCTTCTGGAGACTCCCAAGGTTTTAGCTTTAACTTCATAGATTTCTAATTGTCCCGACTCCTCGAATTTATAAAGGTCAATACTCTTCCAAAGTCGCTTTAGTAAGGCGTTCTTTTTGGGGGAAAGGTCAGGCTCTTTACGAAAATCATAACCTTTTGTTCTCTTTGCTCCATATCTGTGTTTTGCCAGAAGTTCAGCCACATCACCACGCCAATTGTACTCTGTCTTAAGATTGTAGGTCTTCATGGTTTCCCTCGTGTCACGATGTGTTCGTCCATGTAAAGATCCCATGAAGGATATCCTTTTCCCAACAAAATCAACCATCATGCGGGAAGCGCGCCCATATGATGCTTGTAACATGTCATGTTACGTGTTACTATTAGAAATGATCGAGAAGATCAAACATCGTGGCTTACGAAGGCTCTATGAGCACGGCGACCGGAGCGGTCTTCGCCCGGATATTGCCGGGAAAGCTGAGCTCTATTTATCGGTGCTGGACACCGCGCAAACCGTCCAGGAGCTCGATATTACGGGCTTTGGTTTGCACAAGCTAACCGGCGACCGCAAGGGGTTGTTCAGTGTCTTCGTATCTCGCAATCACCGGATCATCTTCCGGTTTGAAGGCGGGAAAGCCTTCGATGTGGATTTGGTGGACTATCATTAAAGGAGACGTACCATGCCGATGAAACAACCCGCTCATCCGGGAAAACTGATTAAACATTCCATTGAGGCCTCGGGGCTTAGTCTGACCGATGCAGCCAAGCGTCTCGGCGTCACGCGCCAGACCCTCTCGCGGGTGATCAATGGCAGGACTTCACTCTCGCCGGAGATGGCGGTTCGGGTCTCCAAGGCCTTTGGCTCGACCGTAGAGCACTGGATGCGTATGCAGCTAGCCTATGATCTGGCGGCGGTGGAGAAGACGGCCAGAACCATTAAGGTGAAGCGGTTCCCGGAGATGGAATCGAGTCTGGCGTGAGCTGTCTGGCGATGCTCAGATCGTTATGGCCACAGCAATGCCCTTGAGAGTCTTGTTAATGGCTCGCACTTCTTAGGATGGGATATAGGGCTCAATCTTGATCTTCTTTGCCTGTTTGCGCATCTCGGCGCTGTCGTACCAGACCTGCATTCTCAACAACATCTCCATATTGAGCTGAAACGCTTTCTCCAGCCGCAAGGCCATTTCAGGGGAGAGCGCTACTTTTTCATGCACCAGGTCAGACAGCTTGGCGCGGCGTACGCCCAGAATATCGGCGGCCTTGCTGATGCTCAATCCCAATTCCTCCATCACCTCAGTTTTGATGAAGGCTCCTGGATGGGAGAGCTGCATTCCGATTTTCATGCCCTTGGGTGCCATTGGTAATCATCCTTCTTCAAATCCACCTGCCCATTCTGCCCTTCAAGTCTGATCTGTCAATCCTCTAGGGCTCTTTCCCGGACTTCTCCGTCTCCTCACCTACAATCAGGCTCCTTACGCAGCGCAAGCCGATCCTCAGTTTTGCCGGGAGTACGGTACGGATGGTTTCGGGGGTGCCTGGTTTTCGGGCGCGAACGGCGAGCGGGCTGTTTCACGCCTACGGGCCCGCACAGGCCGCGCCAGCGCGAAAGTCGCTGCTGTCACGGGTGACCCTGTGCAAACTGGGCCCTCCGGCACGCCCGCTGGGCCTTCTCGCGCCGTCCTCCTTTTTCCTGCGGGTTGGGTTTGCTCTCCGCGCTTCGTGAGAGAGCAAACACCAACTTCAAAAAGGAGGACCAGATGAAAACCAG
>CAADGK010000010.1 GCA_900696515.1 uncultured Nitrosospira sp. | reverse complement strand
GGCGGGTGGATTTGCGATAGCGCTCAAATGGAATTTCTGCAAAGGTCTGTTGGTGCATAGATACGCCTCCCGTTCAGTGCCGTATTCCTCATAGCACATCACCTACGGGGAATAAATCAGACCTTCCCTAAATAGATAAACAATTCTCATGGCAAAACAGAAAGGAAAGGGACGATATGTTTGGAGATGTTGCAACGATCACGGTTTTTGTTTGGATCAACATGGCAATCATGACGCCGGCGTGATTCATCTATTACATCGGTCGATCAGAGCAGGTGGGAGACCACCCAAGGCACGTCGCGTACGAGCATCGAGACGAATAGCGTATGAATCGTCAAGAGTGTGGATGGGGATGATCACTGATTCTTTTTCAAAGACACGGCACGCCGATGACGTATCCCGGTGTGCCGTCACGATTTCTTGCCGGTTAAAGGTCGATGTCGCTTCTTTATCATCGCGCGGGCTTCAAGAGGGCGATCCTTCATTCACGAGGGAGGCTTTCGTGAGCGCATAACTTCTTACTGCCTGTCAGCCGAGTTGCCTAAGTTGCCTAATCCGGTTGAAGTCGCGCTCTCCGCAAGCCTCCAGCCGTTCGGTTGTTCTGATCAGACGTTGTGATGGCTCAATCTGGATTGATGATCTTGGGAGGCCGGCGTGGTTCGTCGTGCAGATCAGGAGGGATGCGGCGATCAACGGTCCAACTATTGAGTACGGTCGTCACGAGGCTGATTACCAGTGCGCCCCCGACTGACGGCCAAAATCCGGAAACCGTAAATCCTTTCACGAGATATGCCGTCAGGTCGAGCAACAGCGCGTTCAACACCACCAGAAAGAGTCCGAGCGTAAAGACAATCAGCGGCAGGGTGAGCAGAAACAGGATGGGGCGAAGGATGAGATTTAAGAAGGTCAAGACCAGCACAGCTGCCAGACCGGCGCCGAAACTGTTGGCTTCCAACCCCGGGACAATGGCAATAGCCAGAAAGACGGCGATGCCGGTGATGAGTACCCGCATAAATGCTTGGCGGAGCCCTCCGTGAAAGGGCGATTCATGGACGGCTCGTGCAAAGTGAATGGTCGGCATGGCTTATCGTGGAGGTAAAGGAATGCTGCCCGGTGAATAATGTACGACCGTCGCGGTGACCTTCTTGGTTTTCTCGTCGCGTGACGCTTCAATGATGACGCGGTCTCCGACGGCGGGCGGGTCCAATGATTTAGGATTATGTTTGTTCTTGTACTTCACCTGCTTGGTCAGCAGGACCAACACCACCTGTCCCTTCGTAGTTTTCACGTCGATATGCTTCTCGTCGATGGATGTCACGGTGCCCAGTACGTGCAGGAACTCAGGTACGGGGGCCAAGGCCATCAAGCAGAGCGACAAGACTGTCAGGAGCAGGATACGGCTCGTGGCAGCTCGATGAGAGCACAGTCCGCCAGGACGATAGCAAGCCGCAGCACCACTTTGTGGTCGTGCTGGATCAACTGAGAGCAAAGAAGGGGGCGTTTCCATCCTCACTGGTTCCCTTTGATGCATGGCTCTGCTGACTATACAAATTTCTCGTCGTGAATGCCATCCCGCTATTCGGTGAAAGATACCTATTGGCGAATAACAAGGCGAGTGATCAGGATCGCGAGGACCGGGAGATGCATCAGCAGACCGCTGATGCCCATGAAGGTTTCACCGATCCAAAATGTCATGCCGAGGTTGAAGCCCAAGACCCCATAATAGAGACCAATTCCGAGTAGGAGCCGCTGCGTCATCGACGGGGATGGCGCGAGTGAAGCGAGGCGTCGCTCCAGCGGAAAATAAAGCGCCAGTGAAATCAGCCCGACGACGGCCCAGCCAAGATAGTTCGCGAAGGGGACTCCGAAGTGCCATCCCGGCTCAGGATAGTAATAGATTTTCCCCAAGAACCAGCGGTCACCACGAAGGGCCACCGGATCGATCACCATATCGATGAAGGCAAACAGAAAGGCGGTCACGCCATAGACCGCCCAGCCTGTACGGGCGTTCAGGTCGAACTGTAATGTCTTGAGCGAAAACCGGCCTGCGTTGAGGGGTGACTCAAGCGGGAGCAGTAGCCCGAGTGCGACGCAGTACGAGGCGAACAGCAGGAAACTGAACGAGATGGAATCCATGAACGGCACATCGAAGAAATAGAGCTCCTGTCCGACGGTTGAACCGTTATAGAAGTACCAGCCGAAGGGGATGCCGGTCCTGGTCGACGAAAATTCGCAGACAAAGGCGGCGCCCCAGCTGATCAGCCAGAATCGCCAGGTTCGTGCCCAGCCGATCAGCTTGACGGCGGAGAAGAGAAAGGCGGCAAGGAACACGAAGACGTAAGGGCGGAGCAGAATCGTCTTAAGAAAGAGACCGAAGACTTCCATTAGTTTTGAGTCGGAGGTCTGTAGTATTGAGGCATGGAGGAACTCACCACTCAAAACTCAACATTCACAACTGGGCTCATATGTTTGACGTCATGCGTACCCGTGGGATTTGAACCATTGGACGGCCTTGCCCAGCGCAACTTCGGGGGGATGCTGCGGCAGCCCAAGTTCTCGGATGGCCTTGCTACAATCATAGTGCATCTTGTATTTGGCCATCTTCACGCCTTCCAGCGGAATGCGTGGAGGCAGACCCGTCATATTGGCAAACCAGTGATTGAGGTAGGCGAGCGGAAGCACCGCGCCCCGCGGGAGTTTTACGGCGGGAGCTTTGAGCCCCGTCAATCGGCTGAGGATCTCAAATACTTCACGTAGTAACAGATTCGTCGAGCCGAGAATATATCGTTCGCCCTGGCGGCCTTTCTCCATTGCAAGTAAATGACCGGTCGCGACGTCATCGACGTCGATGATGTTCATCCCGGTTTCAATATAGGCAGGCATCCGCCCCTTCATGAAATCGACGATAACCTGACCAGTGGGCGTTGGTTTGACGTCACCCTCTCCGACCGGGGCGCTGGGATTGACGATGACGACCGGCAATCCTTCCTTCGCCAGCTTGTGCACTTCTTGTTCGGCCAGGTACTTCGAGCGCTTATAGTGACCGGCCATCTGTTCGAGGGAGACCGGTGTTTCTTCCGTTCCAAGCCCGCCACCAGGTGGCAAGCCGATGGCGCCGATGGTGCTGCAATAGACTGTTCGCTCTACACCCCTGTCGCGTGCGGCTTCCAGAAGATTCCTGGTGCCGGTCACGTTGACGTCATAAAAGATGGAAGGGTTCTTGGCCCAGAGGGCATAGTGTGCCGCGACATGGTAGAGGTGGCGACAGTCTCGGAGCGCGACACGCAGTGACGCAGGGTCGCGCAAATCCCCAGCGACTCGTTCAACCGGAAGGCCGTTTAGGTTTGTGAGGTCGGCTTCAGGACGCGCCAGGACACGAACGTCGACACCGGCTCGTACAAGGGCCCGTGCAACCGCTGCTCCGACAAATCCGGTTGCCCCTGTGACGAGAGCTTTCATGACGAAGAGGTGAAATGTGAAACGTGAAGCGTGAAACGTGTGAAATACAGATGACTGCTCGGTTGTATGGTGTTGGATTTCACGAGATACATTTCACGAACGACGTCAATTCTTACGGTTTGTGATGTATCGTGCGATCTCGCGCAGGGGGTCGGCAGAAGGGCCGAAGGACGAGAGGCGGTGAATAGCCCGAGTGACACAGTCGTCGGCCAGCTTCTTGGCTCCATCAACCCCGTAGAATGTGGGATAGGTTTTCTTCCCACGTTCCGCATCGGTATTGGGATTCTTCCCAAGCTCTTCACGTGTGCCGGTGACATTCAGCACGTCATCGGCGATTTGAAATGCCAGGCCGATGTCTTCGGCATAGCCGGTCATATCATCCAGCTGGCGGTCGCTGGCTCCGGCGGCAATGGCACCCATGCGGACCGCAGCGCGCATCAGCATGCCGGTCTTGTGCTTGTGAATGTTCTGAAGGGTCGGGAGGTCGATGTCCTTGTTTTCCGCCTGGATGTCCAACACCTGGCCTCCCACCATGCCCATATTGCCGGATCCGAAGGCCAATTCCTGAATGATGCGGACTTGCCGCACCGGATCGCATCCTTTCATGAGGTCAGGACGGCTGACGATATCGAACGCCATGGTGAGCAAGGCGTCACCGGCCAAAATCGCCATTGCTTCACCATAGACTTTATGATTCGTCGGTTTTCCGCGACGAAAGTCGTCGTTGTCCATTGCCGGCAGATCGTCGTGGATCAACGAGTAGGTATGGATGAGCTCCAGTGAACATGCCACTGCCATCAGGCCGGGAGGTGTTTGGTCGAGGGCCTCCGCTGCCGCAATTGCCAAAATTGGCCGCACGCGCTTTCCACCAGCCATCAGGCTGTAGCGAAGACTCTCATGCAGTGTCGTCGGCGGGGTCACGGACGGAGGCGCGAGAAGGTCGAGAAATCGATCGACGTCGATCCGCTTCCGTTCAAGATAGTCCGCGATATTCATGTGATCTGTTTTCCAGATGGCCAGGATGCCGGGCCGACTCGCGCGGAGAGTAACAAACGATCTCCAGGGTGTCAAACAGGTCCGTGGACCATCCGTCGCTCGTGACGGGGTTTCTCCAAGCAATATTCACTTGCTTGTGTTTCATCCGGTCGCCTCGCTATACTGCGCCCTATGAGTATTCGAAAAGCTGGCGGCGACTGGGAGCCGATGACGCTTCCCGTTCAAGCACGCCTGTGCCGAGTGTGCCGGGAGGATCTCTATCGGGACAAAACCATGCTTCGGGGAGGCTGGTCCCGGTGCACAGTCTGTGACGAATTTGTCCATTACAGTTGTCTTGCCAGTGGGAAGGTCTCCTTTCTGAAAGCCAGACCGCGGGTGTGTAAGGCTTGTCGTGCGGTTCAGGAGGGGAATCTCGTTCCTTCTCCGAACAACGATGGGTCGCCTGCGGCAGCTATGCCCTGAATTCTGGTTCTCTTCTGGTCCTGTTCGATGTCCACAGGTGGTCAACTGAACATTGGTGGGGAAGCCTGCGGGTACCTCACTGTTTAGCGAGAGAATTATGACGCAGGTCATCCGTAGCGGAGCCTTTCTTCAACAGTGCTGGTCCGTGCATCCTCTCTGTGTCACGGTGAAGCGAATGACAGAGGAACGCACGGTCGTTCTCCTCTGCAGCTCCTGCAAGTCGTCCCATCACCTGAGCATTGCGGCCGTCACATCCATGGCCTCGTCGGCTCAGCAGGCGGCCGGAGAAGCGGCGCTCCCACCAGAACCGCTCGGAGAAGATCACCTCAAGGCCTGCGTGGCTTCCCATGCCGCGTCGCTCACGCTTCGGGAGATGGATGTGTTTCAGGATCTGGTGCGACTTCGTTGTGCCGACTGTCGGCGTCTGTACGATATGACGATCTTGGCCTTTGAAACACGGCAAAAATAGCTGACAGCTGTTGGCTGATAGCGAGCATGGCCTCGCTCCCTCCCCTGTGATGCGATGCCCCAGTCACTTGCATTCACCAACGACGAAACGACGTTACTGGCTGATGCGCAGTTTTTTCGGCAAAAGGCCGCCATCTCGGCGAAGGTCCGACGTATGCTTGAAGAAACGCACCGGGCGCTGCAAGCGGATCTGGACTCCGTCACGCTGGTCACACCGCCCGGCTTCAACTCGAAGATACATCAGTTGGTGAAGGGCGAACATCTGGAGGATTTCCCCTATCAGTACCTCGATTCCCCCAAACATTTCCTGGATGGGAATACGTTCACGTTCCGTACGCTGGTCTGGTGGGGGCATTACGTGGTGTGCGCCATGCTGTTGGAAGGCAGCGAACTGCGGCATTATAAGCAGCAGTTTCTTGGGCGATTTCACCAAGTGGCGGGAAGAGGGTTGGAATTGTCGCTGGCCCCGTCGCTCTGGGAATGGAAACGGGGAGAGGGCTATACCTTTCCAATTACGCACGACCGAAAAGCCCAGATTGCCGCTATCGTGGCCGAGCGACACCTGATCAAGGTGTTACGGTGTTTTTCATTTGCGGATGCGAGTGTTCGGGATGGGCAATTGCCGCACGTGGCCTGTGAGACCTTTCGCGCCATGCTTCCTATTGTGGCCCGTTAACCATGTAATCCTAATTGTCTCCGAGGCCCAACTTGGGTAGACTGTGCCCACTACTATGTCCCAACTTTGACAGGGAGGCGCCTGTGAAGCCATCGTCGTTGCGAGTGCTGGGCTGTGCCATCATGGTGGCGGCTCTGTTGGCCGGTTGTCGGGGAACAGGAGAGGTGCGGACTCTCGATTTGCGTGAAAAGTTGCCAATGGTACAGGTGACCGACATTGAGCCCGTCAAAATCGTCATTGAACCCTTTGAGGATCGGCGAACGGACAAGAGCCGTGTGGGGACACGCACGCATCTTTGGGGGGGGACGACGTATTTCAATGTGCCGGGCGATCGGCTCGCCGAAATGATCACGCAACGACTTGCCGACCGGTTAAAAACCCGAGGGTGGAACGATCGCGTCTGGAACGTGCGCATCGCTCCGGCCGGGGCGGTGCCTGATGCGGACATCGTCATCACCGGACAGGTGCAGGATTTCGCGGCGAGCGCCAAGAGCCGGGTCTTTTCGACGATAATCGACACCAGCAGCCGCTTCCATGTGCAGGCACAAAATCAGTCGGATCACAGCACCACCATTCGAAGAGTGGAAGGGGCCCGTACGCGAACCGTCTTTTGGTTCAACAATGACGATGTGCAGGAGCAACTCTCCGCCACCTTGCGGGATGGAATCGAGCGACTGCTTGGCGACACGATGATCGAGCGCAAGACGTTGAGGTCGGTACGGCAGAAATGAGCGGGTGGAGCTTCCATCGAATCCGATGGGGGCGATGCGGGCGTCGGTGTACGTATCGTGCCGTCTCTGGTCTCAGGGCGTGCTAAAGGACGTGATCCGTGCGAGAGCGGCGGTGGGAAACGACGACGCCATTGAGTTTTCAGCACGCCCTCGCGGTCGGGGAACGGCTGGCGGTTCTGGGGTTGAAACCGGTCCCGCCGGCTCAGGATGTTATCTGTTACGTCGAGGAATGGACGGTCCCGTCTCTCGATGCCGTCGATCGGCTTGATTCGTGGTCGACGGAAGATGTCACGCTGATCCATGTGCGGGAGGGGTGGCGCGGGGACTTCTTTCTCCTGTCCGGTGCCTATCATACGGTTTACCAGCGTCATCAGGACATCGGGACCTATTGCTCCATCAGCCATCCTTGGCGTATTCGAGAGCGCCTGCGATTTCACGAATCGCGCGGGATGTGTTGGATCGGATTTCGCCATGCCCATTCGTTCATTCGAATCCGTCTGCAAACGAGCCAGGTCATCACCCCAGGGGAAACGCGGGGGGATGCGGACCGGATGCAATGGCTGGACGAGCGGCGGGCGGCATTTTTTGAAGCGATTACCGTATTGGATCTCCCGATCGAAACTCGTGTAGAGAAAGAGTCCGTGATCCTGCAACCGGCTGACGCGTCTCTTCCGTTCTTCTGCTCCTGGCCCGATGCCTTTGGCCCTTGCCAATTCGAATACAATACGTCCGATGCCTTTGAGTTTTTGGTCCCGTCCAGCAAGCTAGCAGAGACATTCCATCCCGAACCGGCAGGGGTTCGGGCCTATCTGGCGGGGTTTTCTGGAGCAGCGCTGGCCGAATTCCAGACGATTGAGCCGAGGGCGCGGCTCACCTATCGATGTTCGGTCCACTGCCCGCTGGAGGATCTTCCCGAGGTGTTGACGGCAATCAAGCCGGATGGAGTCCTCTATGCCACGCTCTGTGAGTTTCAAACCCAGATGCTCCTGCCTGATCGTGGCGATGCGTCTGCGATCATCGGCATTGTCGGAGATCATGGACACTTTAAGATTGAAGTGCGTCTCAATCAAGCGCCTCTTCCGGAAGAGAGTATGGCGCCGTGGTTAGGACGATTGATCGGACATCCGGTCGTGTACGCGCCGCTGCCCGCCTTTGTGTGACCGGATGAGGTTTTGCACAGTAACGGCATGAGTCCTCTGGCCAGAGTCCAGTCTCTTCTCACGAAACCATTCATGCCGGCCGTGTTCTTTTTATCCGGGGTGATCTACGACACCGTCACGCTTACGCGGATCGACCGGCTTCAAGACAACTTAATCCTGCTACTGTACCTTGCCATGCTTGGAGCCTTGATCGTGCTGACAGGCCGGGTCGGGATGGAGTCTCCACCTGATCCTGCGCAGCTCGCCGGTTCCCCCTTCATGCGCTGGGTGATAAAGAGCCGTCCGTATTATCCTATGGCCAGCCAGTTTCTGTTAGGCAGTCTTTTCAGTGCCTATACGATTTTCTATTCTAGAAGCGCCACCTTTTCCGGCACCGCGGTGTTCTTTGCCCTGCTGATCTTGCTCTTGATAGCCAATGAGTTTTTGCGTGACCGCCTCTCAAATCTCCGATTGCTCATCAGTCTCTATGCCGTGGTCTGCTTTGCGTTCTTCACGTTCTTCTTGCCCGTGATCACCGGCCACATGAATGCGGCAATTTTTGTGGCCGGGGCGATGCTGAGCATCGGGGTCATTCTACGCGTAGCCCAGTTGATCCATCGAAACAATCCGGCCCGATCCAGAGAGGAAGGCATCGGCGTGACCGTTCCGGCTGCGGCGCTGATCGGGATCCTGGTCGGGTTCTATTTTCTCAATTGGATCCCGCCGGTGCCGCTCTCGCTTAAATTCGGTGGGATCTATCACGATGTGAAACGGCCTGGAGACCACTTCGAATTGGCGTATGAACGACGGTGGTATGAGTTCTGGAAACGATCAGATACCACGTTCCCCGCCGATACACCGATCTATTGCTTTACGGCCGTGTTTGCTCCGGTTGATCTCAACACCACGATTTATCATCACTGGTACTATCGTCCACACGACAGCCGTCCGTTCACTCATGCAGACAAAATTCCACTCAAGATCTCGGGCGGTCGAGAAGGGGGTTATCGGGCCTATAGCTTCAAGCAAGGACTTGATCCTGGTGATTGGCGGGTGGACGTCGAAGCGGGGGACGGGCGCATTCTTGGACGGGTGTCAGTCACAGTGGTGGACCAAGGTGGGACGCAGCCGACGCTGGCGACCATGTCCTACTGAGGCTGTGTGATGAAACGACTCAGCGGCCTGAAGTTGCTCGAAGAGCAGGAGGGGGAGGGGCGGGAAGCCCGACGAGGTGACCGAGTCATCTATAACTCTCGCACTTTTCTGAATAAAGGCGAGGAAGTCAGAATTCAGGAAGCGCAGCTCAAGTATCTACCGAAAGAAGTGATCCGGGTCGTGGACGGTACCATCTTGATCGACCACACGACCCGGCTAGGTAGCCGCCAGACCGTCGCTGGTGTGGAATGCGCGCTGATAGGCATGAAGGTCGGCGGGTATCGGAAGATTCGCGTCAGCCCACATCTGGCCTATCGAGACAAAGGCGTGCCCGGGTATATTCCGGCCGACGCGGTGCTGGTGGTGGAAGTCTGGTTGCGAGCCATCGTGGGAGAGGATAAGGTGTTGCCTCTATGAATGAACGGACCTTGCCGGCATGCCCCTCCAGCCCCAATTGTGTTTCGACTCAGGCTATCGACGAGGCGCACGCGATTGCCCCGTTTCCGTACAAGAAGTCTCGGGCCGAAGCCAAAGAAGCATTGAAGGCGGTGGTCGCGAGCTTGCCGCGCGTTAAGCTTATTGAGGAGGATGAAGCCTATCTTCACTACGAGTTCATCAGTCTCCTGCTTCGGTTTGTTGACGATATCGAGTTTGTCCTCGACGAAGCGACCAAGACCGTCCAATTCCGCTCGGCATCCCGGACCGGCTATAGCGACCTCGGGGTCAACCGTCGCCGGATGGAACAGGTGAGAGTATTGGTAGCAGGGAAACTCTAGCCCGCATTATTCATGAACACTTCTGCTGCAACCGCCGATCCGCTGTTTCGACGGGCCTGCAGCTGGCGGGCTTGCCGTTCGAACCCTCAACGTACTGCACGAGTACGCTTCGGGTCCTCTGGGCTCCGCGCCGGTCTCACGACGCGGCTGAGCGATTTCGCCACGAACTGTCATGAATAATGCGGGCGAGCAGGATCCACCCATCCGAGCCCGTGGCGTTCTCTTATCTGTCACATCGAAGTGACGTACGTTCCCGTTGTTGGCCAACAGGGCCAGCTGGCTCTAGTTGGAGACAAAGGAGTCAGGTTTGATCGGTTTCGGATCGTCTTGGCGCGGGTGTCGATGGCGTGCAGTTGTTAGGAGACTATGAAGTGGATTGAGTTGATGGGGAGCGATGATGTTGTCCGTGCAGAGCGTGCGAGTCTGGCCATTGAGATGGAAATGGCTCATGCAATCATATGGTTACGGTTTTGTCGGGAGGCGACGGGTGTGCTGGAAAATGCATTTGGGGCAGGTGTAATGGATGAACTGCTTTCCCCCGACCAGTCGCTTGATCATGATGACCTTGCACCAGGTACAAAGGCGATCGGGCAACTCAATTCGAGGCATGTCTGAAGTAGAGACCATGGTGCCTATTCTTCCTGAGCGTTGAGACCTTGTCAACTCATTGATGACGGCCTTCCTGCCTGAGCCAAAATATTCTTCATCATTCCATACGATAGGGAAAAAACATGGTATAGTTCACGCATGACAGGTCCTGTATTTTCAACCTTCTTACAGAAAGGGAACCCCCCTCTATGAGTACCTCGGCTAGTTCCGAGTCCACGATCTTACCATCCACTGCCCCTGAGGCCGCTGCCCGTCCTATCCAGGATATGGTGGGAAGCGGCAAGGCCTGGGGACTCTGCACCGCTGTCGACCTCCACGATTGCAATCCTGAACTTATCCGAGATGCCGAATATATCAAGCGCTATGTGGTCGAGCTCTGCGAGCTCATCGGAATGAAACGTTTCGGCGAATGTCAGGTCGTCGATTTTGGCGATGGGCCTGTGGCCGGATATTCGATGGTGCAGCTGATTTCCACGTCGCTCATCAGCGGCCATTTTGCGAATGCCACCAACCACGCCTACCTCGACATTTTCAGCTGCAAGGGGTATGATCCGACGGTTGTCGAATCGTTTTCAAAAGAATTTTTCGGTGCCCGTCGCAGTGTTGCGACGGCCACACTCCGCTACTAGACTCTCATCCGCGTAAAGATCGCGTCGGGGGCGCACAGTTGGCGCCCCCGACGTGTTTTATGAACTCTCTCATCATGAGTGTGATATCCAGCTATGAAAGTTACGACTATCCAAGAGGTACTCCGTTCCTTGCCGGCCAAGTTTGACAAGGAGGCGGCAGACAATCTCGATGCGGTCTATCAGTTCGATCTCCAAGGGGATCAAGGAGGGCAGTATCATGTGGTGGTGCGGAACGGGACTTGTATGGTGAAAGACGGGGCTCATGCTGATCCTCACGTGACGTTGTCCATGACCGGTGAAGACTGCATCAAGGTTTTGAACGGACAAGTGAGCGGGATGATGATGGCCATGTCAGGACGGTTACAAGTCGCCGGGGATATTGGGCTGGCCATGCAGCTGAAGTCCTTATTCCCCAATATCACGGCAGATTGATGCCTCTACTCGGAAGCTTCAACGGCATGTTGTGTTGCGGGTGTGGAACGGTGCCGATTTTCCTCCAGGTTTCTTGGGATCCATTCTTCTAAGGTCATATACAGCGTCGGGATGAGGAACACGGTAAGGAGGGTGGAGACACTCAGGCCTCCCACCACCGCTCGTGCGAGGGGCGCGTTTGTTTCCCCGCCGGTCCCCAGCCCGATCGCCATCGGCAGGAGCCCGAAGATCGTTGCCAATGATGTCATGAGAATCGGGCGCAACCTCGTGCGCGCGGCGGTTACCACGGCGTGCTGCAGGAGAGCCCCTCGGCGGCGCAAAACATTGGTGTAATCCACCAGTAACACCCCGTTTGACACCACAATCCCGAACATCATGATGATGCCCATCAGCGATGCGGTCGAGAGCGTCGTGTCGGTGAGGAACAAGATCAAAATGACACCGGGGAGGCCCATCGGTACGGCAAACATGATGACAAACGGATCGATGAGCGATTTGAACTGGGCGGCCATCACCATGTAGACCAGCAGGAGCGCCAGCAGGATCGCAAACTGCATCCCTTGAAAGGTCTCACGCTGCTGCTGAATTTGCCCGGCCAGTTTGATGCTGAATCCTGCCGGCAGCTGAAGTTCGGCAAAGGCGGATTCCAGATCGCTGGCGATCTCGCCGAGTGTGCGAGTGGTGGGATTGGCTGTCAGGTGAATCACACGCTGGAAATATTTCCGATCGATCTTGACCGGCCCCGCATTCAATTTGAGCGACGCCACATTCTTCAGCAACACCGGTTCACCGGTCTTGGTGGTGAGAAGGATGTTTTCCAGATCGGAGAGAGAGGCTCGATGCTCCTCGGCCAACCAGGCATTGATAAAGTACTCGTTTCCGTTATGCGGGTCCGTGTAGATGATCGGATCTGTTTGGCCGTTCCCGTTCAATGAGAAAAGAACGGTATTGGCGACGTCCGACTCGCTGATACCGAGGAGTGCGGCCTTCTCTCGATCGACCGTGATATTGATTTCCGGGTAGTTTTCTTCCCGACTCGGTTCGATATCGGCCAGGCCGGGTGTTTGCTCCATGATCTCTTTGACTCGTGCGATGACCTCCCGTGCCTTGTCAAAATCATATCCATAAATTTCCACGTCGACGGCCTTCTGTGACCCGAAACTGGTGACTCGTTTGACGATCCCTCCAGGGTCGAAATACCTCGACACCCCGGGGAACAGTTTCACGATCTTCGGACGGACATCGTTCATGATGTCCACTTGGGTCCGGGTCCGTTTCTCCGGTGAAACCAAGTACACCTGAATCGATGAGGTATGAGGCCCGGTATTGGGGTTGAACAGGGATGCCCGGCCTTGGGACAGGATTCCCGTACTGGAGACGATGGTTTCCAGTTCATTCGAAGGGATGACGGTACGGAGAACACGCTCGACTTCCGTGACTTGCTGTTCGGTCTTTTCGACTCGTTGGCCGACCGGGGCCCTCAGAACGATGCGGAACTGGCTCTCATCCGACACCGGCAGGAATTCGGTTCCGATCCGGGGGATCAATGTGAGTGATCCGATGAAGATCAGCAGAATCATCCCGATAAAGAGGCGACGCTGTTGAAGTACCCACCGCAAGGAGTCTTCGTAACTCCTGTCGAGCGAGTCATACCGACGACGGCTCCATTCCATGAGGGCAGCCAGCCAGTTTGGCATTGCCCGACGGGCTTCTTGTTCTGGTCGGAGGAACTTGTAGCAGAGGGCGGGGGTGACGGTCCTCGAGACCAGGAAAGATGTAAAGAGGGCGATCGCGATGGTGACCGTCAAGGGAATCAGCAATAGACGCGCGATACCAACGACGAAAAACATGGGCAGAAAGACCACCACGGTCGTCACCGTCGATGCCAAAATCGGCATGGCTACTTCTCGGGCGGCAGTGAGAATACTATCCCAACGGTTGGGGTTGGTATTGAGGTGCCGTTGGATGTTTTCCAGTTCCACGATGGAGTCATCAACGAGTCGGCCGATGCCGAGGGCAAGTCCTCCGAGCGTGAAGACGTTCAACGTTTGTCCGGTGAAATAGAGCGCGATAAAGGTGACGAGCATGGAGAGCGGAATGGCGACGGAGATGATGACGGTGCTCGTCAAGTTGCGCAGAAAGATGAAGATCACTGCTGCGGCCAGGAGCGAGCCGTGAAGGGCCTGCTCGACGAGATTGCGGATGGACTGGCGTATATAGAGGGATTGGTCGAACGAAATGCTGAGATTCACTCCATCGGGAACTCCAAGTATTTTGGGCATGGCTGCACGGAGAGCATCGACGACTTCGACCGTGTTGGCGATGGGCTGTTTGTTCACACGAAGGAACACGGATCTGTCTCCGTCTGCATGGACGATATTGGTCTGGATGTCGGACGAATCGGTCACGGTCCCCACATCGCGCACCCGGACTGGGTTGCCTTGCGGATTCACCTTGATGATGACGTCCTGGATGGGCTCCACCGTGCGGAATTGATTATTGGTGAAGACGTTGTAGTCGAGATTGCCGGATTTGACGTCGCCGGAGGGGAGAATGACGTTTGAGGCTTTGACGGACTTTACGACATCGAGAATCGAAAGCCCGCGGGCACTGAGTAACGCGGGGGCGAGGTTGATATTGATTTGGCGGATTCTCCCGCCTTCAACCGTGGCTGCCGCGACATTGGCGATTTGTTCGATTTGGGGGGCGATGGTGTTGTACGCCAGATCGTAGAGGGCTCGTTCGTCCAGTTCGTCACTGGCGACCGACACGATGGCGACAGGGATGTTGGATACGTCAAATTTGACGATAAAGGGCTGCAGGATGCCGGGGGGGAGGCTGTTCAAAATCTGGGTGATGCGCTGCATGACCTCCATCTGCCCCACATTGATATCGGCCCCCCAGTTGAACCAGATCTGCACCGCCCCGAGGCCTTGCTTGCTGAATGATTCGACATGCTCGACATTGGACGCAGAGCTCACTGCTTTTTCAATCGGGTACACGACGCTTTGCTCGATATCGAGGGGAGGGGCCCCCTTATAGATGACGCCGACAAAAGCGACAGGGACCTGGATTTGGGGGAAGAGATCCACCGGCAAGCGTTGGAGGGCCGTGAGCCCCAGGACAACCATCGCGAGCGAGAGCATGAGGATCCCGATGCGATTGCGCAATGCGAGAAGGGTCAGCCACATATCAGTTGGTGAAAGGGGAAAGGTGAAAAGTTAGAGGTGAAACGTTTGAGAAGAGCAGACACTTTTTACCTTTTACGTGTTACTTCTTCACTGAATCCTGTGGATGCACTTGCACCGGTCTGCCGTCGCGGACTAAGTCTTTGCCGGATACGATCACCGCTTCATCCCCCGTCAATCCGTTAAGAATCTCAATGTGGTTGCCGCTGCGAGTTCCGACCTCAACTTCGATGCGGCGGGCTTTCCCGTCTCGAACGACATAGACGTACTGGGTGTCTTCCAGCCGGCTGACAGCATCGACCGGGATCTGGAGCGCTTGGCGGTGGGTTCCGACCAGAACTTCGACTCGAGCAAACATGCCTCCTTTGAGCCGTCGGTCACCGTTCGGGAGGTCGACTTCGACGGTCATGGTACGGGTTGCGCGATTCAAGGCTTGGACGATACGCGTCACGGTTCCTTCGAAGACATGGTCAGGGTAGGCCTCTGCGCGAAGCTCTGCCTTTTGTCCCACCTGCACGAGCGGGATATCTCGTTCAACGATTTCAATCAATACGCGCACGGTATTGATGTCGTGTAGGCTCATGATGCCCCGCGACATCGTGGATGTGCTCGCGGTTGCGCTGCTCACATACGCACCGGTATCAAGATTTCGTTCGGCAATATAGCCTGCAAACGGTGCTCGGATATACGAGTAGCTCAAGTGTCTCTCCGACTGAGCCAGCGCCACTTCCATCTGATTGACCTGGGCTTGGAGCGAATTCTGTGCGGCGGTGGCGGCATCGAGGTTGACCTGCGCATTGTCCAGATCCTGTTGAGACACGAATTGGTCTTTGATGAGAGTCTGCATACGATCAAACGTCAGCTTGGCGTTACGAAGGACGGCATCCTGTTGTGAGACTTTTGCCTGAGCGGCCGAAAGGTTCGCTTTGGCTTGATTCACGGCATGGTGATAGTCCGTATGGTCGATTTCAACGAGCAATTGGTTGGCCTTCACAAAATCACCTTTGTCGACATGGAGCTTGGCGATATACCCGTCAACCCGGGAGAAAATGTTGACGACCTGATAGGGTGAGATATCCGCCGTATAGGCTAAGCGAATGTCGAGGTCTGCTCGAATCGGTGGTGCAATGCCTACCGTGACCACACGCGTTTTCACTGGCTCAGTTTTTGGACCAGTCATGAGGCGCCAGACCACCAGACCAAGGACCCCCAAAACAACGACCATGCCTAGAGCGATCAACGGATGGCGAGAGAGTTGGCGCATATCAGGATTGAATCACGACGGATAGAGTCATTGCTGAAGGAGCCCGTTGAGGAACAGGGAGACATACTCCTCTACGGTCGCCTCATGAGTCAGATGCATGGGTAAACCCAGAATGTCATGCAGCAATCGATGATGAACAATGATACCGAAAAAAGCTCTCGCCGCCAGTACCGGATCCACCGGGCGGTAGGCACCCTCATCGATCCGTTGTCGGATATAGCCTGCAAGGAGATCATGAAACACTCGATACTGTTGCTGAAAAAACATATCCGACATCGCATGGCCTTCCAAGGCACTGAACAGGAGTAGACGAAATAATATCGGGTCTGCTCCCTTTCTGATTCGATAGCGGGCAAGCAACATAAAGAGTCGCTTATCCTCTCGTTTCGCTGCGGCCTCCTTCAGCGATTCCTGTAATCCGGAGTAATGAGTCTTCTCGGAGAGAATGGCTGAGTACAGGGCGTGCTTGGTAGGGAAGTGCTTGAACAGCAGTGCCTCGCTGACACCTGCTGCCAGGGCGATTTGTTTTGTTGTGGTTCCTCGAAACCCGTTTGTGGCGAACAAGGATGCGGCTGCACTGATCAGGCTCGCTTGTCGTTGATGACGTGATCTCTTGGTTGGCTGCGGGCGATCCGGTTGTACGATCTTGTTCATGACAGGTGAGTAAACGCTCACCAAGTTAGCATGTCGTTTGACGGAAAGACAAGATTGTATCGGTTCCTCTGCCATGGGATAGGTGAAACCTAGGGATGTGTTTCAAGCAGCTACAGGAGGGAGCTGGCCATAGGGGGCTCTTAGTCTCTCTGTGTCGGGGCAGACTGAAGCACTGGTCTGATGTCGAAATTCCAGGAATGAAGACACGGGAAAGTGGTTGGCTAGGGAACCGGGGGAGGTTAGACGAGCCGGAAGCGTGTCCGTTGGTCACTCACCGTATTATGGGAAATGCTTTTCCAAATAAAGTTTTGAATCCGCTTTCGATGGTCGCGGCTGAGTTCCAGAAAACGAACCGAAAACTGATTGCCGGATACCCAGACTACCAGTGCTGATTCTAATGATAACTGAGGCAATCCGTCGGGAAGTGCGATGATAAGAGTCAGGAGTGTTCCTCGAGTGACAGGCCGATCGCTGATGACGTGGCAACCGGATACCGAGACATTTTTTGTGAGCCCTTCTCCTTGATGAGGCTGAGTCGGGACCTCGCCTGTATAGCGTATACGACAGGTAACGGCGACACGTTCGGCACATCGCTTATCGAGAGGACTGTACTGCTTGCGGCTATTCATGATTGACTCGATGATCATAACGTCGGCGAGGTGGATTGCAAAATGAATTCAAGAATGATGGACCTGTTCGACGGGCAACTGTTGAGAAATGGGTTCGGAACCGTCCGAGGGAGGGAGGCGGGTAGAGGGACATCAGGCAGCGGGCGGGAAAGCCGCAGTCAATCGGAGCGGAACAGAGTTGATTGACGAACGATGGGCTGCGGGTCAAGCTTCGCGCGGGTCTCCCACATTATCCTCCCATGATAAGACGTCGCTAAAAGGCCGTGGTCGAAGTCTCATCGGTCAATTTTTCAGGCAGGGTTCGACTTTCAAAAAATACAATGCCGTGTTCAAGCCCACCCTCAAAGCGCAATGTCACTTCGGTGTACAATCCATGCCAGGTATAGACCTTAACCGAACCAACGGCAATTTGGCCTGGTGTACGATCAAGGGGGCCGTAATTCGATTCCAGATAGCTCAGGATCTTGGTGTGGTTCGATTGGCCAGTATATCGCACAGTCACGCGACCTAACTTCTTCTCAAACGTTGTAAACCGCAAGGAGTCCACCGGGACTGCTCCAAGCGATGGACTCTGCCCGTTCAATTCATAGGTTTGCAAACGACCTGCCTCATCGATTTTTGTGAATCCTTCCATTTCTCCAAGGATCGATCCCCACGGAATTGTCTCAAATCCATTAGGGTCATGTGCAATGGGGACCGCAGCGGAGAAACGGTTCGACCCGAACAAGGCCAGAGGTACCAATACTGATGCGAGGAGGGCCAATCGTCCCACAGGGCGCCTCATCATTACCTATTCTGCAGAGTCAGTGATGTAGTCGTTGAACCTCGGGGCAAGGGTTCGACTGTCAAAGAAAATATAACCTCGCTCTGTTCCGGCTTGATAGGTCAGGTTGATCTCCGTATCGGATCCACGCCAGTTGTATTGCTGTGTGAGTCCTCGTGCCATTTGCCCTGGTATGTGCTCCAAGCGACCGAAGCGAGTTTCGAGAAAAGTGAGAACCTGCTTGTGGACGTGACTGCCGTGGTAACGGATCGCGACTCGTGCGAATTGCTCGTCGACCGAGAGGTAGAGGATGCTCGTCATCTGAGTGCCGGCGAAGGAGAGCGGATCTGTCTTGGGCAGATATTCGATAATGTGGACGCCGGAGTGAAAGAGTTCCATGTCCTGGCGGGAAGTCAAATTAGCCCCCCAAGGAACATCACGAAATCCCTTCGGATCGTCCGTCATGGACACCGCCCAGGCCGAGTCGATGCCAAGTATCGAAAGGAGTAGGAGCGCAGCGATCCAGGGATTTTCTGTCAGGCGGGCGATGCGAGTCATTGCGTGGGGTGGAGTATAAACCATAGGGAATTTTCTCACGCTACCATGTGCCTGAATATGAACACAACCACGCAATCTTTCTTGAGAATCCGCCGGGGGCTATCTTATAATGCGCCGGTTTCAGCGTGTGTCTATTGAGGAGATGCGTAGGACGGTACCTGTGATCGACAGCGACGTGTTTGTACAGACGATGCAGCAGGCGGGGGTGAATTTTTTCACCGGGGTTCCAGATTCCATGCTTGGCGGAATTATTGCGGAACTCATGATTCGAGGGGCCTATGTCCCGGCCGTCCGGGAGGATGAAGCGGTCGGTATGGCGGCAGGCGCATACCTGGCAGGGAGAGTCCCGGCTGTTTTGATGCAGAATTCAGGACTTGGGACTTGTTTGAATACCCTCATCTCACTCAATCTGATCTACAGCCAACCCTGTCTGTTGATTGTGTCATGGCGGGGCCAGGATAGAAACGATGCGCCCGAACATCGGGTGATGGGCGAAACCATGCTGCAACTGCTCGATACGGTCAAGATTCCCCATCGGACATTGACCGAAGAAACGGCCATCGAAGATTTGCGATGGGTTATCGCTACCGCGACAAAGAGACAGATTCCCGTCGTGCTGATCCTCACGAAGGGGGTGGTAAGGGGACTGCATCCATGAGACCGGAGGAAGGCACGCTCATCAGCCGGGCCCAGGCGATTGCGGCCTTGTTGGAGTTGCTGACGGATCAACCCGTCGTGATCTGCAATGGGTTCCCTTCGCGGGAGGCGCACAAGATTGCCGATCGCCCCACCCACTTCTACATGGTCGGGTCTATGGGAAATGCCGCCGCGATTGCACTCGGCGTCGCATTGGCAAAACCGAACAAGCAGGTGATAACGTTTGATGGGGACGGGAATGTGCTCATGGGATTGGGCACGCTTGCGACGGTCGGTGCGTTACGACCAAAGAATTTTATCCACGTCGTGTTCGACAATGAAGTGTATGGGACGACGGGGAATCAGCCTACGATTTCCAATGTGGTGCCGTTGGACAAGGTGGCCAAATCAGCCGGCTACGTCAATGTAGAACGGGCACTCGATCGTGACGACTTGGTGTACGAGTTCAAGGATATGCTGAAGAAAGATGGTCCCAGCTTCTTGCTCATCAAGGTGAATGAGTTTGTGGAAGATGCGGGGCGTGTCGTGCATGAGCCCCCCGTCATTACCCGGCGGTTCATGAAAGCGATTGAGGGATAGTTGAGGGGAAGTCCGCCGACATGGGCGATTGTCTGTTCGTAGATCGAAGGAGAAAAAGATGGTTCTCCTGAATCCAGGTCCGGTCAATGTTTCAGAGCGTGTCCGTCAAGCGCTCGTGAAACCCGACATCTGTCACCGGGAAGAAGAGTTCTCCGAACTGCTTCGTCGTATCCAAACCAAACTACTCACGGCCTTTGTTCCCGGAGCCGAATCGGAATACGTAGCCGTTCTCATGACGGGGTCAGGGACCGCTGCGGTCGAAGCCGCGCTGATGTCGTCGCTCCCGCACGGCAAACGCATGCTCATCCTCAACAACGGGGTCTATGGTGAGCGGATGTCACAGATCATCGGGCTGCATCGCCTGGGTGTGAGCGAATTGAAGTATGAATGGACGGTTCGGCCCGATCCTGAAAAGTTGCTTCTCGCGCTGCGTCAGCATCCTGAAGTGCATGTCGTCGGAATGGTGCATCATGAGACGACGACCGGGCTTCTCAATCCAGTCCATGAAATCGCCGAGATCGTCGACAATCAGAATCGTGTATTCGTCCTCGATGCCGTCAGCGCGTTGGCGGGTGAAACGCTGGATATCGCTAAGTCGCATATCTATATGGTGACTGGGACGGCGGGGAAGTGCATTCAAGGATTCCCGGGCGTGTCCTTCGTGCTTGTCCGGAAGGGCTTCGTCGAAAAAATGCGCGCGTATCCGAAGCGCTCATGGTATCTCCATCTCACGCATTACATCGACAACGAAGGGCGGGGGATGATTCCGTTCACACCGGCCGTGCAAGTCTACTATGCGTTCGACGAGGCGCTGAATGAGCTGCTCGAAGAAGGCGTGTCGAATCGCATTCAACGCTACAGAAAGATGGCGACGGTGATCCGTGAGCGAATGGCCAAGCTCGGGGTGAACGCGCTGCTTCCCGCGGATCGCCAATCGAATACCATCACCGCGTACTATCTGCCGGAAGGTGTGTCCTATCAAGTGTTACATGATCGCCTGAAGCGGCAGGGGTATGTGATTTATGCGGGGCAAGGCAACTTGGAAAACAAGATCTTTCGTGTCGCCAACATGGGGGCTCTCGCTGAGACACAGTTCCTTGGATTTCTTGATGCCTTTGAACAGGCTTGTCGACCGACATGAAGGCAATCATTCTTGCGGCGGGAATCGGAAAACGGCTCTGGGAAGTCACGCAACATCGTCCCAAGTGCTTGATCGAGATCGGGGGGCGGTCGCTCTTGCGCCGTTACCTGGAGTCATTAGCTGCCGTCGGGATTCGGCGAGCCGACATCGTTGTTGGGTATAAGCAGGAGATGATTCGGGCAGCCGTGGCAGCGGAGTCCTGTGGTGTCGCGGTCACGTTTGTGGTCAATGAGGAGTTTCATCGGGGTAGTATTTCCTCCCTGTGGATCGCACGGTCTGCCTTCGATGACGACACGGTTGTGATGGATGCCGATGTGCTCTTCCATAGAGAAATTCTGGGGCGACTCGTCTCCTCACCCTTTGGGAACGCGCTATTGATGGATGAAACCGTCAAGCAAACCGGTGAGGAGTGTATGGTAGTGGTGGCAGGGGGCAGAGTGATCGCCCTTACGAAGAAGATGCCGGATCACTATGACTATGCCGGTGAAGGGGTGGGGTTTCTTCGAGTGCGGCACGCCGACGCGCCTCGGGTCGTGTCATCCCTTCGAGGATATATCGAAAAAAATATGTGGCACATGGAATATGAGGATGCGTTGCTGGAGTATTTCCACGATGTGCGGGTTGGGCATGAGAAGATCGGAGGATTGCCCTGGACCGAGATCGATTTCGTCGAGGATGTAAAAAAAGCTGAGTTGGAAGTTTTGCCGAAATTGTGAGAAAGTGATTCTTGTGGCCGGTGATGGTGGTACGGCATTCCCAGTGGGATCATGAGCAAAAGTATCCTTCAAAAGCGAGTTGAAATCCAAGGATTGGCAACGGCGATCCTCCTCCCGTCGGTCGGGGTGTTTGGCGGGCCGATCGGATCTGCAGTCGGGGAGCTGGGACCCCTTACCAGTGTGGTGGGGATCGGCCTGTTTCAACGAACGGTCCTTACGTTGCAGCGGGCCGGCATTCGGCAATTGATCGTCCTCTCGGGTCCTGATGAGGAGCAGTTGAAGCATTCTCTGGCGAAAGGGCCGAGGGTCACCATTCCAGTCCGGTGGATGCCCATTCGAGAATTCCCCATTGATGATCCTCGGACATGGGAGGCTTTAGCGGCGGAGGTCCGAGGGTTTGCGTTGATCGCGAGCGTCAATTGCGTTTTCTCGCGTGGGTTGATCGAGCAGTTACGCCAGGAGGTCCGAGATGGCCATGCCATTGTCGTGACCCAACCTAGGCCACAGTCTGACGAGTTGCCGACAAGTCAGGGCGTTCGTGGGAAGGCTCCATTCCCCAGTTCGACGATCCTGACCTCCGCTCGTCCGGATGAGGCCCCCCCGTTGGTCGCCGAGCTTCTGGTTATTCCGGCTGGCATCATGAACGCGTCAAGCGTAGGCACGTGTGAAAAAGGTAGCATGCCGGTTCGTCAGTGGATCGAGCAGGTTGCGGGAGACGGGCGACTCCATGTGGTGACGGCTGAAGAACAACGAGGCACGTGGTATCAGCGGGTGCGGACATCGGAGGATGTGGGGAGGGCTGAAGCGAAGCTCTTTAACTCCCTCAAGGGAGAGTTTGAAGGATTTGTTGATCGGTATTTCAATCGTAAAGTCTCTCGAGGGTTCACGCGCCTGTTCCTTGAGCTTGGACTCTCGCCCAATTCCATCACGGTTTTAGCGGGTCTCATTGGTTTGGTGGCTGCCGCCGGGTTTGCGTTGGGAACGTACAGCGCGGGTATTTTGGCCGCACTGCTGTTTCAGTTGGCGGCGGTGATTGATTGCTGTGATGGAGAAGTCGCGCGATTGACCTTCACGGAATCGCCATTCGGTGCCTGGCTCGATATCGCCCTGGATAATCTCGTTCATATGGCGATATTCGCGGGGATTGCGGTTGGGCTCTACACGACACAAAGCGGGCAGGAGGATGACTGGGTGCCGCTCGCACTTGGTGGAGCCGCCGTGTTGGGCAACGGTCTTTCGTTTCTGCTTGTCGACAAGGCACAACGGATCAAAAACGCGGTTGGATGGAGGACTCCGGCTCATGCGGCTTGGGCCAATGTGATGTTGAAGAACGTTGCCAGCCGTGATTTTTCAGTGTCCTTGATCGCGTTTGCGCTGTTCGACCAGCTCTTTTGGTTTCTTCTTTTTGCGGCGATCGGGTCTCTCCTGTTCGCCGGTGCCATGGTCTGGGTGATTCGACCGTCTGCAGTCGCATTACCTCGGCCATAACCACCGCGTTTGCCATCCGACTTACGTGTTGCGCTATATCCTACTTGCCGTCGGCCTTATTTCTCTGAGCGCACTGGTCTGGAATATCGGACCCCGCAATATCTATGAGGCGGGGTCTAAGCTCGGATCCGCCGCGTTGCTTGCCGTGTTGATTCCCTCCGTCATCATGTATGTGATCGAAGCGTATGGATGGAAGCTGGTCCTGGGGCCATCCGCGCGCGCCGTCCCGTTCTGGCGCCTCCTGACAATTCGAACGGCCGGGGAAGTGGTGAACATGACCACTCCTACGGCCTATTTGGGCGGCGAACCGCTGAAGGCGTACTTGTTGAAGCAGCACCATGTTCCGATTGCGGAGGGCGCCGCGTCCGTGGTGCTCGCCAAGACGACCCTGACGATTGCCGAAGTCTTCTATATCCTCGTCGGGATTGCTGTCGGGCTTTTGATCTTGGGTACGGGCGGTTCGGCCGGACAGACCATTACGGCGGCAATCGTCAGTGTCGCGGTATTGGTATGTTCGATCGCCGGGTTTGTCTTTGTCCAGCAACGCGGGCTCTTTGCCTCGATGTTGTCGATGGTCAAGAAACTGGGATTGCGGATTCGCGTGCTTGAGGCGCAAGAGGAACACTTGCGCTCGATCGATCAGACGATTCTGAGTTTCTATCGACACCACCGTACGGCGTTCGCGCTGTCGACCGGAGTTTGCCTCTTCGGCTGGTTGGCCGAATCGCTTGAGGTCTTTGTCATCATCTCTTGCCTCGGGGATACCGCCAGTTTGTGGTCGGTCGTCTCGATCGGTGCCTTGGCTGCTCTGATTAAAGGCGGGACCTGTTTCATCCCAGGGAGTCTTGGGGCGCAGGATGCCGGTAATCTTCTCTTATTACAGGCTTTCGGCTACAGCGATGTGACGGGCATGACCTTCGCGCTGTTACGACGTTTCCGCGAAGTCGTCTGGATCGGTATCGGGTTGGTCTGTCTCGCCTTTGTGGGGAAACGGGGCGTGAGCGAAGATCACCGGGTGGAGAGTCCCTCCTGAACAATCGTCTGAAATCGCTCGATCATTCGGTCCCACACAAAGCCGTGCAGCCGAAAGTCCGCGGCGCGTTCGACCTTGTGAAATTGAACCCCCATGCGGTTTCCGTGGACCCATCGCACTTCCGCTTCCTCAACCGGTAACGATTGAGTCTGGTCCGGGAGAATCAATCGCACTCGGAGTGTGGTTCCCTTCTCGAGCGCATCGGTACATTCAATGGTGCAACCAAACACCGTGAGGTTCATGACCTTCCCTTCCGCAATCGTATCGGTTGCAGAAAACATCACCGGGTATTGCACGGCAAGGGGGACCCGATAGTGCTGGCGCGAATAGGTGCGGGTGAATTCCACGGTAGGGCAGTCTAGTCGACCGTTCCCGGGAAAGGGAATCCCTCATTGGGTGGGGACAAAGCGGGGCTATTCAACGGAATCTTAACTGGGGCATGCGGATCGGCATCGTCTCGTGTCAGGCGGAATAGTGCTTGCTGAGATGCTCGCGTTGAAACTGCAGGATGGATCGGATCAATTGCTCACGGTTGTCCGTGGTCATATGGATAAAGCGGGCATGGAGGCGGTAGGTGTCGCGGGGATAGGGTATGGTGTCGATACGCAACACTTCAAGTGCGGACTTAAAGACCACTTGGCCAGGAAGAAGCAGCGTACAGGTAAGGACGGCGTTCTCCTGGAAGGGCTGGTTGAGTGTAACGCCGATGCCGCCGCCGCTGAGATTGACGGATCGTTCGACGAGCGTCGGTTCCGTCGTGTCGGTTTCCTGCTGCAAGCAGATCGGGATGGAGACAGTGATGCGATAAAACTCACGGCGATCTCTCGGTGATGGGGGAGGTGCCGGGCTGTCGGGTGGCATGGTGGGGACGAGTATACCAAAATGAGCGAAAGGATCCATTGCTCGGTTGCGGGCGAAGGAGCGAGGGTGTTCTTGATGACAATGGAAGCGGCTTTGCTGCGTGAGGGGTAGGGTGATAGGATGGTGATACATTGTATTACCTGCCAGGAGGTGGATCTGTGATCAAGAAATTGACCAAGCATGGGAATAGTCTCGCGCTTGTGATCGACCGCGGGGTGTTGGACCTGTTGAATATCGATGCCGACACACCGCTCAATATCCGGACGGACGGCAAGTGCCTGATCGTGACACCGGAGCGGGATGCAGCCCGCCGGAAGAAGTTCCGCGCGGCGCTGGAAAAAGTGAATCGGCAGTATGGTCCTGCGCTCAAGAAGCTTGCGGAATAGGCTATGGAACCGCTGTTTCTGACATTCGAGGAAGTCGGAGAAATTCATCGTGACCAGATTGAACGGTATGGGGGAACGGTGGGAATCCGAGACGATGGGTTGCTTGAATCAGCTCTTGCAGCTCCACAAGCTGGATTCGGGGGGCACTATCTCCATGGCGATCTATTCGAAATGGCATCTGCGTACTTATTTCACTTGGTACAGAACCATCCATTTTTAGACGGGAACAAGCGAGTGGGTGCAGCGACCGCCCTGGCATTCTTGGTGTTGAATGGAGTTGAAACGAATATTCCTAACCCCGTGTTGGTACAAGAGGTGCTCTCCGTTGCACAGGGGAAGATGGACAAGCCCGCCATCGCAGCATTCTTCCGCGAACACGCCTGCCTGTAAATCGCTCTCCTGGTTCTGCCATCTGTCACTTGCGATACGCTATTCCCTCATCAAGCGATGCCAGAGATGATATGAGTCACAAGGGGCATTGATGGGGAGAGGCGATGAAGGTTACTTCCCTGCTTCCATCGCCTGATACCAGCGTCGGAGGTATTTCAGATTGGGCAGTCTGGTCCTGCCGCCATGCAGTAGGAATCATATGGCGGCTTGTCGTAGCGGCGAATTCGCGATTGCAGTAGAAGTGTCCATGGGCGTTGCAGGCTCAGCGCTGGCCTATCGGTTCTATGGCCGGTGGCTGATACTTTGCTGCAGTGTGCTACAGGCTGATTCGGTTGACTTGGCCTTTGATTGCAGTAGGGAGGGCTTGAAGCAGTTTCGGAAGCAGTGGCCGAAGATCTTTCAGGCGGTTAGTCGGGGCCTGCAACACAATGACTGCAATGGTGAACTGGGGGATGTTCTGCTGAAAGGCCAAGTTACGGTCAACGGTGATGAAGACATCAAATTGCGTTTGAGCTCTGGTAAGTAGCTCGCCGTTCTTAATTCCAGCCCATCCTGCTTGAGGGACCGTTATTACTTCATGTCCCTCGATCTCCTTTCCAAACCGTCGGTCGATACACTCGTCGAGGAGGATTCTCACGAGGCTTTGGCGAGCATGCGGGTCTTGGCTTCTTCGAGAAAAGCGATGACTTGCTCACGTGTGACGGTTGGAAATCCTTGAAGAAAGTCGTCGATCGTCTCGCCACCCTCAAGGTACTCGATCAAGGTCTGAATTGGCACACGTGTTCCTGCAAAGACGGGCGTGCCGCCGAGTACCTCTGGTGACGAGGTGATGAGTGGTGTTCTTGCTGTAGCCATGATTTGTAAGAATAGCGAGGCCAGGGGTGATTTACAAGCAACCTATGGATTGTTTGGCGTGTGGTATGCCAGGCGGTAGGTGTCGACTCTGTCGTCAAATGGCATGCCAAATGACGACTCTGCCGACACTCACGATAGGTGCGACAGAGGTGAGGTGTCTGGCAGTCGGACTATGCTAGGATGCCGCGCATGAAAGCGGCTGTGAATTTGCTCTGGGTCTTCCTATCCATCCTCGGTGCATTGGCTCTTGCCCATGTGGTCGGGGTTGTCAATCCAAACGAAAAAGTAAACGGGCTCTGGTTAGTCGTGGCGGCCGCGTGCATCTATGTGCTGGCCTATCGGTTCTATGGCAGATGGCTGGCTAAGCAGGTTGTTGGACTAAACAATCAGCACGTCACGCCAGCGGTGCGGCTCAACGACGGCGTCAACTTTCATCCCACTAACAAGGTCGTGCTCTTCGGCCATCACTTCGCGGCGATTGCGGGGGCTGGGCCGCTGCTTGGCCCGGTACTGGCTGCACAGTTTGGCTTCATGCCAGGGTTTCTCTGGCTGGTGATTGGGGCGGTGCTGGGTGGGGCAGTACAGGATTTCATTATTCTCGTGGCGTCGATGCGACGTAATGGCCGCTCGTTGCCGGAGATTGCCCACGATGAACTCGGTTCGATTACTGGAACGGCGACGGCGGTGGCGGTGCTCTTTATCGTTGTCGTTGCACTGGCTGGGTTGGGCTTTGCGGTTGTCAATGCGCTCTACCACAACGCCTGGGGCACGTTCACGATCGCGATGACGATCCCTATTGGTTTGATTATGGGCTTCTATCTGCAGAAGTTTCGCCCTGGTGCCATAGCCGAAGTATCACTCCTTGGAGTCGTCTTGCTGATTGCAGCGGTGCTCTTCGGTCGCGTTGTGGCACAGTCCTCCTATGCATGGCTCTTTGAGTTTGATAAGCCGGCGCTGGTCTGGCTGCTGGCTGGCTATGGGTTTCTCGCCTCGGTGTTGCCGGGGTGGATGTTGCTGGTGCCGCGCGGCTATCTCTCGACCTTTATGAAACTTGGTGTGGTCTTTCTGCTCGGGTTCGGTGTGATTCTCATGGCACCGACGATTGAGATGCCGCGTGTGACACAGTTTGCCGACGGTGGGGGACCGATTATTCCCGGCACGCTTTTCCCTTTTCTCTTTATCACGATCGCCTGCGGGGCGATCTCGGGCTTCCATTCGTTGGTCTCATCCGGCACGACGCCGAAGATGATCGAACAGGAGTCGCAGGCGGTGGTGGGGTACGCGGCGATGCTGCTGGAGAGTTTTGTCGGGGTCATGGCATTGATCGCGGCGTCCGTGCTGATCCCCGGTGATTATCTGGCCATCAATACGACATTGGGAACGGATGCGCTGACTGCCATGGGGTTTGCGCCGTCAAGGATTGCTGAACTATCCCAGATGGTCGAAGTCGATGTGGCCGGGCGTCCTGGCGGCGCCGTGTCCCTTGCGGTCGGCATGGCGTCGATCTTTTCAGCCTTGCCTGGCATGTCGGGTTTGATGGCATACTGGTATCAATTTGCACTTGTCTTCGAAGCGCTATTCATTTTGACCACGATTGATACGGGCACCCGGGTGGCGCGTTATCTCATTCAAGAGATGGCCGGGCGGGTCTATGCGCCCTTTCGCCGGATGAACTGGCTGCCTGGTGTCATGCTCAGCAGCGCGTTGGTGGTGGGGGCCTGGGCCTATTTAATCGGGACGGGGAGTATTTCGACTATTTGGCCGATGTTTGGGGCCGCGAATCAGCTCCTGGGCATGCTGGCGCTTTGCATCGGAACGACGGTGTTGATCAAGATGTGGAAGTCGTCCTATCTCTGGGTGACGGCGTTGCCGATGCTCTTCGTCGGTGTGATTACGCTGACAGGGTCATATCAAATGTTCTGGATGTTTTTGAAGAAGGCGGCGGCATTGGCAGCAGGCCAAGCGTTCTCGCTCTATCTCGATGCGGTGCTCGTCGCGGCGGTGGCTGTCTTGGGATTGATCGTCTTGAGTGACAGCCTGCGGCAGTGGTATGGCTATGTGGTGTTGAAAAAGCCCTTTACGAGCAGCGAAGTGGTGGTGATGGCAGGTGGAGGGTCGGCAGGGCGGATGCAAACGGCGATTCATCACCACGATGACGAATGCCGATTTAAACTGCCGCATGGAACGGGGTGTTGCTAAGGGCGGCATGGCTAATCTTTCTTGCTCGCGCACCGCGGGGGAAAGAGGAGTGGTCCGGTTGTCCTCTTGCTCGCTGAACGCGCACATCTGTTGATAGAAAAGCGCTGGTTGTGAACGATGTGCTCATTCAATGCGCGCAGTCGAGAATCAACCAGACCACTCCGTAGGAGAGAGAAAGAAGAAGGAGGGAGCCGTGGCTGATCAGTTTTCATTCGACGTGGTGTCGGAAGTGAATATGCAGGAGCTGAAGAACGCGCTGGATCAGGCGACGAAAGAGATTAAACAGCGGTTCGACTTTAAGGACTCGAAGACGGAGATTACGCTGAAGGAAAAAGAAAAGGAACTGGTCGTGGTCTCGGACGACGAGTACAAGCTCAAGGCGGTGCAGGAGATCATCAAGGCGAAATGTGTCAAGCGTGGGGTCTCCTTGAAGGCGTTCGATTATGGCACGGTTGAACCGGCCTTGAGCGGCACGGTGCGGCAGGTCGCGAAGATTCAAAGTGGCTTGGCGTCCGATAAGGCAAAAGAGATTACGAAGGCGATCAAAGATTCAAAATTGAAAGTCCAAGGGCAGATTCAAGGTGAACAGGTACGGGTGCTGGGTAAAAGCAAGGATGATCTCCAATCGGCCATTGCCTTTTTGAAGGGTAAGGACTTTGGAATTGATCTTCAGTTCACCAATTATCGATAGGCGGGATGCTGAGAGCGTTTTGTGAGAAGTCTTCTTCTGGCCGTTCTGTGTATCTTCTCTCTCGCCGGCTGCAATCGCAGCGATCCGATTGTCCTCATTCAACTCCATCCGAAGAACCCCGACATTATCTATATTGCGACCAACGACTATATCTATAAGACTCGTGACGGTGGTCAGACTTGGTCGAATCTCTCACGAGGGATGAGTCATTCGCGTGTGATCGCCATGGCCGTCGACCCGGCGTATCCTGCGACCGTCTATGCAGGCACGAAGGGGGATGCGGTCTACAAGAGCCACGATGGGGGACAACGGTGGGCTTCGATGCGTACGGGGCTTGATGATGCGACCATCAGCTCCGTCGTGAATCAATTCCTCTTTGACCCTGCGGATGCGCAGCATATGTTCATCGCCACGACGATGGGCGTGTTTGAAACGAAGAATGGTGGCCAACAGTGGACGAAACGAATGGATGGGATGAAAGAAGTGCTGATGGTGGTGACGCTCGGAATGGACCCCACTCGCCCATCGTTTCTTTATGCCGGAACCAGCGGTGGCGTGTACAAGTCAATCGATCAAGCCGGCCATTGGGAAAAGGTGAACAATGGGCTTGTCCCGCCGGACATGGTGAAAACATCACGGGCCTTGAATGTCACGGCGATACTAGTCGACCCGTATGAACCGGAGACCGTGTATGCAGCCACGTTGGCGGGGATCTATAAGACCGTCGATGGAGGTAAGTCCTGGAAGCGAATCGGGGAATCCCTGGCGGATCAAATGATCGTGGGGATGGTGTTGGATCGGACGCGTCGCGGTGTGCTCTATATCACGGGGCGCGATGGGGTCCATCGGAGTGATGACGGTGGGCTGACCTGGAAGGCGATCAATAAGGGATTTTCCAGTACCAACGTCAGAGCTATCGCCCAAAGCGATATCGACTCCAACGTGTTCTATGCCGGCACCAACGGGAGCGGCCTCTATCGGAGTCAGGATGCAGGTGAGACCTGGGAGGCAATGCCGATGGCGGGAGGAGGGTAGCGGAAGGCAGATTATCGGCGTTGACTGTTTAAATCGGAATCGCCGATTGCAGCACCGACTCCTCGTCGTGAAAGTGTAGACGTTCCGTCACGATTTTGTGAGCGATCCACTTCAAAGCCGGTGCTGCTGGACATGGTGGTGTCTTGGATTTCTGTGCCTGGTCGATGAGGAAGTTGGCTGTCGTGAATGGTCTCCCCTCGGCGAGGGCGAAGTGATTCATTCACATTGCTGTAAGGAGAAACCGAGGCGCCGATATCTGCACCGAAGTTGGCGTTTAATCTGGTGTCTTCAATGTCTCCACCGATTCGTGACCGCAAGGTGGTGTCCTGGATATCCATTCCTGTCGGTGCCGCGGAGGGTGGCTTTTTTGTCTGAAACTCCCTCTTGATCGCTTCTTCTTCCTCCTGAATCTGCAATCTGGCGCGCCCGCTACTTTCATAGTCTACCTCGTTGAGGTTCTGTTGTGCCTCATTCAACCGCTCAAGGCGGTCGTTCAGACGAAGCAGGTCCTCACGGGCACGCGCGACGGTTCCAACAATTTCACTGAGGGTGAATTGCCGCGCAAACGTCCCAAGCTTTGGCGCGATTCCTGGACCACCGCCGAGGCCGCCGTTTCCTGTGCCGTTTCCAGGTCCAGTGGCCGTGGCTCCTTGTCCCTTCCCAAACCCGGCAGAATTGTAAACGCCTTTTTGCTGGACGACTTTGAGGATGTGGTTTGCCTCATCGATGAGGTCTACAATTTCTTCCGGTGCCTTACCATCGGTGAGACAGCATGACACAAACGCCCGATAACGATCGGAAAATCTCGACGCGGCGTTTTGTAAGTCAACGATTTTGATCGGGTCACGTTCAGGAAGATCAAATCCTCGATTCCGGGCGGACTCGTGGAACGAATCGACGGCCTGCTGGTCATAGAGGGGTTTGCAGCCTGATTTTTTGCCGGTCGTAATCTGCTGGTCGGGTGTCTTGTCTGGACACCAAAAAACCGGCGCTGGTGGATTGAGCGGGTTATCGGGATTGAAGTCTTTCGCCATAGTTCCTTCCACAATAGTGAGGACTACGGCAGTGACTGAGATGGAAAACACTGTAAGAAAGCAGGTTGGGATTGTTTTCCACATAATGGCATTCTCTTATCCAAGGTTTCGGAAGTCAATGAAACTCAAAGAGTTGGATGAATGTGAGCAGGTGGCTGGTTGGAAAACGGCAAATGACATGGCCGCCATATAGATCCATACGGGGAGAAGGAGTAGTCCTCATGGCGAGCGCAACCGGGCACGTTATAAACAGGTACAACAAGCCGTAAGTTGCTGAAATGCAGTTGACAACTAGAAATGCGAGAGTATACTCCCCCAAGTAGTGGGTAAAAGTGGTGGTTAGTGGGTGAGAAAGATTGATTGTGAGTTTCGGCACATACCGGTGTTTGGGAAAGAAGTATGTGAATGGCTTACTTCTAATCGGCCAATTACCATTTTGGATTGCACGGTGGGATATGGTGGGCATGCGGAATTGGTTCTGGAATCTGCCCAACCTGGAACGAAAGTCATAGGGATAGATCGCGATCCCGAAGCAATTGAGTTCTGTCGACAGCGGTTGAGCCGATTTGGAGATCGTGTTGTGCTGCGTCAAGGGAATCATCGAGATTTAAAGAAACATCTTGCAGAAGCGGGTATTGCGACTGTGGAAGGAGTGCTTTTCGATTTTGGAGTTTCCTCTCCGCAGTTCGATAATGCTGCAAGAGGGTTCAGTTTTCAGCAGGATGGTCCCCTTGATATGCGCATGGATCAGTCGATCGGTCCCACAGCCGCTGATTTGGTGAATACAAGTCCAGAGTCTGGACTTGCGGACATCATTTATCAGTTTGGAGAGGAGCGGTATGCACGGCGGATTGCGCGGGCTATTGTGCGGGAACGGCAGGGTTGCCGGATAGAGACAACTGGGGGGTTGGCTGCAATCATTGCTCGTTCCGTGCCGGCGCCGTATCGACATGGGCGGATTCATTGTGCGACACGGACGTTTCAGGCGATTCGCATTGCCGTGAATCAAGAGCTTGAAAGTATTGAACCCTCACTTCGAGATGCGAGCGAAGTTCTTTCGGAGCGGGGGAGAATCTGCGCGATTTCGTTTCACTCTCTTGAAGACCGCATGGTCAAGCACACGTTCCGATCTCTTGCGCAAGGGGCTCATGCACGACTTTCCTTGTGCACGAAAAAGCCTGTCGTTCCATCCAGAGAGGAGTGTGAGAGGAATCTACGGTCACGAAGCGCCAAATTGCGAGTTGCGGAACGTCAACCGAAGTAGGAGCTGTCATGAAGATCTTGGCTGTTCTTCTTGGGCTGTGCCTGGTGTTCGTGTTCGTGTGGGAGCGAGTCGATATGGTCCGAGTCGGCTATCAGATCGAGAGGCTGAAGCACGATAAAACTGTGCTGGAACGGCAACGTGATGAATTGAGAGTGCAGTTTTCGACCTTGAGCGCGTCCGGTCGGATCGCACGGGTGGCGACCAAGGAGTTGGGCATGAATCCGCCGCAACAAGGCCAGATCATATTGGTTCAGTTCAGGCCCGGCAGCACGGCACCTGTGTCGGTTGCCACGGCTGCGCCGGTAGAAGTCCGCGTCGCGAAAAATGATCTTCTGGCCAGGAGGTACTAGTGGCCGGTATCGCGCCAAGCGGTCGCCAGTCTGTCTTATTGCTGCTGCTGCTGTGCGGATTTGGAGTCGTGCTCTTCCGGCTCGTGGCGCTGCAGATCTGGCAAGCCGCTGAACTATCAGTCAAGGCGGATCGGCAACATCGGAAGACGGTCTCGCTGGAGGGCGGGAGGGGGACGATTGTCGATAGGCACGGTAAGGTCTTGGCCATGAACGTGGAAGTTCCGTCCGCTTTTGGCGTTCCAACTACATTAGGCAGCCCGACGAAAACTGCTCGGATGCTTGCTCCTGTCTTGCATGTTCGGAGCGAGGAGTTGGAACGCAAGCTTCGCCAGGAACGGAGTTTTGTGTGGCTGGCTCGAAAGTTAGATCCTGAACAGGGGCGTCGTCTGGAGCGGTTATCCCTCGATGGCGTGGGCGTTGTGATGGAAGGGCGCCGGTTTTACCCCAAAGGCCCCTTTCTGTCGCATGTCCTGGGCTTTGCTGGAATGGACGGTGAAGGGTTGGAAGGGATTGAGCATCGGTATGAGTCGTACTTGCGGGGCGAAAAGCGGATGATGGTCCTCCAGCGTGATGCGCTGGGGCGTTCGGTGTTTCCTGCTGATCTGACGGAAAGAAACCCTACACCTGGGCACAACCTCTCCCTCACGATCGACGAAGTTATTCAGTACATCACGGAGAGAGAGCTTGAAGATGCCGTGAGTCGCGCTCAGGCAAAGTCTGGCACGATGATCGTTTTGGACCCGCAGACAGGAGCGGTGTTGGCCATGGCTGTCAGTCCACGCTTCGATCCAAATGTCGTTTCAAATCTGAGCCCTGATCGATGGCGGAACAAGGCTCTTACTGATGCGTATGAGCCGGGGTCAACGCTGAAGGCCGTGATGGCGGCTGCAGCCATTGAAGAACGGGTGGTCAGGCCGAATACCATGGTGTTTGGAGAGCATGGCCGTATGGCCATTGCCAACACGGTCATTCATGATCATGAGAAGCTGGGCTGGGTTTCCTTTGCGCAGGTCATTCAGAAGTCGAGTAACATCGGCGCGGCAAAGACCGGCATGGTATTGGGAGAGCATCGGCTCCATCGATATCTTCGGGCGTTCGGATTCGGACAGAAAACTGAAATTGATCTTCCCGGGGAAGGGACGGGGTTGCTCAAGAGTGTGAAGGACTGGGGGCGACGTTCCGTTGCCTCTATTTCAATAGGACAGGAAATAGGCGTCACACCGCTTCAGATGGTTTCCGCGATAGCTGCCTTGGCAAACGAAGGGGTATTGATGAGACCGTACGTGGTTTCAGAGATTCGAAGCTCCGAAGGGCAGCTTTTGAAGCGCGTATCTCCCCAGGTGAAACGACGGGTTGTATCTCCAGACACTGCCCATACGGTAACGAAGATGTTGGAGGGTGTGGTCACAGATGGGACTGGGGTAAAAGCAGCGATTCCAGGGTTTCGTGTGGCGGGGAAAACGGGCACGGCCCAAAAGGTTGATCCTCGAACAGGTAGCTACTCGGCGTCTCGATTTGTCACATCATTCGCGGGGTATGTCCCTGCGGAGAACCCACGGTTGGCCATGATCGTGGTAATCGATGAACCGCAGGGTGACACCTGGGGGGGGACGGTGGCGGCTCCCGTATTTAGCCGAGTCGGTGAACAGGTATTGAGCTACTTGGGCGTGGGTTCGCACGAACCTGTTACGCTGGCGATGGCGCTGTAGTAATCCTGATTATACTAGGAAACGTCGATGACCTTTGTCACCATGCTCCAAACACTTGAGGGGCGTGTGCCGATTGTTGAGCGTCGCGGTGATTTCCATGCACCTGTCAAGGGCATCACTGATGACTCGCGTGCGGTTTTCCCCGGGAGTCTGTTTGTGGCGGTAAAAGGCGAGCGGGTGGATGGGCATCAATTTATTCCAATGGCGGTGAGTGGTGGTGCCGGGTGTGTAGTTGCACAGCAATCAATGAAGACGGGGGCGATCCCCTTTGTCCAGGTTGAGGACTCTCGGAAGGCATTGGGTCTTCTCGCGAGCCGCTTTTATGGAGATCCATCTTCGCGGTTGCGGATGGTTGGTGTGACAGGAACGAACGGGAAGACCACGACAACCTATCTATGCAAGGCGCTCTTAGAAGCTGTTGGGTTACGAGTGGGGGTGATCGGCACGGTTGCCTATCAAATTGGAGAGAGCATAATTCCCGCAGCCCATACGACTCCTGGCTCGCTTGAGCTCCAGCAGTTGCTTGCAAGGATGGTGACATACGGATGTACGTCGGCCGTCATGGAAGTTTCCTCGCATGCCCTGGCTCAGAATCGTACGAGTGGGTGTGAGTATGATGTGGCTGTGTTCTCAAATCTGACGCAGGACCATCTCGACTTTCACGGGACGATGGAGGCGTACTTTCAGGCAAAGTTGCGACTCTTTACCGGATTGATCGATGGATCTAAGGCGAATAAGCGGGCGATCATCAACGTCGATGATTCCTATGGCTCACGTATCGCGGGGCAATGTCCTGTGCCGGTATGGACCTATGGGCTCAAGGCCAAAGCCGACCTATGCGCAGAGAATGTCCGATTGTCTCTTCGGGGGACGGTGTTTACCGCTGTGACCCCCATGGGGAATCTGCGAATCGAGAGTCACCTTGTGGGCGAACATAATGTCTACAATCTGTTGGCGGCCATTGGTGTTGCCCTTCACGAAGGCGCAACATTCGATCAGATCCACCGGGCCGTGAATCAGGTCACGAATGTGCCGGGGAGGTTTGAACGAGTGATGGCGGGTCAGCCCTTCACGGTTGTCGTCGACTATGCCCATACTGAGGATGCCTTGAATCGGCTGCTACTGGCGGCCGAAGCCGTGAAGACAGGACGGATCATCACCGTATTTGGGTGTGGCGGAGATCGTGATCGAGGGAAGCGGCCAAAGATGGGCGAAGCAGCGGTACGAGCCAGTGATGTCGTCATACTCACGTCGGATAATCCAAGGACGGAAGATCCGCATGTGATCTTAGAGGAAGTGGAGCAGGGAGTGATCAAGGCATTGCGGCAGCAGCCCCACGTTTACTATCGCAAGATTGCTGACCGACGGGAGGCGATTGAGACGGCCGTACGAGAAGCGAAAGAAGAGGATATCGTGCTGATTGCGGGGAAAGGACACGAGGATTATCAGATCATTGGAACCACGAAACATCATTTCGACGATCGTGAAGTGGCCCGCAAGGCGATCGAACAACTCGGATTTCACGCCTAAGGCGCCCGGATAGAAACTGGTTGGTGCAGGGACGTACAACCATGACGCTCTTTTCCGTCGAAGAGGTGCAGGAGGTGGTCGGCGGTCGAGTTTTAAGCGGAGATGAGACGGCCCGGATCAAACCGCGTGTCCGTCGCATCAACCTCGACACGCGGTCCCTTCGTACCGGAGATCTTTTTATCGCCATACGAGGGGAACGATTCGACGGACATGATTTTGTCAAAACGGCGTTGGCTCGAGGTGCAGTTGGAGCGATCGTGCTTGATTCGTACGACGTTGCGCGATGTATGGGGAAGCGTCGCTCCGAACGAATGAGCCCGGTGATTCTTGGAGTCGCTGATCCGCTGTATGCCTATCAACAACTGGCCGCGTATTTTCGACGTCGCTTCAAAATTCCAGTCGTCGCCGTGACGGGCAGTAATGGGAAGACGACGACCAAGGAAATGGTCGCGAATGTCATGGCACATCGCTGGAGGATCCTCAAGACAGAGGGCAACCTCAATAATCGGTTGGGGGTTCCCCAAACGATATTCCGCCTCCAGCCACACCATCAGGGGGCCGTCATTGAGATGGGGGTGGACAATATCGGTCAGACGACCAGGTTGTGCGAAATAGCGAACCCGACGATTGGCATCATCACGAACATTGGACCGGACCATCTTGAGTTTTTTGGATCCATGGACGTTTCTGCCCAAGCAAAAGCGGAATTGCTTGATTTTCTCCCAGGAAACGGAGTCGCAGTCCTGAACGCGGATGATCCCTACTATGGGTACCTTGCCGCGCGGGCGCGATGTCGCGTGGTGTCCTTCGGGCTGTCGGCGAAAGCTGATGTCCGTGCAACGAACATCACCTCGGACGAACGCAATGGAACGAACTTCCACCTTCTGCTTCCGGGGAAGGTACGCCGTACCACGGCCCATATTCGAGTCCAAGGGGAACACAATGTCACCAATGCATTGGCGGCGGCTGCGGTGGGTACCCTCCTGGGATTCTCGGGATCGGCGATCGCGCAGGGCCTCTCAAAATTTCAGCCGGCTGCCATGAGGTCTCAAGTCTCTGTCTATCGCGGCATCCAGCTGATCATTGACTGCTACAACGCCAACCCCGCATCGATGACGGCGGCTCTTCAGCTCTTAGCCCAGGTCGCAGCGAAGGGAAAGAGGATTGCGGTGTTAGGGGATATGCTGGAGCTTGGTCCGCATTCGGTACGGATGCACGAGGAAGTCGGGCGATGCGTTGCTCGTCTAGGGATCGACCGACTGGTTGCCTGTGGACCGTTGGGGCGAAGCTTCGCCGACGGTGCAAGAGAGGCTGGGCAAGACCCGACGCATATTATTGAAGTCACGGATGCTCATGCCGCAGGCGATGCGGTCAAGGATATTGCCCGGCCCGGTGATGTGGTGTTGATCAAAGCATCACGCGGTATGAAGCTAGAACTTGTGGCCGATGCACTCCAGAGGATCAAGGGTGCACCGAGAAAAGCCTCATAGGTCTCATCTACGCCATGCTATATATCTGGCTCTATCCATTTCATACGCAATTCTCATTCCTGAACGTTTTTCGCTACCAGAGTTTCCGTATCATCTATGCGGCAGTCACCGCTTTTCTGATCGCCTTTGTGCTGGCTCCGTGGGTGATCAGAAAACTCCAAGAAATCAAGTTGGGTCAGCAGGTACGGGATGATGGACCGAAGCGGCATCTTGCCAAAAGCGGAACCCCAACGATGGGCGGCATCCTGATTATCTTTGCAGTGACGCTGTCAACGTTGCTGTGGGCGGATATCTCACGTCCGCATATCTGGTTGGTGCTTGGTGCCACACTCGGGTTCTGTGCCATTGGGTTTGTCGATGACTATCTCAAGTTTATCAAAGCTCAGTCGAAGGGGCTCTCCGCATCGCAAAAATTCACCGCACAAATCGCCGTGGCGCTCATCGTCGCGGTGGTTCTCTATTGCTTGCCGGAGTACAACACAAAGCTCAGCGTGCCGTTCTTTAAAAGTTTTACGCCGGACCTGGGCTGGTTTTACGTCGTGTTCGCCGTCATCGTCATTGTCGGCAGTTCCAATGCTGTGAATCTTACGGACGGTCTCGATGGGTTAGCCATTGGGCCGATCATGATTACGGCATTGGCATATACCGTTGTCGCCTATGTGACCGGTCACCGATTGATGTCCGAGTATCTTCTCATCCCTCATATCGAAGGGGCCGGAGAGCTGGCGGTGTTCACTGCGGCGATCTTAGGGTCGAGTCTCGGCTTTCTTTGGTTCAATACCTACCCTGCTTCAGTATTTATGGGAGACGTGGGGTCTCTCCCGCTCGGGGCCGCGCTTGGCACGGTCGCAGTCATCAGTAAGCACGAGTTACTCTTGCTGATGGTCGGTGGGGTCTTTGTCATCGAGGCGGTATCCGTCATTTTCCAAGTCCTCTCCTTCAAGTCTCGAGGCAAGCGGATTTTTCTCATGGCACCGATCCACCATCACTTTGAGATGAAAGGCTGGGAAGAGCCAAAGGTGGTCGTTCGTCTGTGGATTATCGCGATCTTGCTGGCACTGTTGAGTCTGAGTACGCTCAAGTTAAGGTAGTTCGACAATGGTGGAACTGGACACGAAACAGCTTGAAGGGAAACGGGTCACCGTCGTCGGATTGGCACGGAGCGGGGCGGCTGCCGCGCATCTTCTGCAGGCAGCCGGTGCGCACGTGACCGTAGCTGATCGGAAAGATCGAGCAGAACTGCGCGGCGTTCTGAGTACCATAGAGAAATCGCCGGTCGAAGTCGTATTGGGAAGCAACTATGAAACTGCTCTGACGACGGCGGAACTGGTGGTTATTAGTCCGGGAGTGCCGTATCGGACGGAAGCACTGGAGTGTGTCCGTCGTCGAGGCGTGAAGGTGATCAGCGAGCTCGACCTTGCGTCCAGATTCATGCCGGTTCCGATTCTGGCGCTAACCGGCACCAATGGGAAAAGCACGACGGTCACGCTGATCGGGAAAATGTTACAGGCCTGTGGGAGGCAGGTATTTGTCGGCGGGAATCTCGGGACTGCCTTCAGTGAAGCGGCTATCCAGTCGTTGCGGGCGATGCGGGAGGGACGCGCTTGTCCGTACGATGCCGCCGTGGTTGAAGTCTCCAGTTTTCAGCTGGAGACGGTGGAGCAGTTTCATCCTTGGATGGCCGGAATCCTCAATGTGACAGTCGATCATCTGGATCGGTATGAGTCCATTGAAGAGTATATTGCCGCAAAAAAAAGGATTTTTGAAAATCAAACATCATCGGATCTTGCTCTGTTCAATCTCGATGATCCCCGTGTCAGTGCGTTACGACATGGCGTAACGGCTCGAACTTTTGGATTTACGAGGCGACCACCATTGCCGCCAGACCTGGCCGGGGGAACCTATCTTGAACATGGGTGCATCATGACATCCATGGACGGCCACAGGCAGGAGATTTGTCCACGTCAGGAACTGAAAATCATTGGTGATCATAATGTTGAGAATGCTATGGCGGCGGCCACCTATGCGCTGCTGAGCGGATGTTCACTGGACGAGGTCCGCCGTGTCCTCAGGGAATTCCCAGGTTTGGAACACGCATTGGAGATGGTCCGTGATCGACGAGGAGTGCGCTTTATCAACGACTCGAAAGGCACCAATGTCGACGCAACGGTGAAGGCACTATACAGCATTGATCAGCCGATTTGGCTGATTGCCGGGGGGCGCGACAAGGGCGGTGATTTGTCGCGGTTGGCGACGGCTATCCAAGAACGAGTGAAAAGGCTCATTTTAATCGGGGAAGCGGCTCCGTTAATCGCTGATGCTGTGCCGAACTATCGGGACGTCGAACTGGTTGGGAGCTTGCGGGAGGCGGTGGAGTTGGCGGCGGAGGGGGCAAGTCCGGGCGAGGTCGTGCTGATGTCACCGGCCTGTGCGAGTTTCGACATGTTTGCCGACTACCAAGATCGCGGGAGACAATTTAAGGCTGCGGTGCAATCTTTACCCGCGTGATGGTCGACACGAAGAGGAGTGGTGACGCCGGGCAATGTCACAGAAAGCGGCAGGAACTTTGGCGCTACCTTGGGGCACGGGCAGCTCGCGAGTTCCATCGCGGGTTGGTATGGATCAAGTCTTGTTATGTGTGACGATAATGCTGGCGATCGTCGGCCTGGTCATGGTGTTCAGTGCGAGCGCGGTTGTGGCCGGAAATCGGCATCACGATTCCTGGTACTACCTCAAACGACAGTGTCTCTGGCTGGCGGTGGGGTTGAGCGTGCTTCATGTGCTGTCTCGTATCGATTATGTCTGGTGGAAACGGTTATCCGTTCCACTGCTTGTGGGTATGACGGCACTACTAGCCATGGTCTTGGTTCCCTCTGTAGGCATGGCCGCCAACGGAGCCAGACGGTGGCTGGGGGTTGGGTTGATATCGATCCAGCCCGCGGAGATGTTGAAGCTGGGATTGGTGATTTATCTTGCGGCGTATTTGACAAAAAAAGAAAGCCGAATCCAAGAGTTTCAGGCCGGGCTTCTCCCGGCATTGCTTGTGGTTGGCCTTCTCAGCGGATTGGTGCTGATGGAGCCGGATTTGGGGACGGTCGTAGTGCTGGCCTTGGTCACGGGCAGCCTGTTATTTGTGGGGGGCGCCCGCCTCTCCCATTTGTCGACATTGCTGCTCTGCGCGGTACCAATCGGATTGGCGCTTGTTCTCTCCACCGAGTATCGTCGGCAACGCCTCCTGGCGTTCTTGCAGCCATGGAGCGACGCGTCCGATACGGGATTTCAGATCACCCAATCATTTCTGGCGTTCGGGAGCGGCGGCCTTTTTGGCGTGGGGTTAGGAGAAGGGAAACAGAAATTGTTTTTTCTTCCCGAAGCACATACGGATTTTGTCTTGGCGCTCATCGGCGAAGAACTGGGATTCGTCGGTACCGGAATCATTGTCATGTTATTCGTATTGTTCATGATCCGGGGGTTTCAGATTTCAACGCGCGCACGGGTCCCATTTGGACGGTATCTGGGGATCGGTATCACGACGCTGATCGGGGTTCAGGCATTAATCAACGCCTGCGTGGTGACCGGGCTCGTGCCGACAAAAGGGCTTACGTTACCGTTCGTCAGTTACGGAGGATCCTCTCTTGTCGTCAGCCTGGCCGGAGTGGGACTGTTGTTGAGTATCTCGAGGGATCGCCATGCCGGACGAGAGGAAATGGAACATCGGAGCGGACGTGGGCGGGCAAGTGAACGATGACGATCGTCATTGCTGCAGGAGGCACAGGTGGCCATCTCTATCCGGCCATTGCGCTGGCACGGGACTTTGTGCGACGGGATTCTTCAACGAGGATTCTCTTTGTTGGAACGAGGCGAGGCATCGAATCTCGCGTACTCGCACATGAAGGGTTCGAGTTGGTGATGATCACGGCCAAGCCGGTGATGGGAAAAGGATTGGTGGATGTCTGTCAAGCAGCGCTGTCGGTCCCTGTGGGAATCTGGCAATCATGGCGGATCCTGAGGCAGCAGCAGGCTGATCTCGTAGTCGGGGTCGGCGGGTATACGAGCCCCACGGTCCTGGTGGCTGCCGCACTAAGGGGGATTTCCAGAGTGATTTTGGAGCCGAACGCCTACCCTGGACTGGCCAACAAAGTAGTCGGCCCGCTTGTACAGCGTATCTTTTTGGCGTTTGAGTCCGCGGCTTCGTCCTTTGATCGGCAGAAGGTGCGAGTTGTCGGAACACCTATTAGGGAGGAGTTCCTGGCGTATGGAGCCGACAGTCAGGAGACGATCAAGCCGGATGGACAACACCTGCTGGTCTTTGGAGGAAGTCAGGGAGCCACAGCGATCAACAGTGCGGTGCTGGAAGGGCTGCCCTTGCTCAGAACGCTCTTGCCCACACTGAGGATCACACACCAAACAGGTGAGGGAGACTATGAGCGGGTCAGGGAAGCGTACAGGACGTTGGGGATCTCGGCGACCGTGGTTCCATTTCTCTATGACATGCCGACGGTGTTACGGACTGCAGATGTGGTGATAGCGCGTGCTGGAGCGATGACGATCGCCGAGCTGACGGCTTGTGGAAAACCGGCAATACTGATTCCGCTCCCGACAGCCATTTATGATCATCAGATGAAGAATGCTCGCGCTATGGAAGCGGCCGGTGGTGCCGTGGTGCTGCCGCAGGCCAACCTGACGGGTGCGGCATTGAGTGCAACGGTGAACGAGATCGTATCGGACTCGGAACGATGGAACCGCATGCGCCGGGGGAGTTTGGCGATGCGACGAATTGACGCGGGTGAACGTATCGTCGATGAGTGTTATGCGATCATGGGAGCAAATCATGACATCAACCAATCTTTTAGAAAGGCCGGAGGGTAGGACGCTTGGAGGATCAACGCTGGGGGGACGCGCTTCTACTGGGCGGCAACGGGTAAGTCGTATGGGAATGTTTCGCAAGGTCGAACAAATTCATCTTGTTGGAATCGGCGGGGCCGGTATGAGCGGTATTGCCGAAGTGCTGCTCACGATGGGCTATGCCGTGACGGGGTCAGATCTGCAAGCCTCGGAGACCACCAGGCGTCTGGAAGAGCTTGGGGGAAGAATCTTCATCGGCCATCAGGAATCGAATGTGGGTTCGGCGCAGGTCGTGGTCATTTCATCGGCTGTAGCCGGAAGTAATCCTGAGGTGGTGAAAGCAAAAGCATTGCAGATTCCCGTAATCCCGCGGGCAGAAATGCTGGCAGAGCTTATGCGACTAAAATTCGGCGTTGCCATTGCCGGAGCTCACGGTAAAACAACTACGACGTCGATGGTGGCCACCGTGCTTGCGCAGGGCGACCTGGATCCAACGATGGTGATCGGTGGCAAGGTGAACGCATTGGGAAGCCATGCACGGCTTGGTCGAGGCGACCTCCTGGTGGCCGAGGCAGATGAAAGCGACGGATCTTTTCTGCGTCTTCCTCCCACCATTGTTGCGGTGACGAATTTGGATCGTGAGCACCTGGATCATTATGGGTCGATGGAGCGAATCAACGAAAGTTTTCTCGAATTTATCAATAAAATTCCCTTCTATGGGGTGGCGGTGCTGTGTGCCGACGACGATCGTCTCGCGTCGCTCTTCCCTCACGTCGTGAAGCGCTACTATACGTACGGACTTCGTGAGCGGGATGGAGTGGCGCCAGATTTTCTTGCGACGGACATCGTGCTCAAGCAGTGGGGTGCCGACTTCCGCGCACATTTTCGAGGGAAAAACCTCGGTCCGTTCCGGTTGACGGTACCGGGGATTCACAATGTCTCGAACGCACTCGTTGCCATTGCGATTGGGACGGAGATGGATGTCCCGGTCGATTTGATCCGTAAAGGATTAGCGGCTTTTACGGGCGTTGAGCGCCGATTCGACTTGCGGGGCGAAGCCGGTGGGATCATGGTAGTCGATGACTATGGGCATCATCCTACGGAGGTCAAAGCGACGCTGGCTGCGGCCAAACAGGGCTGGGATCGTCGATTGGTCGTCCTCTTTCAACCTCACCGATATAGCCGGACGAGGGATTGTCTCGGAGAGTTCGCCCACGCGTTTGACCATGCCGATGTCTTGTTTATGACGGACATTTATCCCGCTGGCGAACATCCGATCCCGGGTGTGACCGGGGCTGTCCTTGCTGAGACGGTGAAGGCGGCTGGCCATCCGGCAGTGACCTTCGTCGAACGCAAGGAGACCCTTCCGGATCAAGTCTTGCCGCATCTTCGGGAAGGAGATCTCGTCTTGACCTTGGGCGCGGGGGACATTTGGAAAGCCGGTACTGGAATTCTGGCGCGGCTTGAGTCTGCGTGATGATTCATGAAACGTACATCGTACAGGCATGGAACGACGGCGCAACATACGAGGCTACGGCGAAAGCTCCAGCCCGCTGTGGCTGGTATTCGGGGGGCGGTTCGCTTCAACGCACCGCTGAGCGAGTACACGTCTTTTCGGATAGGTGGGCCAGCCGATGTGTTGGTAGAACCGGCAGATGTCGAGGATGTTATTCGGTTGGTCAAGCAAACGCATGAACAGAAGCTTCCATTCTTTGTGTTAGGAGGGACCAATCTGCTGGTTCGAGACAAGGGAATTCGAGGTGTGGTGATCAGTTTGGCCAAGCTGCGTGCGATCAAGGAGGAGTCCGGGTCGGTGCTCTATGCCGAGGGCGGTGTCGGGATGCCGACATTGATCGGCTATGCCATCCGTCGCTCGCTGGCCGGGTTGGAATGGGCTGCCGGGATTCCTGGGACGGTTGCGGGGTGCGTCGTGATGAATGCCGGCACCAGACTGGGCGAAATGAAAGATGCGGTCAAAGCGGTTCGAGTGGTGCAAACAAACGGCGACGTTCGGGATTACCCGGCGGAACGCATTGCATTTGAGTATCGGCGGGCATCATTGCCACCGGGAATTGTCGTCGGGGTCTGGCTCCAACTGAAGCAGGGCGTCCGGGCCGATATTGAGAAAGTTGTGAAGGACTATCTGCGTTATCGGCGAGAGACTCAGCCACTGACGCTTCCCAGCGCAGGCTGTGTGTTCAAGAATCCCGCCAATGACTCCGCGGGACGGGTTGTGGAGGCGGCAGGACTCAAGGGGGTCTCAGTCGGCGATGCCTGTGTCTCGGTGAAACATGCCAACTTTATCGTGAATCAGGGGAAGGCGAGTGCCGCTGACGTACTCGCACTTATCAAAAAGATTCGGGCCCAGGTCGTTCGGAAGACCGGGGTGAAATTAACGCTGGAGTTGAAATTGGTGGGCCAGGCGTAATCAGAGGACAGGTTGGTGCCCATAGGACGAAGAACAGATAGGCGCATCGCTGTGCTGATGGGCGGTCGATCTCCCGAACGGGAGATTTCCCTGAAGACCGGCCAGGCTGTGCATCAGGCATTGCTTCGTCGCGGGTATGATGCGGTGGCTCTCGATGTCGGCGATCGGTTGTATCAAGATCTGAAAGAACAGGACGTAGCCATCGCCTTTCTCTCACTTCATGGGCCGGGGGGGGAAGACGGATTGGTCCAGGGGTTTCTCGAGACCCTAGGGATTCCATATACAGGGTCCGGCGTTAGAGCCAGTGCCGTCGGCATGCACAAGGTGATGGCAAAGACATTATTGGCCGCGCATGGCATCCCGGTTCCTCCGGGAACGGTTATCAGGCGGGGGGGGCGGTCGCCACTGGCAAAGGTTCTGAGAGAGAGCAAGCTTCAGCTGCCGATTGTCGTCAAACCGGTCTCGCAAGGCTCTACGATCGGGGTCACGATTGTGCGTCGCACTGCCCAGTGGAAAGAAGCACTTGCTGTGGCTCATCGCTATGATCATGAAGCAATGGTGGAGCGGTATATCCCAGGGCACGAAGCGACTGTGTCGATCATCGGGACGGCTGTGGGTGGGGCAAAGGTCCTCCCGGCTATAGAGATTGTGGCTCAGAAAGGGTTCTATGATTTCTCGGCGAAATACCAGACAGGCAAGACCCAGTATCTCTGTCCGGCTCCTCTTCCGGCCAAAGTTCTGCGGAAAATAGGAGACCTGGCCTACCGGAGCTATGACGTACTTGGGTGTGAGGGGGCCGCACGTGTGGACTTTCGCATCACGCCACGAGGTCAGCCCTACGTGCTGGAAATCAATACGGTTCCCGGTATGACGGCCACGAGCCTCCTACCAATGGCTGCGGCACAGGTCGGTATCGAGTACGACGACTTGGTTGAGCAGATTTTACAGTCGGCTTTGGATCGTGCCGCTCAGCGTGCCAAGCCGGAGTTTGTGTAATGCGACTGTTGTTCAAAAAACGTCGAGATGAGCCTGCCGCCCCGCGGCTGAATCGTTGGAAGGATCCGCACGGGGAGAAGGTGGTAAAGCAAGTCGGGCGGCCAGGGACTGCCAGGCGAACGATAGTGATTCGTCTGGCCGTTCTCGTAATCGGTGTGATGAGTGTGGGGTGGCTTATCACGACAGCAGTGACATACTCCAGTCGCTTGGTCCGCGAGCTGCTCGAAGTCCACACGATCACGGTTGAAGGCGCGCATCACCTCGATAAGCAGAAAATCATTGAGCTCGCTCAGGTCAAACAAGGGATGACGCTCCATCAGGTCGTAACCGCCGATCTTGAGGAACAGATCGAATCTCACCCGTGGATCAAGGAGGCTCAAGTTTCGCGAGTCCCGCTCCATGAGTTGAAGATCGCGATCATTGAGCGCAAACCTGCCGCGATCGTCCGGGCGGCATCGCAGAACTTTCTGAGTGATGAAGAGGGGTATGTACTGAGCAAGCTTGGGCAAGCTGATGACGACACGTTTCCGTTGGTAACGGGAGTTGATCTTGACGGGTTGCTCAAGGGCACCGATGTGGCGAGACGGTCGATCATGTCTGGCATCGAACTCGCAAGAGTCATCGGGCACACCGTTGAGGGGCGGTTGCGGGTGCAGGCTGAAAACCAGACAAATCTTGTGGCGTTCATCCAGGGCGTTCGATTTCGATTTGGGGAGGAATCGGTTGAGGCGCAGTGGGAACGGTTCCAACGTGTCAAACCAACGTTGAAATCACTAAATTTTGACGGAGCAGGGCGCGGTGTCAGTGAGGTAGATCTCCGGTACGACAATCGAATCATCGTACGGGAATGGGGAGGGTGATCGCGGTGCCGAAGCGAGATCAAATCCTAGTCGGACTCGACATCGGGACGACGAAGATCTGCGCAATCGTCGCAGAGATGACCGATGCGGGAGGTCTCAGCATTATCGGTGTCGGCATGAGCCCCTCACGTGGGTTGCGCAAGGGAGTTGTGGTCGACATAGAGAGCACCGTTGAATCCATCAAGAAGGCAGTCGAAGAAGCAGAACTCATGGCGGCGGTCCAGATCAACTCCGTGTACACCGGTATCGCCGGCAGTCATATCGCGGCGGAAAACTGCAAAGGAGTCGTGGCGCTGAAACGGGCGGAGGTGACACGAGAAGATATCCACAGGGCCATTGAAAGCGCCCGTACGCTTGCTGTGATTCCGCAAGAACGGAGAATTCTCCATGTATTACCCCGGGAATTCATGGTGGACGGTCAGGAAGGGGTGCGAGAGCCGCTGGGGCTCTCCGGGAATCGGTTGGAGGTCAATGTGCACGTCATCACCGGAGCGGTGACGTCCGCGCAGAATATCGTGAAGAGTGTGAATCGAGCCGGGCTCGACGTCGTCGATATTATTCTCCAGCCGCTTGCATCCAGCGAAGCGGTGTTGAGTCAGGAGGAACGTGAACTCGGTGTGGTGATGGTTGACCTGGGCGGCGGGACGACGGACCTCGCCATTTTCCTAGACGGAAGTATCCGGCACTCGGCGGTGCTTCCGATTGGTGGTCAGAATTTAACCAAAGACTTGGCCATTGGTCTGTTGACGTCGCAAACCGAGGCCGAGAGGATCAAAACCCAGCACGGTATCGCAAGAACGGAGTTAGTGGTCGGTCATCAAGTCGTCCAAGTGCCTTCAGTGGGGGACCGTCCGCCTCGAACCTTCTCCAGGCGGGATATTGCGGAGATCTTGGAACCGCGTGTCGATGAGATGTTCGAGCTTGTTCGGAGAGAAATCACGCGTGCCGGATATGAAGGTATGTTGGGGGCCGGTGTCGTGATCACCGGAGGCACCTCGTTATTGGAAGGGATGCCGGATGCTGCCGAAAGGGTGTTGAACCTGCCCGCACGTCGGGGAGTCCCCTCAGGGGTTGGTGGACTCCGAGATATCGTCGGCCATCCCAGTCATTCGACGGGGGTGGGGCTCTTGTTGCATGCCCGGCGACACGTCGACGAATTGGAGACCGCCGGGATTCGAAGCGGTGGAACCTGGGCAAAGAAAATGTTCAGCTGGACGAAACGGGTGTTGGAGGTCTTTTAACCTTATAAAACCCTTGCGAGCGGCAGGCGCTCGGTGTGCGGGTGATGCGAGGAGGTGCTCCCATGTTTTCATTTCAGGAAGATATGTTGTCACCCGTCCGGATTAAGGTCATTGGAATCGGCGGAGCGGGATGCAATGCCATCAACACGATGATCACATCCGGACTTGCTCGTGTCGATTTTATCGCCAGCAACACCGATCTTCAGGCGCTGGACCGGTCTCTGGCTCCGTACAAAATTCAGCTTGGACCGGATCGGACCCGGGGGCTAGGCGCAGGTGCGAAACCTGAAATCGGACGGGATGCCGCGCTAGAAAGTAAAGAGCATATCCGCGAATGTCTTGAAGGCGCGGATATGGTGTTTGTCACGGCCGGGATGGGGGGAGGAACCGGGACGGGAGCCGCCCCGATCGTCGCCAGTATTGCTCGAGAAATGGGTATTTTGACGGTGGGCGTGGTTACGAAGCCGTTTCAGTATGAAGGCCAACGGAGAAACAAACACGCCGAGGAGGGGATCCGCGACATGCGGCGTCATGTCGATACGTTGCTGATCATTCCTAATCAGCGGCTCTTGGGAATCGTCGATAAATCAACTCCGTTGCTCGAGGCTTTCAAGGTGGCTGATGACGTTCTGCGGCAAGCCATTCAAGGCATCGCCGATGTCATTACGACGACTGGACATGTGAACGTCGATTTTGCCGATGTCCGTACGGTCATGTCCCATACCGGGCGTGCCGTTATGGGAATGGGTGTGTCACGTGGTCCGAATCGGGCGATCGAAGCCGCCCAGAAGGCGATGTGCAGCCCACTTCTTGAAGAGGGAAGCGTGGAAGGGGCCCGAGGAGTCCTTCTCAATATAACCGGGGGGCCTAGTTTATCGTTGCATGAAGTCGAAGAGGCTGCCAGCATTATCCAGCAGACGGCGGACTCGGAGGCCAACATCATCGTCGGCCAAGTCATCAATCCTGATATGGGTGAAGATCTCATTATCACGGTCATTGCAACTGGGTTTGAACGGGAAGAAGATCAGTCGACGGCTCCCATCGCAAATGATCGAGGAGTGAATCGACCGGTGAAGCCGATCCAACCGCTTTTAGCGGGGATGGTTGCCTCCCTTGCAGCGGATCGACCGGCGAAAGATCTGGATCGACCGACATTTTTACGGCGTATGACGGACATGCGGGATTCCACGGATCGGACGGCGATGACGGCTGAGGACGAATGGGATGTCCCTACCTTTCTTCGCAAGCAAGCCGACTAGAATCCATTTCGGTTTCTGTTCCGTATTTTGCAAGCTGGCCCACTGCAGGTTGGTCCTAGGTCGCGGTGAGTTCATTGAACGGCTTGCAGGGCGTGTGCTCAAGCTCTGAATCGGGCACGGTTCCGAGATCTGATGAACGGTGAAATGACAAGAGCATCGGTAATAACGGTACCGGCGTTTTCGGACCCTGGGGGGGCGGTGCATCACTTTTTTGGAACCAGGCAGCATACGATGGCGCACGACCTGGAAATCGGCATTCCTTCACAAGGCATCCAGGGCGCCGCACCCTCGGCATGGACATTGTCTGTCAAGCAGGTTCATGGGACCGATGCTCTGGTAGTGGATCGGGCACTCTCATCAGCGGATCGCTTTACGGGAGGTTGGGATGCCCTGGTGACCGATCAGCCAGGGGTCATGGTGGCGGTGAGGAGCGCCGATTGTGTGCCTATTCTCGTGCATGATCCCGTCCAAAGGGTTGTGGCCGCGATCCATGCTGGATGGCGAGGAGCCGTAGAAGCGATCGTTCCTAAGACACTGGCCCTGCTGGAGGCGCGTTTTGGCTCGAATCCCAATCAGGTACGGTTGAGCATCGGTCCATCAGCCGGTGTGTGCTGTTATGAAGTGGATGAGCCGGTCCTTGAACGCCTGCGTCAGGGGGGGGCTAGTTGGGAGAAGGTCGTTCGATTGGGGAGCAAAGGGAAAGCCAATCTGGATTTGAAGGGTCTGATTAGAAGTCAGGCCTTGGCCTATGGAGCCAGCCCACAGGCCATCACGACCGTCAATCTTTGTACAATTTGTCATGAGGATCTATTTTTTTCCTATCGGCGAGAAGGAAAAGTCAACGGGACCATGATCAGTGCCATTGGTTTACCGCCAACGCAACGATAAACCAGTCTCTGCAATTCTCTGTCTAAATCCGATAGAATGTGGGCGGCGTGCCGAAGAAGTGCGCCGGAGGTTGTAGGTAGATACGAGACATGGAATCGCTCGTCCGGGATACAATCGAATCCAGAGTTCACTCCGTGCTGGCAAAGATCCGATCGGCGACAGAAAAAGCCGGACGCCCTGCCGTGAGTGTTCGTCTTGTGGCTGCGACAAAGACCGTGGCTATCCCACAGATCATGGAAGGGGTACAGGCGGGACTGTCGATCTTGGGAGAAAATCGAGTCCAAGAGGCGCTTGCCAAAGTTCCTGCCCTCAAGCAGGGTTTGGTCCAGTGGCATTTTATCGGGCAATTGCAACGGAGAAAGGTGCGATCTGTGATCGGTCTGTTCGATCTGATCCATTCGGTCGACAGTCTGGAGCTGGCGCGAGAAATCGATCGCCGCGCGGGAGATGCCGGCCATCGGCAAGATGTGTTGTTGGAGATCAATATCGGTAACGAGCCCACCAAAGCGGGGTTTCTTCCGGAACAGGTCCGACAAGCCATGCCGGAGATGGCGTGTCTCTCCTATGTCCGTATCAGAGGGTTGATGGCTATTCCGCCTCCAACTGCTGATCCTGATTCGGCTCGCCCCTATTTTCGAAAGCTCAATGAGCTAGCGCGGATGATTGATGCCCAACATTTCCCATCGGTGAAGATGGAGGAGCTTTCGATGGGAATGTCGGGTGATTATGAAGTGGCCATAGAGGAAGGGGCGACTCTTGTTCGCGTCGGCACGGCCATTTTTGGGGCAAGGCATGTCTAGAGTATCCGGCATGAACACCATCGGGTTTATCGGTGGTGGGCGTATGGCAGAAGCACTGATCAGCGGTGTGCTCACTTCCAGGCTTTACGCGCCGGAAAATATTCGTGTCGCCGATCCGGACCCGACCAGGCAGGATCACCTGAAGCAACAGTACGCGGTACAAGTCGGGCTCATGAATGATGATGTGGTGCGTGCCAGCGATGTCGTCATGCTCGCCGTGAAGCCGCAACTCATGACCGAAGTTCTCGGGGGAGTGGAAAAGGTTGTTGGTAACCGGCTTGTCGTTTCGGTGGCCGCCGGGGTTCCCATCTGTCGGATTCAGGAATTTCTTGGCCATCAGGCGCTCATTATCCGTGCCATGCCGAACACCCCGGCGATGGTTCGAGCAGGCATGACAGCGCTCGCGGTCGGTCCGGGAGTTGGGCCGGAGGCCGTCGCATTCGTGCAGCAGATGTTTGAGTCGGTCGGCAAGGTTGTGCTGCTTGAGGAACGCCTCATGGATGCCGTGACCGGCTTGAGTGGAAGCGGCCCCGCGTATATTTTCCTGGCCATTGAGGCGATGGCGGATGGCGGAGTGAAAATGGGTTTGCCGCGAGAGACGGCGAGTGTCTTGGCGGCGCAGACGGTTCTGGGGGCAGCCCGGATGGTGGTAGAGTCTGGTCAGCATCCTGCTCGGCTGAAGGACCAAGTCGCTTCTCCCGGCGGAACGACGATCGCGGGATTGCATCGGTTGGAACAGGGTGGTCTGCGGGCTACGTTAATGGACGCCGTTGAGGCTGCAACAAAACGATCTCAGGAGCTTGGAAGCTAATGTTTGTCGTTGGAAATACCTTATTGGGATTGGCAACGGTTCTAGACTATGCCTTGTCTTTCTACAGCTGGATCATTATTGCACGGGCGCTCATTTCATGGGTCAACCCAGACCCGTGGAATCCGATCGTCCAATTTCTGACACGCGCAACTGAGCCAGTATTGGCCCCATTGCGTCGACGGCTTGGTGTGGGGATGGGAATAGACCTTTCTCCGTTGATCGTCATTGCCGCGATTTGGTTTTTACAAATCGCGGTTGTCCAGTCGATCAAGGACATGGCGGGACGGATGAATTGATTCAACCATGGGGGATGCCGTGAAGATCACGCCGATCGACATTCAGCAGATGGTGTTTCAGGTCAAGCTTCGTGGCTATGATCGCGAAGAGGTCAACCGGTTTCTGGAGGAGATTGCACAGACGGTCGAGTACTTAAATCGAGACAACACCGCGTTGCGCGAACGAATCTACTCGCTTGAGCAGCAGGTAACAGACTTGAAACGAACCGAAACGACCTTGTCCAGCACCCTGGTTTCGGCGCAGTCATTGGCGGAGGACGTCAAGCGTAGCGCTCAGCGAGATGCCGAACTGATTGTGAAGGAAGCGGAATTGAAGGCCGGCGAATTGTTTCGGCAAGCCAGGGTTGAACTGGGGAATACGCAGCGGGATCTCTCCGTCCTGAAGAAACAGCGTCTGTTGATGGTCGAGCGTATGCGAGCGACGCTTACCACGTTTGAACGAATGCTGGATGTTGAAGCGAGTGAGGTCTATCAAGACCATGGCATCGTGCCGGACGACAAAATGGAGGGAGAATCCAGCCCGATGCGATGATTCGTTGAATCTCTTGGTCTAGCCGATGGGTTACCTGTAACGCTGCTCCCTCTTGTTTCACACCAACGTTCTCACCATGTCCAACCCTTCCGCAATTCAGGCCGTACTTGACCGTGCCGTTGCGGATGGAGTGTTCCCAGGAGCCGTAGTGGCCGTGCGCCGGGGGGACAAACCGAGCGCTCGATTTTATGCCGGACGGTTATCGACGGATCCTCCGGGAGCTGCAGTGCTCGCCTCCACCGTCTACGATCTGGCATCTTTAACAAAACCTCTGGCAACCGTGACGGCCCTCGTCCTGCTGATCCAGAACGGCCGGTGTCGACTGGATGCCTGTGTCGCCGAATACCTTAAGGAATGCGCGGAGACTCCAATCGGGTCTGCGACGCTTCGAGACTTGTTGACCCATCAATCCGGATTACCTGGTTGGCGAGGCTACTATGAGCGGCTCAGCCCAGACGGACGAACCCCTTCGTCGAAGGAAGAAAGACTATTGGCGAAGCAAAAAGTGTTGGACTTAATTCGATCGGAAGGCTCGGTGTATACGCGAGCTGCTCGCAGCCTCTATAGCGATTTGGGGTTCATGCTGCTGGGACTGATCGTTGAACGAACCAGCGGGCTATCGTTGACTGAGTTTTTCTTAATTCATATAGCACATCGTCTGGGGAGCCCACACATTCAATTCGTCCTGTCTGAGGGGACGCACACATTTCGTGAGCGACAGGGAGAACCACATGGAGGGGTTGCTCCGACGGAGTTCGATCCATGGCGGGGCAGGTTGTTGTGCGGTGAGGTGCATGACCAGAATGCAGGTGCGATGGGTGGCGAGGCAGGTCATGCGGGGTTGTTTGGAAATGTTGATGCAGTCATGACCATCACAGGCGAGTGGCTGAGGGCGTATCATGGGCAGACGGCAATACTTGATCGAGATCTTGTCCGGGAGTTTACGCGGAGGCAGGCGAACGATGGAATTTCCAGCTGGGCACTCGGGTGGGATACCCCGTCAAAGCCGTCATCGGCCGGATCGTATTTTTCAGCTCAGTCCTTCGGTCATCTTGGCTATACCGGGACTTCAATCTGGATTGATCCCGTACAGCGTCTGGAGGTGGTGTTGCTTTCCAATCGCGTTCATCCCTCAAGCCGGAATGAAGCCATTCGGGAATTCCGTCCGGTGATACATGACCTCATCAGCCGGGAGTTTCTTGTCTGACATCAAGAACGGTCCGGGTAATCGATCCAGGTTTCTTTCTCAGCGAGATACCGAGTGCCCTTAAAATTGGGCCGTGTCCTCAGGCGTGTGAACCCGAAATCCTGGAGCTTTTCCACTAATTCCTTTACGGCAGCGATAATGGTCGAGTGCGATCGGCTTTCGACGATCAACGCTTCATACATCACTTTTGTCGAGTAACCTGCCGAGGTTCTATTCACGAGGATGGCTCGGTTAAAGTAGCGGTCGCTCGGATCCACCCCCTCCACTTGATGCTTTTCGACCAATCCTTCCTTCTTGAACAGGAGCGGTAACGTGCTCATACCTTCGTATCCCTTCGTCATCCATTGAGAGAGTTAACCACGGCTTTAATTATAGGAGGTGTTCCTCCCTCCCTGCAACTCGTTGACAAGCTCGTCGTCGGTTACTATGATGCCTCGCCCCATCAAGTCTGGGGCATGTCCAAATTCCACCCCATGAATATCCCCAATAGTCTGACCATTCTTCGCATTCTTTTGGTTCCCGTATTCATCGGCTTCATGACCTATGGTTCCTATGGATTCGCCCTGCTGACACTGCTTCTTGCCGGGCTCACGGATGCGGTTGATGGTTACCTCGCCCGCAAGCTCAATCAAAGGACACGATTAGGGACGTTACTCGATCCGCTGGCGGACAAGCTTCTGTTGACATCGAGCTTTATTTCACTGGCGGTACTCCATCTCGTGCCGTCATGGCTTGTCATTCTGGTGGTGAGCCGAGATCTGATGCTCTTGTTGGGGACAGTCGTTGCTCATGTGACCAGTACGCCGATTAATGTCACTCCAACGTTCCTAGGAAAGGGAACCACGCTGTTTCAATTAAGCTACGTGCTGCTCACGGTTCTCCTGACATGGCGTGGCGGTGACCGCTCGGTCATAACCCCGCTCGTGGTCTTACTGGTCAGTTTTACCCTGGCCTCAGGATTTCACTACCTGTATAGAGGCTATCGAGATGCGAATGCCGCCCCTCCATTGACCTAATCCGCCTTGTTCACCCCGGCGACTCGTTTCGCTGTCTAGGTAAATAATGTAATTGTTTTTGACAGGGTTGCGAGTCACCAGTAGACTCGTTTCGTAACCCTTCTACTGTTACATAACCGGCGTTGGAGCCGTAACGGGTCGAGCACCTATGGCTACATTTGCGTATATCGGGCGCAGCAAGTCCGGAGCCGTAAAGAAAGGCGAACTTGTCGCCAAGTCTCGAGAGGAGGCCGTGGAGCAGCTGCGCCGGCAGAACGTCGTTGTCACCAGTCTTGAGGAGAAGGCGGCCAAAGAGGGATTCCGTTTTCAACTGGGAAGCGGGGTGAAGGAAAAAGACTTGGTTGTCTTCACCAGGCAATTCGGGACGATGATCAATGCGGGGTTGCCGTTGATTCAATGCCTCGAAATCCTCTCGACACAGTCCGAGAATGCCGTGTTGAGAAAGTCGGTCGGTGAGATCAAGGGGCGGGTCGAAGGCGGATCAACGTTTTCGGACGCCCTCAGTAAACATCCCAAAATCTTCGACGACCTCTACGTCAATATGGTCCATGCCGGCGAGGTGGGAGGATTACTGGATACCATTCTCGGACGTTTATCGAAGCATATCGAAAAGGCCATGAAGTTAAAAGGCCAGATCAAGAGCGCCATGGTCTATCCTGCCGCCATTCTGGGCATCGCAGCGATCGTGATTACCGTCTTAATGATTTGGGTCATCCCGGTGTTCGAGAAAATGTTCAAGGAAATGTCCGGCGGAAAAATGGGACTCCCCGCCCCGACGCAGCTCGTCATAGACATGAGCAATTTTGCGCAAGGCAATTGGTATATCATGCTGGGTGTGATCATCGGGGCCGTGGTGGGGCTCAAAAAGTACTATGCGACAAAACAGGGGAGGTTGGCTATCGACAAGTTCCTGCTGAAGTTGCCCGTATTTGGGGACTTGATTCGTAAGGCGTCGGTGGCCAAGTTCACCCGGACACTGGGAACCTTGCTGGCGAGCGGGGTGCCCTTGTTGGAAGCGTTGACGATTTGTGCCAAGACATCCGGTAATAAGGTTGTCGAAGGGGCGTTACTTGATGCGAAGGTCAGCATCAGCGGCGGGAAGACGATTTCGGAGCCTCTTGCGAAGAGCGGTACATTTCCGAAGATGGTGACGCACATGATCTCAGTCGGCGAGTCAACAGGCGCGCTGGACACCATGCTTGGGAAAATTGCCGACTTTTACGAAGACGAAGTGGACGAGGCTGTCGGAAATCTCACGGCCCTCTTGGAACCGATGATGATGGTGTTCCTGGGAACGACGGTCGGCTTCATCGTAGTGGCGATGTATCTGCCGATTTTCACGATGGCTTCTGCAATCGGGTAACGCGTACACCGAGGCGGCTGTTGCCCCTTCCCACCTCGGGTGTCACGCAGGTCGACTGTTTGCTCATCCTTGTTGCGGCACACCCTCTCGGCATTCTTCCCGCCTTCAGGTTTCTCAGCGGACAGGCTGTCCCTTGTCGAGCCGCCCTCCAGATTGAGGATAGCGGCCCGACACGGAGGTGAGCACTGCGTGGACGAAATCAAAACCAGAATCTATTGGCTGATGGGGTGGCGGGTCGTTCTCGTCACGTTGCTGCTGGGATTGTCCCTTGCATTCCAGGTGACGAAAGGCGAGCGTGTAGAAACGTTCTATGCCTTGATCGTGTTCACCTATGCGGCGACGATCCTCTACGCCTTCATCCTTCAACGGCTTGTTCGTGTGGAAGTGCTCGTGCCGTTCGCCTGGGGCCAGATCGCCGTCGATTTTGTCGTTGAGTCTGTGCTGATCGCACGAACAGGCGGAATCGAAAGTCCCTTTGCCGTTCTGTATGTCATCAGTGTGACGGTGGCAAGCCTGGTGGCGCGGCGCCGAGTCGGGTTGCTGACGGCCAGCCTCTGCATCATTCTGTTCGGGCTCCTTACCAACATGCAGCTGTATGGTCTTGTGGAGACATGGGGATGGCTCCCACAGACTCGGCTCACGGCCGCGGAGACGTTGCAGGCGTTCGGCGTGTATGCCCTGGCATTTCTAGTCGTTGGATTCCTGAGCGGGGCACTGGCGGATCAATTGCAGACGGCAGATCAATCGATCCGAGAGAAAGAACAAGGACTTCATCGCTTGCGAGCATTCCATGAGAATATCGTGAACAGCATCAGTAGCGGAGTGTTTACGACCGATGCGCATGGACTGATCACGTCATTCAATCCCGCAGCGGAAGAGGCGACCGGCTATAGCAGTCAGCAAGTCCGGGGACGGCCATGGCGCGAAGTCTTCAATTGGCAGCCAGGAGGATTGGAAAACGAGGGGGCTGACTGTATCTCACATAATATTCGTTTTGAGGTCGAGTGCAAACGGGCTGATGGAAATCGACTGATCCTTGGCATGACGCTCGGCCCCTTACACGAGCGTGGTGAGACAACTGGCCTGGTGGGCGTCTGCAAGGATCTCACACAGATCAGAGATTTAGAAGAGGAAATGCGGCGCAAGGAGTGGCTGGCCAGCCTGGGCGAAATGTCGGCGGGGATGGCGCATGAAATCAGAAATCCGCTCGGCGCGCTTGCCGGCGCCATGCAAATGCTGCGGGAGGATTTTCAGGCCGATGAGACGAGTCAACGGCTGGTGGAGATCGCGGTTCGGGAAGCGACTCGGTTGAATGCCATCATTACCGAGTTTTTGCAGTATGCCCGGCCACCGGCCCTGAATTTGGTCGAGTGCGATTTGAACAAAGTCCTTGCTGAGACGTTTGATCTGGTACAACATGAAGCACGAACGAGAACGAATATCACCGTGGTGACCGCTCCCTGTTCCGCTCGATTGCCTGCGCAAGTGGATCAGGACCAGATGAGGCAAGTGTTCTGGAATCTGGCCGTGAACGCCTTTGATGCGATGCCCAAGGGCGGTCAGCTGGCGGTCTCAACCGGCTGCCGAAAGGTGGATGTGGCCGGGCGGAAGGCCGATGTGATCGAGGTGGCGTTCCATGACACGGGGGAAGGTATTCCGAAGAAGAATCTCGATAAGATCTTTCTCCCGTTCTTTACTACCAAGAAGAGCGGCTCCGGATTAGGATTAGCGGCGGTCCATCGCATCGTGGATCTGCATGGTGGGTGGATTAAAGTGGAGAGTGAGGAAGGGGTAGGGACGCGCTTCGGGGTCTGTTTGCCCCGCACCGTGGATTCGGGAATCAGACTTTGGCATGAGGGTAGAGAGCCGTGGAAAAGATCTTAGTCGTCGATGATGAGCAAAGCCTGCGCGAGGTATTGAGCATCATGCTCAAACGGGCTGGGTACGCGGTGACCAGCGCCACTGGTGGTGAGGAGGCTGTTGAGTTATTGCAGAAGGAGATCTACGACCTGGTCATTACGGACCTGCGGATGCCGAAGGTTGACGGGATGGAGGTTCTCTCGGCAGTCAAATCAGTCTCTCCGGAGACGGTGGTGTTGATTATTACGGCGTTTGCGAGCGCAGATTCAGCCGTCGAAGCGATGAAGCAGGGGGCCTATGATTATCTGACGAAACCCTTTCAAGTTGATGAAGTGCAGTTGATCATTCGGAATGCGTTGGAAAAGCGGCGTCTGACGACCGAAAACATGATCCTTAAGCGCGAGATGGCGAGTCAGTCGTCATTCGCACAGCTGGTCGGTCAGAGTGATGCGATGCAAAAAGTCTTTGAAGTCGTGCGAAAGGTCGCGGACTCAAAAAGCAATGTGCTGATTTGCGGAGAAAGTGGAACGGGGAAAGAATTAGTGGCTCGTGCGATTCATTACAACAGCGCACGGAGTGCCCTGCCGTTTGTGGCCGTGAACTGTAGCGCCGTGCCGGAAACATTATTGGAAAGCGAGCTGTTCGGCCATATGAAGGGATCATTCACCGGCGCGATCGCGAATAAAGCGGGGCTGTTTGAGATCGCCAACGGCGGAACGATCTTTCTTGATGAAATCGGGGACACGACTCCGACGATCCAGGTAAAACTGCTTCGAGTGATTCAAGAGCGAGAATTTCGCCGAGTCGGTGGGAGTCAGGACATTAAAGTCGATGTGCGTGTGGTGGCCGCTACCAACAAGGATCTTGAGAAGGCCGTGGCGGATGGTTCATTCAGAGAGGATCTCTACTATCGTCTGGACGTGATTCCTATCAAGCTCCCGCCGTTACGGATGCGAACCGGGGATATCCCGCTCTTGGTCAATCACTTTCTGGAACGGTTTGCACAGGAAAGTGGGAAGTCCAGGCCGTCGCTCAGTTCCGATGCGATGCAGGTCCTGTTGGAGCATGAATGGCGCGGGAACGTTCGTGAACTGGAAAATCTGATCGAGCGAGTCGTGGCATTTTCGGTGGACGGATCAGTGACGGATGTCGATGTGCGCGGATGGCTTCATCGGCCCCTGGCGCCACCACCGGCACAGGGGATGCCGCTGGACTTGACCGATGAGGGTGTGGACCTTGAAGGGTTGATCAACGGAATCGAAAAGGATTTGTTACTCAAGGCGCTCGAGCGGTCCAAGTGGGTCAAGAAGAAAGCGGCCCGGATGCTCAGGCTCAACACCAGATCATTTCGGTATCGTTTAGAGAAGTATGCTATAAAAGGAGGTCGTGACTAACCGCTCTCCCGCATCGACCGCCGTGCCGCTATCCATTCGCGTTGTTGCACCTGCCAAGATCAATCTCGTGCTGCGCATCCTTGAGCGTCGCCCAGACGGCTACCACAATCTATGGTCGTTGATGCAGACGGTTCGGGTGGAGGACGAGATCACCATTGCACGGACCGAGGCCCATTCCCTGGTCGCATTGCGCTGTGACGATCCATCATTGAAGACCGATGGCTCCAATCTGGTCCATCGTGCGGCCGTGGCGGTCATGGAGCAGAGTGGGCGAATGGGCGGACTGGACATCACTCTCGCCAAGCGGATTCCGATGGGGGCCGGGCTGGGAGGCGGGAGCAGTGATGCGGCCGCGACGATACTCGGCTTGAATCAGCTGCTCAATCTGGGCTGGTCGGCTGAAAGGATGGCGGACATTGGCCAGACGCTCGGGAGCGATGTGCCGTTTTTCTTCTTCGCCCCCTCTGCGACCGTGGCGGGACGCGGTGAACGCGTCGTTCCGGTGCGAATCAAGCAAACTCGATGGGTTGTCTTGGTCAACCCCGGGTTCCCCGTTGAAACGAAGTGGGCATATCAGCAACTCTCTGCAGGTCGAGCCGGAGTGGTTCCACTGTCTCCGTCCCATGCCAAGATGGAACATGCATCCGAGCTGGGATGGGAGCAGGTGCTGAAAGCAGCAGAAAACGACTTCGAAGGACCGGTATTTAAGGCCTATCCCATACTCGGTGAGATCAAACAACGATTGCTGGCCCAGGGAGCCGAGGCAGCGCTTCTCTCTGGCAGCGGGGCGACTGTGTTTGGGGTGTTTTGTGATGAAACGAAGGCTCGTCAGGCACAGGCCATGTTCCTGAATGAGCCACAGGTCAAAGTTTTTGTCGCACAGACTTCGTGCTCCCCATAATCGGCTGAGTTCAACATTCTGCCGGTCGTTTATTGACAGCAACGGGGGATTTCTTATACAGTTTCACCCCTTGATTGGTTTCCCCGGTCGTGTGTGCGGCGACGAATGTCGTAGGGCTGATACAAATCAGCATGCATGCCGCACAAGAACCACTAGAGAATCCAGCACGTTAGACTAAAGACGAGACGATCAGTTAGGAACGTTCGATGAACAGAGAACTGAAAATTTTCTCTGGTAACGCCAATCTTGCGCTTGCGCATGAGATATGCGCGTACCTTGGGCAAAAGTTAGGTGAAGCGACGGTCGCTTCATTTAGTGACGGCGAGATCCGCGTCAAGATCGACGAAAATGTTCGGGGCGCTGATGTCTTCGTTGTGCAGTCCTGTTGTCAGCCGGTCAACGATTCTTTAATGGAGTTGTTGATCATCATTGACGCGTTGAAACGTTCATCCGCCAATCGTATCACGGCGGTGATCCCGTATTTTGGATATGCGCGTCAGGATCGGAAGGATCAACCCCGTGTTCCCATTACCGCCAAGTTGGTCGCGGACTTGATGACCACGGCCGGGGCCGATCGTGTGCTCTCGATGGATCTTCATGCAGGACAAATCCAAGGCTTCTTTAACGTGCCGGTTGATCACTTGTATGCACTTCCGGTTTTGCTGGACTACATCGTCAAAAAACAAATGACCGATCTCGTCGTGGTTTCTCCGGATGCCGGAGGGGTGGAGCGAGCCCGGGCTTTGGCCAAACGGATTCAGGCCAATCTGGCGATCATTGATAAACGCCGAGAAGGTCCTAATCAAGCCCAGATCATGAATATCATCGGGGATGTGCAGGGGAAGCGAGTCCTCCTCCTTGATGACATGATCGATACGGCGGGTACGATCGTTCAAGGGGCTCAGGCCTGTCTTGATCATGGTGCGCGAGAGGTCATGACCGCCTGCACCCACGCGGTCTTGTCCGGGCCGGCGCTGGAACGATTACAGTCGTCGTGTCTTTCCCAAGTAGTGGTCACCAACACCATCCCGTTGCGAGGGAAAGAGTTGATCTGTCCGAAGTTGCATCAATTGTCGGTGGCGCCGCTTTTAGGCGAAGCGATCAGGCGCATTCATGAAGATGAGTCGGTGAGTTCACTATTTGCCTAGCCCGGTCTGGGCCGGGCGTTGTGCTGAAAGCTGGGGAGACGGAGGAGAATCATGAAATTCGATTTGACGGTGTCGGTGAGAGAACAAGCAGGTAAGGGAGCTGCGCGGTCGATGCGGCGGGCAGGGAAAATTCCGGCGGTGTTGTACGGCCAGGGTGAATGTCTCTCGCTGATCGCCAGCCCGGACGATTTGGTCAAGATTTTGAAGTCCCATGCGGGCAGCACCGCGCTGATTTCACTGACCGTCAATGGGGCCAAGTCCAATCCGAGCCGTACCGCCCTCTTGCGGGACTATCAAGTGGATCCGGTAACAGGAGCGGTCTTGCACGCAGATCTCTTTGAAATTTCAATGAGCAAACCGATTCGGGTCAAGGTGCCGGTCAAGGTGATCGGCAGCATTCCAGCCGGTGTGAAGGAAGGTGGTGTGCTGCACCACAACATGCGTGATATGCATGTCGAGTGTTTGCCCGCGGCATTGCCTGATCACATCGAGGTGGATGCGACGGCCTTGACCATCGGGAGCGGAATCCATGTGAAAGAGATTGCCGCGCGTGACGGGGTGCGTTTCTTAGATGAACCGGACCAGATGGTGGTGAGTGTTGCAGCCCCGATGTCGGATGCAAAACTGGAGGCCTTGCTGACCAGTGGTGCAGGTGCTGCAGGCGAACCGGAAGTCATGGCGAAGGGCAAAGAAGTGGGCGCGGAAGGAGCTGGGGGCGAGCCGGCTAAGGCCGGTGCTGCAGCGCCTGCCGGTGATGCCAAGGGCGGAGAAAAGAAAGACGCGGCTGCCGCGCCAAAGGCCGAGAAGAAAGAAGCTGAAAAGAAGAAGTAACGTTGCGTCTGCTTGTTGGACTGGGCAATCCGGGAAAGGCCTATGCCCAGACCCGTCACAATGTCGGGATGTGGGCCATCGAGCGGGCTGCCGCTCGATGGTCGATCCGACTCTCACCGCGGGGTACTGCACAGCGAGGCTCCGGGCGACTTGGACGAGAATTAATCGAATTGGCTGGGCTCCTCGACTGGATGAATTGTTCCGGTCCTCCCGTCAAGGGTCTTCTGCGAGAGTATTCCCTTACTCCCAACGAACTCATTGTCGTCCATGATGATCTCGATCTAGAGCCGGGACGGCTGCGGATCAAGCTTTCCGGGGGCTACGGGGGGCATAACGGGATCAAATCACTCATCGAAGCGCTGGGCACTCCGCAATTTATTAGACTCAAGATTGGAGTTGGTCGGCCTGCACCAGGCCAAGATTCTGCGGACTATGTGTTAGAACCAGTCACAAGGGACGAATTAGCGGTCTTTGAACCTTGTTTGGAGCGAGCTGTTGATGCGCTGGAGTGTCTGATCCACCGGGGACCAGAAGTGGCGATGAATCAGTTCAATGTCCGTGAAGAAAGCAGAAGCGGTGAGTTGTGAGTGAACGGTGTTGAGTTCAGGAAACTCAGCACTCAGAACGCAAAACTTAGAACTGGAGAAATATGGGACTCTGTTGCGGCATGATCGGGCTTCCCAACGTTGGTAAGACAACGGTTTTCAATGCACTCACCGGTGGTGGGGCGCTCGCGGCGAACTATCCGTTCGCCACGGTGGATCCCAATACCGGCGTGGCACTGGTGCCGGATCCTCGGCTTGTCAAACTGACCGAAATCTTCGTTTCAAAGAAAACCACCTACAGCACCCTGGAAGTTCGAGATATCGCTGGACTGGTCGAGGGGGCCAGTAAAGGGGAAGGACTGGGGAATCAATTTCTTGGTCACATCCGCGAAGTCGATGCGCTACTGCACGTGGTGCGGTGTTTTCAGGGGACCGATGTGGTTCATGTCAGCGGCGGTGTCGATCCGCTTCGGGACATCGGAGTAATCGAAACCGAACTCATGCTCTCCGATCTGGAGACGCTTGATCGGCGAAAGCAGAAAACGGAAAAGAAGGTTCGGGCGGGAGATAAGAAAGCCGCCTTTGAAGTAGAGTTTCTTACCAAGCTCATCGGCATGCTCGACAAGGGCGAGTGGTTAGGTAATCGGGAATATCCGGCAGAGGAACGGGCAATCCTCACAGAATGCCAGCTGCTTTCCGCGAAGCCGGTGCTGTTTGTGGCCAACGTCTCGGAAGGGAAGAATGCCGACGAAGCCATGGTCCAGACAGTGCGAGACTTTGCCGCCAAGCGCGGGGCCAGAGTTGTGACGATCTGCGGGCAGCTTGAAGCGGAGCTTTCGTCGTTACCTGAAAGCGAACGGACGGACTTCTTGAGTGAAATGGGATTGACCGAATCAGGACTGGTCCGGCTGACGCGCGAAGCCTATAGCTTGCTGGATTTGGTGACGTTTTTCACCGCTGGCGACACCGAGTCTCGCGCCTGGCCGATTCCCAGAAACACCAAAGCCCCGCAAGCGGCGGGCAAGATCCACTCCGACATGGAGCGCGGCTTCATCCGCGCCGAGGTCTATCACTATGATGACCTGCTGGCCTGTGGATCGGAGGCGAAGGTAAAGGAGAGGGGGTTGTTCCGCCTTGAAGGCAAAGACTACGTCATCAAAGAAGCTGACATCGTCTACTTTAGGTTTAACGTGTAAATCCTCTCTGCCAGGTGCTTTCGCCAAGCGCCGAGAGTTTTGTCGGCCAACCTTACCGCTCTGCTTCAGAATGTTCGCCAAGTAGCAAGCTATCCTGGCGTTTAGTAATCTCCTTGTCATGGTCATATAATGAGTGGAATCTTTCTCGCGGCCGGAAAGGTCCCCTACTTTTGATGTAGCCCTACAGACTTGACCCGTGACTTCAAGATGAGCGATCCTCCCGCCTTGCTTTTCGTAGCGTCACTTTACGAGACATATCCGAGGTCATAATAATGCTTGACGCGCTTGCGAATACGTTTGCGTGGGAAGGGATCGCCATCTATTGGGGAATCGGCCTGCTTTTTTTCGCGGCGGAGTATTGTTGGGCCACACGTCCAGTTCAATATCTTCAGGTGTTCTTGCCGGATGTGGCAGCCCTCACCACGTACCAGATCTTCTTCGTCTTCGCCGCACAGGTGACGAACCAAATCCCGTTTCCGCACCACTCCTATTGGCGTTGGCAGGCACTTCCATTCGGTTTCAAGCTGATCGTGTTTCTGTTCGTTCTCGACGGAATCGGCTATTGGATGCATCGGTTTTGGCATACGTCATGGGGCTGGTCGATCCATCGATGGCACCATGCGCCAACGGAGTTGTACTGGTTGGCCGGTGTCCGGGCGAGCTTTCCACAAATCGTCCTCGCCAACATCCCATATTTGCTCGCGTTCCCGCTGCTCAAGCCGGTGCCCGCAGCATTTTTCCCGATCTATTCCTATCTGATGATCCTGACGAATAACTGGATGCACATGAACGTGGTCTGGCAATCGAGGAAGCTGGAGTGGCTCTTTGTCACGCCTCGTTATCATCGGGTGCACCACCTGAAAGAGATTGGAAGGGCTGGGGCAAATTTCGGAGTGCTGTTTACCGTATGGGATCGGCTGTTCGGTACGTATGTAGATCCTGAGCGGGTGGAATCAACCGGGCCGTACGGAATTCAGGAAACCGTCCATCCCGTACGTCTGGCTATCGGAGTGTAATAGAAACTATTCCCGCCCCCTTCTTTTCTTAGGCCGGTCTTTTCTCCAACCGCCAAACATGTTCCGTTGCGGGGCACTTTCCCTTGAGCCCATTCGGGACGTCGATACGGGCCAACGGTGTGAGGGTATAGCTGTCGCTGTAATGGCGGTGGAGCTCGTCGGACGTGACGGAAAACGGAGGCCCTGGCACGACGGTCTGGTCGTACTCATAGCCGATGACGAGTTGGGGTGCCAATGTCGTGAGAGATTTGAGATGCGCCGTGTACTCCACCCGCATGGGCTCCGGCAACGCGACCAACGCAGCCCGGTCATAGACCGCATCCACAGGGCCGAGGACTTCACGCGATAGGTCAAAGAGATCGCCTACGAAGATATCGATCTTCTCTCCGCTAAAGAGTTTGTGCTTCCCGACCTCAGAGATACGAGCTTCCATTCCCAGCTCGGCAAAGAGTTGTGTCACGGCGAGCTTGCTGAGTTCCACCCCGGCAACGGCATAACCACGAGACAGGAGCCAGCCAAGATCGAGCGATTTGCCGCAGAGTGGGACAAAGACGCGACTACCTAGGGGCACGTTAAGCGAAGGGAAATGGGCGATCAGTAGTGGGTTAACGGTCTGCTCGTGCCAGCCGGTCTGGTTTGTCTGCCAGCGGTTGTGCCAAAAACTTGCTTCCATGTGAATTCCTCAGTGAGTGGGGGTAGGCTGTTGTTGGAGACATCCTAAAGGGCTGGAAAAAGCAAGGCAAGACGGAGCTTAACTAAAAGATGCTCCCAGGCATCAGTTTCTCACTGATCTGTAGGGCGAGAGGGTTAGGGTTTCATGGGGTTTGGATGGGCACGCCCCTTCAGGATCTTCGTCAGTTGCTCGACGGAAAGCGATGAATCGGCGAGAGAAGAACGAAGAGGCTCAAAAGCAGCAAGCATGCGTCTGTGTGTATCCAGCGAACGGTGATGACAGTTGAAGTTTCTGCCTTTGAACTCTTGGAAGCGATCAAGTTGATTGACCAGGAACATGGCGACAGACATGTGTTCGCTCTCATGGTTCCCGTCGAAGCCGCTGAAACGGGGATTCTCTCCGAATGGTGCGGCGTCCAGTGCAAGTTTCTGCCGCTGTTCCTTATCTAGATTGGAGTAGGCGTACTCTATAAAAGTCCACATGTCGAGTATGTCCACGACCTCCCGTACTACGGGTGGATCATCCGTTGGTTCGAAGGGGATGCCGCTATACTTCCATCGGATAGCCCAGAGATGGTCGTGGAAAATCGCCGATCTCAGGAAGTCTGGCTTCGTTTCGCCATCAATCTGTAGCTTTTCATACATCTCGGCGAGCATGAGAAGGATGAGCTTTTCGCCGTCGGTGAGCTTCATGAGCCAGCTCCTAGGTTTCAAGTGGAGGCACTTGCTCTGCGTCTGATAGTTGCTTCACAACGTGGGTGAAACTCTCTATCTTGTAGTAGATGCTCTTTCCAAAGCGCTTCTTGTCATTGAAAACCCTGGCCTCCGCGTGACCTTCTATATCCAACTTGAGGTCATCACGCAGTTCGGCTACGTGGTCAGAGTACTTCTTAGAGAAGTGACCGCGCTGCTCAAGCAACATGGCGAGGAACGCTTCCACCTCGCGCGCGATACCTGCGCAGTCCAGCCCTTTGACGAGCTGCGACGTTGATGTGGGTCCTACTCGAGCCACCACGCTTAGGACCCGCTTGATCTCGGAGTGAATCTGTACAACCTCGGCGAGTTTCCGGCGATCCACTAGCTCTTGGTGGATCCGTTCCGCGGCGCTTGCTGAGCGCGCGGCCTTTCTAGCTTCAACAATCGCCCAGATAGCACCAAAGATTGATGCGATGGATCCTACGATTGACAGGAACGTTTCCATCCGATGTGCGGCCTCCTGGGAAGTCTAACTGCCAGCATACAGCGAGGAGACTGCAAACCAACGCATGATTCTTTCAATAGTTCAGAGATTAATCAGCCTCTTCAAGCTGAACTGACGTGGCCAGGCATTGTGTCATGCATCGCTGGTACGCACAATTTCTTTGTGAGGCCAATTCCCTTCTGACTGTTAGGGAAGGTCTGATTAATTCCGTTTTTGATCTCGTCAGATCTCAAAACATTGGGGTTTCCACTGGTGTCCGCTGAAAAATTTGAATTAATCAGACCTTCCTTAGTTATGGGGCTACAAGTTAATCTCATAACGGGTGCTCCAACCGCCTTCAGTGGGATGATGATATTCTTCTCGGTTAACTCCTGCAAATCGTGTGTAGCTGTGAATGCTCAAGTGGGTTGGATTTTATATCGTGCATCGCGGTTGGTTCTGATCTCATAAGCAAAAGCAGGCGGCGACGTACAGAGATGTTATGGCCTAGTCGATGGACTGTCGATGGTGGGACCAGTACGACTGCTGTCATTCAACGAGCTTCCGTGTCTCAGTCGAG
>CAADGK010000009.1 GCA_900696515.1 uncultured Nitrosospira sp. | reverse complement strand
GCCACCTTGATGACCCAGAGTTGATTTTTGACGAGGGTTCCTGTAGAGAAGATTCCCCGCCCCGAATTCTCACCGAAGCGCCGAGGTAGCTCAGTTGGTAGAGCACAGCCCTGAAAAGTCCTTTGCCACCTTGTCGTTCTAGTTCTCCCTTTCTCTATCCCTTTCAATTTATTCTCACTTTTGGTCAAACGATCTGATCCCTGTTTTCCGTCTGTTTGGGGCTTTTTCTGTGGATAAGTGGGAGCTGGTTGGCACTTTTGTTGGCACTCTCATTTGTTGGCACTCTCATTATGGGAGTTTCACCGTCAATGGGTTTCATGACCGGCCAAGATCATTTCTCTTGCTCCGTGGCCTGAGTTCCTAATATGCGAACTAGATAGAGCAGCGGACTCATAAGCCGCTTCTCGTTTCTCCCCTTCACAGATAAAACTCCACAAACTCCAAGGGAATCGCGGCTTCCAGCGCGCTCTCCCGTTTCGTGACATCCGATCTGTTCCGGCCCAAACCGACGTGTTCCGGCCTCTTGGTGAACATCTGGTGAACACTTTGGACCGTCGCGATAGGAACGCACTATTCATCATCCAACCGGGTGCGGCACCTTCTCGGTCAGCCCCCTCGACCTTCCGTCCGATGATCTCTCGATGAGCTTGAGCCAGACGTTTGGCCTCTCGGCAGCGTTGGTGTAGTATTCGATGTAGCGCTGACAGTCGGCGTTCAACTCGGCTCTTTCGGAGCAGGTTGATACGAAGGCTTCTCATCCGTTTCCCGCATCAGGCGCATTCCCTCCCTTCCATCGAAGATGTCCAGCCTCCCATGATTCCCTCCTCCCGATTGATTGTACTGGGCGGCTTTGAGCCCTTGATGGTCGCATACCCGGTTCCTACTCTTCGGGTTGGGGCAGAGATCGGCCCCGCCACAGGGCATACACGGCCGGGATCACGAGCAAGGTCAGCAGAATCGAGGACACCATGCCGCCAATCATCGGCGCGGCAATGCGCTTCATGACATCGGCGCCAGTGCCGTGGCTCCACATGATCGGCAGGAGGCCGATGAGGATGGCTGAAGCGGTCATCATCTTGGGTCTGACTCGCTGGACCGCTCCCTCGATAACGGCCTCCCGAAGATCGGCCATCGAGCGGAGCCGGCCCTCTCGTTGCCGCCGTTCATAGGCTTCGTCGAGGAAGATGATCATGACGACACCCGTCTCGGCCGCGACACCCGCCAGGGCGATGATACCGACCCACACCGCCACGCTCAGGTGATACTGGAGAACGTACAGGAACACGATTGCGCCCACGACCCCGAACGGCACTGACAGGAGCACGATCAGGCTCCTCGTCACCGATTTAAAATTCAGATAGAGCAGCACGAAAATGAGGAGGATCGTGACCGGCACCACGATCTTCAGCCGGGCCTTGGCCCGTTCGAGGTACTGGAATTGTCCGCCCCAGGCGAGCGAATACCCAGGCGGCAGTGGCACGCGGTCTCGGATCAGTTTCTGAACCTCTTCCACGTACCCGCCCAAATCCCGTCCCGCCACATCCACGAACACAATACCCGCCAGAGAGCCATTTTCATCGCGAATCGCCGGGGGGCCGCTGGCCATGGCGATCCGAGCCAGTTGCGCCATCGGGATCTTGGCACCAGTCGGAGTCTCCACCAATACGCGCCGCAGCGATTCCGGGTCTTCCCGTAGTTCCCGTAAATAGCGGACGTTCACGGGATACCGCTCACGCCCCTCCACTGTTTGTGTGATGTTCTTGCCACCAATCGCCGATTCGATGACATCTTCAACATCCTCAATCGTCAGCCCATAACGGGCTGCCTCCTCGCGATTGACGTAAAAGTCGAGATAGTAGCCGCCGGTCACACGCTCCGCATAGGCGCTGCGCGTACCCGGGATCCCTTGCAGCAGGCCCTCAATCTCCAGGCCAATCCGTTCAATCTGAGCGAGGTCCGGCCCAAGAATCTTGATGCCGAGATTGCTGCGGATCCCGGTCGCCAGCATCTCCGTTCGGGTCTGGATCGGCATCCACCAGATGTTGGGCATCCCGGGGAATTTGACGATCTTGTCCATCTCGGCAATCAACGAGTCCCACGTCATAGCAGGCCGCCACTGCTCCTCCGGCTTGAGGGTCACCACCGTTTCGGCCATGCTCAAATGTGCAGGATCAGTCGGCGTCCTGGCCCGGCCGATCTTGCCGAAGACGCGGTCGACCTCGGGGAATTGCTTGAGCAACTGGTCTTGCCGTTGCAACAGCTTGCTCGCCTCGGTCACGGAAATACCGGGTAAAGCGGTCGGCATGTAGAGAATGGTCCCTTCGTTGAGCGGTGGCATAAATTCGGATCCGAGTTTCCCATACAACGGAATGGAACTCCCCACCGCGCCGATGGCGAAAATCACCACCAGCCAGCGCACACGCAACGCGCCGGACACCAGCGGCCGATAGAGCCAGATAAGTATCCGGTTGATGGGATTCCTCTCCTCCGGCGCGATCCTTCCTCGGATCAGCCACACCATGAAGAGAGGCGCCAGGCTGATCGACACCAGCGCCGCAAACAACATCGCCGTTGTTTTGGTAAACGCCAACGGCCGAAAAAGACGTCCTTCCTGAGCTTCCAGCGTGAAGACCGGGAGGAACGAGATCGTGATGATGAGCAACGAAAAGAAGAGCGGCTTGCCGACCTCCTGGGCGGCGCGGATGATCACGGCGGTCCGAGAGCCGGATTGTCCGGCGCGGTCCCACTGTTCCAACCGTTTATGGGCATTCTCGATCATCACGATGACTGCATCCACCATGGCCCCGATGGCGATGGCGATGCCGGCGAGCGACATGATGTTCGAGGTGATCCCCAGATAGTACATTGCGAGAAACGAGAGCAGGATCGCGACCGGCAAGGTCAGGATGGCGACGAGCGCGGAGCGAAGATGGAACAGAAACAACAGGCTGATGACGCTCACGACGAGGCTGATCTCGATCAGCTTCTCCTTCAGGGTAGCAATGGCCCGGAGAATCAGATCGGAGCGATCATAGACTGTGACGATCTCGATCCCCTTCGGAAGCGACGGCGTGATCTCCTTGAGTCTGTCCTTCACACGATCGATCACCGCGAGCGCATTCTCACCGTAGCGCATGACCACGATGCCGCCTACCGTCTCTCCTTGGCCATCCAGCTCGGCGATGCCACGACGCATATCGGGACCGATCGTCACAAGGGCCACGTCTTGCACCGTGATCGGGGTGCCTTGCCGGTCGGTCCCCAGCGGAACGTGTCGGATATCGTCCAGTGACCGGATATAGCCCCTCCCCCGCACCATGTATTCCCGCTCGCTCGCCTCGATCACGCGTCCCCCGACGTCGTTGTTGCTACGGCGGATGGCTTCAATGACCGCTTTGAGCGGGATGTGATAGCCCAGAAGCTTGTTGGGATCGACCTGCACCTGGTACTGCTTTACGAATCCGCCGATCGACGCGACCTCGGCCACTCCCGGCACGCTCTGGAGCCAGTAGCGCAGGTACCAGTCCTGAAAGCTCCGCAGTTCCGAAAGGTCGTGCTGGCCGGACTTGTCCACCAGCGCGTACTGGAAGACCCATCCGACCCCGGTCGCATCCGGACCCAGCGTAGGAGAGACACCCTCAGGCAACTTGCCGGTCACGCCCTGCATGTACTCCACCACCCGGCTTCTGGCCCAGTAGATATCGGTGCCATCCTGGAAAATGATGTAGACAAACGACAGCCCCAGAAAGGACTGCCCACGGACCGACTTGATCCGCGGCGCGCCGAGCATCGAGGTGACAATGGGATAGGTGATTTGATCTTCAACCAGATCCGGGCTGCGGCCTGGCCACTCGGTAAACACGATCACCTGCACGTCCGAGAGATCCGGGATCGCATCCAGCGGAGTCTGGTACACGGCCCAGAGCCCCCACCCCATCAGAAAGAGCGTCGCCAGGAACACCAGAAAGGTATTCCGGGCGCTCCACTCAATGACACGGTCGATCATCCTGTCTTCCTTTGGCAATCGTCGACAGCTCTGTAGCTATGTGATGCTGTCGACCTCTAATGGCCGTCATCGAGACTCAAGTGATAGCCATGAACCTATGCGCTCCTCTTGAGCTGTCAGGATCGAGTCATCTCTCGATGCGATGTGGCCAGGTTCTCCGCTTGTGTTGCTGCGTTCGTATACATGACTGCGAGATTGTTGCACTCCTGAACAAAATCAAACTTAGGCGGGTGTATCATCAGTTTGCGTCCTCGTTCCCTATCCTTTCGGTATTCCTCGATCATGACTTCCATCTCCCTGGCCTTTTGCCGGAGGTTCGCTGCCTCCTTCTCATACCAGACCGCCAGAGCCGCATGATCATTCTTCGCCACCAATTCTTGAGGAGGAGGAGCGATAATCGTGCACGCCACCACTCCAACAATGACCAGCACAGCCAGTAATGTTTTCATCGTTCACCTTCCCCTGTTCATTAAGAACAGTGTTTGGAGGTTGCCCCGATACTCGATCCTCTGTGAGATCGTTTCTCGTCTTCTGCGGGTCCTGTTCTTCCTGATGCCAGTCTGATCTCTCGCAGTCATCACTCTTTGCCGGCTGTCCGCACATGACCTGCGGTTGCTCTTATTGTCGGGCGGACAGCTTCTGCAGCTCCTTCTTGCCTACATGCCCGACATGCCGCCGGCACCGACCATCACCGAAAAGGTCTCCTTGATGTCGGGCCGGCCCGCACGCTGAATGGTCACCGTGAGATCCCACTGGCCTCCCATGCCCAGGTTCGCCTTGGCCTCATACAGGCCATTCTTCCCGAGCGTCATCGGAATCGTGGCCGGCATCATGCCCGGCATCGGCATGGTGTATGTGAGCAGTACCTCGGCGTTGGACACCAGTGTTCCTGTCTCGTCCGTCACCTTCACCCGAACCTGGTTCTCTCCGATCCGTGGCGTTGCCGGTTCAGTCGAGAGCATCAGTGTGAGCCCGCCGGTCTTCTTTTCGAGGTGGGATCCGGCGGCATTCTTGGCCTCTTTCGTCTTCGGCACCCCCATCTCCATGCCGCCCATGTCCATCTTGCCCATCTGGGCCTGCTCCATCCGGATCCCGCCCATCCCGAGGGCGCCCATCATGTTGGTAGCGGCCATCAACTTGCTCTCGGAGTCGATCAGAAAATTCCCGGAGGTCACGACGCGTTCCCCTTCCGTGAGCCCTTCAGGGACTTCATAGTAGGACCCGACCTTCAGGCCGAGCTTCACCACTCGCGGTTCAAAGAGGCCCTTTCCACGGACCACGAAGACGAGGGTGCGGGTCCCGGAATCGAGCACCGCTTGTTCAGGAATCGCCAGTTTGGTCCCTCGATCCACCGTGATCAGGGCATCTCCGTACATGTCTGGTTTGAGCCGAATGTCCGGATTCGGCAGGTCCAGCCGGACCTTGACGGTTCTCGCCTCCTTGTTCAGGTAGGGATAGATGTACGAGACCCGGCCGTGGAACTGTTCCCCGGGATAAGAGGCGAAGGTCACTGTGGCCGGTTGTCCCATCTTCACAAACGGCACTTCGTACTCGTAAATTTCGGCATTGATCCAGACCGTCGAGAGGTCCGCGATCGTGTAGAGCGTCATCTCCGGCTGCACAAACATCCCCTTGAACACTTTCTTGTCAATCACGTACCCTCGTATCGGCGAATAGATCGTGACATACGTTTGCGCCTTGCCCCGTCTGGCGAGATCGGTGATCTGGTCGTCAGTGAGAGTCCACAGCCGCAGTCGGTCGCGCGCCGCTTCCACCATCTGGTCTGCCTGCTGGCGAACTTCCGAAATCGGGCTGTCTTTCACCTTGTCTCGGGCCCGCAGCGCGAGCAAGTACTCGTCCTGCGTGGCCACTAGGTCCGGACTATACAACGTGAACAGGGGTTGGCCCTTTCGAACCACCTGCCCGGTGTAGTCCACGAATAGATCCTCGACCCATCCCGAGATCCGCAGATTGACGCGGGCAATGCGCTGCTCGTCATAGTCCACTCTCCCAACCGCGCGTACGATGGTCTCCATCGGCCGCTTCTCCACCGCCATCGTTTTCACACCAATCAACTGCTGCTTCAGCGGCGCCACCATGGCGTAGGCTTGCGCAGGGCCCGTGTCCTGGCTCGAAGCCATTGGACTCTCCTGCATGCGGTGTCTCTCTTGATCCGCCGGAGGGCTCGCGCGGGAAGGGGTCTCCTCCGGCATTGAGGGTTGGTGTGGCTCCCGTCCCATCATGAGCCAGGCTCCGAGTACCAGCAGGAACATCCCCGCTCCGATCGCGATCCGCCGGGTGCGTCCTCGAGTCAACGTGCGCGTGAACATGGTCTCTCCCTCCTTACAATTCCGAGCCCACGACCTGTTCCAGTTCGGCCAGGCGGGCCTCCCGGTCTACGAGCGCACGGAAGTACGCCAGTTGAAAGTCGCGCAGAGCCCGCTCGGCTTCGATCAGGTTCAGAAAATCGGTGCGGCCGGTCCGATAGCCCGCGCGCGCCGAGGCGAGACTTTCCCCCGCCTGTGGCAAAACCGTGGTCCGATAGAGCACGGCGACTTCCCAACTGGCGCGCACTTTCGCGAGCATGTCTCGAATTTGGAACCGCGTCTGGTTCTCCAATGTCTGAAGGTCCGCTCGCGCGGCGGCCACCGCGGCCGACGCCTCTTGTACGCCGGCGTCGTACTTGGGTTTCGTCCAAAACGCGAACGGCAGGTTGATGGCCATGATCGCACCGAACCCATCCGTGGCCTGAAAATTGTGGAACCGTTGAATCGCCACCGTGGCATCCGGGTAGTATTGACGCTGCGCAAGGGCACGGGCCTGTTCGTTCCGCTGCACCGCCAGACCGGCGGCTTTCACTTCTGGCCTGGCGTCGGCCGCCATCCGAAAGAGCTCGTCGAGGTCCTTGTCGAACCGCTCCACGCGGGGTTCCTGCGGGAGTCCCAACGGCGACCGAGGATCTCGATTCAACAGCGTGTTGACGGTAGCCTGAGCCGTCTCGCGACGCTGTTCCAGAACGGGCAACTGCTGGTGAAGCGTGGAGAGTTCCACCTGCGCCTTGAGCACATCGACCTGGCTCCCTTTTCCAGTGCGGAATTTCGCAACAGCGATCTCCAAAAACTGAGTCAACAGGTCAATCTGCTCGTGGTGGATCTGGATCGCCTTATGCGCAAAGAACAGGTCGTAATAGGCCTGTTTCAGCCGCGCGATGAGTTCACGCTCCTTCGCGCGCAACGCTTGCTCAGTCATCTCGGCCGACCGAGTGGCAATTCCTTCTTTAAGAGCGAGCTTTCCGGGAAAGGGGAATTTTTGGGAGAGTCCAATGATCGTGTTCTGCGCTTGTCCCAGATTGAAGGACTCGGGCGCGTTCCACCACTGGACCGACAGGGTCGGATCATCCAAAGAACGTGCTTGTGGAACCCGTTTCGCGGCCGCCTCCCACTGTTGCCGTGCCGCCAGAATTTCTGGATTCCGCGCCAAGGCCTCTGTAATCAGCCCCGGCAGAGTCAGTGGCTTCAGTGCGAGCTGGTCTTCGGCAAAGGTCACACTCGAGAAGACCAAATTCGTGGTCATGGTTGTCAAACATAAGAGTCGTGCCGTCCGTTTCATCATGGTCTCCTCCACGGTTTGCTCTCTTCCGACCGCGAACCCGGTCAGCGGGCGCGCAGCCAGCTGATCACGAAGAACGGCCAGCGAAGGGAGCTATGAGGGAAAGGCTCTGGAAGAGAAACGTGAAGGGATCAGATGCGAAGAACCGTGGTTCTGACCAGGGCGTCTTGTGGAGGTTTTTGTGCGGGATACCCCTGAAGGTGGGGAGTCCGGGTGGAAAGGCTCATCAGCCAGGCCAGCGGGATGGCCTCGGCCGGATACACGACCTGCGCATCAACAGAGTGATGGAAGTCTGAAGCAGCGTGGAGGCCGAGCGTGGTGAAGGTGTCGCAGAACTGACGGACCGGCTGGTCTTGCGGGTCTGTGCAGCCGCCACCCATCGCCGCCTGCGGAAGACCAAATAACGGCAGCAGGCAAGCATAAGCGTTGAAGCTGAAGATCAGCAACAGCAGAACCAAGGCCCCTATGAAGATGACACGCATATGTCGCATGCGATCTCCCGGAATTTGTTATTTAGACTACGCCCGGTTCTGAGGGGTGTCAACTGGAGCAGAGAACCTGGCGACAAGGGGCGACATGGACCAGCCTACCAGTGTTCGTACAGACCCGAGAAATTCCTACACATGCTAATAGAGCTTGGAAGCTGCTTCTTCACAGGAGAACGTAAGAACTTCCACTCAAGGACAGCGAAATCGCAACGTTAAACGACGTCCGTCCAGAACCTGCACACCAACTACCAATTACCAATCGCATTGAGCCGGGGAAAGTAACCGCCGCGAACGGGTCCTGTATGTGAGTTTGAGAAGGCCGAACGGGCAGAGGCGTATGGTCTCAAGCACAAAGTATCCTACTTGCAGGAACAGCGCCCCCTACTGCATCACCGCATCTGTGGGGCACCCTTCTTGCCCCAATAATAGTATAGGGAGATGTTGGGATAGATTGCGTCGATGTTGTTCTGCCCGGCGACGGTGAAGAGAACACCCGCGGCGCCGACGAGAGCGCCGTTGGAATCGTGGAAGAATTTGTACTGGAGAGTGGGTTGGACACCTACGAGAGCATAATTGGTCGGTAGCACGTTCACGGTCTTCCCATCCAGACGGTGCGACAGGCCATTGAGCGTCACGAACTCGAGATTGTATCCGAACCCTCGATCATCGTTCAGGATATGCTCAATTATGAGACGTCCGTTGATGATGTCGCCCGGGTAGGTATTCATGCCAGCCGTATTCCCAGGGGCGGTATAGGTATAAAACACTCCGCCGCTGATTCGGAAGGGCTGAAGGTTTCTTCGAAACATCAGGCCTTCGGTAAACGAGAGCGCGCCGAACCGGGTGGCAGGCAGCCGCCCAAGCGGAGAAAATCCTCCGGGAATCCCCTGCGTGCCGGCCCATTCGCTACTGGGCAGCGCAATCTGGTTATAGATGGTCAGCGAAGGACGCCATCCTTCCGGATCCTGCACGATCGGACGGTACTTCAAATAGATGGTGGTATCGCCAAGCCCGGTTTCGGATTCGCTCGTCCGGCCACCCGAATTATTGGCCTTGCTCGCTTCCCAGTAGATTCCGGAAAACGCGACGTTCACCTCCAGGTGATTGGTAATACCGTAGGCGAAAATGCCGGTGGGAGCGACCGCCTTCAAATGAACAGGCGAATCCGATGGGTTTGTGCTGAATTGATTGCCGAACTTTTGATGACCGAATTCGCCAAACACGAAAGGCTGGAAGAGAAATTGCCCCTCGGGCTGAATGTCGACCCCTGAAATCAGAATAGGTCCATTGGCCATCGGGTTCCAACTCTTCCGATACTTCTGAATTTC
>CAADGK010000008.1 GCA_900696515.1 uncultured Nitrosospira sp. | reverse complement strand
CGCCGTCCCCACAGCTCGCTTGGACACCTGACCCCAAGTGAGTTTGTCGCACAACGTCAGGACCAACCGATCGTCGAAGAAGTCGTCTACTCTGGTTAAGAACCGTCTCAGAACGGGGGCAACGTCACTGCCAGAAAGTTCTCCTTATGGACCGTCTCAGATGACGGGGAGCTTACAACACTGGAGCCTGGCCTCGGAGAGGGGGCTCCGGAAATTCGGACAGTGTGCTAAGTGGTAGCCTTGCTTCACCGAAGCCACCAGGGTGGTGGCGAACCAGAGGAGCACGGCGATAAAGAGAACGAGACGCAATCACGGGGCATCTTTCAAGGCTCAGGTGGCATTGACAGCGGTCAAAGGCGACAGGACGCTGGCAGAATTGGCCGAGCAATTTCGCGTCCATCCCACCCAAATCACAGAATGGAAGCAGCAATTGCTGGCGCGGGCCGCGGACGTATTTGGTGGGACGAAACCGCTGTCGGACACGCCGGATCTCAAAACCCTCCACGCGAAGATCGGACAACTGGCGCGGGAGAATGATTTTTTAGAAGGCGCGCTCATCAAGGCGGGCTTGCTGAGCGCAAAGCGATGATCAATCGAACCCATGCCCTGCCAGTCGTTCGGCAATGTCAGATCCTCGGGTTGTCTCGCTCGACGGCCTACTACCAGCCGACGCCGGTGTCGGCCGCGGATCTGGGGCTGATGCGCCGGATTGACGCACTGCATCTGGACTATCCGTTTGCCGGCGCTCGAATGCTGCGGGACCTCTTGCGGAGGGATGGCCATGCGATTGGGCGGCGACACGTCGCGACCCTGATGAGGCGCATGGGCATTGAGGCGGTGTATCGCAAGCCGCACACTAGCCAGCGGCATCACGCCCACAAAGTCTATCCCTATCTCCTGTGCGACCTGGAGATCATCCGCCCCAATCACGTCTGGGCGGCAGACATCACCTACATCCCGATGCAGCGTGGCTTCGTATATCTGTGCGCGGTCCTAGACTGGGCCAGTCGTCGCGTGTTGGCGTGGCGGCTGTCCAACACGCTGACCATCGATTTCTGCCTCGAGGCGCTCCAAGAGGCCCTGGTCAACTCTGGCACACCAGAGATCTTCAGCACCGATCAAGGGTGTCAGTTCACGAGTCTGGAGTTCACGGGCCTGCTGAAAGCGCACGGCATCCAGATCAGCATGGACGGGAAAGGGTGCTGGCGTGACAACGTGTTTGTGGAATGACTCTGGAAGAGCATCAAATACGAGGAAGTATATCTCACGCCTCTGAGATCGTCAGTGCAGCCCACCAGGGATTAGCACGCTACCTGACGTTCTACAACCAGACCAGACCGCACCGGGCGCTTGACGGCCAAACACCCGATGGAGTGTACTTTGACCACCTACCGACACGGCGCACCGCCGCATAGGAAGAACACCGCGAGGCTCCACTTTAAAAGAGAACATTCTGTCCAACCAACCGAGGCCATCTCTCCTTGCGCAATGAGTTAGGGGACTGAAATGCTGCGGAGCGTAGGAGTTGCGGGAGGGCCTGGGGGATTGTCAGTGCTCGCACCGCCGTTTGGAATGCTGATATGTACATGGTCAAGCCAATGTTCCCAATCTACGGTATTGGATGTGCCCATATCTTGTGCTCCGTCCCAGGTGTTATTCCACTGCCATTCTGTGAGTCCCCCGGGAGCATAGTTGAGGTTTGTGTAGCTGCCACCAGGGACTCCGTTTATCCACCAGCGCAAGATGCCGTCACGGGAGGTGGCTGTTGTACTGGCTTTTTGATACACCTCGACTTTGGTCCATTGTCCCAAAGTAATCATGCTGGGGCCTGCGTTTGCATAGCACCAGAGCCCTGAGTCCAGTGCGCATGTGTGACTGTTGTCCAGTCCTGATGTGTTGTGCCCCCACTCAAACTTCATGGTGGGACTTCCCGGGGTATTCCACATGCCGAAGTAGCCGTTCCCGAGAGTGTTCCCGCGTATGAAAAATAATTTATTCTGAACGATGCGGCCTTGAAATTGTGGGTTGGTGCGCCATGTTAGGCCGACGAACATTTCACGAACTGGTTGAGGCGTGGAATAGATAAGCTGCATTCCACCCTGCGGAGCAAAAGCGGAGAGGAGTGCTTTAACTGCACCGCTTGGCGAGACAGGCGCACTATTATCCGATACCGAAATAGCTGATCCATACACATCTAGTATGCCGCAGGCTCCTGGCGTGCTTGAAAAAGTGCAGTCCACAACAACATTAGCCCCTGCCGGTTCATTCGTCCAGACCCCTGCAGCCTGGCTGTGCGGGGTGAAAAACCAGGAACCTAGTGTCAGCACGGCCACAATGGTAGCCAACCTCTTGGAGGCGTGAAACGTTGCGTTGCCATCCATGATAGTCCTCTTGTTGATAGTAAGAATTGTAGCGGTTGCTCTGGTGGTCATGTGACTCTAGCAATCTGAACGTCTTCGGTAAAACGGGCAGGACGTCATGACTCTTTGTGAGCAGGCTCCTCGTTGAGCAAGTGCCTGATTGACCGTCAGGATGAGCAAGATCAGTGCCTGCTATCGCACAATCGGTCCTACCATAGCAATAGCGTATGTAAGCTTGCAAATGGTTTCATGATTTTTTGGTGTGCAATCGTGGCGATCCGATCCCCGGTTCCAGCGGTCGGTATCCCTTAGTGTGTGAGTTATAGGTCACCATCGGCCAAAATCGTTCCTTGGCGGCTATGTGCGGCTATGTCATGTGTGACGCGGGGAAGGCCATGATGCAGTTTGATGCAGGTTGAACGGGACGCTCTCAAAAAAACGCAGCCTAGGTGATTGCCTGTAGACGTTCCTAGAACTATTCTCGTCGCAGTATGCGGCGCCCTGCGCGCGTTGCTGGCGAGGAATAATTGCAATGTCAAAACTCTTCTCATTCAGAAATCGTTGACGGATGGCAGATATTCTGCCATTCTTTTTTTACGACATTCATGTGAGCGGCGGTGGTTATTGACGAGGGGAGCGACATGGCGAAGAAGATTCAGCGGCAAATTGCGGTTGTAGGGTTAGGCTACGTGGGATTGCCGATTGCGGTGGCATTCGGCAAATCCGCGCCGGTGATCGGGTTCGATATCAATAAGACAAAAGTCGATGAATTGCGCAAAGGCGTGGATCGGACCGGAGAAGTGTCGCCACAGGATCTGAAGGCCAGCCGGGTTCGGTACACGTCCGAACCAAGCGACCTTAAGACAGCCAACTTTATCATCGTGGCGGTGCCGACCCCCATCAACAATGCGCTCCAGCCAGACCTCACGGCGCTGAAAAAGGCGTCGGAATTGATCGGTGCGAATCTCTCTCCTGGTGCGATCGTGGTCTATGAATCGACGGTGTATCCTGGTGCAACCGAAGAAGACTGTCTGCCGATCCTGGAAAAGGCATCCGGGATGAAGAGTGGTATCGATTTTAAGATCGGATACTCTCCGGAGCGTATCAATCCGGGCGACAAAGAACATACGCTCGAACGCATCATCAAGGTAGTGTCAGCGCAGGATGAGGAGTCGCTGGAGATTGTCGCTCAGACATACGCAATGGTCGTTAAAGCAGGGATCCACCGGGCGTCCAGCATCAAAGTCGCCGAAGCGGCGAAGGTCATCGAAAATACACAGCGCGATCTCAATATTGCGCTCATGAATGAGCTCGCGTTGATTTTCCACCGCTTGGGTATTGACACCCGGTCTGTGCTGGAAGCGGCTGGGACCAAGTGGAATTTTCTGAAGTTCAACCCCGGTCTGGTCGGTGGGCATTGTATCGGCGTGGATCCATATTATCTGACGGCCAAGGCGGAGTCTGTCGGCTATCATCCTGAAGTGATTCTGGCCGGACGCCGTATCAACAACAGCATGGGAAAGTATGTGGCTGAGCAGACCATGAAATTGTTGAGTCAGGTGGAACGGCCGGTCAGCGACCTGCGCGTCGGAGTTTTGGGGCTGACATTTAAGGAGAACGTGCCTGATCTACGGAACAGCCGAGTGCCTGATATTGTGAATGAGCTCAAGGAATATGGGATTCAGGTTATCGTTCACGATCCCCTGGCGGAGCCGGAAGAAGCGGTGGGGGAGTATGGTCTTCGTCTCTCGTCCTGGGACCAACTGAAGCAACTCGACGGCATTATTCTGGCCGTGGCGCACAAGGAATATCTCAAGTTGGGTATTGCCGAGTTGCTCAAGCCTTTGCGAAAACAACGGAACAACGTCGTCGTGGATGTGAAGAGCGTGTTGAGCCCCGATGCCTTGCCGGGATCGGTAAAGTACTGGCGTCTGTAAGCGGTGACTGAGGCGGGCGGAAAGGAGTTCAAAACCTCCCCCGGATTCTCTGCCGAAGTTTATTAAGATCTTCTCCCTAGAAGGCCGATACTTGTTCCGCTTTTCGGGTTTTCTACCTGTCGGCTAATCCCATCAGTTAATGCCTCGTCTCCTATCTGCCGAAAGAGGTGGGAGACGAGGACAAGGCACACTCGCCGTCCAAAGCGAGAAACTCATTGTCGCGTGTGTGTCAGTTTGATATACCAAAGAGGTTGTAACCTTGTTGACCAGATGTATGCGTTTATTCTTCCGTTCGGCACATGTCGACATTGTGAGTAAACGGCTGAAGGGGGGCGTCACGACCGCCACCGGGCTGGCGTGGTGTCTTGCGCTCGCGGCCTGCGGCACCTTGACGTCACCTGACGTCAAACGCGGGGACCAGCACCTCGCGGCGGGAAATTGGGAAGAGGCGAGTGTCGCCTTTCGGCAGGCGCTCAAAGATGATCCGTTCGAACCGTCGCTTCAAAACAAATATCGGGTGGCAAGAGAGCGTGCTGCCGCGGCGCATGATGAGCGTGGCCGACAATTGCTGAAGGATCGCCAGTTCGATCAAGCCGCCGAGGAGTTCAAGCGTGCCCTCACGATTGAACCGACGAGTAAGGAACACGAATCCGGGCTGACTGAGGCGTTGCGATTCAAGGAGGCCCGCGATCGTTACCGTGAGGCCGAACGTCTAGCGCAATTGGGCCGAGTGAGCGAGGCGATGGCCGGGTATATGCGGGCGGTGGAATTGGACCCGTCTTATAAGGAGGCGCTCGAAGGGGTCGCCCATCTTTCCGCAGAACAGCACGCAGCCGATCGTGATGATCGGCAGAAACAGCCGGTCACGCTGCAGTTTCGCAATGCCGGATTGAAAGAAGTCGTAGAGGCACTGGGAAAAGCGGCGCATGTCAACTTCGTCTTCGATAAGGACGTACGCAACGATCCCATCACCGTGTCGTTGGAGGAAAAACCCTTCGACGAAGCCCTGTCCCTGGTTTTAAACAGTAACAGTCTTTTTGCCCAGAAAGCCGGCCCGAGCCTGTTCATCATCAGCCCCAATACCAAACAAAAGCAGGAACAGTATCAGGATCTGATGATCCGGACGTTTTATCTCTCCTCGGCCAAGGCGAAGGACATGGTCGCGCTCCTCAAGTCCATGCTGGATGTGAAGCATATCCATGGCAATGAGGCGCTCAATACGATCGTTGTTCGTGATCAACCGGAGAAGGTGGAGCTGGCTGAGAAAATCATTCAAGCCAACGACCGCGAAGACTCAGAAGTGCTGTTCGATGTGGAAGTGCTGGAGGTGAACCGGACCGTCGATCAGCAGTACGGACTTTCTTATCCCAAGCAGATTGGGGCTGCGCTCGTTCCTCCCGGATTTACAGGGGCCATTGCCGGCGAGCTGGCGCAGCAGTTTACCTATCGCAATTTGGCAAGCTTAGGTCAGGACAGTTATCTGTTCAAGGTTCCTACCAACGTGCAATTGGATTTCTTTAAGCAGATCACTGATGCGAAGACCCTGGCGGCGCCTAAAGTGCGAGTGCTGAACAATAAGAAGGCTGAGGTCAATATCGGCGACAAGCAGCCAATCTTGTTATCCACAACCAACGTGTTGCCGGGGCAAGCCGCCACTGGTGCGGTTCCCACCACTTCGACCGTGACGTCGATCGAGTTCCGTGATACCGGCGTGAAGTTGACGGTTGAACCGAATATTCACCTGGCGAACGAGCTGTCCCTGAAAATGAAGATCGAGGTGATTCGCCTGGGCGATACCGTTCTGCTCCAGCAGTCCCCGCCGATTACGCAGTTTAAGTTCGGCAACCGTTCGGCAGAGACCATGTTGAATGTGCGCGACGGCGAAACCATCATCCTGGGGGGCTTGCTGCAGGAAGAGGATCGTCGCACCAGGGTGACGATTCCATGGATCGGGGATATCCCGTATCTGGGGAATCTCCTGAGCTCGTTCAAAACCCAGCGGGTCACGACGGAAGTGATCTTGACCATCACGCCGCATATCGTGAATTCATTGCGTATCCCCGGACCGCAAGGGCAGGCGTTCTGGTCAGGGACCGAGTCCGTCTATTCCACCTCGCCGTTATTTGCGATACAGCCGAAGCCCGTGTCGGCACATGTTGATATGCCGGGGGGGGCCGGGACAGTCCTTGAAAAAAAGGCCGTGAAGAAATCCAAGGCTGGAGTAACGAGTTCGGAGCCCACGCTGTCCGAAATGCAATTATCCATCCAACCTGCGGATGCCACCGTTCAGATGGAGAAAGAGTTTCGAGTCGACGTGCTGGCAACACAGGCCCACGGCTTCGACACCGAAACATTCACGTTGGAATTTGACCCAAAGATTCTCGAGTTCCGGGATGCCACCCTCGGAGAAGTGTTGGGGACCGAAGCCGGCAAAGCTCCGGTGGCGGCAACCTCGTCCTCGGCGGCCGGTGTGGTTGAACTGCGTCTGCATCGCTCACCGAGCGCGACCAAAGATGACGGCCGTCTGCTGCGATTGACCTTTCTCGCCAAATCTCCTGGTGTCTCGCCGGTGCGGCTGCAAATGCTAAAACATGCCGGCCATGATATTCCGGAGGGAACCGGTGAAGCCTCAGGAGTGGTGAGAGTGCGGTGAAACAGTCCGGCGTCACGTTGCTCGAGTTGCTCGTTACCCTGACGATTCTCACAATCCTTG
>CAADGK010000007.1 GCA_900696515.1 uncultured Nitrosospira sp. | reverse complement strand
GCAATGACGTCGAGTTAGAACGCTACGCTTTGGGAAATCCGCAAATCGTGCCGCGGATTGCGTGAGAAGGAGTTTGAATTGGAGCGGGAAACGGGATTTGAACCCGCGACCCTCGCCTTGGCAAGGCACATTAAACATAATAATTTCAGCGACTTACAGAAATTCAACGTTGCATCAACTAGTAGATTTTTCCAGCACTTAGCAAAGGAACCGTCTATATAGACAGTAGGGTTAATACTAGTTCCGTGCTCTCGTGAAAATCGGATAAGTCGTGCTATGCCTCGATGGCCAGGCGCTAGGGAATCGTTTCCTGGACTAACAAAGATCTGTAGCCGCGTTACTGCCAACGTGCAGACTCGCCCTCAAAAATAACGTCCCATACTGTAAGGCGCCTCACAGATTGCCGGAAACGTTCTCTCTATGCTCAGAGCATGGCCCATCTTGAAATTCTCGTCCATCGAGGTTGCTTTTCCGAACAATCGGTTCGAACGTTGGCTGACGAACTCCGGCAGGCGCTCCCCGAATGGAGAATCGATGTCCGCCTTGCGGAAGAACGGGACACCGAAATACTAGAAATTTTCGTGTTCCCCGCGGTGGTCCTAGACGGACGCGTTCTTGTCACCGGCGTTCCACAAAAAGAGTGGCTCTTGGCACAACTACACGCATGGGAGCGTGGCCATCGCTACTCTTAGGAATCGACCATTCGATCGGACAGCAAGTATTCCTCCTACGCGCTGTTCTCCGGCTCTTCTCTGAATCACCAACCCGGCCGGTCTCGCATCTCTCGTGAGCCGCGACCCATGCCGTCTCCCCGCCGCACCGCAGTCCAACTTCGATGCAAAGACCGAACTTCTCCGTGTTCACGTTTCGATTCTGTTTGAACAGTATCTCCTGTCCCGTCTGTAAGATGCCTCACAGACGACCCGTCCAACTTGACATACCATAGGCCCATGCAACGAATACAAAGATGGAGGGAGGCGGGATGATCCAGACATGGGCGCCGAATGATCAGCGACTCAAGGCGTCGAGACAGCGTCGTTTCGAAGGGGCCGGCGCGACGCGACAACGGCCCGAACGCCTCCTTTTCTTGATCTTGATCCTCACATGTCTTCCAGCCGGGGTCGGGACCCCTGCCCTGGCTGATTCCTTCCAGCCGGATCACGCTCGTATGGAAAAGGGAACGATTGAGGTCGGCGTTGCTGCGGGATACGCGCAAGCGACGAGGGCGATCGGCGATAGCCCATCGGCCAACCGGAGCGCCCTGTTGGTGCTGCCACGCATTGGAATTGTGCTGACCGATCCACTGGGAAAGGGATGGTACCGGGGCAATGTCGAGCTGTTGCTGGAACCGGTGTACGCCCGATTCACACGGCCCTTTGCCGCCGAAGCAGTCGGAGGATCCGTGGTTCTGAAATACAACTTTCTTTCATTCGGACGCTGGATACCCTTTTGGGATGCCGGTGCCGGGATGATTTGGACCGATCTGGCTCCGCGGATTCCGGAACAGAGCACACAATTTGAGTTCGTGCTGGAAACAGGTCCCGGAGTCCAATACGCCCTGACAAAGCACCTGACGTGGGCCATGGGTGTGCGTTATCACCACATATCGAACGGCGGGCTCGGCGAGCGCAATACCGGAATCAACGCCGTCTTGCCCTATGTCGGGCTATCGTGGTTCTTGCCCGAGTCATTCTGACAGTGGGAGGGATAGATGAATGAGACAGAAAGCCGTCCGGCGCGAAGTTGAAGCGTTACTGAACTTGGCGCTAAGGATTTATGGGACGGTGATGGCGCTGGATCTTGGAGAATGGCTTCATCCCAACCACCTTGGAGGCTGGTTTCGCGAGGCGGATGCCTTCGGACCTCTGCTGTTCATGCTCCTCATGACCGCAGCCGTCGTCATTAACCCAATCCCGAGTTTGCCGTTGGACTTGGCGGCCGGCGCAGCGTTCGGCGTGCCACTTGGCACTACCTAGCACCCGGTCCCTATCTGGTGCTTCCGCTTATTCCACCATTCAGTCTCCGCAACGCGTTCGGATACACCGCGGACGTCTTTCTGGACCCTATCAATTGGCTGGACTTGGCGCTCATCGAGGTCAAGGGAGCACCATCGGTCATCCCTCATAAGAACTAGACGGTGACGTCCATTGCGCACCTTGGAAGGCGTGCTGAAGAAGTCACTAACGATCGTGCTCTCAACCTGGAGAAGTTCCAAGGTGTGGAAGAAGCGAGACTCGCTCTCTAAGCGGCGGTCCGTAACGCGTACTTGCGGAAGCGCGCGAAGGCGGTTCAAGAGTAAGCGTCGGAACCAGATGAGGTTTACCTGATGTGGATCCGCTTCGGTAAGATTCTTCGGACGCCTCCCCCCTCGTCTGCCGGGACTTCGAGGGCGGGGGCTTGCAACGCGAGGTATCGGGATCAGCCAAGGAGGTCGGCCAACCCCGCTCCATTCACGAGGGTGATCGTGCGGCCGTCGATCTGTATCAGGCCGTCGTCCCGGAACTGCCCCATGGTGGCGCTCACAGTCTCACGGCTACAGCCGATCAGGTTGGCCATTTCCTGATGAGTCAACTTGACTTTGAGACGAATCCCCTGGTTTTCAGCCACGCCATCGCTTTTGCTCAACTCCAGGAGCAAGTGCGCCAGGCGGGCTGGCACATCACGAAAGACAAGATCTTCGACGCGGCTTTGGATTTTTTTGAGCCGCAGGCCGATGAGCTTGGTCAGCTTGAACATTACCGTGGGATGCATGGCCAAATATTGATCGAAATCTTTTCGTGGGATGACACAGATGACCGCGTCATCGAGCGTTTCCGCCGAAGTCGACCGGGGGGCGTCCTCTAGTACGTCAAGTTCACCAAAGACCTCTCCCGGTTCCAGGATGTCGAAGGTGACTTCTTTCCCGTTGGGCGCGGTATTGGCAATCTTCACCCGCCCTTTTTTAAGAAGATACACGTTGCTGCTCGGATCGCCGGGAAGATACAGCGGCTGCCGTTTCTTGACCTCCTCCATGCGGGTGATCCGCTCCATCTCTTGCATTTCGGAAGGAGAAACCCCGTCGAACAATCGTATGTGCTTAAGAAACCAGAGTTTGTTGGGCGCAGTTTGTGGTTGGTTCATAAGAATTGGCTCGCTGAGTGGTAGCACCCTACTTACTTGCCTGCATGAAGGCAAGCGCAGTAACTTTCACCCCCGATTGTCTTCGCTTTGGCCCCAAACAAACTGTGAGGTAGCTTACAGTTCCAGCCAACCGACAACGCTCCATAAACGACCCAGCCTTTCCTCGTATTCCACCTATCTTTTGCTTTGTGAATTGGCTCACAGATCCACATCAGGGATTGAGTTACCCTGACGCCATGACGAGAGAACATTCCTCACGAACAGACCGATCTACCACACTGCCCAAAACGGCTTCCAGCAAGGCCGCAGCGAGCGAAAAGGCTCACCGTACTCACGCCGTACGGTGAGCCTCTGAATGCCGGGAGAACGCCGCTGGCGGATTTTTTCCGCAGCCTGCTAAGCCAGACCAGATGCTCGGCCGCAATCAGCCGATCGAAAGGAGCCTCATGAAACACATATCGTGTGCAGGAGAACATTCGGGCACGTGCGGGACGGCACATCCAACACGACCATCTCATCAAGACTCAGTGCCTGACGAATCAGCGAGCGGGCTGCATTTCGGAAAATTTATCATCGCCGCAGTGATCGGGCTCGCCATCGGCGCATTCTTCTGGTTTGACCTGGGCGCGTATCTCACGCTGGATGCGGTGAAAGCGAACCGTGATCGGCTCCTGGCGTTCACTGACGAACATCACGCCGCCGCCGTGGCGAGCTTCATCGTCACCTACAGTCTGGTAACCGGCCTGTCGCTTCCCGGAGCCACGATATTGACCCTGGTCGGAGGCTTTCTGTTCGGGAGCCTGTGGGGCACAGCCTTCGTGAATCTCGGGGCGACCGGCGGGGCCACGCTTGCGTTTTTGACCGCTCGCTATCTCTTGCGCGGATGGGTCGAGCAGACGTTCGGCCAGAAGCTGGGTCCGATTCAAGAAGGGTTTGCGAAGAACGCCTTCAGCTACCTCGTGACGCTCCGGCTCGTTCCCCTGTTTCCGTTCTTTCTGGTCAACTTGGTGTCGGGCCTGACCCGGGTCCGCCTCGGTACCTATGTGCTCGCGACGGCTCTGGGCATTGTGCCGGGCAGTTTCGTCTATGCCTACGCCGGGCGGCAATTGGGCACGATCAATTCACTCAAAGAAATCGCCTCGCCCAACGTGATCCTGGCGTTCACCTTGCTGGGACTGCTCGCTCTGGTGCCGATACTGTACAGGCGATTCGCCGGCAAGCCGGTCTAACCAGCGAATCGTGCAGAGATGCCCTCTCACCCATGAACAAGATTCGGTGTCCCTTCATCACCCCGAAAGGAGCCCGCCCATGAGCGCGCCTGAAAGGACGGTTGTTTCCAACGTCATGCTACCCGATGACGAACATAATCAACGCTTGATCAACTACGTCCATCCGCCTCATTGGGTGAACCCAACGCCGGCCGGTCCGTATAACTTAGTGGTCATTGGAGGTGGAACGGCCGGACTCGTAACGGCGGCCATCGCGGTCGGACTAGGCGCCAAAGTTGCGCTGATCGAGCGACACCTCATGGGTGGCGACTGCTTGAACGTCGGCTGTGTGCCCTCTAAAGCCTTGATCCGGGCCTCGCGTGCCTGGGCGAATGTGCGGCGGGGCGAGGACTTCGGCATCCGCCTCTCCGGCGAGGCGAAGGAAGATTTCCCCGCCGTCATGACGCGCATGCGGATCTTGCGCGCCCAACTTAGCCGGACAGATTCGGCCCAGCGGTTTGCCGGCCTGGGCGTCGATGTGTACCTGGGCCAGGCACAGTTCACCGGTACGCGAACGGTTCAGGTCGGCAGCGCGACGTTAGACTTTGCCAAGGCCGCCATCTGCACCGGTGCGCGGGCATTTGTCCCACCCATCCCAGGGTTACGGGAGGCGGGCTATCTGACCAATGAAACCCTCTTTTCGCTGACCGAGTTGCCGACGAAGCTGGCCATCATCGGCGCGGGGCCCATCGGCTGTGAGTTGGCACAGGCCTTCGCCCGGTTCGGCAGCCAGGTGTATCTGATTGAGGCGTTGCACGGGATCATGCCGAACGAAGATCGCGATGCGGCGGACCTTGTCGAGCAAGCTCTAGTACGCGATGGGGTGACCTTGTTTTGTTGCGGGAAGGAGCTGACCATTCAGAAGACGGAGACCGGGAAGCGTCTGACTGGCGGCTCGCATGGCCGGGCCTACGATATTACGGTCGACGACATTCTCGTGGGCGCGGGGCGGACGCCGAACGTGGATGGTCTTGGCTTGGAGGCCGCCGGTGTTGCCTACGACAAGACGGGCGTCACGGTCGACGACCAGCTTCGCACGACCAATCCGAATATCTATGCGGCCGGGGATATTTGCTCTCGCTACAAGTTTACGCATGCGGCAGACGCCATGGCCCAGATCGTCATTCAGAACGCGCTCTTTCCTCATCCCTTCGGGCTCGGCACCGCACGGGTCAGCTCACTGGTCATTCCCTGGGCAACCT
>CAADGK010000006.1 GCA_900696515.1 uncultured Nitrosospira sp. | reverse complement strand
TTCAGGATTTTCGTTGGTCACGTCCACAAAGGCCTTCAGGAGGTGAATGCTGGAGATGCCGACCAGTGACGCGGCCAGTTTGATCTTGATGGTGCCGGGGTCCACATGGGTGAGCCATTCCGGACGGTCCGGATGTGTTTCTAAGTCCAGCTTGCTGACGAACGTCGCGTAGCCGCCGATGATGACCATGGTCAACAGGTTGGCGACCATGGTGACGTCGATGAGCGACAACACCCCCAGCATGAACAGGGTTTCGCTCTCCTCGCGGAAATGGACCACCATGTGCCAGAGTTCCGTCAAGAACTTGGCGGCATAGAGTAATTCGGCGACGATGAGCCCGCCATAAAGCGGAGCCTGAATCCAGCGGCTGCCGAAAATCAGGATTTCAAAAAGCTGCTCGACGCGATGGGCCGCAGTGGACGGTGGGGTCGGAGTAGGGGATGGAGACGGATGACTCACGCGTGTACGTACCCTCCTTGTTGAGGGCGTATCCTAGTGGGCGCGTTGCCTTCTGTCAATCGGGAGGAGCGTTGAAGAGTGGACAAGCCTCGCTCCGAACTCATGGAGCGGGCAGGAGGCATGTTACCGGGGATGGAGCGGCACGGTTAGCGGGCGTCGGGAGAGGTGGTCTGCTCGTCATCTATCCCGGCCAGGGGCAACCAACGTGCGAGAATCTTCCGCAAATCGGTGGCGAGAATTGGTTTGCTGATGAAATCGTCCATCCCGGCCTTGAGGCATGCCTCGCGATCGCCTTCCATCGCATTGGCCGTCATGGCGATGATGGGAAGATGATAGTTCGGTTTCTCTTGCGAGCGAATGAGTCGCGTGGTTTCGAGTCCGTCTAATTCCGGCATCTGACAATCCATAAAGACCAGCGGGTACTCATGCCGGCACACGGCGGCCAACGCCTCCATGCCGTTTCCGGCGAGGTCCACGCGGCATCCCAACTTCTCCAGCATTTTCACAGCGACTTTTTGATTCACCGGGTTGTCGTCTACGACCAACACCCGTTGTACCGTGCGCGCGACTGTTTCGGTGATCGTGTGTCGCGTAATCAGCGGAGTGGCTTGCTCGTCGGCGTGTTCCCGGCTGAAGATCAAGCGGATGCAGTCGAGCAAATGCCGTTCGCGAATCGGCTTCGTGAGGTATGCGGCGGCGCCGGCCTCTTTGGCGGCCAGGCTGTCGCCCCGTTGCCCTGACGCGGTGAGCATGATCAACTGTGTCTTCTGGAGCGCGGGGTCTTGCTTGATCAAGCGGCAGAGCTCGAGACCGTTCATCTCCGGCATGTACATATCAATGACGGCGAGATCGAACGGCGAGCCTTCCTCGGCTGACTTCCGCAACATGGCCAATGCCGAGGGGCCGTCGACGGCGCTCTCATGAGTCGTGTTCCAGGCAGAGACGTGGTATTGGAGCAGGCTCCGATTGGTGGCGTTATCGTCGACTAAGAGGACCCGCAGCCCGCGGAGATCCTTGACGGGTGGCAACGGCGCGACTGCCGACGGGGCATCCCCCTGGGTGCCGAACCGCACGGTAAACCAAATGCAGGTCCCTTGGCCTGCGATGGACTGCAGGCCGATCTGTCCCCCCATCAATTCCACCAACCGCTTGCAAATCGTGAGGCCGAGACCCGTTCCGCCATATTTCCGGGCCGTTGAGCTGTCGGCTTGTGTGAAGGCTTGGAACATTTTCGCTTGGGCCTCGGGGCTGAGGCCGATGCCGGTGTCGATCACTTCAAACCGGAGCGAGACCGCTTCCTGATTCTCATCCGTCTGTAAGACTTGAATGAGAACTTCTCCTTGCTCGGTAAATTTAATCGCATTGCCCACCAGGTTGGTGAGAATTTGACGGATGCGGCCAGGATCACCAACGACCGTACGGGGAGTTTGGGCGTCGATCAGGCCGACCAGTTCCAACTGACGGCCCTGTGCGGTCGGAGCCAAAATGTCCAGTGTGTCCTCAATGGTGAGCCGCAAATCGAAGGGAATGTGTTCGATGGTGAATTTCCCGGCCTCGATTTTGGAAAAGTCCAGAATGTCGTTGATGATGCGCAGCAAGGATTCGCTCGAATGTCGGAGCGTGTGCAAATAATCCCGCTGTTCCGGTGTCAGATTGGTATCGAGCAGCAGAGTCGTCATGCCCAACACCCCGTTCATCGGGGTGCGAATTTCATGACTCATCGTGGCCAGAAACTCAGTCTTTGCCTGTCCGGCTCTGACGGCTTGATCGCGCGCTTCCGACAACTCCCAGTTTTTCCACTCAAGGTCCTGCGCCGCTTTGGCCAGGGCATGTTCCGTCCGTTTCCGGAGGGAGATGTCGACGATGGAGGCGAGAGCAAGTTGCCCCTTGGGCGTATCGATCGGATTGAGGCCGAGTTCGACGGGAAACTCAGTGCCATCTTTGCGTAAACCGTAGAGCTCCCGTCCGCCCCCCATGGCACGTGATGCCGGGGCAGAGAAGTAGCCGATGCGATGCCCGGGATGGTTGGGGCGAAAGCGCTCGGGAATCAGCATTTCAACCGTCCGGCCGAGCATTTCTTCCCGGCTGTGGCCGAACATGCTCTCCACTTGTTTGTTGACCAGTGTGATGACGCCCTGCGGATCGATCATCAACATGCCGTTCGGCGCAGATTCCACCACCTGGCGAAATTGCATTTCGGCCTGCCTACGGGAGGAGATGTCGCGGACGATGCCGGTGAATTTTCTCGATCCGTCGACCAGCATTTCGCTCACGGCCAATTCAATGGGAAACGACTCGCCGTCGTTCCGGCGGCCCAGGACTTCGCGGCCGATGCCGATAACCTTTTTCAGGCCGGAGCTCATATAATTACTCAGGTACTGGTCATGCTCAGAATGGTAGGGCTCAGGCATCAGCATTTTGACGTTCTGGCCCAACATCTGGTCAGGGGCATAGCCGAACATCTTCGTGACGGCGGGGTTCACAGATTCAATGACACCCAGTTCATTGATCACCACGATTCCGTCTACCGCCGTCTCCACAATGGCTCGGAGCCGGACTTCGCTGCGATTGGCGGCGGCTTCTGCTTGCTTGAGGTCGGACACATTAATATGCATGACGACCGCGCCATAGCGTCCATGTCCCTGCATGGGCGTGACGATGACGCGGAACCAGCGCCGAAGAAATGGGCTGGAACTTTCGTATTCGTGGGAGAATGCGCGGATGGTGCCGTCGAGAATGTGGCGGATACCTTCGGCGACCTGAGCGGCGTCTGGGTGGGTGCCCGCCGAGTCGCAGATCCGGAGGTAATTTAATCCGACCCCATACGCGTCCCCGGTAAACCCGTTAGCGGCGGCAAACCGTTCCCAGGCTTCGTTCACGGCGAGAATGGTTCCGTCGGCAGCCAAGACGGCGATATTGGCCGGCAACACATGCAGGATGTTGGAGTCCAGCGCCGGGTCCTGTCTTTGTCTGAGACGAAGATGATGGACGGACATGGTCAATAGTCCTGTTATCCAGTCGTGCCGGTTTTGTTGGCCTGATTGCCGAGCCAGGTATCCAGCACGGTCTGGAGATCTTTTGGACGGACCGGTTTAGCCACGTAGTCATCCATCCCTGCGGCAAGGCAGCGTTCGCGGTCTCCTTGCATGGCATTGGCAGTCATGGCCACGATGGGGGTATGAGCGGATCGGCCTTCCATCTTGCGGATCAATGCGGTGGCTTCGAATCCATCAACTTCCGGCATTTGGCAATCCATGAAAATCAGGGGATAGGGGGTGCGTTCATGGGCAGCCACAGCTTCCTGTCCATTGCTGGCCACGTCGACCCGGTAGCCCAGTTTCTCCAACATTTTGCAGGCCACCTTCTGGTTTACCGGATTGTCTTCGGCCAAGAGTAGGCGGAAAGATCCTGCGCCCTGGGATTCGTTCAGGGTATGGCGCGTGATCAGCGGTGGACGGGTATCTGAGCCTGAAGTCGGCAGTTGGGCCGGAGTGAGAGGGACCAACAGTTGACAGAGGCATTCGAGGAGCTGAGTTTGCCGGATCGGTTTGGTGATGTACGCGTCGACGCCAAGGATCTGTGCGGTGGACCCGTCACCTCGTCGCCCGACCGTGGTGAGAATCACCAGGCGCATGGCGGCTGTGAGCGGATTCTGCTTGAGCAAGGCGGCCGTTTCGAATCCATCGGTGTCGGGCAGATGTAGCTCGATCAAGGCGAGGTCGATGGGTTTGTGACTAGCCACGGCCGCATGCGCCAGGTCCACAGCTTCCCGACCGCATCGGGCGGTGACACACTCCACGCCCTTGGTCGCCAGGTCTTGCTGCAGAACTTTCAAGACGGTGTTGTTCGGATCGACGAGCAGGATGCGTTTCCCGCGGAGTTGCGCCCACGAAAGTGCGGATGGCGGGGCGACAAGAGCCGTTTCGGGCAGGTGCGCCGTAAACCAGAAGGTGCTGCCTTCCCCCAGCCGGCTCTCGATGCCGACTCGTCCGTTCATTTGTGAGATCAGCCGTTGACAAATGGCGAGCCCAAGGCCCGTTCCTCCGAAACGGCGAGTGGTCGAACTGTCGGCCTGAACGAAGGCCTGAAACAATTTTGCCTGGGCCTCAGGGGAGATGCCGATGCCGGTATCCGTGACGCTAAATCGCAGAAGATTTGGGGCGCCCTCTTTATCTCGTGTGACTTGGACAAAGACTTCGCCGGAAGAGGTGAATTTGATGGCGTTGCTGACGAGGTTGACCAGGATTTGCCGTAACCGCCCCGGATCCCCCATTACGCCGGCCGGAACGGTGGCATCGACCATGGCGATGAGTTCAAGCCCTTTGCTCTGTGCCTGTTCGGCCAGCAGGTCGATGGTGTCCTCGACGGCCAATCGAATATCGAAGGCCACCTCTTCGAAAATGAGTTTGCCGGCTTCAATCTTTGAAAAGTCGAGAATGTCATTGACGATCGTCAGCAGGGCGTCGCTGGAGCGGCGGACGGTATCGGCAAAGTCGTGCTGTTCGGCGGTGAGCGCCGTGTCCAGAAGCAGCCCCGTCATACCGATGATCGCATTCATCGGCGTGCGGATTTCATGGCTCATGGTGGCGAGGAAATCGGATTTAACCTGGGCGGCTTTCAGCGCGGCATCTCTCGCCTGAGCGAGCTCGGCATTTTTGCGCTCCAACTCCTGTGCGGCTTGCGTAAGCGCCTCTTCCGCTTGTTTTCGCCCTGTAATGTCTTTTCCGATCGCGAGAAATCCAGTCAAGACGCCGTCGCTATTTCTCAGTGCCGTAATGGTCACTAAGACAGTCAACCGACCGGCGTCCTTCCGCAAATAGGTCCATTCCTGTTCGTCGAACCCTCCTCTACGAGCCTGCTGAGTCAAGGCCTCAAAGCCTCGGATGGAGGTGGTATGCCGTTCGCTTAAGTCCTTGGCATGCCGATCGATTTCTTCCGGCAGATGAAGGGCGGCAAGCGCCTGTTGTCCGATCATTTCCTCGGCTGAGTAGCCCAGCATCTGCTCCGCGCCCGCGTTGAATGTTGTGATCAGGCCGTCATGATTGGTTGCAATAATGGATACCTTTGTGGCGCTGGCAAGAATGGTTTCCATTTGCAGATTGGTGGCAAGCAACGCTCGCTCGAGCTCTTTGCGGGCACGGATGTCGGTCAAGATGACTTGGATCGCGGGCCGTTCCTCGAAGCGAATGGAGGCGGCGGCCATTTCTACTTCGATGACTGATCCGTCCAGTCCCACGAAGCGTTCCTCGGTCGAAGGAGATGTGCCGTTCATCGATCGTATGCGGGCGATTCTTTCCCGTGCGGTCTGGCGCGAGTCGGGATGGATGAACTCCATGACCGGTTTCCCGAACAACTGCGAGGGAGCGATCGCGCCAAAGAGCTTCACGCAGGCCTGATTGGCAAACACAATCTTGTCGTCGCAATTGACAAAAATGGCATGGGGCGACAATTCAACCAGGGCGCGATGGCGTAGTTCACTGGATCGCAGTTGCGTCTCCAGTTGCTTGGCCGCCGTGATGTCTTGAGCGATCCCTGCAATGCGATAGACCTGCCCGTCGGCGTTTTTAATCGTAAAACTACGATCTCTGATCCAGCGCACATGTCCGTTAGGCGTGATGATCCGATATTCCTCATCGTAGGGCAGATGTGCCTGGCAGGCGGCCGCCACGGTGACCCGTTTCTGGTCTTCCGGATGGATGTGCTCGAGCCAGTACTGAGGGTTCGAATACACCACTTCTCTGGGACATTCCCAGATCGTTTCGAACGCGGGACTGAGATAGAGGACCTGGCTCTTGTCCGGGGTCGTGAGCCAAAAGACGGCATCGATCGATTCCGCAAGTTGTCGGAAACGCTCCTCGCTCTCCCGGATGGCTTCCTCCATCCGTTTCCGCTCGGAGATGTCGCGGATCATGCCCGTATATTTCCTGGACGATCCGATATGCATCTCGCTGACGGATACGTGAATGTCGATCATGGCGCCATCTTTTCGCACGGCGGACATATCGCGGCCGCTGCCGATGATGACTTGTTTCCCGGTGACCAGATAACTTGCAAGATAGTGCGAGTGGTTCTCACGGTAGGGAGAGGGCATGAGCAGCGAAATGTTTTGCCCGATAAGTTCGTGGGCCTCATAGCCCAGCAGCTGTAAGAGCGCCGCATTGGCACTCTCTATGCGTCCCCGTTCATCGATGACGACAATACCCTCGATCGCGCTTTCGAAGATCGAGCGCATGCGCGTTTCGCTCTCGCGCCAGGCCGACTCGGCGCGTTTGTGCTCAGTGACATCCAGGACGCTTCCGGTCATGCTGGCGGGTGATCCATCGGGGGTACGATGGACGATGCCGCGGCAATTGATGTTCCGAATCTCGCCGCTCGGGCGGATAATCCGGCAATCGATGTTATAGGGGAAATCATATTTGAGGGCGGCATCGATGGCCTGTTGCACGCGGGGACGGTCGTCCGGGTGCAAGGCCGACAAGAAGGTGGCGTACGTCGGTGGAGTCAGCTGCGGATTACGTCCGAAAATACGGTATTGTTCATCCGACCACCGCTCATGGCCCGTGGCGATGTCCCACTCCCAGAAACCGAGGTGGGCAAAAGCCTGCGCCTCATCAAGCGCCTGCTGCTTCGCCCGCAGGTCCTGTTGTGCACGGGCCTGTGCGTTTTCCAGTTCCTTCCGGTTGGAAATGTCGAGGTGGATACCGGTGGCTCGCAACGGGGCGCCATTGGCATTACGCTCGACCACGCGTCCGCTGTCGAAGACCCAGCACCAGGTCCCGGACTTCGTACGGAGGC
>CAADGK010000005.1 GCA_900696515.1 uncultured Nitrosospira sp. | reverse complement strand
TGCCGGGGGACAATGTGAGTGTGACGGCGGAGTTGATCAGTCCGATCGCGATGGATCAGGGGTTGCGGTTTGCGGTGCGCGAAGGTGGTAAGACGGTCGGCTCTGGCGTCGTGACGGAAATCTTGGCGTAATGGGTGGGCGGTTGTTGAGACCGCAGGAGTAAAGAAGTGAAAGTCGATCAACGTATAAGAATTCGGTTGAGGGGATTTGACTACCGTGTTCTGGATCAGTCGGTAGGGGAGATAGTTGAAACCGTTCGTAGGAGTGGAGCAAAAGTCGTTGGGCCCATTCCTCTTCCTACTCGAATTGAAAAAATTACGGTTCAGCGATCGACGCACGCGGATAAGAAGTCCCGCGAGCAGTTTGAAATGCGCACCCATAAGAGGCTGTTGGATATTATGGAGGCGACTCCGGAGACAATGGATTCATTGATGAAGCTCAATCTCGCGGCAGGAGTGGATGTTGAGATCAAGTTATGAGCTGAGTGTCTCGCGGTTACGCTTTGAGCGTGTAATTATGTGGTTTTGAACGAACGAGATAGTTGGGACAACATGACAAACGGATTAATTGGTAAAAAGCTCGGCATGACACAGGTCTTCGATGAAACTCGTCTTACTCCGGTAACCGTAATCGAGGCGGGACCCTGTCGAGTGGTGACGGTTCGCACCAAGGAGCGAGAGCGTTATGAGGCGGTCCAGCTCTCCTTCGGTGAGGTGAAAGAGCGTCGTCTTTCTGGCGCGGAGCTTGGGCATTTGAAGAAGAATCAGGCCCCTGCAAGCCGCGTCTTGCGAGAGTTTAAGAAGGAGGGCGATGCGGCGGTTGGGCAGGTTGTCACGGTAGGAATGTTTAAGAAGGGTGATTGGGTTGATGTGATCGGTGTATCAAAGGGAAAAGGATTTCAGGGTGTCGTAAAGAGACATCACTATGCGGGAGGGCCTGAATCGCATGGTTCCATGTTTCATCGTGCTCCCGGCTCGATTGGGGCGAGCTCATTTCCGTCTCGGGTCTGGAAAGGCAAGACGTTGCCTGGACATATGGGGGCAGAACGTGTGACGGTTCAACGGCTGAAGGTGGTTGAGTCACGATCTGAAGAAAATCTCTTATTTATCCGAGGGGCGGTTCCTGGAGCTACGAATGGGATCGTTGTCGTTCGGAAATCAAAGAAGAGTTAGTATGCCTACGATCGATCTAGTTGATTTGGGAAATAAGAAGGTTGGCACAGTCGACCTGTCGGATCAAGTCTTTGGTTGTGAGCCGCGAGTAGCGCTGGTTCACGAAGCGGTTGTCATGCAGCGTGCATGTGAACGCCGTGGGACAGCTTCTACCTTGCGCCGTGGTGAGGTGAGCGGATCGGGGAAGAAGCCTTGGAAGCAGAAACATACAGGGCGTGCGAGGGCGGGATCGCTTCGCTCTCCCGTCTGGCGTCATGGCGGGAGTGTGTTTGGGCCAAAGCCAAGAAGTTATGCCTATTCGATGCCGAAGAAGAAGTATCGCGCTGCCCTTCAGAGTGCTTTGTCTGCCAAGTTGGCCGATGGAAAGTTGTTTGTGGTGGCGGATCTATCTCTGCAGCAACCAAAAGCCAAGCTCCTGGCTCATGCCTTGAGCGGGTTTGGTGGCGGGGCGGAGGTGCTTCTGGTTGCGGGAAAAACTGAGCCCGGTGTCATGCAGGCTGCTGGTAACTTAGTAGGGGTCAAGGTGCTCAGTGCGGATCAGCTTAATGTGTATGATGTTGTTCGCGCTCAAGTTGTAGTGATTACCCAGGCTGAGCTTGGTCCGATAAATGAGGTTTGGTCATGAAGGTGGGCATGCAGTGGGTGTTGATACAGCCGCTATTGACTGAGAAGATTACAGGGCTTCGGGAGCAAACGAATACGGTGGGCTTCGTGGTGCATCCTGAAGCTAATCGTGTCCAGGTGAAGCAGGCAGTCGAGTCGCTGTTGAAGGTCAAAGTTGAAAAAGTGAATTTGATGAATGTACGTGGGAAGATGAAGCGTCTTGGCAGGTTTGCAGGAAGACGCTCCGATTGGAAGAAAGCCTTTGTCACACTGAAAGAAGGCGAAAAGCTTGAGATGTATGAAAGCGCCTAGTCCGTGTACGTTTTGTTAGTCTGTCTCTGATGGCGGAAATGTAGGAGTCTTCGTTATGGGATTAAAAGTATATCGGCCCACTTCTCCTGGTCGTCGAGGAATGACGGCAGTGGGTACAGAGGAATTGACTAATAAGAAGCCTGAGAAGTCCTTAACCTCTTTTCATCTCAGGACGGGTGGCCGAAATAATGATGGTCGAATGACGATTCGGTTTCGCGGCGCTGGTCATAAACGGTTGTATCGCATTATCGATTTTCGTCGAGATAAGGTGGGTATTCCGGCGAAGGTTGCGGCTATTGAGTATGATCCGAACCGGTCGGCAAGAATTGCGCTCTTGAAATACCGCGACGGCGAGAAGCGCTATATTTTGGCGCCAGTCGGGCTTGCTCTTCATGACGAAGTGCAGTCCGGCCCGAAGGCGGAAATTCGGCCCGGTAATGCGTTGCCCCTGGTTAATATGCCGCTCGGAACGACAATTCATAACATTGAATTGAGGGCTGGTAAGGGCGGGCAGCTGATACGGAGTGCTGGTGGATTTGCTCAGGTGATGGGGCGTGATGGAGATTATGTGCAGGTTCGCCTTAAGTCTGGAGAGATGAGAAGGGTTTTAGGCCATTGCATGGCCACGGTGGGACAGGTAGGGAATGTCGATCACGAAAACGTCAGTGTGGGGAAGGCGGGTAGAAATCGCTGGAAAGGTAAGAGACCGCACGTGCGAGGTGTGGTAATGAATCCAGTTGATCATCCGCATGGTGGCGGTGAAGGTAAATCTGGCCAGGGTAATCCGCACCCAGTTTCTCCATGGGGTCTTCCTACAAAGGGATATAAAACGCGGCACAATAAGAAGACCGATAAGTTCATAATTTCCCGACGTAAGTCAGGAGTGCGCAATGCCTAGATCAGTCAGTAAAGGGGCCTTTGTGGACGGCCATCTTCTAAAAAAAGTCGATCAGATGAATCAGACTAAGGATCGGAAGCTGATCAAGACATGGTCAAGGCGGTCAACAGTGGTGCCTGACATGATTGGTCACACCTTTGCGGTCCATAATGGAAAGAAGTTCATTCCGGTCTTTGTCACTGAGAATATGGTGGGCCATAAGCTTGGTGAATTTGCGCCGACGCGTTTCTTTAAGGGGCACGGTCAGGCAAAGACTGAGAAGGCTGTTGCTCTGAAGTAGTCTCTGGCGTGCGGTGTTTGCGCGGTTGGAGACAGGATCTGAATCATTTGATTTTAGGGATGTTGAAGGGTAACGGGATTCTACGATGAGTCAAGCACATGCCATTCTTAGGTTTGTCCGTGTTGCGCCGAGAAAAGCTAAACCGGTGATCGATATGATCCGGGGTCAACAAGTTCCAATGGCACTGGCCATGTTAAAGCACACGCCTCGACACGCAGCACGCGTTGTGGAGAAACTGCTTCGCTCTGCCGTGGCGAACGCCGAGTTAAAAGAGCTAGGTGATAGTGAGTCCATGGTGGTCTCCAAGGCGTTTGTCAACTGTGGCCCAACATATAAGCGTGTGAGGGCCAGATCCATGGGAAGGGCGAATGCGATCCAGAAGCGTACCAGTCACATTACCGTGGTGGTTGCAGCATCAGAACGTCGGCATCAAACGAAGTAAGCTGATTTTTAATTATTGAGGCATAGCGCGCATGGGTCAGAAAACACATCCAATAGGTTATCGGCTCGGTTACAACTATACCTGGAGCTCTCGTTGGTATGCTGGGAAAGATTATGCCAAGTTGCTCCATCAAGATGTAAAGATCAGAAAGGTGGTGAAGGCTCGCCTTTACCATGCTGGTGTTGCGAAAGTTGAAATTGAGCGTTCTGGGGATCAAACTCGGGTCATTATTCATACAGCTCGACCCGGGATCATCATTGGTCGAAAGGGCGCTGAAGTTGACAAGCTCAAGGCCGACCTTGAAAAGCAATATGGTGGGCAAGTCTACATCACCGTAAAAGAAATTAAGAAGCCGGAGCTGGATGCACAGCTTGTCAGTGAGAATGTCGCGACGCAGTTGGAAAAGCGTGTTGCATTCAGGCGAGCCATGAAGCGAAGCGTGCAATCAGCATTGCGGCTTGGTGCTCAAGGGATCAAGATCATGGTGGCCGGCCGCTTGGGCGGTGCAGAAATCGCTAGGACGGAGTGGTATCGAGAAGGACGAGTGCCTCTACATACGCTTCGAGCTGAAATCGATTATGGCTTTGCCGAGGCTCATACAACCATGGGGCAGATCGGGGTGAAGACATGGATTTATAAGGGTGAACTTCTGCCCGTGCAACCCATGAAAGCAGAATCAACATTGGATAGACGGTTTGGGTGAGGAGATCGAGCTGTGTTAGCCCCTAAGAAAGTAAAATTCAGAAAGATGCAAAAAGGCCGGATGAATGGGAAGGCCTATCGTGGCGGTCAAATTACCCTCGGTGAGTTCGGGTTGAAGGCGCTAGAGCCGGGGTGGGTGACGAGCCGTCAAATTGAGGCAGCCCGTATCGCTATTACGCGATATGTAAAGCGAGGTGGGCAAGTCTGGACCAGAATTTTCCCGGACAAGCCAATCACGAAAAAGCCCGCTGAAACTCGAATGGGAAAGGGAAAGGGCAATCCTGAGTACTGGGTAGCAGTGGTAAAGCCGGGGCGGATTCTGTATGAAATGGACGGTGTCACGCCAGAGACTGCTCGTGAGGCTTTTCGTCTTGCATCTCACAAGTTGCCGGTCGCTACCAAGATAGTCATCCGTGGCGAGTTTGGGTGAAGGGGTTACGCGTAAGCTTGTGAAGGAAACAGGGGACCTATATGGCGCTTGATTTGAAGGAATTGCAGGGCATGGGTACTGGAGAGCTTCAGGAAAAGGAGCAGCAGCTTGTGCAGGAACTGTTTACGCTCCGGTTTCAGTTCGGCACGGGTCGTCTCGAGAATCCGATGCAAATTCGAAAGACGAAGCGTGATATTGCACGAATCAAGACGGTCCTTAATCAGGTCCGAAGCCAAACCGACGAGTCGAAAAGGTAAGGGATGCTATGGCTGAGGTTGTAAAACGGCGGCACTGGTACGGTGACGTCGTCAGTAACAAGATGCAGAAGACTGTGGTGGTGGTGGTGTCCCGATCCGTTGTCCATCCCGTCTACAAGAAAGTCCTCAGGCGGGTGACAAGGTTGAAGGCACATGATGAAGGCGGCTTGTGCAAGGTCGGGGATCGGGTGAAGCTGGTCCAAACGAGGCCGCTCAGCAAAGAAAAGAATTGGCGAGTAGTTCAAGTGATGGAAAAGGGGCAGCCTGAAAAATAGAAACGTTCTTTCGGTGATGTTCGGCACTTGAGCTTTGTAGGATTATATCAATGATTCAGAACTATACATACATGGACGTGGCGGACAACTCCGGAGCCAAGCAGGCGATGTGTTTTCATGTCTTTGGAGGAACGCGTCGCCGCTATGCATCGCTGGGCGATATCGTTGTGGTTGCAGTGAAGGAAGCGATCCCGCAGGCTGGTGTCAAAAAAGGGGATGTGAGTCGGGCTGTTATTGTTCGAACGACGAAAGAAGTTCGTCGGGAAGACGGGTCCTACATCAAGTTTGACAGAAATGCCTGTGTTTTGATCAATAAAGACGGTGAGCCAATCGGTACGCGTATCTTTGGTCCTGTCGCGCGCGAGCTGCGTTGGAAGAAGTTCATGAAGATCATTTCATTGGCACCGGAAGTTTTGTAGCGTCGAACGAGCGAGGGGTGTTGTGCAAGTACTCCGAAAAAGCAGAATTAGAAAAGGCGACACGGTAATTGTTGTTTCCGGTCGAGAGCGCGGCAAGACGGGAAAAGTCTTGTCGGTAGATCTTCGTGAGGGGAAAGTGGTCGTCGAGAAGCTGAATATTATCAAGCGACACACGAAACCTAATCAGAAGGCGAAGCAGGGAGGGATCCTGGAGCGAGAGGCCCCCCTGCAAATTTCCAACGTGATGTTTTTCTGTCCGGTCACGCAGAAGCCGACGCGGGTAGGAATGCGGACGCAAGCCGATGGGCGGCGAGTGCGCTTCAGCAAGAAATCTAACGAGATTTTGGAATAGGGTTGGCAATGGCTAAGGAACCAAAAAGCAGAACGAGTAAACCTGCCGACAGGAAAGCTTCTAAGAAAGAGGCCCCTCAGCTCGATCAGGGGAGTGCGGAGTCCAAGTTTCGGCCCAGACTTCGCGATATGTACGAACAGCAAGTGGTGCCGGCGTTGATGAAGGAGTTTGGCTACAAAAACGTGATGCAGGTTCCTAAGCTCGAGCGGGTTGTGCTGAATGTCGGCATGGGTGAAGCAATTCAAAATGTGAAGCTTCTTGAAAGTGCCGTGACCGAATTAAGTATGATCACCGGGCAAAAGCCGGTGGTGACTCGTGCGAAGAAGGCCATTGCAGGATTCAAGCTCAGACAGGGCCTTCCCATTGGTGCCAAGGTTACACTGCGCAGCCGACGAATGTACGAATTCTTCGATCGGTTGGTGACGTTAGCACTTCCTCGAATCCGTGATTTTCGGGGCATCTCTCCTAAGGCATTTGATGGTCGTGGCAACTATACCCTTGGGTTGAAAGAGCAGCTGATCTTCCCGGAGATCAAGTACGATGAGGTGGCTTCCATTCATGGTATGGATATCACGGTGGTCACCACTGCAAAAACAAACGACGAAGGCAAGGCTCTGTTAAAGCATCTCGGGATGCCTTTCCGAACGTAAGGAAGGCAACGCGAGTATTTGGTGTTGGTCGGACGGAAGGAGTCTCTGTGTCACGCTTAGCATTGAGAAATAAAGCTGCGACAAAACCAAAGTTCTCCACCCGTCAATATCATCGATGTGGTGTGTGTGGGAGGGTTCGCGGGTATTTGCGTCGGTTTCGGATGTGTCGAATTTGTTTTCGTGTCTTGACGCTCAGGGGAGAGATTCCCGGAGTGAGGAAGTCGAGCTGGTAGCCGGTATTCACGGCTGGAATGGCAGTCAACGAAAGAATAGCACTGAGGGGTAGAAGGACATAGCATGGTTACCGATCCAATCGGCGATCTTCTCGTTCGGTTAAAGAATGGCGCCCAACGGCGCTTTGAAACAGTGACGGTTCCGACGTCCAAGCTCAAGCGTGCGATTCTCGAAATATTAAAGAGAGAGGGTTACGTTGAGGGGATTGAAGATGGCACTGAAAATGGGCATCCCGTTCTTCATGTGCGTCTCCGATATGTCGGGGAGGGACAACCGATGATTACAGGGCTTGAGCGTATCAGTAAGCCAGGTCGTCGGGTCTATGTCGGGAGTCAAGATATTCAAAAAGTTCGGAATGGGATTGGTGTGTCAATCCTTTCAACATCCAAAGGAATTATGACGGATCAGGAATCTCGCAAGAGTCATCTTGGGGGCGAGGTTCTTTGCTCGGTGTGGTAAGAATACCGGTCGTTCGGACCTCGGATGAAGGGTGTAGGAGATCATGTCGCGTATTGGGAAAAAACCGATTGCCATTCCAGCCGGAGTGGAAGTAAAGACCGTCGGGTCGACTGTGACTGTCAAGGGCCCCTTGGGGAAGTTGGATTGGTCCATGGTCCAGGGGCTTGATGTGGCTGTTAAGGACGGTCAGGTCCTTGTCGGACGATCCAGCAATGATCGCAAAGTAAGAGCTCTGCATGGGCTCACACGTGCGGAGTTGAACAATATGATCCAGGGCGTTACCAAGGGGTATGAACGCTCGCTTGAGATCACCGGGGTTGGCTACAAGACGCAACTTCAGGGCAGAACGTTGAGCTTTAATGTCGGCTACATCAACCCAGTTTTGTATCAAGTCCCGACCGGGATTGATGTGAAGGTTGATAAGCAAACGCTCATAAACGTCAAAGGAGTTGATAAGCGATTGGTTGGTCAGGTTGCGGCCGATCTGCGAGCGATTAAGCCTCCTGATGTGTATAAGCAAAAGGGTGTTCGTTATGCTGGCGAAACCTTGCGCAAAAAAGAAGGTAAAACCGGGAAGTAGGGACTGACAATGAATGCTGCAGATAAAGTTCGACAGCTTGAACGCCGGCGCAAACGTGTGCGACAGGTGATCCTGGGTACATCGGAGCGTCCTCGTCTGAATGTTTTCCGGAGTACTGCTCACATCTATGCTCAGGTTATCGATGACATTCGAGGAACCACGCTTGCTGCCGCTTCGTCGCTTGATAAATCGATTCGCACATCAGTGAAGTCGACAGGAGGAATTGAGGCGGCCAAGGCGGTCGGAAAGTTGATTGCCGATCGTGCAAAATCGGTGAAAGTTACCGCAGTGGTCTTTGACCGAGGTGGACGAATGTATCACGGTCGCATCAAAGCTTTGGCTGATGCATCTCGCGAGGGTGGGCTTCGGTTTTGACACTGCGTCTTGAGTGGCATGGGTCGAAGGATCGGCGGCGATTCTCTGTGTCAGCATTTAACAGAACATTGGACTGAGGGGTGCGAGCGTGCGAGTCAATCCCGATGAGTTGAGTCTGAAAGACAAAGTGGTGTTTATTAACCGTGTGGCAAAGGTCGTCAAGGGCGGAAAACGGTTTAATTTTTGCGCACTCGTGGTCGTCGGTGATGGCCATGGATGGGTTGGGATTGGCAAAGGTAAGGCTGCCGAGGTCCCTGTTGCGATTTCCAAAGCCGTGGAACAGGCCAAGAAGCACCTGGTCCATGTTCCTCTCAAGGGAGGGACGATCCCACATGAGGTGCATGGTCTCTTTGGGGCAGAGCATGTGCTGCTAAAACCTGCTGTTGACGGAACGGGGATCATTGCAGGAGGTGCAGTTCGTGCGGTGGTGGAATTGGTTGGTGCTCACAATGTCATTGCTAAAACCTTGGGACGCGGGAATCCATTCAATGCGGTGCGTGCCACACTTGATGGCCTCATGCAGTTGAGAAATATCGATGATGTGCTTCGTTTCCGTCGGCAAGCAGCGGGTGAAGGGCGTGAAAGGGCGGCAGTATAATGGGACCAACAACAACCACAAAATCCAAGGTATCTCAGGCGCAGACTGTGCGAGTGACCTTGCGGCGTAGTCCGATAGGTACACCAGAAGGCCACCGACTTGTCTTGCGAGGATTGGGGCTCCGACATATTCGTCAGACGGTGATTCGTCCGGATACCCCCCAAGTCCAAGGGATGATTCAAAAAGTTAGCTATCTGCTCGAGGTTGGACGTCCATGAATCTACATAATTTAACACCAGCACCAGGATCGAAAAAGCGCCGGAAGCGTATTGGCCGCGGCCCAGGTTCTGGTCATGGCAAGACGGCAACTAAAGGACATAAGGGGCTTTTGGCACGATCCGGTGGAGGAAAGCGCCCGGGGTTTGAGGGTGGGCAAATGCCATTGGTCCGGAGGCTGCCCAAGTTTGGTTTTAGGAATCCATCCCGGATCGAGTATGCCATTGTCAACGTGAAGAGTTTCGAGCAATGGACGCGGGAAGGGACGGTTACTCCCCAGGTGATGGTTGATGCCGGATTGGTTAAACGCAAGTGCCTACCGATCAAGATTCTCGGAGTTGGAGAGCTGAAGAAACCGCTAGTCGTTCAGGCGCATAAGTTTAGTAAATCAGCAGAGGCTAAGATTCAAGCGGCTGGCGGGAGAGTTGAGGTTATCGGCGGTGCTTGAACGTCTTCTGACTAGCTTTCAGAATATTTTTAAAATCCCCGAGCTGCGTACTCGTGTCCTGTTTACGCTCGGGATGCTGGTTGTGTATCGGATCGGGTCCCATATCCCGACACCTGGGATCAATGGCGAAGCCCTTTCGGAATTCCTTCAAAAACAGGGCGGTTCGTTGCTCGGGTTTTTGGATATTTTTTCAGGCGGTTCCCTGTCCCGTTTGACGATCTTTGCCCTCGGCATCATGCCGTACATCAGCGCGTCGATTATTCTTCAGCTGTTAACGGTTGTTATCCCGCATTTAACCAAACTTGCTAAGGAAGGTGAGCGGGGCCGTAAGAAGATTATCCAGTATACGCGATTTGGGACTATTGGCATCGCCCTGATTCAGGGGTTTGGCATTGCTATCGGGCTTGAACAAATGAATCAAGGGGCCTTTGTCCTCAATGCCGGTTGGGGATTCCGACTGATGACAGTGATCACCCTCACTGCTGGTACCGGGTTCTTAATGTGGTTGGGTGAGCAAATTACCGAACGAGGGATTGGTAACGGCATATCTTTGATCATCTTTGCCGGGATTGTAGCCAGATTGCCCGCGGCCGTGGCGCAGACATACAATCTCTACGAGATTGGTCAGCTTAATGCTTTTTTGCTTATTGGGTTGGCGCTTTTGATGGTGGCGGTGGTTGCGGCTATCGTCTTCTTGGAGAGTGGACGAAGAAAAATCCCCGTCCAATATGCAAAGCGTGTAATCGGCCGACGTGTCTACGGGGGGCAAAGTACACACATACCGTTGAAGATCAATACGGCAGGTGTTATCCCTCCCATTTTCGCCTCGTCCATTATTGCCTTCCCCGCTACGATTGCGGGTTTCTTTGAGACTCCCTGGGTCCAAGCCATTGGTGCTCAGTTGGCACCGGGCTCACTTCTCTACACATTGATGTACGTTGGCTTAATTGTGTTTTTCTGTTTCTTCTACACTGCGGTTGTGCTCAATCCTGTCGATATGGCCGACAATATGAAAAAGTATGGGGGCTTTATCCCTGGAATCAGGCCGGGTCAGCGAACGTCAGATTATATTTATAGTGTATTAACTAAAATCACCTTTGCCGGAGCCATGTACCTTGCCATCGTGTGTGTCATCCCTGAGCTCTTGATTTATAAGCTTAACGTGCCGTTTTATTTTGGCGGCACCTCGCTTTTGATTGTGATCGGGGTCGGGTTGGATACCGCTCAGCAAATTGAATCTCATATGCTCATGCGCAATTACGAGGGATTCCTTGGAAAAGGTATGGCTCCACTGCGTGGGAGAAGTAGTTAGTTATGCGGGTGGTCTTTCTCGGCGCTCCCGGTGTTGGTAAAGGCACACAAGCTGAAAGAGTCGTTGCCCATTATCAGATCGCCAAGATATCGACTGGTGACTTGCTCCGAGCAGCTGTTCGTAATAAGACATCGCTTGGCCTAGAAGCCAAGGGACATATGGATGAGGGGCGGCTCGTTCCCGATTCAGTCGTCATTGGATTAGTGAAGGAAAAACTAACTGAAATACCGAAACCGAAGGAATTCATTCTGGATGGGTTCCCAAGAACCGTTCCCCAGGCAGAAGCACTCGCCGAGGTGCTGGATGGGAAGGGGATCCCGCTCGATCGTGTCATCAATTTTCGTGTTTCAAGGGAAGAGATTATCAAGCGCTTGAGTGGTCGAAGGAGCTGTCCTAAGTGTCAAGCCACCTATCATATTGATTTTGCTCCGCCAAAGAGTGATGACTCCTGTGATCGATGCGGTGAGATTTTGGTTCAGCGTAGTGATGATCAGCGAGAGGCAATTGAAATGCGTCTGAAAGTGTATGAGGAGCAAACCGCCCCATTGATTAGTTTCTATGAGCAGCGGCGATTATTGTCTCATCTCAATGGCGCTGAATCGGTTGAGGATGTCTATCAAGAACTCATGCGCACCCTGTCGGTATACCAGACGGCATGATCATTCTGAAAACGCCAGCCGAAATCGAAGTTATGGCGGCGGCTTCACGAGTGGTGGCTGAGGTTCTCGATATTGTAAAGGCGGCTGTTTGTCCAGGTATCAGCACGGACGAACTTGATTCGATCGCGGAGAAGGAAATTCTGGCGCGCGGTGCAATCCCGGCGTTTAAAGGGTATAGAAACTATCCCAAGACGCTCTGCGCCTCTGTGAATGAGCAAGTAGTTCACGGCATTCCATCGCGTAGAAAACTGAAGGACGGAGACATCATCGGTTTGGATCTTGGCGCGATTGTGGGGGGCTTTTACGGTGATTCAGCTGTGACTGTTGCCGTGGGTCACATCCAATCTGAAACGGAAAAGTTAGTGCGGGTGACACGAGAGGCGCTTTACCTTGGAATTCAGCAGGCGGTTGTCGGCAATCGTGTAACGGACATTTCGTATGCGGTCCAGGCCTGTGTAGAGGCTGCCGGGTTTTCAGTCGTTACGGAGTTTGTGGGCCATGGAATTGGACGGCAGTTACACGAAGAGCCCCAAGTTCCTAACTATGGAAAATCCGGGCAAGGGCCTCGCTTGCAGTCTGGTATGGTCCTGGCGATCGAGCCGATGGTGAATATGGGGAGGAGTGCTGTTCGTATCTTGAATGATCGCTGGACGGCGGTTACCGTGGATGGAAGTTTATCCGCACACTTTGAGCACACGATTGCCATACAACCAACAGGCGTTCCGCGTATTTTGAGTCAATTGGAGTGCTCTTAGATTACCGTTGTTAAGAAGAAGGTTCAGCCACGGATATGGCAAAAGAAGACATTATTGAGGTTCAAGGTTCGGTTGCCGAGACGCTTCCCAATGCCATGTTTCGAGTCAAGCTGGAAAACGGCCATGTCATATTGGCTCACATCTCTGGCAAAATGCGCATGCATTTCATTCGCATTTTGCCAGGTGACAAGGTTACGGTGGAGATGTCTCCGTACGATTTGACCAGGGGTCGAATCACCTATCGATTTAAGTAACGGGAGTTGAGGATTGCCATGAAGGTCAAGTCGTCAGTAAAGCCTATTTGTGCAAAGTGTAAGGTCGTACGCCGTCGTGGTGTCGTGCGGATTCTCTGTAAAAACCCGCGGCATAAGCAGCGACAAGGGTAGCGTTGGGTGATGGAGCAGTGATGCTGAGTTCGGTACATGTAGATTCAGGAGAGCAGGGCAGCCTGGTGGCTCGTACCTGACGCTCATAGCTGGAGGAAGAATGGCACGTATTGCTGGTGTCGATTTGCCGAGGAATAAACGAACGGATATCGGACTCACGTATATCTACGGGATTGGTCGGACCTCGGCTCAGCAAATTCTCGCTGAAGCCGGTATTGATGGTGCCGTTCGTGTGAAGGATTTAAGCGAAGATAAAATTGTGAAATTGCGTGAGATTATTGAGCGTGATTATCGGGTCGAGGGAGATCTTCGGAAAGAAGTGTCGTTGAATATTAAGCGGCTGGTTGATACCGGGACATACCGAGGCCTCCGGCATCGGAAAGGCTTGCCTGTTCGAGGGCAGCGGACCAAAACCAATGCCAGAACCAGAAAAGGACGTCGTGCCGGTGTGAGTAGTAAGCCAAGACCGACTACAGCTAAACCGGGGCCCCGTGCGTAGTCTACTCCACCATCGAGAGGAGCGAGTATGAGTGTGAAAAAAGGCAAAAAGAAAGAGCGCCGGATCGTTCAGAGTGGGGTGGCTCATGTGCAGGCCTCGTTCAATAACACCATTGTCACCATCACGGACATGAGTGGTAATACGGTGGTCTGGGCAAGTGCCGGGAATCAAGGGTTTAAAGGCTCCCGCAAGAGTACACCATTTGCAGCACAGCGTGCAGGAGAAGCGGCGGCAAGAAAGGCAATGGAAAGCGGAATGCGCCAGGTCGATGTGTATGTGAATGGACCTGGTTCTGGACGCGAGTCGGCGATCCGTTCCCTGCAGGGGGCCGGATTGCGGATCAACTTGATTCGTGACGTGACGCCGATTCCGCATAATGGGTGTCGTCCACCCAAGCGGCGTCGAGTCTAATTCATGCGAGCGAATGAGTCGTAGAGGTTTGAAGTCTCAGGTGACGCGGTAATCAACGACTCGGGCAGCTCTTTTCCGAGGAGGCATCAGTGGCAAAGTATCGTGGTCCTGTCTGTCGGTTGTGTCGGCGCGAAGGGGAAAAGCTCTTTCTGAAGGGCACGCGCTGCATGACGGAAAAATGTGCGATCGAACGCCGCAGCTATCCCCCAGGTCAACATGGACAGGGGCGCCAAAGAACATCCGACTATAGCTTGCAGCTTCGTGAAAAGCAAAAACTCCGTCGGATTTATGGCCTTCAAGAATGTCAGTTTCGGGGCGTCTTTGAACGTGCCGAACGACAAACTGGAGTCACGGGAGATGCCTTATTGCGTCTACTCGAATGCCGTCTGGATAACGTCGCGTATCGATTGGGCTTCGGGGCGTCGCGTAAGCAGGCGCGCCAGCTAGTCAGTCACGGTCATTTCACGTTGAATGGCAAAAAGATTACAGTAGCCGGGGCTTTAGTGAAACCTGGCGATGTGATCGAGATTCGGGAGCGGAGTCGAGATCTGATGGCGATTCAGGCTGCCTTGGAATCGGTTGATAGCCGCGGAATTCCAGAATGGTTGGAGCTGGACCGGGGAGCGTTCAAAGGGATCGTACGGGCGCTTCCTGCCAAAGACCAGATCACGCTGCCAGTGAACGAGCAGATGGTGGTGGAATTATACTCTCGGTAGCTCACTGGTCTGGCCATTGGTCAATCAGGTATAAGCCGTCAATGTGTTTCTCACTCGATGGTAGGGAGGGTGGGTCATGATCAAAGCGATGAAGGACTTTCAGATCCCAATGCGGGTGGAAGTCGACAAGGATACACAGTCCCCCACGTTCGGCCGCTTTACAACGGAAGCGTTTGAGCGGGGGTTCGGTACCACGATTGGTAACGCCCTCCGTCGCATTTTGTTGTCGTCGCTTACGGGTGCTGCGGTGACCACGGTGAAGATCGAGGGGGTTGTTCATGAATTTTCAACTATCTCCGGCGTGACGGAGGATGTCACGGCCATTATCTTGAATATTAAGAGTCTTCGCTTGGCGCTCCATACGGACAAACCGAAGACCATTCGCTTGAAGAAGAAGGGGCCTGGCGAAGCGAAAGGCTCCGATGTCCTTCATGATGCTGAGGTAACGATTCTGACCCCTGATTTGCATATTGCGACCCTCGATAAGGATGCCACGCTGGATATTGAGATGACGGTGAAGCATGGGCGCGGATATGTCCCGGCGGAACGCAACAAGGAAGAAGGGTTGCCGATTGGCGTGATCGCCATTGACTCGGTATTTTCTCCGATCAAACGGGTAAACTTTCACGTGGAAAATGCCCGCGTCGGTCGTATGACCGATTATGACAAACTGGCGATGGAGATCTGGACCGATGGCACCATTAGCCCAAGAGATGCCCTATCCAATGCCGCGGGGATCTTACGAGAGCATCTGGATATTTTCATCAATCCAGAGGAGCGCAGTGAAGGGAAGAGCGAGGCGGGGTATGAGGAGTCTCATCGCGAGGTGAACAAGAACCTCTCGCGAAGTGTGAATGAGCTAGAGCTGTCTGTTCGGGCTGCCAATTGCCTGAAAAATGCGAATATCAAGACGATCGCAGATTTAGTGCAAAAGTCTGAAGGGGAGATGTTACGGACAAAGAACTTCGGGAAAAAGTCTCTGAACGAAATCAAGGAGATTCTCACTGAAATGGGGCTTTCATTAGGGACGAAGGTTGAAACGGCGTCGTCGCCACATAACGGAAGTCCGAAGTCGGAATGATGATTCTTAGCCAAGGGGAACACCGTGCGACATAGAAAAAAAGGCCGACAACTTGGCCGCCAGACCAAACACAGAGGGGCCCTTTTTCGAAACCTCGTCACGTCGTTGCTGGATCAGGAACGTATTGAAACGACGGAAGCAAAAGCCAAGGAAATAAGGGGTTTTACTGACCGCATGATTACGCTTGGGAAGGAAGGGACGCTTCCTGCCAGACGGAGAGCTTTGGGGTTTCTTCGAAGTAAGTCCGTGGTCTCAAAGCTTTTTGACGATGTTGCCGCGCGGTTTAAGGATCGACCAGGTGGCTACACTAGAATCATCAAGACTCGCCGTCGTATCGGAGATGCGGCGGAAATGGTCGCCATTGAGTTGGTTGCGCGTCAAGACACGATGCCCCAGAAGAAATCGGCTACAAGCCAAGGGCAGTCTCAACCGGCTGGAGCTGGTACATCGGCCTAGTTTTCTGCCATTTTAAAATAGCCGTCACATGAAAAGACTCCCATGCCGAGAGGCATGGGAGTCTTTTTTCTTTTCCGAGGAGGCGTTTACTTGATTGATATCGCATGCTAAGATCGTGCCAGTTTTTGAAGTTGATTCATAATCTTATGCGTGGAGAACCGGTTAGATATGTTGGAAGTTTTTGCGCGCCGTGCCCTTCTTTCCTTGAGTGTACTTCTGGCGATATTTCTTGGTTATCTTCTCTTCAGAAATGCAGCATCTTCTCCTAGTAGCAGGCCCATCTTATCAGGCGCAATCGAAAAGGCGGATGCGAAGCTCGAGGAGTTTACATTTACTCAGTCGAAGGGGGATGCCGTTGAATGGCAGATTCAAGCCAAACAGGCACGCCTCTTTGAGCAGGAAAAGCGTGCAGTTCTGCATGAGGTTATCCTTAGGTTTTATGGAGGGTCAGGAGATGAGGTGACGGTTCAGGGTGAAGAGGGTACTTTTAATACGGCCACGAAGGATTTTGTGCTGGCCAATCAACACGCTCCTATCGTCGTACAAACGAGGAGTGGGTATACCATTTATACCAAGAGACTGGAATGGGTCGAGGCAGTGCGGGAGATTCGGACGACGGCTCCGGTTCGGATTGTGGGCCATGGGTTGGAGATCCGCGGGCAAGGGTTGATGGGGCGAATATCATCGGAAGAGTTTGAGATACTTCAAGATGTTCATGTGGATCTGGTGTCTCCTTCTTAGTGTCGTAGTATCAGCCACTTCGGCCGCCGCTCCAGCCGCTGACTCCGGAAGCCTGAAGCGGAGCGTAGAAGCGCCTGGTGTTCCAACGACCATTACCTCTAATCGGATGACGGTACGGAATCAGGAGAGCCGGGCTGTCTTTGAGGGGGCGGTGGTGCTTACTCGAGGCTCCTTGGTCGTTCACTCCGATAAGATGATCGTGTCCTTCCAGCCAAAGAATTCTGATGCGGCGCCAACGGAGCGCAAGGGGCCAGATCAACGTGAATCCGTTCAGCCCGCATCTCTCGGGCAACCTGGGCATTCAGGAGCAGCGATGTCCAGCCGTTCCGTAAACCGAGTTGAAGCGATCGGAGAGGCGCATCACGTGAAAATCAAGTATGAAAATGGCAATGCGACTTGTCAAAAGGCTGTCTATTTCTCGGATGGTGACAAGGTTGTATTGACGGGTGATCCGGTGGCTTGGGAAAAGGGGGCGCGCGTCAGCGGTAAACAGATTACCATCTATTTGGCGGAGGAACGGAGCGTGGTGGAAGGAGGATCGCATATCCGCATTGAAGGCGAAGGGCAGAATGGACAATGACTCCAAGCATTGAGGAAGACCCGAGGATAGTGGTGGAGAGCGTGGGACGAGGGGACGGTGCGTCACTAAAGGCGAATGGACTCGTGAAAAGCTTTCGTGGCCGAAAGGTCGTGAAAGGCGTGGCAATCGAAGTCTTTGCCGGTGAAGTCGTGGGTCTCCTTGGGCCTAACGGAGCCGGCAAGACGACTATTTTCGACATGATGGTCGGATTATGTCAACCGGATGAGGGACAGATCAACTTCAAGGGCGAATCCGTCACGAATCTTCCAATGTATAGGCGCGCGCGGAAGGGTATCGGGTACCTGCCGCAGGAGTCGTCGGTGTTTCGTCGCCTCTCCGTGGAAGATAATGTTCTGGCCATTCTGGAAATGCTGGGATATGCTCGTCAAGATAGAACTCAACGGGTCGATGCACTGCTTAAAGAATTGGACCTCCAGCACATTCGAAAGAGCATGGCCTACGCCCTTTCCGGAGGAGAGCGTCGGCGACTGGAGATCACGCGCGCTCTGGCGGCTACCCCATCCTTTATGCTGCTGGATGAGCCATTTGCGGGAATTGATCCGATCGCGGTGGCAGATATTCAGCAGATCATCACGCGGCTTAAAGTCAAAGGAATCGGCATCTTGATTACTGATCATAATGTCCAGGAAACGCTCTCTATCGTTGATCGAGCGTACATCATCAATGAAGGAGTGATCCTAGAATCGGGCCCCCCTGACGTGATTGTGCGGAGCGAAACAGCCAGAGCGGTGTATCTTGGAGAACAGTTTCGGTTGTAGGAACATGAACGGTCGACCATGAAACTTCGTCTTGATCTCAAACTCAGCCAAAAACTCATCATGACGCCACAGTTGCAACAGGCGATTAAGCTTTTGCAACTGTCACGCCTTGAACTGCAACAGAGCCTGACGCAGCATCTCTTGGAGAATCCCCTGCTAGACGAAGTCCAATCCGATGTCGAAGAGGGAGAATCCTCGGTCAGTGAAGGGAAGGCAGAAGAAGGTGTGATGCCGGCTGGGCAGGAACAGAGCGTTCAGGATGAATCGAGAGAAGAGCGAGGAGCACCGGAAGAGTTCTCCGCATCGGGTTGGGAAGAGTATATCGGCAGAGATCGGCGAGGTGGGGATTCTGAATATGCTGCCACGCAGGATGACCTGCCTTCCTATGAGCAGACGGTGGCCAAGCCCACTTCGCTGGAAGAACATCTGCTCTGGCAGTTGTCGTTATCGACACTTACGGATCGAGAGAAGACCGCCGGCCGTTTGATCATTGGGAATCTAGATGACGACGGCTATCTGCGCATGTCCTTGGCTGAGGTGATCGCTGGAACAGACTTTACAGAATCGGAGGCGGAGTCAGTCCTGAAAGACGTTCAGACTTTTGATCCGACCGGGGTCGCGGCCAGGGATCTTCCGGAATGTCTTCTTCTGCAATTGCGGCATTTAGGTCGTAACCCATTCGGGTCGCTTGGCGCGCCTCCCGGGGCACTCAAGGGGTCCGTTATCGAAGCCATTGTGCTCCACCACTTGAAAGATTTGGAAAGGAGACAATACGCAAAAGTTGCGAAGGCGCTGAACGTGACAGTCGAGGACGTCTTTCACGCAACCAAGGTTATTGGGGAGCTTGAGCCGAAACCAGGGCGACCATTCATTAATACTCAAAACTACGTCATCGTGCCGGATGTGTTTGTCGTCAAGAATGAAGGGGAGTGGGTGGTGCTGTTAAACGATGACGGATTGCCACGGATGAGAATCAGTCCGTATTACAAGCAACTCATTTCGTCAGGGCAGAATGGCACGCCTGAGACAAAAGCCTATATGGACGAAAAAATGAGGGCCGCGCAGTGGGTGATTCGAAGTATCGAGCAGCGTAACAGAACCATTGTGAAAGTGGTTTCGAGTATCGTCAAGTTTCAAGAGGAGTTTTTTGAACACGGAGTGCAGTATCTAAAGCCCTTAGTTTTAAAACAGGTGGCTGAGGATATTGGGATGCATGAGTCCACGATCAGTCGCGTGACAGCCAATAAATACATGTACTGTCCCCAAGGCATGTTGGAGCTCAAGTTCTTCTTCAATGCCGGACTCCAGCGGGCGGACGAACCGTCCGGCATGCACTCTTCGGTCTCGGTTCGAGATATGATCAAAACCTTGGTAGCGGAAGAGGATACTAAGCGGCCATTAAAGGATGAAGAGATAGCAGCCAGGCTTTTTGGCCAGGGCGTGCGCATTGCAAGGAGGACGGTGGCCAAATATCGAGCGGAATTGAACATTGCGTCGGCTAGCCAGCGGAAGCAGTTTTTTTGATGGACGTGACATCGTAACAGGCTGGATTGATGGGAGGTAGGCATGAAATTGAAAATCACAGGCCGCCACATGGACGTGACGCCAGCGTTGAGAAGCTATGTCGACACTCGATTTAGCCGGCTGGATCGTTATGGGCTAAGGGTTGGGTCGTTACAAGTCATCTTAGGAGTTGAAAAGCTTCAACATAAGGCGGAAGTGACCGGAATAGTGAGCGGCAAGCGAGTACAGGCTAAGGTCACAACGCCGGAGATGTATGCCACCATTGATGCACTCGTGGATCGTGTAGACGCGCAGTTTCGTAAATTGAAGGAGCGCCTTGTTAGTCACAAACCAGACAAGCCGAAGAAGCGAAAAGTAGCTCCGTGAGGCCTCTTTATTGCGGAGGTTGTCCTCTGGGCCGCTTGGATGCATTGAGTTGCCTCACGCGCTATGGGTGGAATGACTTGTTGGTTGGGTCCTGCTTCCACGGCACGATGAGTTGAAGTGCCGTCGTTCGTGGTCGGCAATCAGGGATCCATGAAGATGAGCGGAGTCACATGGCGCGACTCAATCTAGTCATTATCAGTGGATTGTCCGGCTCCGGGAAATCCTATGCGTTGAAAGCTTTCGAAGACGCCGGGTACTTCTGCATCGATAACCTTCCTCCTGCCCTCCTTCCAACCTTCGTTGATCTTTGTCACCAGCAACATAGTGAAATTGCAAATGTCGCGCTTGGGGTTGATGTGAGAGAGCGGGGCTTCTTTGCAGACTTTGTAGGGATTCTGGAACGGATCAAAACTCTTGGCCATGCCGTACGGGTAATTTTTCTTGAAGCCAGGGAGGAGGTGCTCATCCGGCGATTTTCAGAGTCTCGAAGACCTCATCCACTTTTGCCACATCGACCCGTTGGCGAGGGTATTCGATTTGAAACGGAACGCATCGCCGAGTTACGCCAACAGGCGGATCGGATTATCGATACATCGGATCTCACGGTACATGAGCTGGGTGACCTGCTTGGGAAAGAGTTTCTTCAGGATTCCTCCGAGCGACGCCTCACGATCTCCTTTTTGACGTTCGGGTATAAATTCGGGGTCCCTTACGACATTGATCTGTTGTTCGATGTGCGTTTTCTAAAAAACCCTTTCTTTGTGCCTGACCTCAAGCCACTGTCTGGCAAAGATGAGCGGGTCCGCAGGTTCGTGTTGACAGATTCCGAAGCAAGTGCGCTTGTGGAACATGTCGAAGGGCTTCTTAAGTTTCTCCTGCCGTTATATCAGCGTGAACGACGTAGCTATCTGACCATTGCAATCGGATGCACCGGCGGACGACATCGTTCAGTAGTGATTGCCGGACATCTCTGTGAGCGTCTTGCCGCGTTGGGCTACCACGTGGGTCTCAAGCATAGAGATATCGATAAGGCCTAAGCCGTCATCAGTTTGCACGGGATAGTCTCCTCCCCGGAAGTCACTTCCAGCCGTTTCCTTGACAGAGTGAGCATATTGACTATACTTCTCGTTGGGAGTGGTAGGGGCACAGTATTGGGTGCAATTACTGAAGTGAAAAAGCGTAAATTAGATAATGGAAGTGAAGGAATTAAGGCGAATCAGGTGTGTCAGCTATTCGATATTTCCAAAGCCACGTTGTTTCGATGGGAACGAGATGGAGTGATTGCGCGCCCGATGAGGGACTGGAGGAATTGGCGACTCTATACACCAAAGAATATGGATGAAATCGAGAAAGTCATTTGTGCCAGGAAGGGCGTCGTGTAGAGTTCAGGTGACGTATGATGAGTTCATTAAAAAAACTCGTTGAAACGGACATTATTTCGATGCTGACTCCCCGCCGGCAGCTGGTGGGTCTTGATATTGGGTCCAGCGCAATCAAGGTTGCGCAACTCAAGGAAAGTAAGGGACGCTACTCGCTTCAGAAGTTCGGGGTGAAGTCGCTTGAGCCCGAAGTGATCGTGGATGGGACGGTGATGGATGAGGGGCGTGTCGTTTCGGCCATTCAGGAACTATTCGCGGAAGCAAATGTCAAGAATAAGTACGTCGCCATCTCGATTTCGGGTCATGCCGTCATTGTAAAGAAAATTAGTCTCCCGCCGATGCCGGATGAAGAACTTGAAGGCCAGGTCAAGTTGGCTGCCGAGCAATATATTCCCTTCGATATCAATGAAGTCAATATTGATTTCCATGTCTTGCCGCCGGATCCGTCGGGTGATGGTCAAGGTGATATGGCGGTGATCCTCGTTGCGGCAAAAAAAGACAAAATCAACGAGCTGACTGAACTGGTGAAGACCGCGGGGCTTGTTCCGATGGTCATGGATGTCGATGCGTTTGCGATCGAAAACATGCATGGGATCAACTATCCATTGGCTCAGGAAGAGACGACAGCGCTGGTCAATCTAGGTGCCAGTGTGATGAACGTGAATATCATACGCGCGGGATTTTCTCTCTTTACTCGCGATATCCCGTTGGGAGGAAACCGATACACCGAAGCGATTCAACGCGAGATGGGGCTGTCGTTTGAAGAGGCGGAAGAGAGCAAGAAGAAAGACGGAGGCGGCGAATCCACCGGGCTATCGGTGGGGAACGTCCTGGACAGTGTCAATGCGGAAGTCGCTTCTGAGATCGCTCGAACGGTGGATTACTTCAAGACCTCCAGTGCGAACGCCGATCTGAATCGGGTGTTGGTCTGCGGAGGTGTCGCCAAGGCGAAAGGACTGATCCAGCAACTGAGCGATCGTATGCAAGTACCGGTCGAAGTGGCGGATCCCTTTGCTGAGATCGATACGACCGGGTGTGAGATGGATCCTGATCTACTTGCAGAGATCGCGCCATCGGCGGCTGTCGGTGTTGGACTGGCCTTACGAGCGGTGGGTGACCGATGATACGGATTAACCTCCTTCCCGGCGGATCCAAGGGACGACAAGCAAAACCGCAGTACGATGTACGGGCCCAAGCATTACTTGGGGTGGGAATGGTCGTCATTACGCTGGCCGGTTGTTGGTGGTATTCCGCCGTGTTGGATGGTGAGCTGGAGGCCAAGCAAGAGGAGAAGCAGGCGAAGGGAAAACAAGTTGCTCAACTGAAAGAACAAGTCAAACAAGTTCAGGATTTTGAACAAAAAAAGAAACTGCTTGAAGACAAAAATCGAATCATTGATCAGCTGGAACAGTCAAGAATGGGGCCTGTGAAGGTGCTCGACCATGTCAGTCAAAGCCTGGAACCGCTCAAGGTGTGGTTGACCAAGCTTGGTGTCGCGTCGGAAACGGTCGAGTTGGAAGGAAAGGCGTTAACCAACGACGATGTCGTGGAATTTGTGAACAACCTGCGCCGGACGGATTATTTTACAGGGATTAATCTGCAGGAAAGTAAGGCCGCGGTGGAGAATAAGATCAATCTCTATCAATTTCGGTTGGCGTTTCGCCTAAAGGGATAAATATGGCGTTGCCTCAACTTAACCTTGATGCGCTCCGCAGTGTGCCTGCTTCGCAAAAGGTGGCTCTTCTGCTGCTCCTGATCGGCGGCATGATTGCCGGTTTCTATTTCTATATCGCGGAACCCAAGTCCCAAAGTATCGCGGCCCTTGAGGCGGAGAACACCAAGCTGGAGAGTGAGATTCAAACGCTGACGATCAAGGTGAAACATCTCGATGAGCTGGTCGCGGCAAATAAGCAGTTGGAAATCGAATTGGCCAAGAAGAAAGAGCGGCTTCCTCCCGAGGAAGAGGCCATCATGTTGCTCAAGCAAGTTTCTGATCTTGGAGTCCGACTCGGACTAGACATCAAGCTATGGCGGCCTGGAGCGCAGGCTGAAGATCCGTCGAAATTGTTTGTCAAGATGCCGGTCAATGTAGAGGTGGCGGGAGTGTACCATACTGCGGCGCTGTTTTTTGACCGGATCAATCGGCTACCAAGAATCATCACGGTGTCAGGGTTGAAAATGGGGTCTCCGAAAATGGAACAGGGGCGATTTATTTCGCAGACCACGTTTGACCTCATCGCCTACGCAGCTCCGCAGGACAAACCGGTTTCCGGAACAGCGCAGCCGGTACCGACTCCTAAAGTGGCGCAAGCTGGGAAGTAAAGGATGCGGAACCAATGCATGTCATAGCATTCGAGCGGGCTCAGGAGAGAGCACGGCGGTATGCGCAGGTGGCTGGAGTCTGCGCGGTTTGTTGGTGGGGTGTTTGGGGCGGAGGAGGACACGCCCAAGCCGAATCCTCTCCCATTCCTGGACAGATAGCGCCATTGAGGCATGATGCGCTCAGGGTGTCCCCCGTGCCCGAGATCTCTCATCCAGCTCCTTCCGCGATGGAGCCGATATCGCCGACTGGAAACCTTCAAGCCACATCCCAATTGCCGTTAGCCGAAGGGATGTCGGGGTTAGGATATGACCCTTCCGGTCGTCGTGATCCGTTTGCCCCCATTATCCAGGAGCTTCAGGCGGGGAAAACGGACAGCACGCTTCCCCCGTTACAACGGGTGACACTGACGGAGCTGAACCTGATCGCCATTGTATGGGGGGCTTACGGATACACGGCAATGGTACAGACCCCTGAAGGTCATGGGTATACCGTTCGGCGAGGTACTCGGATGGGTCAGAACAACGGGGTCGTCAGCGCGGTCACCGAGCGCGGAATCATCGTTCAGGAGCGATTTACGGATGTGTACGGCAAGAAGCAGGAACGGGAGCACGTGAAGCTCCTACATCCCAAAGAGGGCTCAGAATGAAACTATTATTCTCCGGCATCAATAGTGTCCTGACGGCGAGACATATTCTCGTGCCCTGCGGGCTGGCTGTTGCCGGCTGGATTGCGGCCGGGGAGATACCTGCTCTGGCGGACGAGATAAACGGGGTCACGCCAAAGGCTGTGACCTTGGCTGAAAGTTCGTCTACGCGCTATTTGGCGCAGACCCTGACGTCGATCGAAATTCGTCCGGAGTCGGACCTGGTTACGGTTGTCATTGCCGGGGATGGCCAACTGTTCCCCGAAACCAACTTCTTGGATGAGTCGAGGCTGATTATTGATATTCCGGCTGTGTCCTCTACTCTTCGGCGTTCCGTGGTGCAGGCCGATCATTATCTTCTCAAGAAGATCCGAGTGGGGCATCATGCCGACAAGGTGAGACTGGTGTTCGATGTGCCGGAACGTCCGATTTATTCTGTGACTCGTGATGAAAACAGGGTGTTCATTACCTTGAAGCCGAGTGAGCGGCGAGCTAATGCGATGGTTGCGGGATCGTTCGAGAAGAAAGGACCGTCGGTCGTTGTTCTGAAAAATCGTAAAGGCGTGCATGAGCCGGCGGATCATTTAGTGAAGCGAACGGCGCGCATCATAAGCCCAACGCACGCTCAATTTAAAATACAACGAGTGCAAATGGGAGGAGAAGCGGTTTCTCCTGAAAAAGACGAACGGTCCGATGATCTCGTGGTCGGACAAACCAGATATGTGGGGCGGCGTATTTCCCTCGACTTTCAACAGGCGGATATCACCAATATTCTCCGATTGATTGCGGAGGTCAGCGGCTTCAATATCGTAGTCGGTGAAGGGGTCAAGTCAAAAGTTACCATGAAGTTGGTGAGCGTGCCATGGGACCAGGCGTTGGAAATGTTGTTAAAGATGAACGGACTCGGCATGATTCGGCAGGGGAGTATCGTGTGGGTCGATTCATTGACCAATATCGCCAAGCAACAAGATGAAGAGGCAAGAGCGAAGGACTCGAAGACCAAGGCGGAAGAATTAGTCGACCGGGTCTTTTATATCAGAAACCTTCAGGCGCAAGAGCTGATGGTCTCGCTGCGACAAAACTTGAGCCCACGCGGGCTCATGCAGTTCAATGCCGGGAGTAATGCGTTGATCGTGCGGGATACAGAAACCAAACTGGGAATCATTCGGCAGCTTGTCGAAGGGCTTGATCTGGAGGTGCCGCAGGTTCAGATCGAAGCGCGTATTGTTCAGGCTGATACGGTCTACGCTCGGGGGCTGGGGATTCAGTGGGGATTCCAGGCAGGGAATCGCACGCTCTCCGATTTCTTCGCCGTCTCGAGCCTGAGTGGTCCGTTTGGACAGATTGCCGGAACAGGGAGCAGTACGATCGATAGAACCTTCTTGGTCAACTTACCCGCTCAAGTCGGTGGGTTGCCGGCCGTTCCGTCGATCGGATGGACTTTTGGGAAGCTGGGTGGAGATTTTGCTTTGGATATGCGGTTATCGGCCGGGGAATTACTGGGATTGAGTAAGGTCATAGCGTCTCCAAAAATCACGACGCTGGATAAGCGAGAAGCCAAGATTTCCCAAGGGGAATCGATCCCCTTCCAAACCACGTCATTGCAGGGGACTCAAACGACGTTTGTCGACGCAAATCTGGAGCTGAATGTTACCCCGCAAATCACCTCGCGAGATCCAAAGGAAGAATCGAAGCGAATCCTAATGCGTGTCCGCGCGACTCGCAATGCCGTCGGTGCGAGGAGTAATCCTGCCGGCCCAAGCATTGACCGGCGAGAAGCGACGACCCAGGTGATCGTCAGAGACGGGGAGACCATGGTGATCGGGGGTGTCTTCGTCGATACGCAGGGGAACAACGTGCAGGGGGTTCCTTATCTGTCCCGAATGCCGGTGTTGGGTTGGTTGTTTAAGAATAAGTCTGAGACGGTGTCCAAGCAGGAGTTGCTCATCTTCCTGACTCCGAGCATCATTAAAACTTGACGCTGACCTCATACTCTTCAGCTGCAAAGGCCTGCGGATGCGAGCTCGCATCCGCAGGCCTTTGCGTTTGACACACCGAGATCACAATTCTTCATCTATGGATCGGTAGCCCGTGGGGATTGTGCCTGTCTTTTTAGTTCACCGGTGCTGTGTTACCATGCCGCTTCGTTTGACAGCGGACGCGGTCTGCCGGGGTGTCCGTCGCCACGGGATTTCTGAGTATGACGTTCGATGAGGGTGCCATATGACTTCTGGGTCAACCGTTACCGTTTCTCTGGCTGACAGGAGCTACGAGATTGCTATCCGAGCTGGGCTTTTGGAGAAACTTGGAAGGGAAATGAAGCGCTGCGGACTGAAGGGGAAAATTGGAATTGTCACGGACAGGAATGTCGCGCAGCATTATCTGAAGAAGATTGTCGAGTCCGCGAAGCGGTCCGGGCTTGAACCCGTCCCGATCATCCTTGTGCCTGGGGAACGGTCCAAGACGTTACAAACAGTGGAACACATTCTTAATGTGTTGGCCAGACACCGGTTTGAACGGTCGTCGCATCTTCTGGCATTGGGAGGTGGGGTGGTCGGGGATCTAGCCGGGTTTGCAGCCTCGATATACCAACGTGGCATTCCATATATCCAAGTGCCAACGACGCTTGTGGCGCAAGTGGATTCCAGCGTCGGAGGAAAGACCGGTGTCGATCATCAACTAGGGAAGAACCTGATAGGCTCGTTCTATCAGCCGCATGCAGTGTGGATCGATCCGCTGACCCTGCGTACGTTGCCCAGGCGCGAGTGGGTCGCCGGTCTTGCCGAGGTCATTAAGTATGGGATCATTGCAGACGAAGCATTTTTTGCGTATCTGGAGCGAAAGATGCCTGCGCTGCAAAAACAAATCCCTCAGGTCGTGGCCAGCGTGGTGAAACGGTCTTGCGAGATCAAAGCCGAGGTCGTGGCGGCGGATGAGCGGGAATCCGACCGGAGGAGAATTCTCAACTACGGCCATACGATCGGACACGCGCTTGAAGCATTGGGAGGGTACACATCACTTGTGCATGGGGAAGCCGTCGGTATCGGGTTGGTGCAGGAAGCTGAGCTTGCATGTTTTCAAGGTTTCTGTACCGACAAGGTAGTCGAAGCCATTCGGCGTATGGTCACCAGGGCAGGGCTAAGCGACCGTATGCCCCACGCGACGCCGACAAAGATTTGGAAGGCCATGCTGCACGACAAAAAGGTGTCGGCCGGACAGGTGATTGGCGTGTGGCCGATACGTATTGGAGAGGTTCGCATGGCTCCGCTGGGCAAAGAGGTCTTTGATCAGTGGGTGGCTCAGTCATGAGCCGACTCGATCACCCTACTTGCTCTGCGTGATGGTCTGATTGAGTGCCTCTCTGACCGTGGGGGACTTTTCCCATTTACCCGTCAGTGAAGTATCCCCGAGCAGTGTTTCATGACTTGGAGCGTGATGAAGATCCTACGAATCGCACTCGCACAGATGAATCCGACGGTTGGGGATCTGAACGGGAATGTTTGTCAGATTCTGAGTTGGGTTCGTGAGGCAAGAAGAGCCAAGGTCGACCTTGTGGCGTTTCCAGAACTGGCGATTACGGGATGCCCCCCGGAAGATCTTCTGCTGAAGCCATGGTTTGTGAGTGAAAATAGACGGGCCTTGCAAGAGATCATTCTGGCCTGTCGTGGGCTGGTGGCCATCGTGGGCTATGTGGGGCAAGATGTGAAGCGCAACCCAAGGGTCCTGAACAGCGAAGCAGGCGGACCCGTGCTCTATAACGCGGCGGCGTTGATTGCTGATCGCAGGTTGCTCGGGAACTATCACAAGCGGTCTCTGGTGAACCATGGGGTTTTCGACGAAGGTCGATATTTTCAGCTTGGGCAACGACTCCCGCTACTCCGTGTTCATGGGGTACGGATCGGTGTGACGCTCTGTGAAGATCTGGAATGTTCAAACGGGCTCATCCGCAGGCAAGCCGACGGGGGGGCTGATGTCATCGTCAACATCAATGCGTCGCCCTTCCATCGTGGGAAAAGCCGTTTGAGAGAGCGGTCCTTGGCGGCTCGCGCACGAGAAAATAAAGTGATTGTCACATATACCAACATGGTCGGTGGTCAGGATGAGTTGGTGTTTGATGGGAACAGCGTGATCCTTGATAGAGCCGGTGGAGTGCTGGCTCGCGGTGGTGCGTTTCAAGAAGAGTTGGTGGTGGCTGATGTAGGCGTGGATGCGGTTCCGTCTGGACGCCGGACTCAGAGGCGGAAGACTCGGATGGCCGAGACCATCGGTGCCGATCTTGATCGCTATTCGGTGAAAATGCCGGTCATGGAGAAGATGCGGCCTCCGATCGGATCGACCGTGACCGAACCGATTGAGGAAATTGAAGAGATCTATCGGGCCTTGGTGCTGGCGGTCAAGGATTATGTGAAGAAGAATGGCTTTGCGCGGGTGGCGCTTGGATTGAGTGGTGGGGTTGATTCAGCGTTAACGGCGGTGGTCGCGGTGGATGCACTCGGAGCTGATCGAGTGCGGGGGATCTTTCTACCGTCTCCCTACACATCACAGGAAAGTGAAGCGGATGTGTCTGAGCTTGTGCGACGTCTGGGTATTGACTTAAGTGTAATATCGATTACCCCTACGTTTGAATCATTTTGTCGCGCGCTAGGCCCGACGTTTGGGGACCGGCAGGTCGATACGACGGAAGAAAATCTGCAGGCGCGTATTCGCGGGACCATTCTCATGGCAGTATCGAACAAGTTCGGGGATCTCGTACTGACGACTGGGAACAAAAGCGAGTTAAGTGTGGGGTATGCCACGCTCTATGGTGATATGGCCGGCGGTTTCGCCGTCATCAAGGATGTGCCGAAGACGATGGTCTACGCACTGGCAACGTTTCGGAATGGCCTCGGCTCCTCGCCCGTGATCCCGGAGCGGACGCTGGATCGGCCTCCCAGTGCCGAGTTACGGCCGGATCAAAAGGATGAAGATTCGTTACCCCCCTATTCTGTCCTTGATCTGATTCTTCAGGCATATGTTGAAGAGGATCGTTCCCCTGACGAAATCATCAAGTCCGGATTCGATCGCGCCACGGTTGATCGGGTTGTCAAGATGGTTGATCACAGCGAATTCAAGCGCCATCAGGCGCCCATTGGCGTCAAAATCACGCCTCGCGCGCTCGGCAAGGATCGACGGATGCCCATTACCAACGGATATCGGAGGTTGTAGTGGCTCCCCTCCTGTTTTCGGTGGCTTATGCATGGGTACTGCTCATGGGGGCGAGTGTTTCCTGCTCAATGTGGAGTTGCTCTATCCCACAGAGGGATCCTGGGCCCAGCAGTCCGAGTTCCAGCACCTGGACGGCCTCTTCGTGATTTCTACATTGAGCGACAGCAATGGATAGGCTATTATATTCGCCCCAAAGTAAGGACGGCATGATGAGTGGGTGGGCGGTGGTCTGCCAAGAGCCCAAGTCTTCCTGCTCGCCGGAGGGTGTTCCTAGGGTGCTCCCTTCAGTGCCTCGTATGGGTTGTGAGTTGGCCTGGTGAAGGAGGGCGCTGACATGAAGCTGGTTGAGGCGATCGTCAAGCCGTTCAAGTTGGAAGAGATCAAGGATGCGCTTTTGGAGATCGGTGTTCAGGGCATGACCGTTTCGGAAGTCAAGGGGTTTGGGCGTCAGAAGGGGCACAAGGAAACCTATCGTGGGCAAGAATATACGATTGAGTTTGTCCCAAAGGTCAAGATAGAAGTCGCTGTCACCGATGCCCAAGTTCCTCAAGTCATTGAGGCTATCATGACGGCGGCCAAGACCGGTAGTATCGGGGATGGCAAGATTTTTGTTCGAGAACTAAGCGATGTGGTGCGGATTCGGACTGGAGAAACAGGAGAGTTGGCCCTGTGAGGGGAACGAGACTTGAGTGGTGAACAGTCATCGCTGAGGATCTCCAAAGGAGGATGGCAATGAACGTGCGTGAGGTCTTGGAGTTCGCGAAGAAGCACAGAGTGCAGATGGTGGACTTGAAATTCATCGATCTGCCGGGTGTGTGGCAGCATATGACCATCCCTGTGAGCGAACTGACGGAAACCTTGTTCAAGGACGGATCCGGACTTGACGGATCGTCGATTCGTGGATGGAAGGCGATCAACAACAGCGATTTACTGGTGGTCCCTGATCCGGCAACGGCCTTCCTGGATCCGTTTACGGCTGTGCCCACGCTCAGTTTGACCGGTAATGTCGTGGATCCGATTTCCCGTGAAAACTATGAGCGCGATCCGCGGTTTATCGCACAAAAGGCGGAACGCTATCTCCAAAGCACCAAGATCGGCGATAACTCGTTCTGGGGACCGGAAGCAGAGTTCTTTATTTTTGATCATGCGCGCTATGATCAGACGAGCCACAGCGGCTTCTATTACCTCGATTCGGAAGAAGGCGCGTGGAACATGGGGCAAGAGGGAATCAACCTCGGGGGAAAGCTCCGACATAAGCAAGGGTACTTCCCCGTCGCGCCGGCCGACACCCAGCAAGATATCCGGAGTGAAATGGTCCTGGAAATGGAAAAGATCGGTATTGAGGTGGAAAAGCACCACCACGAGACCGCCACTGCCGGCCAGGCTGAGATCGACATTCGATTTGATACGCTCCTGCGTACGGCGGACAAGATGATGATGTACAAGTACATCGTCAAGAATGTGGCTCGTCGGCATGGAAAGACGGTGACCTTCATGCCCAAGCCGCTTTTCGGCGATGCAGGATCTGGGATGCACACGCACCAGAGCATTTGGAAGGAGGGGAAGCCTCTCTTTGCCGGGAAAGACTACGCAGGAATTTCGCAGCTCTGCCTGTATTATATCGGCGGGATTCTCAAGCACGCGCCGGCCCTGGCGGCCTTTACGAATCCGACGACAAACTCCTACAAGCGCATTACCCCGGGCTTCGAAGCGCCAGTGCTGTTGGCCTACTCCAGTCGGAACCGATCTGCAGGCGTCCGTATTCCCATGTATTCGCCGAGCCCCAAGGCGAAGCGAATCGAAGTGCGATTTCCAGATCCATCCTGCAATCCCTATTTGGCATTTTCAGCGATGCTCATGGCGGGGCTTGATGGGATTCAGAACAAGATCAACCCAGGCGAGCCGGCAGAGAAAGACCTGTACGATCTCGATCCGAAGGAAGCGGCCAGCATTCCCACCATGCCCGGAAGCTTGGATGATGCCATCAACAGTTTGGAGCGAGACCATCAGTTCCTCCTCAAGGGAGAGGTGTTTACGGAAGATCTGATCGAAGCCTGGATCGGCTATAAGCGGAACAAAGAAATTGATCCGATGCGCCTGCGCCCGCATCCGTACGAGTTTTTCATGTATTACGACGTCTAGTACCCGTCAATCATCGGCATGGGCGGGAAGCCTGGGGCGATCACGCATCAAGGCTTCCCGCAGGCCGCCTTCGAAAGTGCGCGATCAACACCCTGGGTGCCGATCGCCTGCCAGTTGCCATTTTCAATGTAGCCAGAGCGTGACCGGCCAGTACCCATCTGGCGGGAAAACTCGATCACTTGGAGTGTTCGTACTCGCGAGTTCGCACAGTCGAATTCCTTGTGTGTTTTCAACGAGAGGAAGCGGGTGGTGCTGTTCCACTTGAGATCCGTGAGCTGCCAAAGGGTCGCGCGAGTGCCTGTTTGCTGAATCTGTTCGGGATCAACATAGATCGTCTCAATCCCGGCCGGCTGGTACTGCTTCTCGAGCGCAATCCATCCCGCAAAAACTGGGCTGGCCCAGACAATCAGCACGACGGATAGAAGGCTTAATGTATTGGGAGCGATCCGGTTTGACATCGAACGCCTGGTTACGTGAATAGTGGACGGGATGGACATACGGGGTCCCGGGCAGAAAAATCAAGCGGGAATTTGTGGGATCCGCCGCTGGGCTTCTTCCTGCATCAGGGATAGCTTGAGCAGCGTCATCGCATAGGGTATTCTCTCGCTCACAACAGAGGAGGGCGCCGATGCCGAAACGAGTCCGTACAGGGTTGACCCGGAGTGATATTCTCGATCGGTATGTCGATCGGTTTAAACAGCAGCTCGTAAAATTTCAGCCCTTCCTTTCACGCAAACGGACCTCACTGTCTCTAGAGGAGTTTGATGAGTCGGCTGAAGAGCTGATCGGGCAGGTGTTCGGTGCGGCATCAGATGAATCCGAAGCCTACTTCTTTGCAAAGTCCGGTGAGTCGGCACTCTTGCCGGAAGAAGCGCAGGAGAGCGGGACGCACAATATAGAGCGTGAAAGCCTCCACCAGCGTCGGCAAGTGCTGGAAAGTTGTTTGGCGGATCTTGAGCTGCGTCGCCGCCTGCAGGCGACAAGGAAGGGCAAGGGACTTGACCAGGGGCTCGTCGCCGACTATATGTCGCATGAGGTACGGAGTATCCATAAAGACGCCACGATCAAACAAGCAGGGCAGCTGTTGCAGAAGTACAAGGTGGGGTCGCTCATTGTGGACGATGGCTCACGGTATATCGGCATTGTGACTGATTCAGATCTGACGAGGAAGGCGGTCGCCAAAGGGCTTGATCCGAACACGACGACAGTGGCAACCTGCATGAGCCGCTCCATCGTCACGATTGAAGAGGATGAGTCCTTGTCCGAAGCAAGGGCACTCATGAAGAAACAGGGGATCCGACATCTTCCCGTGACGGCTGATGCCACCATTATCGGTGTACTTGCTGTGTCCGATCTCCTCCGAGCCTTTGAAGAGTTGAAACCGTCCTAACCATCCAGTCCGGTTGCAAGGCCATCCTGCAGTGCGTCAGCCTGGTCAAGCGGGTTGTTGACCATGTCTTCGGAAAGGCGCCAGCGCGGGGCTAACAGGATCACCATAGAAATGGGCCATCGCTAATTATGCCGCCTGCCATCCTTCTGAGTTGTGAGTCTCTTGGGAAAAGTTATGGGGTGAAACCGTTGTTCACCGACCTCTCGCTCGGATTGAGCGAAGGGGATCATGTCGGCCTCATCGGGCCGAACGGGTCTGGGAAATCGACGTTGCTCAAAATTCTCGCTGGATGTGAGGCACCAGACAGCGGTACTCGTTCTGTGCGTCGACAGCTCAGGATCGGCTATGTGCCGCAGGAACCGTCGTTTGCCGAACAGCACTCAGTCGACGATGCGCTGGCTCAAGTACTTTTCGACGAGGGGATGGACCCCCATGAGCAGGGCGGGCGCATCGCCAGAGCCATGGGCCTCGGCGGGTTTGTCCGTACTGATCAAGTGGTCTCGACGTTATCCGGTGGATGGAAGAAGCGACTGGCGATTGTCCGGTCGCTGATGTTGGAGCCGGATGTACTGCTCCTGGATGAGCCGACCAACCATCTGGACGTCGAGGGCATTCTCTGGCTCGAAGGCCTTCTAAAAGCCGAGCCCCGTGCCTTCATCGTGATCAGTCACGACCGGCGTTTCTTGGAAGCGGTTACCACCCGGATTTGGGAATTGAATCGCCAGTATCCCAATGGCCTCTTTGAGGCGCGGGGGCGATACAGCGAGTTCCTGGAGCAGCGTGACGCGGCACTCCAAGCGCAGGCCGACTATCAGGCCTCGTTGGCCAATAGAGTTCGGCGGGAGGTGGAATGGCTGCGGAGAGGCCCCAAAGCAAGGACGACCAAAGCCAAGGCTCGGATTGACCAGGCCGGTCGGATGATCAGCGAATTAACTGATATGGAGTCGCGGCAATCCAAGGCGTCGGCCGGGATCGACTTCACCGCCTCAGGACGGCGGTCCAAGAAACTGGTCGAGGTGATCGGTCTGGCGAAGACGCTGGACGCGCAACCGATTGTAGGCAATCTTGATCTGCAAGTCGGGCCTGGCGAGCGGATTGGGTTGCTCGGACCGAATGGGAGCGGCAAGTCCACGCTGCTCAAACTGTTGGCCGGCACCTTGATGCCCGATGCCGGCACGATCACTCGTGCCGATCGGTTGCGTATTGTCACCTTCGAGCAACATCGAGAGTCGCTGGATCAGCAGGCCTCATTACGGCGAGCCCTTGCGCCGGCCGGCGGCGATGGGGTGGTGTATCAGGACCGGTCCGTCCATCTGGTCTCATGGGCCAAGCGTTTTCTGTTCCGCCCGGAACAACTGGATCTTCCGGTTTCTCGCCTCTCCGGTGGGGAACAGGCCAGATTGTTGATTGCCCGACTGATGCTTCAGCCTGCGGATCTCTTGATCCTTGATGAGCCGACCAACGACCTGGATATTCCCACGCTCGATGTGTTGGAAGACAGTCTGCTGGAATTCACCGGGGCACTTGTTCTCGTGACACACGACCGATGGCTGCTGGACCGTGTTTCCACCAGGCTGCTGGCATTGGATGGAACGGGGCGTGCCGAATGGTTTGCCGATTATGCCCAATGGGAGTCGGCGCAGAGGAGAAACGAGAAGGAAGACGTCAAATCGCAGAGATCAGAGGAGCGTCTGACACCCGGAGGGGGAAACAAACGAAAAGGGTTGTCATACAAAGAACAAAAGGAATGGGATCAGATTGAAACAGCAATTCTGGAGGCTGAAGGGCAGGTGACGGTCGCTCAAGTTGCGGCCAATGATCCGGCCGTCGCCTCGTCCTCGACCGAATTGCAGGCACGATATGCAACGCTCCATGCGGCACAGGAGGATGTCGAACGGCTCTATGCCAGATGGGCTGAGCTGGAAGAAAAGCGAGCCCAGGGGGTAAAACCCTAAACTTATAACCCGCGAAGAGCAGAATTGGATGGACGTGCTGCTCCTGGGGTCAGCCGGCTGTCGCAGAAGCCGGTCTCAGTTTGTCCCCAACCCCGGCGTTCTGAACAAGGTCCTGGTCAGTTGACTGCTACAGTTCTGTCCGTTCATAGCCGATAGAGACAGTGAAGGCCCAGCTGTAGAGGCAGCGAGGCGCCCGACGACGAGGAATCGCCATCATGCCATCGGCACAAGAACTGGTGCAGTCCTGCACCTCCATTTTTACATTGCCGGAGATCTACTTCCGTGTACGGGAGGTGGTCGATGATTCCAATTCGACCATGGGGGATCTTGCCGATGTTCTCAAGCTGGATCCAGCCATCTCGGCCAGACTCCTCCGCATCGTCAATAGCCCCGTGTATGGGTTTCCGAAACAGGTCGAGACGATTTCTCGTGCCGTCAGTCTTCTCGGGACACAAGCCATTACTGATCTTGTCACGGCGACGACGGTCGGCAAGACCTTTGCCGGAGTCCCGATTCAACTGATGGATGTATCAAAGTTCTGGCATCGAAGTGTGCTCTGCGCGTTGCTGGCCGGAAAGATCGCCAAGTCTTGCGGCATTAAGGACAGCGAGCGCCACTTCGTGGAAGGCCTGCTGAGAGACCTCGGTCACTTTGTGCTCTATCAATATGCCCCGCAGCGGGCACAGTCCGCGCTCATTGAGGCGGGCCATCTTGACGTGTCCCTTGCTGAGGTGGAGCGGTCCAACATTGGGTGTGATTTTGCAGAAGTCGGAGCCGAACTTGTCCGATCCTGGGGGCTGCCTGCACAAATTGAACAGGCTATCCGTCATCAGCTGAGCCCAAGCGAGGCCGGTGACTATATCCTGCATGCGTCCATCGTCCATCTGGCTGGAGCGGTTGTCGACTGTGTGGAGCATGACTCGAAGCAGCGCCCCACTGAAGTGCCGTTTGATCCGCAGGCCTTGCACACGACAGGTTTTGTGTTGGCCAATCTTCCGGAGCTGATGGCGTATGCGCAGGCCCAGTTGGGCGATATGCTTGCGCTTGTCTACCCCCAGGCCGTCGCTGTGTAACCGTGTCGCAATCTATCGGGGAGCCGAACCTCAGCCCCCTCCGACACGATCTGCATATCCTGATTGTCAGGTAGTACCGACGCGTCTCTGTGAGAGCCCTTCCTGTTGTCTAATCCGGATGAGTAGGGAGCCGTTCGACAGTGTGGTGCCCGATTCGTGTGTCGGCCGTGAGGTTAGAGTATGCCGGCTAAGCGATTCATTCCCAATGTCGTCTGGCTCAAGAATAACTGAAAGGCCTGGTAGTCCTGAGCCTGCACCGGCAGGCAGCTCGATATCCGGTCACAGTAGACAAGCCCGATGGGTCTCACCCCTACTCGCAACGGGGCGAGGATTGCCGAGGCGGGGTGCCAGACATCAAGAAAGTCCTGCTTGATGGTCCCAGCCGGCTGGTCGGAAAAGCGTGGAACCAGGAGTGGATCGACCCGTTTCAGAATCGAGAGGAAAAAGGGATGTTCTCGGCTGAGAGAGCCAGAAAGAGACGAGAGATAGGGGGCTGGGGGAGCAACACCGAGCGCCAGCCTTCCAACCAGGAGATCACTATCGCTTGGATTGAGCAATGCCAGTCCGACACGATCCAGCCCTGCATCGTGATGAAGCGATCGGACAAATATTCCCAGGAGGCTGTTCAGATCCTTCGCACTCTGCAACGAGTCCTGAAAAGCCTGCAGTGTTTTGAGCGGGTTGCTTCGAATGGGCGCCGCCGGCTCATCACGCGCGGGAGAACCCCTCTGCGGAGCGCATGCCTGGTCTTGACGTGATGGGTTGGCGGATGAGGACGAGAGCGCAGTCGGTTCGGTGAGGGAGTGTCCGTTCGACGTGGCCGATGAGTCGCAAAACTGATCGACCACCAGTCCCATGGATCGGGTCAGCTGGAGCCCCCGGTCCATAGCCTGGACCATCACATCTGCAAACCGGGCTGAAGACAATCCGCTTCCGAGCCGGAGCGTCCGCTTCGCTTCTTCGACGGCAGTAGCGGACCCTGAGCCCGTCATGACGTCAACCAGTTGGATCGAGCCAACTACGAGACCTCGATAGGTCTGTGGAGCGCTCTGCCAATGTCCAGCCTGCAATTCTCCGGCACTGTCGAAGAGGTCCACGAGATTGTCCGGGAGTTTCCACAGTCTTGCCAAGGCTCGGGCTAACGACAGCCGGGGAACTCCGATGAGCCTGGTCTCTTGACTGACACGGTCGGCGCGGTGTTTGGTGTTCCGGGAAATGGCCTGGAGCGATTCAAAGAGATCCGGATCCTGATAGGCGATGGCAAGGTCCCCGATCGCGTACAGGAGTGCCGCGGTAAACAACTGACCGGGCTGCGGGTAGTTGATCGCGGCTCCGAACTCATTGGCGTAGGTGGCGGAGACCAGGGATTTGGCGATCAAATTTCGGAGTTCCTGCTGACGGGCCGGCCAATGCTGCAATTGCTCGACCAGATGCGCGGCAGCGACGAGAGCGCGAACGGTATCGAGTCCGAGCCAACTCACGGCGTGGGGAATGGCGCTGATCGTCTGTTGCGGGCTATAGGCGATACTATTTGCCACTTGCAGGACTTTGCAGGTGAGCCCATGGTCCCGGCTGATCACGTGGAGCAGATTGTCGGGAGTGGACTGTTGGCCTGCATCATCCAGGATTTGCTGGCAGGTAGATTGGAGGATCGGCAAGCAACGGCTGGATTCATCGAACAGCGGCTTGAGCTTCGGATGGAGCCGCGGGCGGATCGAGTCGATGAGGGCCGATTCCGTGGCCGTAATTGAGGAAGACATAGAAGGTTCCAATGGGAGATCAGATACCCTATCGGTGAGACGCACGCCAACCTTGAGGGTATGATCGATCGAAGTCAGATGCCGCACAAGCCATCCGGAATCATGTGATGATCCGCCCTTCCGACTGGCATGGCCGTATGCAGGGAACGGCAATCTGATAGTCGATTCAACCATTTTAGAGCTAAAATTCATGACGATGGCAGGACGTACGCAGTTCCATAGCCTGCTTCCGCGATAGTTTTTCCCATTCCCAGCCGATAGAGAAAGTGGAGAGCCGGTCTGTATCGACAGGTAGGAAGGAGGGGCTCGACCATGCCATTGGCGAGTGAATTGGTCCAAGCGTGCGCCGCAGTCTCGACATTGCCGGAAGTGTATTGTCGAGTGCGAGATGTGGTGGAGGATCCCAACGCAACGTCGGAAGATCGAGTCAAAGCTCTTCAGCTGGATCCGGGTATCGTCGTGAGGCTGCTTCGCATGGCCAATAATCTCCCGAATGGACCATCCAGAGGGGTTGACACCGTGACCCATGCGGTCCAACTCCTTGGGAAGCAAGGCATCACCGATGTCATCGCGACCACGACCGTCGGTCAAACCTTCGCGGGGTTGCCGGTTCATCTCATGGATCTGTCAAAATTCTGGCGAAAGAGTGTCTTCTGCGCCCTCCTGGCGCGAGCCATTGCGAAGTCCTGTGGTGTCGATAGCCATGAACAATCCTACGTCGCCGGCCTGTTGCGCGACATCGGTCACTTGGTCCTTTACCAGACTGTTCCACAGCGGGCCCAGTCGGCGTTGATCGAAGCGGGGTATCTGGAAGCATCCCTGGCCGAAGTAGAACAGTCCAATATCGGATGCGACTTTGCTGAAGTCGGCGCGGAACTCATCCGATCATGGGGTTTGCCTGTCCAGATCGAACAGGCGATCCGTTGCCAACTGAGCCCAAAGGATGCCGGTGAATTCATCCTGGTGGCATCTATTGTCCACCTGGCCGGTGTGGCTGCTGATTATGAAGAAATGGATTCCAGTCGGCGCTCCGCAATCGCGCCGTTCAGTCCACAAGCCATCACGGCCACAGGGTTTGTGCCTGCCGATCTCCCGACACTCCTTGCCGCAGTTCGGGCCCAGCTGCAAGAGGCTCTGACAATGGTTCAGCCCTACACGATGGCTGCGTAGGATGCTGGAGAAGTGTGCGTGAACCGGCGGGGTCTTGAAACCTCACCCGGGCTACTCCACAGAATGACCTTCCAGGAAGACGGCTTGCTCCAGCGTGCGAAAGAACTGCTGGTAGGGCGTGGGATCCTCGACGGCACGAAGGTAAAACTGAGCACTGGCTCGTACCACAAGTTGCATCTCGTTGCGCTTGCGGACGGTAACGGTCAAGCGGACCAGATTACTGCGGTGACTAAAGGGACCCCACGTCCGGTCATGACGGTTGAGCACCAGTAAGGTGTCGGGTTGATAGAGCAGGTAAGTCAAGTCGAGGCCATAGATTGCCTCATTCTCGACATATTTCTTGCCGGAGACGAGGCCCAGGTCTTCATCAAGCATTTCCACTTTGAAGTCCAAGTCCTGGAGGGCAGATACGATCGTCGCCAGCATCTGACGCCGATCCGATGTATCGAACACACGCGACTGCGCAGTGCGAATCTTGACTTGGCTTTCTTCCGAAAGCCAGATCTGCTCACGCGAGTCCCATTGGTTAACATGCCGGAGTTCGTAGGGCGTGGGACATCCCTGCAGCAACAGGCAGAGACCAACGAACAGCCAGCGGTGCAGCCGGCCTAGCCATGGAAAAGCCGGATGGGATTTTCCACAGTTACTCTGGTGGGTGACCATGTCCATTAACTCTTGGTCACGAAGAGAGAGCGTTCCAGTGTGGCGAAGAAGTTCTGGTAGACCTTGGGATCTTCGATGGGTTTGTTGTTGTAGATGGCGTTGGCGCGAATCATCATACGACCATCGGCTTCGGAGCGCACCGTGACGGTCACTCCGACGACATCATAGAAGTTCGGCTCGGCGAACCGTGCCGCCGTCACCAACCCCAGAGGCTCGTTGGCTCGTTCGATGATGAATCCGAGGTCCTGGAGCGCTGCAATGACGCCGCGTATGGCCAGTTGACGATCCTTGATCTCGAAGGACCGCGTTTGGACGCTCCGAATCTTCATCTGTGCCTCCGTCGGCGCCAACAGATCGGGACTGGGTTGCGGCGCGGCACAGCCATGCATGATGACCAGGACGGCAAACACAAGGATTCCTGCCAGGTTCTCCAGCTTCATCAGTACCTCATGTTCAGAGTGCGAAGGGTTCGAGAAACACGGCTTTCGACAGTTTTGCGAAGAAGGTTTGGTACATGACAGGGTCCCGCAGCATTTCCATCCGTTGTTCTCCTGGCGGAATGCCCTGTTGGCCGGACGACCCCCCTCCTTTCCACACGACCCGGTAGAACACGACCCTGACTTCCTGTCGCGTGGCTTCCGGATTGACCGGCCTGGTGACCAGTGTGGCGGCGATCTTTTGATGCAGATCGACGGGCATGACGATCGGAGGCTGTTGGACCAGCACCAGCGGCGTGCTCAGAAGAAAGACGACAAAGCGGGTGATGTCCTGGCCGTACTCTCGAGCGCTCCGTTCTTTCGTCGCCCGCAAGAATCCGACTTCACGCACGCTTTCCTCGACCTGGAAACCCAGGTCTTGGAGAACTGCGGCTGAAGCGGACAGGAGCTCCGTTCCATCCTTGGTTTCGAACAGGCGGGTTTGCATGGCCCGATGGGCGGCGCTCTCCGGTTCCAGCTGAAACAGTTCAGCCGGTTGCGTGTGCGCCACACACCCGATGAACAGGCTCGATAGGGCCAGGTATGCCACCGTTATAAGCGTCCGCCGAGTGACAGATCGGGGCATGTTAGAACTGTGTGGAGTTATAGGCAAAGTCGTGGACTTTCTTCTCTTCGTCGTATTTGATGATGATCGTTAAGGTCCGTTGGCGCTGTGAGCTGGAACTGTCGCGGGATGCGGCGCCAAGAATAATGAGGCCGGCAAAGGATGAGCTGGACGTATCCACGCGATCGGTCGACACCTTGTCATAGATCCAGACCTCGCGGCGTTTGTCGTCGGTGGTCACGATATTGGGGCTTCCCAGGAGCTCGGCCACCTGGGCGGCGGACATGCCGACTTTGATTTCGCCCTGCACCTTCCCGACCGTCAGGCGGTCTTCCTTGATTTCAGCCCGGGTGCCGCCGCAACCTGCGGCAACGAGACACAGACACAGCGCGCTCCATCGAGAGGTCATCGTAGCTCTTCCTTTCCATTCACCTTGTGCGGTTCGGGAATGACATGAGAATAGGCTACTGCGCCAAAGGGAATGTGTCAACGGGCAGGATTGGAAAAACTGGTAGTAGAACGCAATCTGCCATCCCATTCTTGTCACAATGGAAGATAGCGTATGGCTCGGGAAGGAAGCCAAATGCAATTTGAAAGTCGCCATGGGCGGCTCTCGAAGCACGACATTTCTGAAAGTATGAGCCGGATATGCCGCTGGCCGGTAGATTGTTGGAATACCAATCCAATGCGGAATGGACTCCTTGGTCCAGCGTCTGCACCATCATGGACCTGGTGCAGTGCTGATGAAAGTGCCGGTGAAGGTTGGGAATCCGTCGTGCGGTAAACCGCCAGAAAGTTTTAGAAGTTCATCGCGGCTTGCGGCAAGTAACGGAACCGTTCTCTCCCAAGAGTGATATGGCGGACTTGCACCTTGTTGCGAGCCGCAGTTTTTGGGTGGAGCGGCAGGCCTTTAGACATGGTATGCACTCTTATACGCCGTTCCGAGGAGGGCAGATAATAGAACAAGGCCTGCTCCAGGGCCCTGTGTGAACAGTGTGTGTCTTGGGTGGGCTACGTCCGGGACTGGCTCAATGTTGACAATAGGCATACACCGTCATAGCATGCCTTATGCATGAATGGGACTATGCCTTCGATCCGAATAAGAATGCCTGGCTCATTCGTGAGCGAGGGGTCAGTTTCGAACAGATCATCGCGCTGATCGAAGATGGCTATCTCATTCAGGTGCTGGAGCACCACGACCGTAAGCGCTATCCCAACCAGCTGCTCTATGAAGTCGATGTGAATGGATATGTGTACGTTGTCCCGGTCGTGAGAGTAGACCAGACCCTGTTTTTAAAGACGATCTATCCGAGCCGAAAGGCCACCAGAAACCGCATGAAAGGAAGGACGTCATGAAGAAGAAAGCTGTGCTGGATAAAGAGGAAGGACAGTTGATTGCTGAGTACGAACGAGGCGCCTTCAGACCGGTCAAGCAGCAGGACAGGGTCAGACGGGAAGCGATGGAGGCGGCCCAACGCTATACACGCAAGGACGCCAGGATCAATATTCGATTATCGACTGCAGATCTGGAAATGCTGAAGCGGCGAGCCGCAGAGGAAGGCCTGCCGTATCAAAGCCTGATCGCCAGTATCCTTCATAAATACGTGAGCCGCTCGACGGCTCAGACAAATTAAGTTGTCCGCCTTGAGGACACGTGCCTCTAGGATTCTACCGGCGCTTACGATACACAATCCGACCCCCCGGACATGTCCGGGGGGTTCTTAACGCAGTCACTTGATCGTATATTCTTTCCGGCCTATCCCGGTTGCTTCATACCAATGCATTTGAGTGAGATGAATGGAGCCATAGGTGAACTGTGGGGCCGGCTCAGGTGAGCCGGCCCCGGATTCTCACTGGGCCATGCTATGGCCCAAAGGAATTGTAGGTCTGACCACTGTCCACGGCGGTGTCCTTGATGCTCTTTGGTACAGAGACTTTGACTGTGCCGGTACAGCTGGCTCCGTCTGGATCTGTCGCACGGAATTGCACCGCATAGACCCGCCCGTTTCCCGAACCAGCCCGCTCTGCCCGCAGCAGGATATTGTTGCCCGACTCGAAGGCATCCGGCCCCGTGTCCCCATCGCCCAAGCCGTTGATCGGTTCATCCTGAGTTACGTGAGGATAGGAAATCGTGACGGCGCTGTTGTTCGGATCTGTGACGCCCAGAATGCTCACCTCCACCATCGTATGGTTCGGTGGCCAGAGCACCGCCACACTAGGCTGCGCTAAGGTACAGACCGGTGGATCATTGACATCTTGGACCGCGACCTGCACGGTATCGGCCCCACCGCTCGCTTGTCCATCGGTGACCACGAGTTGGAAAGTCAACAGCGCCCCACCAGGGCCGATATTCGGGGCGGTAAAGGTTGGACTCGGCGTGTTCGCTCCCGTGAGTGTCACGGTTGGCCCACCGGTCTGGTTCCAAGTGAAGTGGAGAGTATCCAGATCGGGGTCTGTGCTGTTGCTTCCGTCCAACGTCACGAGCGTGTTCTCGTTTCGGGTTTGATCCAGGCCGGCGTTGCTGACCGGTGGCTGATTCACGTTCGAAATGAAGACCGAGACATAATCAGCGTGATTCGAGCCCCGCGTATCGGTGACAATGAGCTCGAAATCTACCTGTCCTCCACTGGCCCCAACAGGAGGCGCTGTGAAATTCGGTGTAGCGCTATTCGGATAGGCCAGCGTCACCGTCGGCCCAAAGACCTGGAGCCAGGTATAGGTGATGGATTCAACATCCGGATCGTAACTGGCACTCCCATTGAGTAAGACCGGACTGCCTTCTTGCACCGTTTGATCCAGCCCCGCCTCGGCCACTGGAGGACGATTGACGTTCATGATATGGACATTGACCGTATCGGGATCACCGCAATTGCTACTGGTCCCTTCGCAGACGTCCAGCTGAAAGGTGATGGTCGCTCCAGCAACGGGCACGTTCGGCGCCGTAAACGTCGGATGGGTGGCGGAGGCTCCACTGAGCACCACGGTCGGTCCCCCGGGAACTTGGGTCCAGTTATACGTCAAGGTTCCGCCGGTTGATCCACTTCCGTCCAGCGTCACTACCGTGCCCATCGATACCGATTGATCGGGGCCGGCATTGGCTGTTGGCCGTAATCCTATTTTTGCAACAAAGATATCGCACAAGCCCGCGAGCGACGACTGCAACGGATTCATCATTGGGAAATTGGTCGAGCATGTCGTACCCCCAAGGTAAGCTGTTGTGCCAGTCTGGCTTACAACTATCCCTTTCGCACCATCTCCACTGAGTCCACCGAGATAAGTCGAGTAAGTAATACTTGTTCCAGACGGATTCACTTTGACTAGAGTGGCGTCCTGATTTCCTCCTGGAGTAGACTGAATTGCGCCTGGAGTAATGGAAATTACTCCACCAAATCCAGCAACCAAAGCGTTTCCTGCACTATCTACTGCAATACTGGCACCTTGACCGTTGGGGGACCCGCCGAGATAAGAGGAATATACTATTCCTGAAAGTCCTGGAGCCAACTTGGTAATGAAAACATTGATGCCACCACCGAAGGTTGGCTGGATAGGACTACTGGCTGTGCCAGGAAAATTTGACGACGCAGTACTCCCAGTCACGTACATATTGCCTGTATTATCGACGGCAATGCTTATAATACGATCGTCTGCGCTACCACCTAGATAGGTTGCAAAGTCTCTGACTGTTCCGAGTGGATTTATGCGGAGAACGAACCCATCAAATCCGCCACCAAAGGTGGGTTGAACTACGCTTGAGCTTGTCCCTGGGAAGTTTGAAGAATTAGTAAACCCTGCTACGTATGCGTTCCCAATCCCGTCAATGGCGACAGAGGATGCCTCATCACTTCCCCCCCCTCCCAAGTACGTTGAATAGAGGAGCGCAGAGCCACTTGGGTTAATTTTGACAAGAAACCCATCTGAGACGCCACCTAAGGTTGGTTGTATTCCACTCGTCGACGCGCCCGGGAAATTTGTTGAAAAGGTGACCCCGGTGACATACGCATTGCCCGATGCATCGACAGCGATACTCGAAGATCCTCGTCCATTTGCGTTTTCATCACTGCTGCCACCAAGGAATGAGGAGTAGATAAGAGCTGTTCCAGATGGATTAATTTTGGTTACAAATGCGTCAAAAGCTCCACCACCCTTGCTTTGCTGAAAGCTGCCTGCGGTTACTGGAAAGTTTACGGAGTTTGCTTGGCCCACCACATAGGCATTGCCCGAGTTGTCCACGGCTATACTCCGAGCACCATCATTCCCAGTTCCACCCAAATAGGTGGAATACACAATCGCCGATCCTGTCGGATTCAGCTTTGTAACAACGGCATCGCCCCCACCGCCTAGCGTGTGCTGTATTCCGCTGCCAGTTGCTCCAGGCCAATCTGTGGTATTTGTCCCTGCAGCAATATACACATTTTCACTAGCATCCACCGCAATTCCTGCTGCACCGTCTCCGGGTGCCAATTCACCGGCACCACCACCAAGATAGGTCGAATAAAGCAGCACTGGATCAATCACTACCGGTCGTTTATGATCATAGGCCGCCAATTGGATGCCGACACGATGTGTCAGCAAATGACTGGAGGCTATCTGCGAGCGATCTGATGCCATGTCGATAATATAGTTCCCAGCCACCAGTGTTTTGTGCCCATCTTTCTCCAATTGATAGACAATCGGTTTCTGGACCCGCACGTCGCCGAGCGCCGTGGTCAGCACCAGATCGCCGCTGTCGGCCACTGTGATGTCCGACGCGCCCTCGAAGGTCAGCTTGATCTGGTTCGGATCGGCTCCAGGCGAGACGATGAAGTCATATTCCAGCTTGCCCTGGTTTCCGTAGTAGGCCAGGTCGATTCCCGGATAGGCCTCTTTGTAGTGGACCTTTGCATAGGTGGGAATCTTTGTGCGCCATTTGGCGGGATCGTTGCCGATAAAGTAGTTCACGATGCCAGGCAGCTGTTCCATCCCATCAATGGCCGGTGAGGGATTGGCCCCTTCGAGCTTCATCCGCACCACGCTGTGCTTGTACGCCTGGGGCTCATGGCCTAGGGCATCCGTCGGATCCGATCCCGTGTCACCCGTTACGCGTGACGCATCACGCCCGGTGAGCACCATCACCGATTCAGTTGGAGTCAGAAAGAGATTGTAGCCCTTGCCACGCGCGAGAAACTTGACCTGTTGATCGACCTGGCCCTGGTTCGCTTCGAACTGGATGGGCAGATTGAGTAGTGATGCGGTTACTGGTTGCGGCCCGCTGCGATGGTCATTCTGGATTGGTTGAGTGGCTGTGCCGGTGTGTGCCAATGCGACCTGACCGGTCAAGATTAGCCCCATAAACAAGATGCTCAGAATGCTGGCCCGTTGTGGTTGACTCATACTCTCCCTCCTCTTGTCTGATTCACTCGCACCGTCCGGTCTTTGCCTCGATTTGTATGTTCAGGTACGTGACATCGAAAGATAGTCGTGCACTCGTGTCACGAACAGAGATGCTTGGTTGCTCTCTTGCTTGATGAAATCGACGTGCTGGTTAGGAACTCCGGCAAGCGACCTCGTGTGACCATCGCAATCTGAGTATTTAGGGGGCCAAATCATGAGCGTATCGTCCATCCCTTGATTTTTCCCCTTGCAGGCTGAGAGTGAAGCCTCGCGTGCTCAATGGCATCATTCCGATGGTGTGTCCTTGTCGGAGACGCATGAGAAGATCCGTCCTGCTGGCGTCCAGGGTGTTGTCGTCAGTGGGCAGGTCGTTAATAGATGCCGCTTGAACCAGCAGTTGATCATGCTGGTCTGCAAGACCGATGGTTTCCTCCTGCAAGTAGCGCACTTCGTCTTGGATCTGCTGCTCGCTTGTTAAGGACGTCTGGGAACTGAGGAGGGTCGTCTGCGCAGAAACTTGGAGCGGGCCATCGACCCAACAGATTGCTATCAAGATGATCGTGTGCCATCTCAGATCAGAGGCGGTCATTGGACAGGCACCTCATTCGGTACAAGGCGTGCCTGTCTTTTGGTGCTGTGTCCTGTTGCTTCAGTTTGCTCCGAAGATGGGCGATCCTCTTTTCTCTCAGCACCGAGTGTCTCTCCAGCTGCCTCTCGCCCAAGACGCTTCATCCAACCGTCTTGTAGGGTCGATGGGGCAGGGTGTCGTACCATAGCGATGTGTGCTATTCACAGTTCCTAAATGGCGTACGGTGAACACCGTACGCTTTGAAAATGAGTCGTCGCTGTCAGGTGCCCGTGCCGCGGCTTCTTTTCTCATACAGCGCCACAATGGCTTCGGCCCTTGTCTGGACACCCAGATGCCAATAGATGCGCCGCAGATAGGTTTGAACAGTCCGAGTCGAGATGCCTAAGACCGCACTCATCTCTTTGTTCGATTGGCCTCTTCGCAGCAGCGCCAGCACTGCTTGCTCTCTCATCGACAAGTCTTTTCCCAACGCTGCGCTCCAGATCCTACCCTTTGCGATCCCGATGACGTTTCTCTTGCCGAGGTGGATGCACCATGGGCGAATCACTCGGCTTCGTCGATGCGCCACCATGAGTACGGTGCTTCCCGTAGGGGCATGAAGCAGATTGCTCGCTGCGGGATGAGCGCGATACAGTGGCTGCCCGGGCAGTCCCATCAGTGGTTGTACCGGACGGGTAGCAGATGCGATGAGCCTTGTGCCGGATGAGATTCGGTGAGGATACGGTCGATGAGGATGCGAGGATTATTGTTGCGTGAGGGGTGTCCGTCTATTCCGTCGTTGTGACTCACACGATTGGGTCGGGTCGTGAATGACCCCGTCCAAGTAATCTAAAGGATGGTGCCATGCATCGATTTCGCCGGCAGACCGTGAAACAAATGTTCGCGTTTCTCCACGACCTTTATGCCATCCGGTCATGGGATGAGCTGACCACGCACGTACTGAATAGTCTTCCTACGCTGATCCCCACCGATATTTGCTCGTACAACGATATGAGCTCGCGCCGGCGCTATGCGGCCTATCGAGGTTGGCCGGACAACCATCCCTCGATTCCCCAGGCGGCGGAAATCCTCGGGCGCTATGCGCATCAGCATCCTCTCCTCACCCATGTGGAACGCACCAAGGACCTGACGAGTCACAAGATTACGGACTTTCTGGCCCAGCGGCAGTTCCGAACGACGGCGCTCTACAATGAATACTATCGTCCGCTACAACTGCCCTATAACATGGGGACAGCTATCGCCCTGACGAAAGACTCGACGGTCGCCATCGGCTTCAATCGTGTGAAACGAGACTTCACGGATGACGATCTGGCCGTCCTGGACGTGCTTCGCCCCCATCTTGTCCAGGCGTATGGTAATGCCGAGCGCATCACGGTCTTACAAGAGCAACTGTCTACCTTCCATCGCGCCATCGAAGAGCTGGATCACGCGGTGTTGTCGTTCACATCACAAGCCCGTATTCAGTGGGCTACCCCTCGTGCCTACCAGCAGTTGACTGAGTATTGGCCGGACCCCCGTCGGCGGTCCGATTGCCTGCCCGCTCCGCTTCGGGAATGGGTCAGGCACACCTTGTCCAACATTGATAGGTGCGGTGAAATGTCTGCTCCGCTGACCCCGCTGGTTCTGATTCGGGAGGATCGGACCCTCACGATCCGACTCGTTCTTGACGGCTCGAAACGACTGCTGCTACTCGATGAACATCGTACGGGACTGTCACCGGCCATACTCAAGCCGCTTGGGTTAAGCCCGCGCGAGACCGAAATCTTGATCTGGGTCGCGCAGGGCAAAACCAATCCGGAGATCGGGGCAATTCTCAACATTAGTCCTCGTACCGTGCACAAGCACCTGGGGCGCATCTACATGCAGCTTGGTGTGGAAAACCGCCATGCGGCGATGGCGCTGGTGATGGAAACAGTACAACGCGGAAGGTGAGGGTGGTGGCTATAAATAATGCCGATGCTGTGGCCACATCGTGGTGTATCGTGTTGTCGTCCCGTGAATCCACGAGAGCGGCAGAGGCCTTTTCAAAATGCCTGCACCGAGATACCGCCGAAGAAGCTGATCGGCCATGAGGGAAAGAATAATCGGGAGGTGCCGGCGTTTGCGCCATTAATGCCTCCGGCGGCCACTGATCCGGCGTAGTTTTGATCGGTCAAATTCCGGCCTTCGAAAAATAGCGTCCACTGCTTCATCGTGTAGCCCAGTTTGAGATTGACGAGGCCGAAAGGCGGATTCTTCAGCCGGTTCTCAAAGTCCATGAAGTATCCGACGGGAGACCATTCGACGTTCGGCGCGATCCACCAGCCGCTGGGGTGACTGTACCTCAATTCGCCGGTGATCCAATGCGCGGGTATGCCGGGAATGGCGTTACCGTCTTTCGCATCGATCACGGAGACGCCGTTACTGACTTTGTGAACATCGTCCAGAAATCGATAGTGTCGCCAGGTATAGGCGGCTCGCAATGTCAATCGGTCCGGAGGCCGATCGGCACGCGCCGCCGTTAGACCTTTGGCCAGTAATAGGCTCCCGCCCGCCTCGACCCCCAGGTGACGGGATGCGCCGGCATTCCGCCATGTCGCCACCTCTCCGACTCCCGGCACATTCACCGCTGTGATCAGGAGCTCCTTGCGCATTTCCAGATCATAGGCTGTGAGATCCCAGGTCACGTCCCCCTCACGCGCCGTTCCGCGATACCCCAGTTCGAATTGCCAGGCCCGCTGCGCATCCACGTCGAGAAAGGCGCCGGTCGGCAACAGGCCTTGCGCACTGATCGGTTGCATGAGGTGGATATTGATGGGCGCTTCATACCCACGACTGATATTGCCG
>CAADGK010000004.1 GCA_900696515.1 uncultured Nitrosospira sp. | reverse complement strand
TGGGGTTGAAGGGATTGTTCGGGTTGTACTGATTGATCGGATTGGCGGGATTCCCGGGATCGACGCTGTTGATGGGGTTGAAGGGGTTGTTGGGATCCACCGAATTGATCGGGTTCAGGGGATTGTCCGGGCGCAGTTGATTGATCGGATTGAAGATGTTGTAGTCCCGCTCGTACTTCGGATCGAAGCCGGGCGCCGTTCCCCAGGCAAAGGGATCATCCAGGTCACCGGCAAAGGCAGCGGACGCGAACAGAAACGAGAGGAATGCGAAGGCCAGAACGGGCATGGCAGCCTTCCTCGGTGAAGAGGTCCTTGCGAACGCATTCTACCACGTGGCCTTAGCCGCCTGCTGAAGTGCTCCCCGGCTCGCATGCCCTCCCGCAACGATCTCGCGGACCTCTCCCTGCCTGGAAATTTTCAATTGGCAAAGTCAAGACCTGGCGCTGGCCTGCACTTGGCACGGCTGCGCATCAAGTCAGCCGATTTTGCCAACTGATCGGACACCGGTGGCTAGCCGCCGGTGTCTTCGATCTCAGACATAATATCTGGGTACGTGCTGCGCAAATATGCAAGGCCAGCGTCGCTCGAGGACTGAAAGTCTAGCTTGCCCTTGAGATATTCCATGCGCCCCTTGGCTGCCTGCAGGATCTCGGCCCATGTGGAGATCCAGACCTCGAGATTGGTGGAAGCGTGAACGAGGCCGCGCGGTCGATCCCGCTGCTCAAGGGACGGCGTCAATCGCTCATGAACGTGCGTGGAGATGCAGTGGAAGAACCATCGCGTCTTGCTTTTGTCGAATTGTCCGGCACTAGCAATCGTGGACGCATATTCGATGATCTGCTGCATCTCCGTGTTGCCTAGCTTGACGGTCGGCCGTTTCAGTTCGACGACGAGATGCTCATAACGATCACCGGAGCCGGTAATGAACTGACGCCCGAGTACAAGATCCGGAATGCGCACAAACTCGTCCGGATCGTCTGGAGCAGAAAGAGTATCCTCACCGTGCCCCAACAGGTGCAGATGATACTGGAGAACTTTATCCAGCCGCTCATCGGAGGTGCCCAGGGAAAACTGCTCCCCGAAGAGCCACGTCTCTTGTTCCATGATCTTGTGGAGGTGGCGTCGCTCCTTGACGCTCTTGGCCCATTCGGGGTCGAGGACAAGCGCTTCCAGACCAGAGATGCAACGAAGTCGATCCGTCACGAGGGTCCCCAGCCGAATCAGGCTCGACAGGGTTACCTGTCTCAGGAGCTCCGAGAGCTGCTTGACTTCGCCCGTGGGGAGCTTAAGCACCTGCTGGAGAATTTCGCCCAGCGTGGATGGCGAGGATTCAACCGCCTGTTTCAGAAGATGGAAAGTGAGCCGCTGGGAATCTCGATTGACCGTCTCAATGGCGGGCAGCGACCGCAGAATCGTCGTGGTGCAGACATCAAACACTTGCCGCTCAAGCTTTTCGACCGGGGAGCGGGGCTCTCCTTCATAGGGATAGACTTGCCTGGCCTTTAGTTCTTCGATGGTCTTCCTGACCGTTTTCTTGGCGATCTTCTCGAGCGTCAGCCGTGACTGGTCGATGGCGGCGGCCTTGAGGTCCCCGAGCCCCGCTAATTCGGCAGTCGCTAGGGTGTTCTGCTGCACCGCGCTATCAATCAGAGGACTGGCGAGAAAGACCGAATAGGACAGGGGGACATTGAGGTCAATGGTCTCCGACCGACGAGAGATGAAGTTGGCGTCACACCAGTGGAACTCGTGCGCGTCGCCCCTTTTCCAGACAACGGTCCGGATCCGACTTCCATCATGAGGCGGCGGGAGGGACTCTTGTAGGTCCGCGTCAATGTTCCGTGAAGGCTCAACGCGACACTCACCAACGAAGATCCGGACATCAGGATCGGCCAGCAGCTTCGGAGCGAATCGGAGCCCCAGGCGGTTCGCGAGGGCTTCATCCCCGGGCAACTGAAGGTCAGCCCCACGGCCGTTACACGCGACGAATTGCGTCCCGCGGGTCGCGAGAGCCGATTCCTCAAGAGGGATCTTCACGAAGCGGCCAATAGTCGCGAATTCGCCGGTGATGCGCATTGGAGGGGAACCAGCCGCGCTCGTAAGCCATTCTACGCGGTCGCCGAGCTTGTACGCCTTGAAGCGTCCTTCGCCGAGCTTGCCATGCATGGCCTTACCGCGCTCATTGACCAACCGCTCGGGCTTGACGGAATGTCCGAGACTTCCAAAGGCAGCATCGACCTCATCCTGGGCAATCCCACAGCCATTGTCCGTGACCTCGACCGATTCGATCCCGCCGAGAGGATTGCGACGGATAACGATCCGTACTTCAGTTGCCCCGGCGTCGACTGCGTTCCAGGTTAACTCAGTGAGTGCCTCCTCGGGACTGCACTGCACAATGCGCCGGATGTGGTCTTCCTCGAGCCGGACTGGAATGGTTTGTGCCTGCATGGGTTATTTCTTGGCTTTGCTATCTAAGTGCGCAGCCCCGTGCTCTCGCCAGCGCCGGTCCTCCGCCAGGCGCCACTCCACGGCGCTGACCCACCGGCCGACTGCACCTTACGTCACCCCTATCCGCCGCGCAATGGCGGGCAACTGGTCACCTGCCCACCGTCGTAGCCCATAAGGCGCCATTAAGTTGGCCTGCACGGTCGCCGCGAGGGCCGTCACGCGCTGCTGGCCGTCAATGAGAACATTTTTGCCGGACCCAAGTGTGCCGTCCTTGAGCCGCACGCTCGGATACTTCCATGCAATGATGTAGCCCACGGGATAGACCTCGTAGAGGGAGTCCATCAAGAGTCCATCAGATCCCGCACCTTCGTCGAGTCCCACACAATTCGCCTTTGGATTTCGGGGATGGCGATTTCGCCGGACCCAATCCAGGACAGGAGGGTTTCGATCAGGTGCTGGTTAACGGAGTACTGTTGGATCCCCATGTGGCTCCTCTACGTGTCAGTCTAAGCCTTGTTCAGCCGAAAGCGGTTGCGGTCAAGCGGAACGAGTTTGACTTGTGGTGGCCTTCCGGGTGGCCAGGGAGCAAGTTTGTTCTTGATGAGCCAGGCACCGATGACCTTTCCACGGAACTCCGGGCAGGTTGTCCAGAAGGTTCGGCTGAGCCGGAAGGTTTGGAGGATCCCATCGATCTCCACTTCGATCGACCGCCAAGAGCGATTGAAGTATTGCCTGACATTAGGGAGACCGACGTGGATTCCATAACTGCCGTTTCTCCAGGCCGTGACTTTCATGAGAGCACCTCGATCCTGGACAAGTAGGCTTCTAGTCGGTTCCCATGATGAGCAGCTCACAATCCAGGTAGAACCTGGCCATATAACCAGCGGCTATAGCAGGATCGAATCGTTCAAGGAGCATTTGAAACTGAGCCATTGCCTGATTCGCCACGCGTTCTGCACGTATCCTGGGAGCCTCCTCATATCCTTCTTGCCAGGAAGGACTGAACGTGTCCCGCTGTCGAGGAGTTTGCTCTCGCGCCCATTGCTCAGCTCGCAGAACGGTGTCTTGCGTCGTCCGGACAATATCTTTCCCGATGTCCGTGAAGAACCTCTCGTCATTTTCTCGTGGTTCTGCCGCATCAACGGCGTGGGCGAGATCTGCGAAGAATCTCTCGCTAGCAATCTCACCCTCCAGCTGAAGGGGCTCCGAGTATAGCCACCCAACCGGGCTTCCATCCATATACGCTACATGGTGCGGCTCATCGGTCAGGTAACCGATCGCTTTTGGAGTTATGAAGGCCGTCCGCAATGGAACTTCCTTTTTTTCATAGTGGTGATTAAGGGCGGTAATGGTGTGGAAGAAGGGAGCTGCGTAGTAAACAAGCCTGCCTCTCCTAGCATGGGTAAGGAGGTACTCATGTTGCAGTGAGTGGCGCCTGCGGACGAGATGTATCCTGTAGTACGGGGTTGTGAATCCGGGCGGAAGGTTTTTGCTGCCGCGAGTCACAATCTGTGGGATCTTGAATTGCAAATAGACCGGCGCTCCCCTCCTCGGGATTCTCACGTCATAGCCACCACCAGCCTTTCCCTCGGCAAAGAGACTGGGAAAAGTCGGGGCCCCTCGTACTCCCGTGAAGTAACTCCCGTTCATGAGATTTTCAGTCAAGGCGAAGCCAAATGAAAACTCCGAGAACTGCGGAAGTCTCACCGTCACAACCGCTCCTTATTCGCCTACCAATGGCATTTCTCCTAGCTTCACCTGTCCACACTGCGGTGGCATGTCATCGGCATAGGTTTTCCAGAACAGAATGGGCTCCCTCATCTCATTCTTATCGATGTGGCTTGTGTCCACGGTTAGCACGAAGTCTCGATCCCTTCCGTTGGTAAGCTCCCATTCATCTTCCGGAAAAATGACACGCCCGATCGCGGTTAATGGATTCTCAAACCATTGATTCCCAAACAACGGGGAAGGGATCTCCACCACACGCTGCTTATCAAAGCCCTTCACGGCTTTGGACACGGTTCTGGGAACGGTGAAAACTGCCTTTACATCATGGGCAGACACTGCCCCTTTATTAACGAGTGAAATAATCAGCGCATATTCGTACATGGTTGCCTGGCGATCTATGAACCTTTTCGAGAAGGTGGGGACGACCAGAGGATGTTTCACGCGATTCATGACGTCCCGGATCTCATAGTCTTCCATCGGTA
>CAADGK010000003.1 GCA_900696515.1 uncultured Nitrosospira sp. | reverse complement strand
CGATGACCTTCCCCCTTCGAGTCCAGATACTCCTTGACCCATTTACAGAGGTTTTCGACGGTTAAGGCAAAACTGCCTTCCGCCCCATCGACCCATTTCTCCGCCGACTCTTTGCTCATCTTTATCGTTTCGCCGAGCGCTTTTACGATTTCGTCTCGGTGAAAATGGTATGCATCACGGTCTACTATCCACTCGCTGCCAGTCGCCTTGCGAAAGGCGTCGTGGAACTGTGCGAGCTTGCCTTTCCCTTCCAGATGGCGTTCCATGTGTGCGATCTGAGGATGATCACCGCAATAGCCTTGCATCTCGTTCAGCACCTTAAGGAACACGGCAAGAATGGCATCGCGCCCAATGCGGTGGTCGGCCTTGCTGTCAATGTTGAACAAGATGACATCTGTATTCGAAGCGACCGCCCGCTTGATGTCACCAAACAGCATGGCATCTTTGATCTTACTCCCGAAGAATTCGACCGCCTGCTTACTCTGCCCTTGATGCGTATGGGTCTTGTTCTGCAAGAGGTAGGACAGAACCTTAATAAAGTGTGATTTACCGGAGCCGAAGAAGCCTGACACCCACACGCCAATCTTTCCTGCTACATCGGGATCTGGGTGGTGCTTGATCGCATCGCCATAGGTCGAGAAAAAGCGGCGGAGATGCTGATCGAGCTCTCTTGTCACAACGAATTCGTCCAACTCCTGCCAGACGGACAATTCGTCCAACTGATCCGCCTTCACGACTCCATTGATGGACCGGAACAGGTCTCGCTCGAAGAGATTCTGAATGTTCATAGTCAGCCTCTGTTAGGGCACTAATCTGAAGGCGCGGTAATAATGTTCCGGCTTCTTGCTTTTTGCTCCACCGTCAACGTGTGCGGACAGGCTCAGCTTTCCAAAGAGTCTGAGAGTCAGTTGATCGTACTTTCCTGGATAAAACAGCACGAGAGGAATCGGGCCCATCACATTCTGTAGGTTGCTAAGCAAGCCGCTGGTTCGAAGCAATGGATACACGCTTCCGACACCTGACACTAGAACAAGTTTGTTCTGATCCGGCCTTGCCACTTCACAAAAGATCGATGCGAGCTTCTCAGGATGGAGGGGGCCGGCTAACGCCGCCTTGAGAGCTTCGTCACCCTTCTCCCGTTGTATCTGTAGCGCCTTCTCGAGCAATTTACGGCGCTTGAGGTGGTCCAGCACTAGATCGAACAGGTTGATGTGTGTGAAACGGAGCTCTGGTTTTTGTTTGGGAATGTGGTCTATTAAGAAACGAAGGTGAGCTCGTACGCGGAGCTCTTCTTCGGGCGGGTAGTCGAAGATGTAGAATGATATCTCGTTCCCGATGCCGCTGCCGCTCAAAAAATCATCAGAGATAATCCGTGGAAGAATCTTGTTGAGTCGATCGGTCAGTAGATCACTCACGGAGACACCTGGATGCAACGAAGCACATACTCCTCACGATGGTCCCGCAAATAACCAAGCACTTCGGTGGCGATATGGACTGGTTGAAGCCGTAGCGTTCGTGTGCTCTCTAGAAATCCTGCCTGCGCAAGTGTTTGGTACACTGACGACCTCAAGCGTCTCCTCGTCGAGTCGTTCCAGAGCGGCATCACAGGGTCACGGCCTCGACAGTCATTCAGATACTCTTCCCAGAGCGTGGGTGAGAGTGTTGAGGCGAAGAGGCGGTATTGCTCCCTAACGACCAAATCTAAGAAGTCTCCTAGCAAGGCACTGTGCTTAATGGCAGCGGCGAGACACGCATGAGTGGCCACAGTTTTCGAGCCATCACGAACAAGCCGCCACAGGTCGGCATTCATTAACTCCAGCCGCTGACGGATCAATCTTCCCAGTCGCCTCGCTGTCTCAAGGTTACGGGCCTGGAGTGCATTCTGCTTATAAAGAGTCTCATGCCATTCTTCTGACGCATCGCCTCGGAGGAGCAGATCAGCAATAATCCGGCTCTCTGAAACTTTTAGCGCTCCGGCTGTCAGCTCAGCGCCATAATGCTTTTCTGCCGGTGCCCCCACGATCATTTGTAACCTGCCTATGCCCTACGTCTAATCTCCGGTTAATTAGATAGGGATCAAGGCTTCCTATCTGTAGCGGCTTGCCGATCTCAGGTAGAACGATAATTACAACCAGCAGTTTTACCGGTGCAGAATACCTGTTTTGCCGTTAGAAATCACTGGCCTCGGCAGAGAGAGAATCCACAATAAAGCTTTTGCATAACCGACTTGATTGGTAGGTGAGGTGGAATCGAGCGTTCTGCGGCCTTCGCTGTGAAACTTATTCTGACTAGCTCTTCGGACTGCATACGAGTCTCGGGTTCCCGGCAGTGACATGAGCGACAATGTGGTCGCCTGCCGCAATCCTCTTTTGACTTTCCTCGGATTTTTTTCGCTACGCATCCGCGAGACACCCTCTTAGCACTCCTCGTTGCTATCCATTAGGCCACGTTCGAACCGCACTCGTTCTCGCACCGTGTTTGCAATACGTCGGACCATTTCCAATTCCATCCGGACATCGGGTCTGTGAGCCGAGCAGCCTAGCGATAGGGCCATTCATCCCTGATCTATGTTTTTCGGCCCTATTGGTTATTTCTGACTAAAGCATGCTTCCAAAGAGCTCGGCGTAGTGATCGCTTACGATGGGATTTCAAATGTCGTTATATCTCGACCTTTCTAGAGGCAATACACGCTACCGCCAATTCTCCGCATGTAGAGCGGTATTTGTGAGTCTCGAATTTCGTGATGCTAGATCGAAGACGGTTCGAAACATATCCGACTCCTCGTGAGCCGGTGGGCATTGCAGAGGAATTCTGCCTGAAACTCCTGTCCCTTCCTGTCCCCTTCTGTCCCCCAGTGTCCACGAACGGGCTCTTTCACCACCCATGCGCGTCTCGGTATGGTCGGCACCGTGCGCAGCGGGTACCACTTGAGAGGAGATGCGATGAAAGCCTTGTTGTTAACAATCGATCAACTCGCGGCCATCTTGCAGATCAGCGTGAAGTCCATTCGCCGGGCCTACCGTAAGGGCGAGATTCCAGTGGAACGGATCTGTCGATTTGTGCGCTTCGACCTCGAACGGGTGAAAGAAGCCATGCAGGGCAATGGGCAAGGGCAGTCTCCTTTCTCCACACGGGAACAGGGACAGCGCAGCGCGACCGGCGGCGCCAGCCGGCGGCGCGTGCAGCGGACCAGCCCCCGACTTGGTAAGACGGGGGCGTCCATAGCACGGAAGGCAAGGAGGAAGAAATGACAGGTTCTGGAGGATTCACTCAAACGATTGATTGGCTCGCCTTCACGCTCCCGAAGGCTGACGTGGACGAGGTCATCAAGACGATTGGCGGTGACTGGTTCCAGAGTGAGACGGGCTTTCGCGGGTATCCGGTCGCACGGCTCATGACGCAGGGCAAGACCGGTGTCGCCAAACTGGGGACGGGTGCTCCTCGCAATCCAAAAGAAGTGCATGTGGATCTCTCCGCCGGGATTGTCTCCCAGTGGGATGAGGCCAAGCTGAAAACGGTGATTGGATGGATTTTTTCTCAGAAAGGCCATGTGACACGCACCGACGTGGCCCTGGATGACCGGGAGGCCACTGTCGCAGTCGAGACGGTTCGGTTAGCCGTGGAGGCTGGACAGGTCGTGAGTCGGTCCAAGCAATTCAAAGTGATTCAGGCCTCCAATCATCGCCAGGGAGTCCGAACCGGAGAGACCCTCTATTTCGGCAGTCGGGAAAGCCAAAGCATGCTGCGGGTCTATGACAAACGACTAGAGCTGCAAGCCAAAGGGCGGGAGGACGCGGCCTCATACGGAGTTCGGTGGGAAATGGAATTCAAACAGGATCGGGCCCAAGCCTGCGCGAAAGCCCTCCTAACTCTTGATAGCGAGGACTGGCGGGCATTTCTTGTGGGCGTGCTCCGCTCCTATGTCGATTTCCGAGAGACCACGCGAGAAGCGGAGTCCTATGAAAAGTATCGGGCTCCGCTCTTGGCTTGGTGGGAAGCCCTGACCGAAGGCTTCAGACGATGCCGACTGGTGGTCGAACGGATTCAGCAACGACTGGACGACGTAGCCGCCTGGCTCGCGCAATCCGTCGCGTCGATGCTCGCTGTGGTCGTGGCTTGTCGAGGCGATCAATTCTTGACGGAGTTGATCTATGCGGGGACGAAGAAATGGAAGCAGAAACATTATGCCCTGCTGAAGGAACGGAGGAGAGGGACGCCCTATGTCCTTGGAGTTTCGTGACGGAGGATGGCAACGGATGTGTCCCGGCTGTGGCACGCGTGGCTGTCGATGCAAGTGGAAAGCAGGCGCGCTGTATCTGAGCTGCGAAGCCTGTGATTCGGCCTTTTGTATGCGACCAGATACCCGGTCTGAAGACTGGGGCGTGTGGGTCAGGCGCTTGGCTGACCCGGATTGTGTTCATCACTGGAGGAGGGACGACGATGCAAGTCAAAGCGGAGGGCGCGGTGCAGGGATATGTGGAACGGAGAAGCCGAGAAGGGAAAGTCTACCGATCGGTGGATCTCTATGTGAAGGGCCGAGATCCGGGGGTGCTTCGATTGGGGATTCCGGACGATCAGATGCCCTTGGTCGACGCCTGCAAGCAAGCCGAGGGCAAGCAAGCGAAAGTCTCGATCGAAGTGCGGAAATTCGAACAGACCGGACGGGTCTTCTTCGACCTCTATGGATTGGAAGTGTTGAAATAACGGCAGAGGGAGGAAGGCCAATGGATCTCACGATTCTGGTAGTCGCGGTCCTGTTACTGGCCTTCCTCCTGGGCCT
>CAADGK010000002.1 GCA_900696515.1 uncultured Nitrosospira sp. | reverse complement strand
TTCGGGCGGATCAAGGATTGGCGTCGGATTGCCATGCGGTATGATCGCTGTGCCCACACCTTTTTCTCAGCCATCTGTCTCGCAGCCACCGTCATCTTCTATCTGAAAGAATGAGTCCTGAGCCTAGCGAGCTATGTTGACGGTGGCGACTGCAGTCCGCTCGCCACGCCTCAATGATCGCCAGTACCTCGCCCAGATGGACGCGAAAGCTATTCTGTCTCGGGGGGGGGAGACTTGACAACTAGGCTGATAAACATCTGTAGTGGCCTAACTTGGCATCCACCTAATCAGTAGAAAATCAGTTATTGCCACCGACTCATCGCCGGCCCCCCTTGATCCCTGCTATCCTACGGCTTGCCCAGCGTATCCCATTTGCGATGTATCGCCACTTTGGTTTTGACATGAGTCGAAGTATTTCCTTTAGCTCTAGGCTATCCCTCGACTCTTGAAGAGCCTTGGCCCTTACTTCGTTGGCTAGCGAGTGTCGCGGATCGGTCTCGTTGAGAAGAGCGGCACTCAGGTTCTCCAATCTACGAAGGTCTTCAGAGCAGGTTGAATCCAAAGATAGTTGAGGCCGAAGATCTTTCCCCTGACGGAACGGGTGCCATTGAATGGACTTTTCCCCATTACGAAATTGAGCAGTCAACACGGCACCTCGCATAAATTTGTGAGGATCGCGTTGCACCTCTTCGGGTGCCAGCCGTCCCAGTGCCATCCTAGAAAAGTTGCGTTTTGTAACATGGGGAAGTGAGTTGTGGAAGAGAAAATCGCCGAGGCTGTATGCGATCGGAATCGAACCCTGCCACTCAAGACCTTGCAGGACATGCGGATGATGACCGATCACGATGTCGGCCCCGTTCTCGGCAAGAAAACGAAATCGAGCCCGAGTTTCAGCCGGAGGAACATCGGAATACTCCAGTCCATCATGGAGGGCCGCAATTACAATGTCAGAATTAGCACGAGCAGTCTTTAAGGTTTCGTGCATAACTGGAAGATCGCACGGAGCTGCTCCAGGAGACGAATAGCCGGCACGTGGGCCGTAACAGAACGCGACTAATCCGACGGTCAGACCGCGTACTGGGATATAGGCCGGTTTTAAGGCCTCGGACAGATTCATACCGGCACCGGCGTAATACAGCCCGGAGTTCTTGAGCTCATGTAACGTCTCGGATAATCCAATTCGGCCACAGTCTAGAACGTGATTATTAGCAATAGTGACCGCCGAAAACCCTGCCTTTACAAGTTCCTGCAACCGACTTGCTGGAGCCTTGAAAACAAGCTCAGGAGGCTTAGATTCAATAGGCGTTGCATGAATTACACAGGGAGTCTCAAGGTTGCCAATTAGTAAATCAGCCCCTTCCCATGCAGGCGATACCCCTTTAAGCCATTCTTCTACGGTTACGTTCCCCATACACTGAGCTACCTCAGCGCCTAGCATGATATCGCCACAGAATGCGAGTTTTAGTTCCACCGAATCCATCCCTACTTAACGCGCTGATTCAACTCTGAAGTGAGCTTATCACAAGACAGAGACCTTACTGGGAAACGTAATCTTACACCTGACTCACATGCTCACAGGAGATTCGATCGCAGAAAAGCCCTCCGTCAACCTGGCATTGAGCCACTCAATCTTCGTGTTTTCTCAGGGTAGATGAAATTAAGTTGACAGTACGTGAACCTATATATCACCTACCTTTCATATCTTTCACGACCGAAAACCTAAGATTTCATGGTACAACGCAATAAGTCGCCTGCCTTCATGAGACCAGTTATATTTTTCCTGAACGACACGATTGCCATTTCTCCCCATTTGTAGGGCTTCTTGATAGTTTTTCACCAGGTATTCGAGGGCATCCGCAATTTGTTCAGGTCTTTCCGGATCAACCGCTATCCCCACGCCATATTCACGCACATACTGCTGAAACAAGGGAAAGTTCGAATATACAATCGGCAATCCTAATGCCATACACTCAAACAACTTGATCAGCAGTGTTTTAAGAAAATTTCCGGTCGGCAATACCGTGGCCATTCCGATGCTTGCACGAGACTCAAGCGCTACCGCATCTTTGTGAGAGAGCACGCCAAAATAGCGCACTCGGTCGGAGACTCCTTCATCAGCCGCTAGTTTCTGAATCACACGTTCATACTCGGGACTATCCCATTTCCCAGCCAACCACAAGGAGAGATCCACGCTCCGCCGTCGCAGCAACCCAATGGCCAGCACCATATTGGCCAGGTTCCGATCTCCGTTCAGCGTTCCTGCGAGCACACAAACCGGTTCACGACTCTGCGGAAGACCGCCGTTGAACTCCCCCAAAGAGAGGTCGGGAAAGTTTCTGATGATCTCCACACGCCCATGAAGCTTCACGTACCGTTCGGCAATAGGCTCCGCCACCGTCACAATGGCCCGACACTTCCCGACCCACTTTGCTTCAGACCTCTGCCATAGCGCCTGCACCAAAGGGCGAGCCGGTGCGGGGATCCAACTCCGATGCCCGAGCAGATCCAGATACGACTCATGAACGTCATAGATCACCGGTTTATCGCCGACACGGGTCAGAACCGGCCCCAAAAGCTCCGGTTCATGAACATGATATAGATCGGCGGACAGGCTTGCCGCAATGTTCGCAACTTTCCACCGTCGAGAGATCCGTTCAAAACGGCTTTTGGAAAGCGGGAGCGGATGGATGATCACCCCCCCCGCCACATAACTGGCGGGAGCCTTGTCGCTCGCAATGAGGTGCACCTCATATCCCGCCTGCGCCAGAGCGCGGCACTCCTTGTGAAAAACTCTGGAGTCATCGGACGTATGGCCTGAGCAAACGTGGCACACTTTGATCGTATTCCGATTAGAAGATAGCGTCATCACTTTGCCCCTACTCCAACTTGCGCGTTGTTTGCATCCCGCGAGGCCGATATAAGTTCACGGTACAATTCTACAAGACGTCTTGCCGTCCTTCTCGCATCAAAGTGTTCTTGGGCATAGGCGTAGGCCGCTTCACCCATGCGAGCTCGTCGATCCGAATCCGCAAGCAATGCCGCCAGTGCATCCGCCAACTTCGGGCTGTCGCCTTTTGGGACTAACAGGCCTGTCCGATCAGGCTCCACAATATCCGGAATCCCTCCGACTTCGGTGGCAACAACAGGAAGCCCGCATGCCATCGCCTCCATCACGCAATTCGGCGTTCCCTCTCCGTGACTCGGCAGACAAAGAACCTGCGCTCCTCGCATCAGATCGGACACCTCACCAAGAGGGAGCGGGCCGAGAACCTTGACCGATTTCGTCAACCCACCGGACTCAAGGGCTTGAAGAAAACGAGCATCCGTGTGATTCGGCCCCACGATCCACAACTCAGCGCCTACACCCCTTGCAATGACCTCCCTCCACGCGTCAAGAAGATCAAATATCCCCTTCGCTTCCGTGACTCGACCGACGAAAAGGACAATCGGACGTCGAACTGTTTCCCTCTCGGGCGGACAAAATGTTTGCAAGTCCACTCCTCGCAACATCACGAGACATCGCCCTCGAGGCTGAAGACTCGATTTGAGAATGTGCTCTAATGGACGACTGACAAAGACATTCAGATCCGCCAATCGAAAGGAGTCCCGACTTAGCTTCCACTCCTTTTGCTGACGGACAAAATCCGTATGTACCTCGGTACCCTGGTAAGTGACCACACAAGGAAGTCCATATTGTCGAGCCGCATGAATCGCGGCCCAAGAGCCCAAGCCCCCCTTGCTCGCATGGATCAGGGAAAGCGATCCATCCGTAACAAGATCACCAACCGTCTTGGAAACAATCCGACGCCATTGAGCAATGGTCAACCAGAGACACATATCTCCAGGTGCTTTTAAATACCGGGGGAAGAGAACCTCACAGCGATCCTTTACAAATTCATAGCGTGCGGGCAAGGAAGCCTGTCTTGCAGCCCGGCTTACTTTTACGAATCGAGGAACATATGTCGTGGGAGACAGCACCGTGATTCGCTCTACGTGATCCAGCAACCGTTTTACCTGCTCGCCGATAAATGCGCCCCGATATGGATGCCCTGGGGAAGGGAAACTTTCTGCAACAATCAGAATATGCATCGCAAGAGACAAGTGGGAAGTTCACTCAGGTGTGAAGCTTAGCACAAGATGATTATACAGACCTTACTTTCTGCATATACCGCCTCCAGGTTCTGCTTCGGTGTCATCTGAAACGACGTGACCTCGGACAGGATCTTCATTGAGCGACATTGACCGGAGCCGACTCCTTCTCAGAAATTCCTCGAGTTGTCTTCTCGAACGACCAGGCACTTGCCAGCACGTAGGCTATCAGCAGCCAGAACATTTTTCGATATAGCCACGATCCTGAGTAGAAAGAGAGAAGTAAATAGCCCATGATCGCCATCGGTAATGCCCCTTCTATCCTAGTACGAGCCTGCCAGGCGGCCTTCGCCAGAAGCCCAAGGCCGCCCCAAAAGAGAATGGCGCCGACTAAACCAGTTTCCGTCAGCACTGTGAGATACAGACTGTGCGGGTCTCTCAATGACCTCCCAAGGCGAGAGCCTAGCTCTATCTGATTGTATACCGTCCCCCAACCGAGCAAGGGTTTTTCATAAACCATCGCCCAAGCATGAGCGTGAATTTTGTCTCTACCGGCCGTGTCCCCCTGATACAATGAACGCTCCAATCGGGCCCTCATGACATCGTCTGAAAGCGCGGTCACAGCTAAAAACCCGATGGCAATTAGAACGATCGACGCCACCTTAAGCTTAGCCTTCCATGCTCCACCGCGAATGACCATGAGAGAAATCCCAGCCACAAGCCCTGCAAGAGAACCCCGTGATCCGGTCTTGATAATAGCCGTCCCAATAATGGGGAATAGCAGCCACGCAATGAGAATGTGCCTCTTCTCGGCCTTGATCCGACCATAGGTGATACCGACCAGGGCAATTAGACCAAGTGATAACGTAGCCCCCAGTGTATTGGCATTGTCCCCAAACAGAGAGGCTCGTCCGTCACGTCCTACGCTCACAGTCCCTATACCCAGCAGTTGGAGCACGGAGAGAATCGTACAGGAAGCGACAAAGAGCAGAAGAACGTTCCGACGAATCTCCGGATATCGAAAAAGATTATAACTAACGCACATCAACACGAGCAGCTGAGCAAAGGTAAAGAGCTTCGTGAGCACTGGACGTATATACTCAAGGTTTTGAGTCAGGCCAAGTGCAAGACAGAGCACAAAGTAGCCGACAAAGCACCAAAATGCCGCGGGAGGCGGCTCAAAACAGACCCTCGGTTGCAACAACGCAGCTCCAATGAGGGCCATTCCAAGTATCATTGGAATGCTACCGATCAGGGAAACGCTTTCCGTACTTGCCGTTTCAAACGGGATAGCCAATACGAACAGATAAAAGACATATCGTATGCTGGGAAACACATTCACCGGCATGGTTATCCTATTCCAATCTAGTCTGACCGGCCCCGGTTTTCCCCAAACAAAGCAGCAGGCCTCGGTCAGTTCGTCGACATCACTTGACGCAACACGACATTTAATTGCTTTGCAATATTTCCCCAGGAAAACGCGTCAACATTTTTCGGTTCAGGAGCCTGTCCATAAGCGATATCCTTAAGAAACATCGCCATACCCTGGACGTCAGTTCCTGTAAAACTTCTCACCAATCCGGTAGTCTCAGTAGTCGTTGCGGCATCACTTCCCTTAGGGGCAATCAGAAGCACCGGCGTTCTGACACCGATTGCCTCAAATATTTTCCCTGTAACAATTCCTTTATCCGCTAGGTTACCCTCATCTTCAACTGATGTGATAACAACAGCCAGACTCGCGCCCTTAACCGCCGATACTGCCTCGCGCTGCGAAACCCTTCCGTGGAACACAATCCGATGGCTCACCCCCAACTGCTCTGCTTGTTCACGAACATGACGTACATCCGCTCCGTAATAATGAAAAGACCACGCCTTATCGCCTGCATCACGACTCTGATCGAGACACTTGAGAGCAGCCAGAAATGGTGAGATAACCCGCTTAGGAGGGTAGAAGACTCCGGTGTACACAAAGGCACAATGGTCAAATGTATTTGCGTTCACCCTTGCCATTTCGTCGGGATCATACCCGTTCGTGATCACATGGAGCTTTCGCCCGACTCCGTAACGTTGATCCAACGCCAGACCCCACGAGGGCGACACAATCGTCACGGCAGCACAACTTTCAAGCAACCGCGTCTCCTCCTGGACTGTCCTTACCCTCGAGGAGCGAGAGCTGTGAGGATTTCCGGTCCAGGGATCACGGTAGTCCAGAACATACGGCCGACCGAGCCGTTCTGACAACTTCTTTGCCACTCTAAACGCGATGAACGGTGAGCCTGAAGCGAGGATTACGTCCACATCATCTGGTGTTAAGCTCGAACACGCTCGTTCCGCTGCACTGACCCATCCGACGGACTTTTCAATGCCTAGATTCCGTGCAATGGTTCGGCAGACTCCTCCGGCAAGCCACCCAAGGTTCCGGTCCCAACATTTTAGGTCCTTGGGGGAAAGACATCGCCATCGATAACCAGTCACCAACCGATTGATGCCCTCTTCAGCTAGGAGAGTAGAAACTCTTTCTGGATCCTCTGCCTTACGAATAATCGCAGGGTCAGGAGATACTACTGTCACTTGCCAGCCCAGTCGAGCCAAATGTTTGGCAATATTCCACAGGCGCACCGAACCAGCCGCGTTCCAAGGTGGAAAGGCATGCGCCAAAAACAGTAGTCTGGGCCGGCGTTCGTTCATGCTATTCTAGCATCATGAGCTTTTAGTGACGAACTGGTGAGGAGAGACACTTATTAATGACAAAGACGGACTTTCCAGATGGCGGAGTCTCGATATGAGTTACTCGATGGATAGCTATTTTTGTCTTTCTGCCAAGATGCCTACCAAATAGGCCCAGGATAAGATTCTCATCTTTCTCGCTATAGCTGGCTTCTGGGACAATATTAATACTGACATCCAGTTGGGTCTCTTGAATGATTCTGTACGTTCGAACCGACGGAACGTGACGGAAGATGTGAGCACCGATCGCTCCGGAAATCAAATCCCCGGTATCCGTCAGAAGCAAACTATTATATCTTCCATCCAGCCGTTCGATCCGGCTAAAAGGGAGACCACTGCCTGGAGAGTCGGAAACTTTTCCCGCATCACCATTCACGTACCGAATCAGGGGCATGGCATAGTTATCAAGCTCCGTGATCACGAACCCTCCGTCACCCGACAATTGCGTGGAGCCGTCCTTTTGCAGCACCTCTATGACGACGTGCTCCTCTGGGATAAAATACCCGCTGGAATCCGGGCGAGAATACCCTAAAGATCCCACTTCGCCGCTCCCGTAATACGGCAAGACATGGCATTGAAACACCTTTCGAATCGTTTCTTCCCATTCCGGCAACAACAACTCCGCCGTTGGGAACACCGCATCGAATCGAATCGAGTCATTCATCTCTTCCGCCAGCTTGGCCAGCCGAAACACAGCAGAGGCATATCCTATCAAGAAGCGGCTGCGGGAATTGCGAATGTTACTGAAGAAAGTCGGCGCCGTATCTACACGAAGCTCGAAGGCCGGCAAGAACACATCCCGTCGAATCCTTGTTCCAAGGTTTTCAATGAAGGACTTCTTGTCGATTCCCAACGACCCACCGAACAGTTTGATCCTCGGATCCTCAAGGCCCAATCCTCCCCATCCCAATCCGCGCTCATAACACATACTCGACCACGCACCGGATTCGACATTCCGACAAATCCTCATTGGCTCTCCGGTGGTACCTCCCGTTTTAGACCAGGTAACTGCCATCTGCTGTATGTTCGAAGCCATCAACTCGTCTCGATGCTTCCTCACTGTCTCTTTTGTCAACAGGGGCAACTTTGCGAGATCAGCCGCGGATCGGATATCACCGGGCCTGAGCTTCTCACGATCCATGACATCCTTATAGTAGGGAACATTCTCGTAGCAGTGGGCGATTAACCTTTGGAGCTTTCCGTCACGGTAGGCCCGCATCTCTTCTTTTGACCAATGCTCTGACTGTGCAAGAAGCCGCGCATACGCGTCGCCCGGAAACCCGTTCAACCACCAGCGAATAGACCGCGTCAGTGAATACAATCCCATGAGTCCTACCTCGCCGTCACGGACGTTTCGGCCTTGTCAATTGGCGGCATAATCCGGACAAGTTTCCGAGTCAAACGCGGCGAATCGCTCCCCATACAGCGGGCTGATTCGATTGCACAGTGCACCTGCGATTTTACGAACCAATGTATCCCAATCCACCTGCCTGGCGATGCTCCGCCGCTTCTCGATCTGCTCGATCGACACCGCATCCGGCGCGAGTGATTCCGCCAAGGCGCGCGACCACTCTTCACGTGTACGTGCCAGTGTAATGACATGAGAAAAATCACGTAGCGAACGAATCGAGGTGCCCACAATCGGTTTCCCACCGGCTAGATATTCGTGAAGTTTGAGCGGATAAATGTACTTGGTATAGTCGTTGTCTTTGTACGGCAGCATGCACACATCCATATGCTGTGGATAGGCACAGGCGATGTCTATCGGCTTATGCCCAAGGAAATGCACATTCGACAATCGAGATAATTCATCCACTACGGGCGCTTCCATCCCCAGGCTGTTTGGGGGGCCGACAAAGACAAAAGACCATTCCTTATGGCATGTGGCCAAGCCAAGCAAAAGCCTCAAATCCAACTGCGCCTTGATGACTCCGATGTAACCGATTCTCGGACGGGGGATCCCTCTTAAGTCATCCGGCTCATCATGATGAGTCGCGAATGCTTTATAGTTCACACCATTGGGAACAAAGAGCGTATGAGGATTGAAATGCCCTTTGCGTTCCATCAAAGCCGGCGAATGGATGAATACCTGATCGACTCGCTTGATGACCTGCACCTCTCGCTCTTCCAGCGGCCGCTCGGTTGGTGAAAAGGAATATTCATCAACGATGTGATAACAACTGAGATCGTACAAGCCGCTCTCTAAGGCGCGGTCGAAATACGGCCGCCAAAGATAGAAAATGATGGTCTTGCACCCACGTCGACGAAGCAATGCCGTCGCACGACGAGCCCGTTCGACAGCGGTCCAGGAGGCTAGCCAGGCTGGTCGACCAAACCACGGCAGCCACCTTTCCGGCTGATACAACACCAGACTTTCTGGAAACTGCGCCGTTGAAGAAGACTGTATCACCGGCTTTCTTCCCCCGGCCACAAAGGGCCTCCATCTTCGAGCCGGCTCCGCCCAGACAACATGAAAATACTTCGACAACCGAGTCAACACCTGATGCCGTGACAACCAGGGCCCGCCCCACTCCTCCGGCACAAAAGCGACGACTCCGATGTCAGGGAAAAACGGGTGGGGTACCCCCATGCCCACAGAAATGCTTCTCCCATTCCCCGCCATAGCGTTACTCAGTACCCAATAACCGTTTCGCGCGATTTCGAGCTATCCATGCAGAGCTTACTGAAGCAATGCGCTTTCGCCTACGAAATTGAGATTTACACACTACTACAAGTAAGCATTCGCGGCAAACTCACAACCCGTTGCAACAATGCAATACACCCCACGTCAAACATAGCATACCGGGATCACATCCCTGAGTTTGGCTTCCTGCCCAACAGACGGAGCACGATCCTCCCGGTACACAAACAGCTGGTATTGCTCGGGCTGGGAGCCGGAGTCAAACTTGTCGACCTTCGAGAAATACGGCTGGTATCGATCGAAATAGTCTAACCCTGGCGCGCGCACATGGTAAAACTCCTTCGGATCCGGCTCCGCATACTCGACAGTTTTCTCCGAATAGATCGGCACAGGAAGAACGGCAAGGCCATTCGGCTTCAATACCCTCCGGATTTCTGAAATCGCCCGATGATCATCAGGAATATGTTCCAGCACATGCGAGGCAAACACGAAATCATACGTGCCGTCTCTGAATGGGAGATATTGTAGATCCACGTGGTAATCCACGCTTTTCTTCTTCAAATCTGCTGTTTCGTATTGACCAACCTGCCGCTTAAAGAAGTCCTTAAGAAAAGGCTCCGGCGCTATGTGAAGCATCCTCCATTGGCCAGTCGGTTTCCCCCGCAGCACTTCGCGTAAGACCAGAAACTGAAGCCGGTGCCGTTCCAGAGCCATACAGTTCGGACACTTCGCATGCTTCCGACAGCCGACGGACGTGGCCTTATCCAGGAAGGGACCACGGTAACCACAGATCGGGCATTCAAACTTCTCTTTGCGAATATTCCTAAGTTGGAACATCACGAGGGCAATTGTCCTCCTCAGCCCATGATACTGCATTGTGAATACCTCCTACCGCGCTGCGCACCAAAAGTTTTCTGCGCTGATTGAATCGTTATCGGGGCCTCGAGGACCTCTTCATGAGACTCTCGGCCGTCCGTTTTGGATTACACAGATATTCCATGACTTGTGAGCAAACGGCGGCCAGTAACCTTGTCAGGCTCAGTGGGTGGCCGATCTGCTTCATTTTATCCTTATGGAAGTCCCAAAACTCCTTGTCTCTCAGCCCGAGCAGCGAGCTGGCCAGATACTCATAATACACATCGAGATGGTGTTTTAGGCGCGACTGTAATTCATCTTGACTCAATACAGCCGGTCCAAACTGCAGCAGTCTATCAACATAATTGGGCAAGTACGTATTGTACCGCTTACTAAAACTTCTCTCGGACCCCTCTCGCAGCCTGTTATAGGTCAACACTTGATGAACAAAACCAAAGTCCCAATTCCTCAGAATGCGAAGACAGGCTTCGGAGTCGCGGTGATTATTGGACTCATTGTAAAATTGACCTGAAGCTCGCACCACGTCTGCTCGCAGGAGTAGAGACGTAGGATTGCCGAACACATACGGTTTCCCCAAAAGAATCCATCTGGAGATGTCTCTGCCGGACATGACCGACTTGGTATACGGCAAACCATCCCAGGATACGAAGTCTCCAACCAGCCCATAGGCTCCAACTATCGCGACGGTCGGATGGACTTCCGCGAGCTCAACCATTTTCATGAGACATTCAGGGAACAGCCAGTCATCGGCATGGACAACCTTACAGTACTTACTGTTCGGTGAAACCTGTTGGAACGCAATATTCCCATTTCGTCCGCTGCTGACGAATTCTGAGTTGTTACAGATTCGGATCCGTTTGTCTTTTGTCGCATATGCTTGAGCCACCTCAAGGGTACGATCGGTGCTGCAATTGTTCACAATGCAATATTCCCAATTGTGATACGATTGCCCCAGCACGCTCTCAATACATTCCTGTAAAAATTCCACGCCGTTGTATACCGGCGTGAGTACCGTTACGAGTGGTTGAGACTCCACCTTCATGCTTTCACCTGGAAACCCGAACTCCCACAGTCCCCCCTTCCCGGATGCGAGCTGTTGCCTTCCCTGTGTTTCTCCATGATACCCAAAACTATTTGTTTAAACACCCTGGAAAAATGTTCGCTTGTATGGTTCTCTCGAGCATGTCCCCAGGCCTTTCTCGCCATCTCGCGTAAACAGTCGGTCGACAGGCCGGAAACCCGACGGACCGCCTCCTGGATCGTGGTCACATCATGATTGGCAAACACCACCCCATACTCGTCCACATCGATCCCGGCTTCTTCGCTTACCAAAGGAAGAAGCCCGGCATGCATGGCCGTGATCACGGGGACTGCCTGCGCCTCCGAACAAGATGGGAATACTATGCCAATACATCTATTCGCAATCTCCTGAAAGCCCGCCCCCATCACATCCACACTTCCGATCGGGTGAATGTTGGCCGTACGGTACAACTCTCTATAGTAGGCTTTGACGAACTCCTTCTCTCTCTCAATGGGACCACACACATACAGCTCGTACTCCGGCATCGCTGCAAATGCATCTAACGCGAGATCCAGGCCCCTATGGACGATACCTTGATCGGCAAGCCAAAGATACCGCCTGCGACAGGCATTCGGATCTTTCTCCTCAGGCCGATTTAACGCAGCGCCCGTGAACCGTGGCACACGGAAGAGAGGGACATTCGCATACCGATAGGTATCCATCGTCCAGTTGTTGCCGTATATGACCGCATAGTCCGCGTGTTCAATCGCCAGGTCTGGCTCAATAAGACACTGGCTGCCCGCAACGGTTACACCCTTTCGCTGCTGCAATTCGAATTGACGACGGTACGTCGCCTGATTGTGAAAGACCCAGTGCGCAGTGTCCAGACAGGCGATCTTGATGCATGTCTTGGGAAGCTCGCCGGCAAGCCGGTCAAAATTCATTCGATGCCCGGCGAACATCACGTACGGCTTCCTCGGGTGGAAGGCACGATTCCGCACATCAACCACCTCCACGGAGAAGCCCAGATCCAGGAATGCGCGGGCAACTCGGACGCAGTCTTTGTCGATGGGCGGTACCGGAGCGCCGGGAAGACGGGACGCCTCGCCGAACGGTGTCACATCCCAGGAAAGCAGCACCGTACCGTTGGGCGGCCGGTCCGGCTGAAGCCACACGACCCGGTCCCACGGCTCCCGGCGTCGTCGACTGATTTCAAACCCCAGCGAGCGGGTGATCTCCGTCGAAACCCTATTCAGCGCTTGTTTGACGAGCGAATAGAACGATGGAGGAGGAGTGACCCTGATACGGTTCGTGGGAAACGGACGACTGCGCGTCTTCGCCTCAGCAACGGTCAACTCTCTGACGAATGATTCTTTCGGCAACCACTCCCAGTTATCATGCCAGGTCCAACAGTCATTCCTTCTGTAGATCTCTTTGATCTCGTGCGCCAGTGTCCGGTTCGTGCCAAGGGTTACCGACTCACACCGCAGTCGTTCACGATGCGCCGTCATCATCCGGAATGATTTCTCGGCGACATAATTCGAATACCAGAAGTGAAACCCTAGTTTCTTCTGCAACGATGTGACCGCACGGTGCACCTGTACATGTTCTTCGTGTCCGTACTCTCCCCAGGGATTATGGGTAAACACATTTCTATATCCACGCAGCTGTTGCTCCAATCGCTGCACCAACTCCCGGTAGTTATCCTTGTACTTCTGAATCCTCTGCAGCGGAATATGATCCTGGACAATCTCGAGCCCGTACTCGGTCGCGACCGGCCTTTTCCAATTCGCGCCGTTCAGCACCCCCGCTTCGTCCATGTGAAAACACAAGACGTTCTTGATCGGATACTCTTCCAAGCTCTTGCGTCTTCCTGCGTTGTACCTTGGATGCGTCTCATTGTTGAGAAAGCAGATCAGAACTGTCTCCACCTTCTCCAGAATGGAACTAAACCACAGCACTTCATCGTCCGGATGCGCAGAGACGATGATCGACTTTTCAAGTATGACCGGACGCGACATGAGGCGCCAACCCCGGGAGAGGACTTGTTCGAGCTTACCGGATACGATACCCTGTGTGCTTTGCGGATTACTTTTGCATGAGAGTCATTGGATCAGTGGCGCGTGAATCACGGCCGCAACCGACATGCCCTACTTCATCCTTGACCGCTGCCTTAGCCAGAATATTCACGATGAGTTTCTCATACTCTACGGCGAATTTATCCCTTGTGTGGTTGTCTCTGGCAAACTCCCATGCCCTTCTGGACATCCGAGTCAATTGTTCGACCGGGAGATTGGACACCAGCTGCACCGTGTCCTTGATCGTATTGATGGCGCTGTCCCTGAACATCACGCCGTAATCATGGACATCCACACTCGTCTCATAACTCACAAGTGGAATTAAGCCCGCATGCATGCAGACAATCACATTCCCCCCTCCTGCCTCGGAACAAGAGGGGTTGACGACTCCGAGGCATTGGTTCGCGGTCGTCACAAACTTCGGACTCTCCACATCAACCCATCCGACGGGATGAATATTGGATGTTCGATACAATTCCTGTTCGTATGCCTTCACAAAATCAGGCTCTTTCCCCAGCGGCCCACACACATACAAATGATAATCCGGCATTTCAGCAAACGCTTCCAATGCCAAATCCAAGCCCTTGTGTACAAAGCCGTGGCTACCGAACCAGAGAAAGTTCTTCCGGCACGCGCCATGATCTTTCTGCTCCGGCCATGGGTACAAGACGGCTGGAGTTTGCGGAAGCGTATAGATCGGCTTGTTCAAGTACCGAAGCGTATTGATATTGAAATTATTCCCGCATACGGTCACGTAATCCGCGTGTTCGTTTGCCAGCGTGTGCTCCACGATCCTATCGCTCCCCTTGATCGTAATCCCTCTTCTCTGCTGTAACTCCAGCTTTCTTCGATAGGTCGCATAGTTATTATAAATCCAATGTGCCGTATCCAAGTGGGCAATCTTGATGCAATCGGCGTTGAGCAGCATCGCGATCCGATCGAAATTGATCCGGTGACCAATGAACATGGTGTACGACTTCGTCGGCTCAAACGTTTTGTTATGTGAGTCGATCACATCAACGGTGTATCCCAAATCCAAGAGAATTTTGGCGATCTGCAGACATCTCCAGTGGTTCGTATGTGACGTCGGGATCTGCGCTTCGGACTTTACTAAAAATGGCTTGATCAAATAGGACAGTAGCACATGACCTTTTGAACTGCTTCCTGCGCCAAGCGTAACCATCTCTTCGTAGATACTCGGAACGTATCGCTTTACCTCAATACCGAATTCCCTTAATATTTCGTTCACCAAGGCTTGCTCTTTCTCTTGTGGGTTCAGGCGACCGTTCTAGCCAATCGTCACTCTGTCTTTCACTCGGCGCACCTTCCAATCAAGAAGCGGCGAAACGATGCCATGCCGCTTTGGCTGTAAGGTATACCCCACATCCAACACATCAAATGCTAACGCCCCTTTAATGCTCTCAAAAAGCCTTACTCCTTCAATGAAAGAGACCAAGGAGATATGGTATCGCCCAGGCCTTAAGAGAGCGGGAGGAACCTTCGCGACAGCATGATAGAGACCAGGCTCTTTCACATACCCTCTCCATTCTGGCAGATCCGTATCCATCGACTCGAAAACAAGGTTCCCCATTGAATCATGGAGGTGAAAGGTAACAGCAAGATCTCGCATCGGAATCATCACCTCATAGACAATCTCAATGAGCAGTGTTTCATTAAAATTGATACCTGACAGCGGTTGTTCATCGACGGACAGTGCTCTCGCTGATGTAAATCGAACTTCTGAGTTAGACTTGGCTGAAGATTCGCTCGACCAGCTGGACTTGATTTCTGTCCCCAACGACGAAGCCAAATAGGCATTGACCACATCGGCAGAGGGGCCGATCCGCCTGACTTTCCCCTTCTCTAGCTGAACGACTGTTCCACATAACTGGGTAACCGCACTCATGTTGTGACTCACAAACAGCACCGTCCGTCCCTGTTTGGCCACGGCTCCCATCTTGCCCAGACACTTCTTCTGAAACCCCGCATCCCCGACTGCTAACACCTCGTCGACCAGCAGAATCTCCGGTTCAAGATGTGCCGCGACGGCGAAGGCCAGTCGAAGATACATGCCGCTGGAATAGTGCTTGACCGGAGTGTCGATAAACTTTTCCACCTCTGAAAAGTCGACAATCTCATCAAACTTTCTGTCGATCTCCTTTTGCTTCATCCCGAGGATCGCCCCGTTCAGATAGATATTTTCCCTCCCCGTGAGTTCCGGATGAAATCCAGTTCCTACCTCCAGGAGCGACGCGACCCGCCCGTGGATTTCCGCGAAACCCAGCGTCGGCTCGGTAATTCTTGACAGTATTTTCAAAAGGGTGCTCTTACCGGCCCCATTCCCTCCAATAACCCCAATAACGTCCCCCCGTTTCACTTCAAACGACACATCCTTCAGTGCCCAGAACGTTTCAATCGGATCAGCCGGATCTGAGGCTTCTCCACGCAACATTTTCCCGACCTTCTGAAATGGACCGCCGACAAAGGCCGCAATCGTGTCGCGGAACGTCTGATATTTTTCCCTCTTCCCAAGGCGGAACTCCTTGCCGATTTCCACCACTCGTATCGCGATTTCACTCATGATTCCTCGCTGGTTCCTCCACGCTCAGTATGAGAACCGTCATCACCTACTCCTCTCCTACACCGATACAGAGCCGTTCCTCCGAGGACACATTGTTTTCCCGTAGTTCGCCGACGAGAAGTCCGGCTCGATAGGAAGGACGACTGGATTAGAGCCCGATATGGCATGGGGTTAGCGTGACCTCAAATCACGTCGGCAAAAGTCTTTTCCAGTCGGCGGAAGTAGAATGTGCCACTCACTAAAATGGCCAGCGCCGCCACCGAGGACACGATGATCATTGGTCCAGGGGCTGTTTCTGTTCCAAGCAACGCCCAACGAAATCCTTCAACGACTCCAACCATCGGATTGAGGCTATAGAGCGTCCTCCACGGTTCCGACAATAAACTGCTTGGATAGGCGATGGGAGTTGCAAAGAGCCAGAATTGCGTCAGAAATGGGATAACGTGCCGGACATCACGAAAGTGGACATTGAGGGCGGAAAGCCAGAGCGATACCCCCAGAGAAGTCGTCAACGTCAGCAAGAGCAGTGGGGCAAGCCACAGTACTTTGACACCGGGCACAATACCGAAGTAGAGCATCATACCGAGCAAAACAGTGAACGCCAGCGCCAGATCTACAAGCCCAGAGGTTACTGCGGCAATGGGGACTGCGAGCCTGGGGAAATAGACCTTTTTAATCAGATTTGCGCTTCCTACCAGGCTGTTGGACGCCTGCGTCAATCCCTGCGCAAAGAAGCTCCAGGGAACCAGGGCGGTATACGCAAAGATCGGATACGGAATCCCATCAGAAGGAATTTTCCCCAATCGTCCGAAGAAGAGGCTAAAAATAACCATCGTTGAAATAGGCTGGATAATCGCCCATGCGGCACCAAGCGCCGTCTGTTTGTAACGTACTTTTATATCGCGCCAGATTAAAAATCCTAGCATCTCCCGATAGGCCCACAGCTCCCTCAGTTGAAGTGCGACCCATCCTCTTGTCGGTTCAATTCGAATGACTGGGATACCCTCTTCCATATCTACCTCACTAGACATCATTCCATTGAGACATCAAACAGCCCGGCAGGGATAGCCTACCATCTTGGCGCGTCGTTTATTTTGAAACCTTTAACGTTTACCGACGGTTTGAACAGGTCACGCTGAAAGGAATACTGCTAGTCCTATAGATGCGCGTGTCATGTTGTTGCCATGAGGGACTGGAATTCCACCCAGCACTCTGCACCTTGACAATTCATGGCAACAGTCCATGCCTGCATGACGCCTATCCACACGATCATATGATGGGTTACAGCGCAGGACAGCGAACACGATTTCATCAGCATCCAGTGTACCACCAGACTGCTTGAAACAAGTAACATTATCTAGAAGATTGAGGAGGGTTTCCCCCAACATCTGCCTGCATCCAAGGCTTGCTCTCGGATGGGCCGACTCAACCCCACACCGGTTTCAACATCGAGCAAACGTCCAGTTCCATGCCGGCAGAAAGGCTCATCAATCGCATGAGAACAGCACCCCACGCTGCTTCTTATACCAATCCACAGTTTGCTCCAATCCAATCTCCAGTGAAATCTTTGGCTTCCATCCGGTTATATCATATGTTTTTGAAATATTCGCGATTCGCATCTGTTCCATGGGCCGATCGGGTATAGCCCCCCACAACAGGTCAATGTTTGGATCAATGCATTCTGACAACTGCTGGACAATCGTCCGAATTGACACTAAGGTGCCGGATCCAAAATCAAGCGTGCGCCCTTCTATGTTTGGAGTTTTCACCGCGGCAATCAGCCCATCCACCACATCGTCGACATGAACCCAATCAACCTGGCGTTGCCCGCTCCCAAGCTTCGGAGGCTGCTTCGCTAAGAGAGAGAGCGTCACATACGGAATCAACTTGGTCCGATCCTGCTGTCCCGGCCCATAAACCATAAAGAGGCGCGCTATCACAACGGGAGTCTGATATAGCGCGTGAAACATACGCGCATAGCTGCTACTCGCCCCCTTTGCAGCCGCATACGGGGAACAAGGAATTGTCTCGCCGCCGGCGGATTCCGGTTCCTCTAATGAACCGGCCAAGATTACCCGTTGACAGCCGATTTCCGATGCAATAGTCAGTAGGTTCACCGTGCTCAGCAAGTTACCCTCAAACGTGGGCCACACCATTCGCAAGTCTCTTGAACCTGTGACATAACTCGCCAAGTGGAAAATAATATCAGGCTTAATTCTAGTCACAAGATTCCGAATGCCCGACGTGTCTGCGAGATCGGCTCGCCACCAACGGATATGGTCTCTCCGTTCAACTTGATCTCTCCGAGAAATACCGTGGACTTCAGCACCATAGCCATGAAGCGCACGACATAGGGGAACACCGATGAATCCACCCGCACCAGTCACGACTATTTTCCGGCCGGCCAGTTGAGACAATTCCATTCTGAAGCCCTCTGTGCAACCTGCCGAGCAAACATCACACCTGCTTGCCCGCTACAAATCTGCAGCCTGATCCGGATGGAGGATACAAGACTGCATGTCAACGCTTTGACGAATTTGAAACACAGCGCATTGCGGAAGAACGGCAGGTAGAGAGCTTACCCCCTCCGGATGTTGGAGTCCTAGCCTAGATGAGTGCGCCAAGCAACAACACCACAACAAGCTCACCTGACTTCCATATAATCGACTTTGGCTTGTGTAGCTCTATGATCGATTCCGCGTGAGGTTTGCGAATTCGCGGCTTATGCCATGTCCGCTATTCGAATCCGATCACTTCCCCTAGTGATTCCATGGATACCGATAGCATAATTCCTACTTGATGGCGTGAAACCTGATACGCGAGTCCATTTGTCTCGGTTGTATCGACGTCAAGGTGTGTGAAGGTATAAAAGAGCTCTCCAATAATGTTCCTCGTCAACTTATACTCAAGCCTCCCTGCACCAGTGATAGTCTGAAATTCAGAATCCGTATTGGGGAGGAATTGACTAAGATTATACTCACCAAACCCGCTGAGGCTGAGTCGCTCATAAATTCTATGCCTGATACCCGCTCGCGCAATATGGTTGACCCGCGATCCACCCTGTAAAAAGAACGACGGCCGGCCTTCCCGTGAAAGTGTGAGATCGAGGACAGTATTCAGCTCCGGTTTAGTTGTGATGTGAATGGAGCCAGATGGGAACGTTCGCCCGGTTGGCTCAAGAAGCGTGACTCCCCCTCGAACAGAGAACTGCCAATCAGGGAACACCTTCGTATAGTCACCTTCGAACGTCACGATACTATGGGCAATGGTCCTGCTGCCACCATCGGACCGCTCTTGGGTAAAGAAGGTCTGTCGATAGAAGGCGGCGATGCTGTCGTTTCGCGTCAGGCTATATCGAGGTCCTCCGGACCATGTGTGGGTCATCGTGTTGAAGAAAGAGGCGTTGTTTACTTCCCCGCCTTCGGTTGCGCGGGTAATCCTCCGAACACCGAATGCGTATCCACCTTCCAACGAAATGTCTCGGGACAGAGGGTAGCTTCCTTGGAGACTTGCTGTGTTCAGAAATCTACTCCGCCGAAATGTTATAAGACCGCCATCCAAGTCATCGGACTGAGTCGGTCTCCCAAAAGCCTGCTCAGGAGCATATAGCAGGTTCTCGGTCACCCTCAAACGCGCTCCTCTTACATACTGATCAACCCATCGATCCAAGCCAACAGTACCATTCGCCAAGGCTGCAAAAAAGTTCAAGTTGCTATTTGTCACAAACGCACTGTAACTTCCCCCCACCTTCAGATCCGCTTCAACCTCTCGACTGTCATGCCGCAGATTTACCCCGCCTCTCACATCCGTCACAAAATCATCGAGCTGCGGGGTGTTCCCCTGTGCGTTTCTCAGTAGTTCTTTTGGCCTACGCCACACATTGCTATCGTAGCGTTCCCTCACAGAACCCCAGGGAACAATGGTAGTCTCCGCATGGACCGGCACTGCGGGCAACGTCCCCAAGACAAGCACAGCCACGACTGCGGACCAAAGCAATCTTCTGAATTTGGTACATCTGCGATGCCACAATTGCTGAAGAACCACCAGAATTCCTTTCAGAAACGGCCCGACACAAGCCAGCATCACGAGAAAACTGGCCTGAGTGCGCTACCTGCCTAGAGAGACCGGAGAGAAAACTTACTCAGCCGCACACCTCATAATCCGTATCAAGATGATCACGGTACGACCAGCGTATCACCGGAGGCCAGTACGATGTTACCGGGTTCTCCCCGACCACTCACGAGATCGTCATACCGCAGGGGGATATGGATCTCCTGCCGCTTGTGGCCTGGGCTTTCAATTACTCGCACAACCTGCAATCTATTCTTACTCGCATAGTTTGTAAAGCCGCCTGCCATAGAAATTGCCTGTAGTACCGTAACGTAAGACTTCAACTGATACTTCCCTGGCTTTGCGACTTCACCCAACACAAATACGGAATAACTGTTCAGTTCTTTCACATTCACTGACACCGAGGGATTTTGGATATAGCCTTTTAGTCGCTCAGTTATCTGAGCCGCAAGGGCTTCTGCCGTAAGGCCCGCAGCCTGCACATCTCCGATGATCGGCATCGATACATACCCATCCGGCCGAATTAACGTGATTCGTGACAAGTCCGGATTCTTCCATACATTGACTTCAATCTGATCCTCGGATCCCAGAAGAAACTCCGTCGGAAGATCGGAGGCCTTATACTCTCTTGATGTTACCGGTCCGAAGCACCCTGTTTGAGCGACGACAAGGCACGGCAACACCGCCATTACCAACGCGTTTAATAATTTGGGATACCACCTATTCCTCCATCGCGCGTCCGTCATTGCAGCAGTCCTTTCCGGCTTTGCTAGCGACCAGGGAACACCACCATCGACTCACTGGGAACTACAAGAGTATCGCCGGGTTTCAGCTCAAAGTTGTCGCTGATCCCGCTGCGAAGCACAATGTCATCATAGCTCGCGGTAAATCGCTTCATACCAGGAGCGGTTTCAGTAAATCGAAAAATGACGATTTGATTTCTTGCCGCAGTTTCCTTAAACCCTCCCGCCATCGTAATGCCCTGCAAGAGCGTCGTCCGGCTCTTGAGCGGATACTTGCCCGGATGGGCGACTTCACCCAGAAGAAAAATATTGGAACTATTGACTTCCTTTAAGGTCACGGCAACGACAGGATTCTGAACATATTCCTTGAGCTTGTTCGTCATTTCCTCTGCCAATTTGGTGGGGGTTTTCCCCACAGCCACGACATCCCGAATGATGGGCATTGAAATCCGCCCATCCGGACGCACCTGCACCTGCCTTGACAAATCAACGTTGCGCCAAACAGTGATATCCAGTACATCTTCGGCACCGATGACATATTCTGTCCCGACCGCATTCGACAGCTTATCCGTCAATACCTGACCGCTCATTTTGTCGCCCTGCCCTGTCCCTGCAGGCAACAGAGGAACATCTGTCGGCATTTTCCCGACATCAGACTTGACCGACCCCGATTCAGAGAATGCACTGCCCGGAGCTACCGCCAATAGTATGGCTGTCAGTATAGCGATGTACCAAAAGTCATGTTTCATAACCTTGGTTCCTTTGCAAATAAAGCCTCTATCCGATTCATGACACTTAACACTACTCAGGCTCACCCCTTTGAATCAATCAGGGTTGGCCTCTCTCTCCGCTGACACTTCTTCCACGGACCACTGCATTAATATCCGTCTACACTGTTCAATAATATCATCCTGCCAGATATTCCTCCACAGAATGCGTAGACGATATATAGTACCTACGAGAGAACACCACCACACACACTCCCATGAAAATGCTCCTGCCGTCTGTGTCAGCGATCAGGCCTCTTCATCAATTGCATCAACAAGTTTTCCATCCCCGACCGTTTTATCCTCATAGAGCGCCGCCATTTCACACGGTGTTCATGCTGTTTCTCCCTTAGGCGCTCCCGGGCCTCTGCAACTCTTTCAACAGTCCAGCCCCTACCAAGGCGTCGGCTGCGGATTGAATTTGGCCGAATGGAAGATCCGCGCGGTCCGCGATATCGAGCAACGCATGCCGCCCATCGGACATATTCAATACCCAGAGAAGCGCGAGTTCCCTGGACTGATTTTCTTGCTGCCCCGCAACCGAACGATACAGTCCCCGTCGGCCCAATTGCGGTTCACATTTCGGACTCTGATTCACGTATACTCTATTTCCTTCCAGCAACTCGAATACTTTCAAGCAATGCTCATAGGATCCTGAAAGAGACTCCGGCCGGATAAGGTCCAGATTATCAGCGGATGAGTGATACTCCGGGTACTGGCCATGCGGTGTTCGCATGAAACAGCCGACAGGCAAGTTAAAGCCGGGAGAGCAGAACTGCCGCTCATCATAACCGTACGGGAAGAAATCGATAATGGAATGAGCCTCTCCCGCATGTCTCAATACGTGCGTCATCGCCCGGTCCATCTCCGCATTGCCCTGACGACTCTTCTTATAGGTGACATTTCCCGCATCACCCACCCCGGTTACGACAAGCCCATGCCGAATGCGCGACACGGTCTGTTCGTTCTGAGCCAGCCATGTAATCGATCCAATGGTCCCAGGAATAAAAAGAAACCGGTATGAATAGCGCCTTGCGCGAGCAGCCATCGTCTCGGCCAGCTTCACCGCCACCGCAATGCCGGAGAGGTTGTCATTGCACAGCGACGGATGACAGACATGGCAAGACACGAGCACTTCCTCAGATACTTCACCCGGCAGATAGGCCTCGCCATAGGTCAGAAAACCGGCCTGAAGCGTCGAGTCAATGACGACGTCGTATTCCTCATCAGAAAGTCGTTCGACGTCGGCATGGCGAAGGCAAAAGCCCCAGTTCTCCTTATAATAGGAGGTTCGATAGGGAATCCACCCCGGATGAGCCGGAAGACTGAACAGATGGGGGCGCAACTCTTCGAGGCTCATTTTCTTTCGAACCGGCACGCTGTAACTCATCAGATGCAAATTGTGCGACTGAAAGTCGATCACGCGCTTCCCCGCCCGATCCATGACATAGGCATCGGACACGTTCCACTCCAATGGAACCGTCCAATCAAATACCTTTGTTCCGCTAGGAACTTCCCGCATTTCAAGGGGAATGCGTTTTTGGATTATCCTCAGAGTCTCTCGAACTCCCTCACCGGTAATACTCCGGCAAATTGGATACAGCTCTTTCATCAGACTGACCAGAGAACCATCGAGTTCCATGTCACGTCACCCGTTCACACTGAACTTCGGCCACAGTTGATCCCTCTCCGACATGATCGCAATGGGCTCCGGCCACTTGATGTGCAACTGCGGGTCATCCCAGCGAATACCTCGCGCACTCGAAGGCTCATAGAACTCCGACATGTGATAGGAAACTTCGGAATTGTCTTGCAGCGTGAGAAACCCATGCGCAAATTGTTTCGGAATGTACAGAGACCGATGGTTATCCGCCGTCAACATCACACCCACATGCCGCCCATAAGTCGGTGATGTTGCTCGCAAGTCCACAATGACATCATAGATCGCACCAGCAGTGCAGCGGACCAATTTCACTTCCTCATTGGGATGAGCCTGATAGTGCATCCCCCGCAATGTCCCCTTGCGACGGTTGAAGGAAATACTCGATTGGACCCATCTCGTGGAAAGCCCATGTGCTTCGAACTCTTTTTCGCACCAGACTCTGGCGAACACCCCCCGTTCATCGGAGGCAGGCTCAGGATCAATGACAAAGGCACCCATCAGGACGGTTTGCGTGAAAATCATGGGTACACTTGCACCGCGGGGATCGGAACGACGAACTTCCCACCCCACTCACGAATATAGCTCATCTGGTTCATAACCTCCTCCCGAATATTCCAGGGCAAGATCAGGAGATAGTCCGGCTGAGTCACACGCACCCGTTCCGGCTCATAAATCGGAATATGGACACCGGGAAGAAAGTGGCCTTGCTTATGCGGACTCCGATCAACCGTGTAATCGATGAAATCGGTACGAACGCCGCAATAGTTCAGAAGGGTATTGCCCTTTGCCGGAGCTCCGTAACAGACAACACGTTTGCCCTCCTGTTTGGCCGCAATCAGGAAAGACAGCAATTTTCTTTTTGTGGCTTCAACGTGCGGACCAAACGAGAGATAGTGCCCGAGGTGACCGAATCCAAGGGCTTCCTCCCGAGACTTCAGTTCCTGTGCCCGCGTCTCAACAGGCTTGGAGGCATCGCTATCATGGCAGGCATAGATTCGCAGCGACCCCCCGTGTGTCGGCAACTCCTCCACATCAAATAGTTTCATCCCATGGCGGGCAAAAACCTGCTCAACCGCCATGAAAGAGAAGTATGAAAAATGTTCATGATAGATCGTGTCAAACTGATTCTGCTCCATGAGTTGAAGGAGGTGAGGGAATTCCATGGTGATCAAACCCGCCGGCCTTAAGAGCAGCTTGAGTCCCCTTACAAAATCGTTCAAATCCGGGACGTGAGCCAATACGTTGTTCCCAATTATCAAATCTGCAGCCCATCCATCGTCGGTCAAGCTACGCGCCGTTTTTTCACCAAAGAACGCCACCTTGGTATTGATCCCTTTTCCCCTTGCGACTTCGGCCACATTCGCCGCAGGTTCGACCCCGAGCACAGGGATACCCCGCTCAACAAAGTTTTTCAGAAGATACCCGTCATTGCTGGCGATCTCTACGACTCTCGAGTTGCGGTCAAATCTGAATCGATCGACCATCATGTCGACATAGGTCCGAGCATGCGCGAGCCATGAATCGGAAAACGAGGAGAAGTAGGCGTAGTCTGAAAAAATATCGTGCGGGCTTGAAAACTGTTCCAACTGAACCAGCAAGCACTTCTTGCAGACATACACATGTAAAGGATAGAAAGGCTCCATCCGATTCACGTGCTCCGGCTTAATGTACGAATTAGCCAATGGAGACATTCCCAGATCGATAAACGTATGCTCAAGACCTGCTCCGCATGAGCGACAGACCGATGGCTTCATGCCGAGATCTCCTTCCTTAATTTAGTCATACCGCCTTGTTGACTGCTCATCGGGCCGCCGGATCCTTCCATGCGAGCTGGTCCGTCAAATGACCTTCCTCTCTCAGTCGCCTTAACGTCACCAAGCGTATCAACTCGCCCTTCCGAAAATCAGGATCGCGAAAGCCCATGGCCATCAGCCCATCACGGAGATCCCTCACGGCGCCCTGAAGATCGACCGCGGGAAGAAATCCCTGCGCCAGCTTGGAGAATTTGTCGAAGTTAACCCGGTAGGATCGCTTATCGGGCTGTGCATCACGGTTAATCGAAACTTCCACATCTGGAACAAGTTGAGTGACCGCCGTGGCTAAATCCTTCACCTGATAATTCCATGCATCGCTTCCCACATTGACCGTCAGAAACGCGCCGCCGTCACGGCGATCTCTCTGCACCGCCCAATCGATGGCTCTCGCCATATCCCTCACGTGAATTAATGGACGCCATGGCGTCCCATCACTGAGTATCGTGATGCGTTTAGCCACCAATGCGCCAGCCACAAAATCATTCAGCACAAGATCCAGTCGTAACCGGTCACTCATCCCGCATGCCGTTGCAAACCGAAGACACGTTGCCATAAACGATTCCGATGTAAGCGACGCCAAATCTCGTTCAGTACTGACCTTCGACTTTGCGTACGCTGTGAGCGGGTTCAGTTCATCTTCCTCCCGGCGAGGGCCTCCCTCCGCAAAACCATAGACACTGCAACTTGAGGCGAACACGAAAGTCTTCACACCCGCTCGCTTTGCTTTGACGGCAAGATCGATGCTTGCGCGGTGATTGATATCAAGCGTCACGTCCTCAAAAATGGCCCCCATCGGATCATTGGAGATCGCGCAGAGATGCACAATCGCGTCGATCCCCTGGAGGATCCTTTCGGGCACTTGCCGGATGTCCCCGAAATACTGAATATCCGCCCGACTTTCAGGGAATCGCGCTGAACCGGTCAAACAATGGGCAAAGTACCCGATATCGTATCCGATCAACGTCGCCCCGGGATGCGATTCACGCAGTCGGCGTAACACCAAGGGGCCAACATATCCCATATTCCCTGTGATCAAAATTCGCATATTCATTTCCTTAGTCTAAACATTACCCAAATGTGGCGGTTCGACGGTGATTGAGGTTGCAGCGTACAGTAGGAAAACACGGTTGGGGAGTCAGGAGTCTCATCTACCTAGCAGCTCACCTTACCATACCTTCCAGGGAGCCTTCGATGATTGCCATAACTCCTCCAAATAATTCTTCTCTTTCAGCGTATCCATGCACGACCAGAAACGATCGTGCCGATAGCCCATCAATTGATGATCTCTCGTGAGCTGCCGAATCGGATCCCTCTCCCACACAGTCTCATCGCCGTTAATGTAGTCGATCGCTTTAGGTTCGAGGACATAGAAACCACCGTTGATCCAGCCTTCCTCGCCATGAGGTTTTTCCTTGAAGTCAACGATGTGATCATGATCGAACACGAGCCGTCCGAATCTGGCAGGTGGCAGGACCGACGTCACCGTGGCTAACTTTCCATGAGACTTATGGAACTTAATAGTGGCTTGAATATCGACATCTGAAACCCCGTCGCCATACGTAAACAGAAACGTTTCGTTTTCGCCTATCCATTTTTTCAACTGTTTAAGCCGACCTCCCGTCTGAGTATGCAGCCCAGTATCGACGAGGTGCACTTTCCAGTCTTCGTGCTGTTTCCCGTCATGAATCGTCGTCTTTCCACTCAACAGGTCGACGGAAATATCCTTATTAAACGCGTAGAAGTTGAGGAAGTAGTCCTTGATCATCTCTCCCTTGTAGCCGAGCCCTACAACAAATTCCTTTATGCCATGGGCGGCATATATCTTCATGATATGCCACAATATGGGCTTCCCCCCGATTTCAACCATGGGTTTCGGTCGCAAAACGGTCTCTTCTGAAAGTCGAGTCCCCATTCCCCCAGCAAGAATGACTGCTTTCACGGCAAGTTCCTCCTGTCCTCTACGCAACCCATGAGGTGTCTACATCTCACGGTCATTCCATTGTGACTTGATCCAGTAGTGTCTCAACGTATGTGTCATCAATGAACGAAACACTCTACTGGGCTTGATGCTTACAAATTCATAACCTGGTGCAGGCTTCGATCGAGTGCCGAATGCGTCCCCAACCAAATCAATCACTTGCAAGATTTCAAAGAGGTATTGCCTGCAACGATGGAACGCGACTGAGTTGTCAACATCATCAAGATTCCAGCCCTGATACAACAGACCACTTTTCAAGGCAAATCAAGCCTTCCCTGCTGAGCCTAGCCTCAGCCCCTTGACAACGCATACATCGAGACCTTTTCAAAGCGAACAATCACCTGTCGGAATATATAGTACCAGACTTAATGTCTTTTGTTGCTGATCCCTAGGCAGCCTACCACTCAATACTTACCACGTAATCACAAAAAGAACACCCATTTCATACACGCACAAGCTAGATCCACGAGTAAGACCGCACAGCGAAGCGAGTTATTAATCGATTCAACATCCCATGCAAACACAAGAATTAATCAGCACTTAGAGTCAAATCAAATGTCGGACGTACCCCCCTGCACCGCACAAGGTTTCCGGACTGGCTTACGACGTATGATTCCCCATTGGTTCCTTGGCCTGTGCCCTCGCTGGACGCGCAACAATGATCCTATCTGGCCAGGTCCTATACTCAACTCGATTGTCAAAATCGTTCGGTCATTCATTTCAAACTGAGCTGGAGGACACTGTGCACTGACATCCAACCCAACAACACCAATCCCGCAGACAGCTTTCAGACAGGTATATGTTGACTACCTCGAAAGTGTTAGGTACTATTTCGGTATTATCACAGCGGGGGGTCAGGAGTAAGGACAACCTAATCTCTCCATTTTCACCTCACACTTAAAGCAATACCTTGGCTTTATTATGACCGAATCGCCAAAAGGAATCGACCAAACCGACGTGCTGGCCGATCAGAGAGCAGGTTCCGGCATCGTGGTACTTTCGACATCAATGCAACTGCTCCACATGAATCGACAGGCGACTGAGCTGGCCAAGAAGATCACTGCGGTCGAACATGGAAGTGCCATAACTGTTTCAGCACGCGGAATACTCCCAACAGCCCTCACCGAGCTGTGCGCCGAAATAATCAAAGCCCTTCACATACGGACAGAAGCAAAAGATTGGGAACAGTTTGAGCTCAAACGTGTCACAGGCGATCCCAATCAACCAATCCTGTTGAGAGGATTTGGTTTGCCGGATCGCGGAGGGATTCAACACGCCCGACTTGTGGTAACCATGGAAGAATTGGGGCGAAAACAGAACCTGAATGCGGAGCATGCTCGAGAACGTTTCCAGCTCACGAACCGAGAACAATCTGTGGTTGAACACCTGGCAAAAGGCTGGACGAACAAAGAGATTGCTAACGCACTCCAGATTACCGAACAAACCGTCAAGGAACACATTAAGCACATCATGCGCAAGACAAATTCCACTACACGGACCGGCATCCTCGTCCAAATATTTAACGCATAACCTTTCCCCACTCCTCGAAATAATCCGACCTCCCGCCTCTCTCCTGTTGTTACATAAAAATCACAGTGCGTCGAAATTAACACGACTCTGCCAGCTATTATTACAGAATTTATATTGTTTTACATTGCCTTATAAAAGACTGCCCATAGGCCTATGATTTGCAAACACCTTCAGGTTAGTAATACGGGAGGTGGCAGATACCATGAGATCGAATGGCATGAGGGTAGGTCTAGTGGTCGGATTGCTTAGTTCAGCTTTCCTCATCTCTGGGTGCACAACTCCTCCTCCTACCCAAACAACCGATGCGAGAGATGGTGGTTTTGTCTCCCTATGGAACGCGTATGGCGATTGTAAAGCGACATCGGATTTAGCGAAAGCTACGGCAAACTTGGACCAACTCCGGTCAGCCGGTGGCCTTGGGCAGGGCAAAGATGAGTTCATATTACCGCTGCCAAATAAACTTGCTCATCTGGTTTCAGCCCCGACCAATCGAGTTGCAGTGGATGTGAGGGCCATGACTTCAGCCTGTGCGCTTCATACCGGGGAACTTGCCCTTACCCAGGGCTACCTTGAAGTTGCACGGGATCTTTTTGTTTCAATCATCAAACTGCATGAAGGGCAAAATTCTTACTACGCTGTCAGGGCAAAAACCTTGCTGGCAAAACTCGAGCAAGGGCTCACAATCTCCTTCAATGCACGTTAGCTCATCCCCTCTCTTCACCGCGTACCCCTAACCGGTGGTATAGCTTGACATAGTTTCTTGCCGATTGATCCCAGGATAGATCCTGGTTCATTCCTGAAGTGACTAGTGCCTTCCATGTCTCTTGCTCCCCATAAACATGGAGCGCGAGCAAGATCGTGGAGAGTAGGGTATCAGGAGATGGATCAATAAAATGAAACCCTGTTGCACGCCCGGATGTGACTGTTGACGGACGAAAGGGGACGACCGTATCCGCGAGTCCCCCTGTGCGCCGTACGATAGGAACCGTTCCATATCGCAAGCTATACAACTGACTTAACCCGCAAGGCTCGTAACGAGACGGCATGATCAGCATATCCGAGCCCGCCTCTATTCGATGGGCCAGCCCCTCATCAAATCCGAGGTGGAGACCAATTCTCTGAGCATATTTCTCCTTCGCTGCTGTGAATTGTTGCTCCAGGTGAGAGTCGCCAGCACCCAGCACAATCAGTTGTAGATCCAGCCCCATGAGCTCCGGAAGAATTTCGAGCAAAAGATCAAATCCTTTTTGGAAGGTCAATCGGCCAATGACCGCTAGCAGTGGCACATCCAGACCCGGCAACCCAAGCTCATCTTGCAACGCTCGCTTGCACACACGTTTTCCCGATCGATCGTCAGCGCAGTACTGCGCAGGCAGATAGGCATCACGCGCAGGATCCCACACATCCGCATCAATCCCGTTTGTGACACCGCTGACACCACCCGTGCGGTGTGCCAATACACCTTCAAGCCCGCACCCATATTCCGCGGTGAGAATCTCCCTGGCATAGGTGGGACTCACTGTGGAAACGGCGTCTGAAAAAATGATGCCTCCCTTCAGACAATTCACGGCTCCGTAGAACTCGAGGCTGCTCGGTGAAAACAAGGGCGACGGAAGGCCCGTTTTCATGAATTCCGGACCTGGAAAGATCCCCTGATACCCAAGATTGTGCACAGTCAATAACGTCTTGATCGATCCAAGACTGGTGTGCTCATGTGATAACGCCTTGAGATAGACCGCGCACAACGCGGTCTGCCAATCGTGGAGGTGCAGAATATCGAGCTTCTCTCTCTGTCTGTCCACTAAGACATGCAAGACTTGAATAACAGCACGGCAGAAAAAACTAAACCGATCAAGATTGTCTGGATAGTCGCGATGATCTTGTTGATAAAGACCCAAACGATCAAAATACGGGGCATGGCACACGAACAACACTCTCACGGGATGGGATGCACCGGTCACCGTCACATATTCTTCTTCGATGGAAACATCCGTCGGATCCCCCCCCACGGGTACCGAGAATTGCATAGCGACTCGACGGTGCCGATGAGGCAACCGAGTCCCATAACCCGGCAACAACAACGTGATCTGATGCCCCAATTTTGCAAGGGCCAGGGACAAAGCCCCTACAACATCGGCGAGTCCGCCTGTTTTCGCGTAAGGAACCGCCTCAGAGGCGGCCATCACGATGTGCAAGCTATCTGGTATTTTCGACGCCATGCAGGGTGTCCGAGGACGGCTTATGGACGTGAACTGTCGTCAATCCCAGTTTTGAATCGAGCCGCATACGACCAGGCGTTCGTCAAGATCCTTAGCTCTTCAGGTTGGAGCTTTTCTCTGTAGACAAGCTGCTCATCTAGAAAGACCAGCAACCAGCCTCGGCTGGGGTAGGCAAAATAGACGCCTTCGCCCGCGTGAACCCCGCCTCTCCATCCTTTCGGCACCTCACCTGCGGCCACTCGTGATCGAGGGATGAGACTCAAATCCGGCATCACGAAAAAATAGGCGAACTCGCTCTGATAAAAAGGAGGCTTGCCCCAGGCATTGACTACCGCCCTGCTGGTGATTTGATCCAACGGAAGATTCTCGCTCTGGACCAGTTGTTCTTGCTGCTCGAGAGTGGGCATACTTTTACATCCGACCGACAGCACGCATCCTATAATTCCGAGCATACTCAGCAGGGTTTTCATCGGAGCAGGAGCGATGTTGGCCATGTCGTAGTCTCCCCTCACAGAAGCCGCCGGGACTTGACTTCTATCGGCTTAACCGGTTGACACACATCACACTGACACAATGCCCTCAGAAGCGTGTAGGAATAAATCCCCGTATCATGGCCATCGCTCCATTTGAATTGGAACGCATAGCGCCCAACCGGTTGAATATCCTGCAGCATGATCACGAGCGGGACATCATCAGCCTGAAGACGACGCTCTCCCGTCCATTCATCAACGCAGGCCGCGCAGGGACAATGCTGCCGAAGAGAACGGACAGGATACACAGCCTGGTGACCGTCACTCCAGTGAATTCCCAATACACCCTTCCCGCGCCACTCCATATCCCGAGGCTCTAACACAGAGACTGTCATACCAACCCTTCTCCTCTGCATCTGATCGCGTTTACGACGATACGGCAACCGATAAAAAATTCGCTGATGGAAGCCGTTTACCGGCCACAACCGTCACATATCCTTCGATCGCCGCTTCCACTTCGCCCCGCACTTGTCCGCTGGCCCGCAACCGTGTCACGAGGATGGGATCAAGCCGAATAGCCTGTTGGAGAAATGAGAGACTACCGCGCGAGAGCGTCACACAACGAACCCGTTGATGCGCCGCGCATGGCAAACACACGAGCCCCCCTGCAACCGGAGAGAACTGCGGCTCACCGGCCAAATGCGTCTTCCCACATGTGGCACAATGGTCGGTCTGTGGACGAAATCCCGTGACGCCCAACAATCTGATTTGGAACAGGAGCGCCGTAAAGGTTGGGTCTTCGCTCTCATGGAGCGACGTAAGGCCGTGATCGAGCGTGTTAAACAAAAGCGGATCCGGATCTCCATCCGGAGTGATCGCGGCCACTACATTCACCATCCGTGCCGCCGAGTCTATTAGCGTGAGAGATTCCAGCAACTTTTGTGAAGACCTCACAAGATCAACCTGTGAAATCCGGAAGAGCGAGTCGCCGGTTTTCTCAAAAAGATTCAACCGGCACAGGCTGAGCGGTTCAAGTGCCGCTCCAAATCGGCTCTTTGGCCGACGCGCGCCACGAGCCACCCCTCGAATCTTTCCCTTTTCCTTTGAGTAGAATGTGACGATTCGATCGGCATCGCCCCACTTGCGACTCCGCAGCACGATCGCCGTAGCTTTTACAAGAGGCACAGACCCCTCTCACTCCTGACGCACCAGCGCCGCAACAATCTGTCGTCTTGCATCATCGGAGATACTCCAAGAACAGCGTGGCCAGCGTCAGATAAATTGAAATACCCGTAATATCATTGGCTGTCGTCACGAAGGGGCCGGCCGCGACGGCAGGATCTACCCCCATGCGCTTCAGAAAGATCGGCATAATTGTCGCCATACTGGTCGAGACAAAAAAGGTGATGATCAGGGAAACGCCGACAACCATCCCCAGAAACCCTTGGTGCAATACCCATGCAACCAGCGTCAAGGTCACTCCGCACGCCAGCCCCATCACCATCCCGATCTTCGCCTCGCGAAAAAATACCGGCCAGACATGGGTGAGCTCGACGGAGCCGGTGGCCAGCCCGCGGATAATCAACGTTGAGGACTGCAAACCGACATTACCACCCATCGCCGCGATGACGGGAATAAAACTCACGATCGCCACCACCTCTTGAACCGTATAGCGAAAGTACCAAAGAATTGCACCGGACAACAGGCTGCCCACCAGATTGGTAAACAACCACGGTAGTCGCAGCTTTGCCGACGCAATGCTTGATGACTTCGAACCCGTATCCTCCTCAATGGCTCCGGCCATCTTCAGCATATCTTCGGTCGCTTCTTCACGGATGACATCGACCACATCATCAACCGTGATAATCCCCACAAGCGTCCCGTCTCGCTCCACGACAGGAATCGCCAACAGATTATAATTGGCCACCTGCCTCGCCACCTCTTCCTGATCCATATCAATGCTGACGCTCATAGCCTCCCGCGTCATGATGTGCTTCAGCGGAGTCGTGGGAGGCACCGTGAGAAGTTGCCGAAGCGACAGGACGCCAACCAGGCGATCATCCTTGTCGGTCACATAAATGTAGAACACCATCTCCGCATCAGTCGCCTGTTGCAATCGACGGATGGCCTCCTGTGCCGTGGCATCCTCGGGCAGTGAGAAGAATTCCGTGGTCATGATGGCCCCGGCCGTATCTTTAGGATACCGGAGAATATCGGCCACTTCGGTCGAATCCTCCGTCTTCATCAGGGCCAACACTTCCTTGCTCCGCTCTTCAGGGAGAAACCCAAGAATATGGGCAACGTCGTCTGGGCCAAGCTCCTTCAAGAGCCAGGCAATATCGGAGTGAAGCAGATCCGCGAGTACCTGTTGGATGCTCTCTCCATCAAGTTCGCTGAGTACCTGCCCACGCTTCCCCCCGCGAACCAGTTCGAAAATTTCTCGTTTCTCCTTCGGTGAGGAGAGATGCGTCACGGCCTTGGCAATATCCGCCGGGTGCATACGCCCCAACATTTTCGACAAGTTCGCGATCGCTCCCCGACGCAGCAACTTCTGAACCGATTGAATGACAATGTCCGACTTGGTCTGCCCCCGCTCGGTCTGATCGCGAAGAACCTCGCGCAGGATGTCGCGATCGGCGGGACGTGAACGTTGTTCCGGAAGACGTGGTTCCGTTGGTCGGTCGGTGGGCTGCATGATTGTCGAGCGGGATCTTAAGACTTGCCTTGGCGGCGTCGCCTTGACCGGGTGAAAGGTTTACAGAACGGCACGGAGCAGACGCGTCATCTTCACTGCCTATGCCTTACAGGGAAACTACGTCGAACCGTTACAGCATATCGGGTACCATTCATGTTCGCTTACGCGTGCCGATAGGGAAGAGTCCCCATCTCGTGGACTAGTAGCCCAATTGCACAAGAGCCTGCTCATCTTCCCGCCAGTCTTTTCGGACCTTCACCCATAGCTCAAGAAACACTTTCATCCCGAACACCTTCTCCATGTCCAATCGCGCCTGGGTCCCGATCATTTTCAGCCGTTCCCCCTGCTTCCCGATCAGGATACCCTTCTGCGTCTCCCGTTCAACCATAATCGACGCCCGAATTTTCGCCAACTTCCCCTGTTCAATGAAGTCATCGATCTCAACCGCCGTCGCATACGGCACTTCATCTTCTGTCGCCTGTATCACCTTCTCACGAATTATTTCGGCGGCCAACGTCCGCATCGTCTGATCGGTCACCACATCCTCGCCATACGGCCCCTCCCCTGATGGAAGGTACGGAACCGTCACGGCAAGCAAACGCTCCACATTGTCGTCCGCCTGCGCAGACACAGGCACCACGTCCGTCCAGGCAAACAGCTTGGCATACTGGTCAAGGACCGGGAGCATCTTATGCTTGTTCACAAGATCGATTTTCGTGACGACTAAGATCACCGGCCTCGGCTGCTTTGCCAACGCTTCTTTCATATATTTGATGGCCGATAAATCTCCGGGACCCGGAAGACTCGTTGCCTCCATGAGCATATACAGCACGTCCGCGTCTTCCAGCGTTTCCACTGCCGCACGCACCATCCGCCGATTCAACAAATGCTCCGGCTTATGAAGCCCCGGCGTATCGAGAAAGGCGATTTGCGCCCCTTTCGTATGGACGATGCCCATCACCCGAGTCCGCGTCGTTTGCGGTTTACTCGAGACAATCGAGATTTTCTCACCCAGCAAACGGTTCAACAGGGTCGACTTGCCCACGTTGGACCGTCCGATAATGGCAACCGTTCCAAATTTCATGGCTTCGAGGAAGACTCCTGTTGTTTCTCCGAACCTGGAATGAACTGATACACCGTCTCACCTTTGCGCACATAGCCCAACTGCTCACGGGCCAATTGCTCGATCTTGGTCGGATCATGCTGGAGTCGCAGGATATCGTGCTGCAAGGTGACGTTTTCGTGGCGCAACGCCGACAGCTCTTGCTCTAAACCCTTGGCATAATCCCGCATCGAGAGATACCGAGAGAGCCCCATCTCTCCATAGAAGAGGGCGACCCCAAGCCAAAGCACCCCGATCACTCCGCCCACCTGAGCGATGGTGAACAGACGTCTCTGCCATTCCAGCCATTCACGGCCACGATTTTTCTTGATCACCATTCGCGAATCCATCTGTATGGTTACAAAACGGGCTATCCCCGTACCGGCACGGCCTCCCGACCACGATAGACGGCGGAGGATCCTAATTCTTCCTCAATGCGAAGCAGCTGATTGTATTTTGCCACGCGATCCGTTCGAGAGAGGGACCCGGTCTTGATTAACCCGCTATTCGTGGCAACCGCCACGTCCGCAATCGTCGTATCCTCTGTTTCTCCGGAGCGGTGAGAAATGATGGCCGTATAACCCGATCGCTTCGCAAGCTCGATGGCATCCAACGTCTCCGTCAGCGTTCCGATCTGATTAAGCTTGATCAGAATTGAGTTCCCAATTCCCTCCTTGATGCCCTTCGAAAAAATCTCCACATTCGTCACAAAGATATCGTCGCCGACGAGCTGGACACGCTTCCCAAGCTTCTCCGTGAGCATCTTCCATCCCTTCCAGTCCAGCTCGCTCAACCCGTCTTCGATGGAGAGAATGGGATAGCGATCGAGGAGTTTGTCGTAGTAGCTCACCATGTCTTCCGATGAACGTTCCGGATTCCTTTCGGCTTCGAGGATGTACCGGCCTTTCTCATAGAGTTCACTCGCTGCACAGTCCAAGGCCAAAGCGATGTCCCGACCGACCTGATAACCTGCCTCCTCAATCGCCTCGGCGATGAGCCCCAGCGCTTCCTCGTTCGATTGCAGATCGGGAGCAAATCCTCCCTCATCCCCTACCGCCGTATTGAGGCCCTTCTTCTTCAAGAGCGCCTTCAACGAATGGAAGACCTCGGTAGCCATGCGAAGTGCGTCGCTGAATCGGCTGGCCCCCACCGGCATGATCATAAACTCTTGAAGGTCCAGCCGATTGTCGGCATGGGCGCCCCCGTTGATGATGTTCATAAGCGGAACCGGAAGCACACGTGCATTCGTCCCGCCTAAATACCGGTAGAGGGGTTGCCCGGTTTCAATCGCCGACGCTTTCGCCACGGCTAAAGACACACCCAAGATCGCATTCGCGCCCAGCTTGCCCTTCGTCTTTGTCCCGTCCAACGCAATCATGGCCCGATCAATCCCGGCTTGATCGAACGCATCTTGCCCCAGCAGCTCAGGAGCAATGACCTTACTGATGTTCGCAACCGCTTTGGAGACACCTTTCCCCATCCATCGCTTTTTATCTCCATCTCTCAGTTCGATCGCCTCTTTTTCACCTGTCGAAGCGCCGGAGGGAACGGCCGCACGCCCGACCGCACCGCTTTCGAGCGTGACTTCTGCCTCAATCGTCGGATTACCACGTGAATCAATAATCTGGCGGCCCCTGATTTCTCTGATTTCGCTCATACCACTTGCCCCTCTCCGGTTAGACGACCAGTTTCTTTTTCAATAACTCATTCACCTTGCCGGGATTCGCTTTGCCCCCGCTTGTCTTCATCACCTGACCAACAAGAAATCCTAAGACCTGGTGTTTGCCTGCTTTGAACTGTTCGACCTGTGTCGGATTGCTCCCAAGCACCGACTCGATCATTTTCTCCAGCGCTCCTTCGTCAGAGACCTGGGTCAGCCCCTTTTCCTGCACAATCTGCCGGGGAGTCTTGTCACTGCGATAGAGATCGGGAAAGATGTCACGGGCGACTTTTAAGCTGATTACCCCTGTGCTCACCATCGTCAACAGATCGACGAGCCGCTCCGGCGAGACCGGCGACGCGGTAATATCCGTCCCCGAGTTATTCAGTTCTCGCGTCAACTCCCCCATCACCCAATTACTCACCGTTTTGGGCTCTTTGAGCTGTTTCACGCAGACCTCAAAGTAATCCGCCATGCCTTTGGATGTCGTGATCACACCGGCATCGTACTCCGGAAGGCCATACTCGCTGACAAATCGACGGGCTCGCGCGGCAGGCAGCTCGGGCAATGACGATCGAAATCCCTCAACCCATTCGTGGTTCAACTGTAACGGCACCAGATCCGGATCCGGGAAGTATCGATAATCATGCGCCTCTTCTTTCGAACGCATGACTGCCGTTTCACCTCGATCAATGTTCCAGAGCCTGGTCTCCTGATAAATCTTGCCCCCCTCATTCAAGACCTTGGTCTGCCGTTTGATCTCGTACTCGACCGCATCCTTCACATACTTAAAGGAATTGATATTCTTCAGCTCAACCTTCGTCCCGAACTCCCGCCGGCCAACCGGGCGTAACGATAGGTTTGGTTCGCAGCGGAAACTTCCTTCCTCCATATTTCCATCGCACACATCGAGATACATAAGCACGTCGCGCAACCCCTTCAGGTAGGCCACCACCTCATCGGCCGAATTCATATCCGGTTCCGTCACGATCTCCAGCAACGGTGTGCCGGCACGATTCAAATCCACACGGCTTCCCGCGGTTCCGGTTCCATGTACGTTCTTCCCCGCGTCTTCTTCCAGATGCGCCCTCCGGATCCGAACTCGTTTTGTGACCGTCCCGACAGCGACCTCAATCCATCCATGCTGGCAGATGGGGTCCTCGTATTGGGAAATCTGGTACCCCTTGGGCAAATCCGGGTAGAAATAGTTCTTTCTTGCAAATCGATTGTTCTCCGTGATCATACAGTTCAACGCCAATCCGGCACGAACCGCCATTTCGATCGCGGTTCGATTGACCACAGGCAGACTACCTGGCAGACCAAGACAGACCGGGCAAGTCTGGCTGTTGGCGGAAAGACCAAAGGTCGTACCGCACCCGCAAAACATTTTGGAGTTGGTCCGCAGTTGTGCATGGACCTCCACCCCGATCACCGCCTCAAAAATCATCCTCGCTCCGTCCCCTCACCTTGAATAGGCCCCCGTTCGCGCTTCATCGCCTCACGTCCGGCATCAAAGGCCTCCCGCAGAACAGACCGTTTCGATTCGACGAACTCCCTGCCCTGATCGACGGCTTCTTCAAAGACCTCACCGGCTCGCCCTGCGAGATCGCGCAAATCGGTTTCGGCACGACGGGCATAGCCTCGAAGTCGATCACGTGACTCACTGCCTGTTTGCGGCGCCAGTAACAACCCCATCACCGCGCCCATGGCCGCACCGCTGAGAAACGCTAGCAACACCGCTGTCGAAGCCCCTCGTTCATCCGCCATTGCGTGTCCCTCCCTCATGCTTCATGCGTTCCCGAACCACATGGGTCGCGGCCTTGACGCCGGCAACCATACTCGCCACATTGCTCAAGAGCGTTCCACTTGACCCACACACGACATTGTGTACTTGTCGCACCGACTCACCAACCTCGCCCACCGCATGCAGCAAGACGGACGCATGCTCGACACCTTCCCGTGCCTGACTGGTCACCTCATTGAGGTTCTGGCTCACCGCGTGCAATTCAGCCACCAAGGCCGGCAGCTCCGCATTCATCTTGGCCAACAGCTGTTCGGACTCCGCCACAGTTTTTCGGACTTGCAGCAAGACAGGCACGAGATATCCAACCAGCACGGCAAATACGACGGCGACGAGGAGTGCCGCGATTTCGACAATCGTCATGATTCCTCCGTTAGGTGTAAGGCGTAAGGGACCTGAAGCTTATTCTGATTCGCCTTATCTTTCACCCCTCACCGAATCACCGGCTTCTTCAGATGCCATTGTGTCGCTTGCTCATAAGCATGCGCGGCACGAAGCATTGTGTCTTCTTCAAAGGCTCGTCCGATCAGTTGAAGCCCGATCGGAAGCCCCGCCTTGCTGAACCCACAGGGTAACGCGATCGCCGGCAGCCCTGCCAAATTCACCGAGATGGTGAAAACATCCGACAGGTACATCTGCAAGGGATCTTCGCTTTTTTCACCCAAATTGAAGGCAGGTGTCGGCGTCGCCGGAGTGACAATCAAATCCACATCCTTGAAAGCAGCATCGAAATCCTGACAAACCAAGGTACGCACGGCCTGCGCTTTCCCATAGTAGGCGTCATAATACCCCGCGCTGAGAACATAGGTGCCGAGCATAATTCGACGTTTGACTTCCGGCCCGAACCCTTCCTGCCTCGATTTCATATACAGATCGAGCAGATCCTTCGCTTCCTTGGCGCGAAACCCGAATTTGACCCCATCGAACCGCGCGAGATTTGAACTGGCCTCGGCTGTCGCAATCACGTAATAGACCGCCACTGCCGCATCGGTTCTTGGGAGCCGAATCTCCTTGATCTCCGCACCAAGCTGCTTCAACTCATCGATGGCAGCTCGGACCGCCTGCTCAACCTCGGAATCAAGCCCCTCGGCGAAAAACTCCACCGGTACGCCAACCTTCAGGTTTTTGAGATCACGCTTCTGCAACGCTTTCATATAGTCCGGCACGGGGCGATCAACCGAGGTGGAATCCATCGGATCGTGGCCGGCAATGGCTTGTAGAAGAAATGCCGCATCGGATACATTACGTGTGATCGGCCCGATCTGATCAAGTGATGAGGCGAATGCTATGAGCCCGTACCGCGACACACGTCCATAGGTAGGCTTCACTCCCACCACACCGCAGAAGGCCGCCGGCTGCCTGATCGACCCTCCGGTGTCGGACCCAAGTGCCGCCGCACACTCCTCCGCGGCCACCGCCGCTGCCGATCCCCCACTCGATCCACCCGGCACACAGTGAAGATTCCAAGGGTTTCTGCTGGGGCCAAATGCAGAGTTCTCTGTCGATGACCCCATCGCAAATTCATCCAGATTGGTCTTGCCCACCAAGATGTACTCCTGCGAGCGCAGCCTTGAGACGACCGTCGCATCGTATGGTGGGACAAAATGTTGCAACATGCGAGAGCTACAGGTCGTAGGCACACCATCCGTACAGATATTATCTTTGACCGCCAGCGGCATTCCGGTCAGTCTATGAGTTTTTCTCCACACTTTGAGCTTGTGATCCAACTCCTCCGCCTGCCGATAGGCCGCGTCTTTTGTCTGGGTAACAAAAGCCTTCACCTTCGGTTCTACCTGGCTGATCCTGAGAAAATAGGCGCACACGATCTCCGTCGCAGTCACTTCCCCTGCCGTAAATTTCTTATGAAGCTCGACGAGACCTAGTTTGTGGAGAGACATGACATACTCATAACCACGGGTGTTCGTTCAATTAACCGAGACCGGCATCCATCAGTCGGAATGGATGCGGGCTAGCTCACCGTCACAATTCGATTCTTCTCATTCACGCGCACGATCTTGGGCACGTGCTTCTTGATTTCTTCTTCACCATAATACTCGTAACAAAAGATGATGATTTGGTCCCCGACTGCCGCTTTTCTGGCTGTCGGGCCGTTCAAAATAATCTCTCCTTTTCCTCGCGCCCCGTTGATCGCGTAGGTCATGAATCGCTCGCCGTTATTCAGATTCGAGCAGACAATGGCCTCGTACGGGAGAATGCCGGCGGCCTCCATCAAGTCTTGATCGATCGTCAGACTTCCTTCGTACTCAAGGTGCGCTCCGGTCACCGTCGCGCGATGAATCTTTGAACGTAACATTTGTCGAAACATGTATTGCTTCGCCTACCGTCGATTGTCGTATCTCATCCAGCATGGCTGCAGATGAGACGATCATTGACGGTTAACGCTCCTCTATGATTTTAGGGACCACAAAGCCATCCGATTCACGTTCCGGGGCGTTGGCCAACGCTTTCTCCACCGGAAGAGAGGGGCGCACGACATCCTCTCGAAAGACATTCACTTGCCCCATCACGGTGGCGGTCGGTTCAATACCGGTTGTGTCGTACTGATTGAGCTGCTCAACGTGCGAAAGAATCTGGCCCAACTGCTTCGCAAAGGTTTCCTTCTCCGCAGCCGTCAGCGCCAACCGCGCCAATTGCGCTACTTTCTCAACATCCTGTTGTGTGATCTCCATCTATTCCCTGCTTTCTCTTCACCGGATGTTCAAAATGGTCTTTCAGCAAGGCCGCAGGAAGTCTCGCGACTGATGGGTACCGTCAGAGGTACCTCGCAGGGAGAGGGACGACCGAGAACGCTGCTGGAAGCCATTTTCGACATCCGGTTATTCCACCGTCACGCTTTTTGCTAGATTCCTCGGCTGATCCACATCCGCCCCCCGCAAGACCGCGATATGGTATGCCAGGAGTTGAAGGGGGATCGTAAACAGCATCGGAGAGATCAATGCATGAGTATCCGGCACCGTGAACACCGCATCCGCGATCTTCCCGAGTTCGCGTTCACCTTCCGCCACGAAGGCAATCACTGGAGCGTGTCGTGCTTTGACTTCCATGAGATTACTGACTGTCTTGTCATACAGTCGATCTCGAGGCGCCAACACCACAACCGGCATATCCTTATCGATCAACGCGATCGGGCCATGCTTCATCTCGCCGGCGGCATACCCTTCGGCATGGATGTAGGAAATTTCCTTGAGCTTCAGAGCACCCTCCAGCGCAATCGGATAATTGATCCCGCGCCCCAAGAAGAGAAAATTGCGTTTCTTGTAGTAACGCTTGGCAATCGCCACGATTTCAGCTTCCCGCTGCAGAACACTTTCAACCAGAACCGGTAACCGTACGAGCCGATCAAGCCAAGCTTGACCATCTGCCACCTTCATCACATTACGAACTCGCGCGAAATGCAAGGCCAGGAGATAGAGCGCCGTGAGCTGCGCCGTGAACGCCTTCGTCGAGGCGACGCCGATCTCCGGCCCGCAATGGGTATACAACACTCCATCAGACTCACGGGCCAACGTACTCCCGACCACGTTCACAATGGACACAACTCGCGCCCCCTTGGCCTTGGCCTCTCGCGCAGCGGCAAGCGTATCAGCCGTCTCTCCGGATTGGGAGATGGTAATGAACAAATCCTTCTTCCCGACAAGCGGATCACGATAGCGAAACTCGCTGCCAATATCCACCTGAACCGGCGTCCTCACCATCTCCTCAAAGAGATACTTCCCGACCTGACCAGCATGCCAAGACGTCCCACAAGCCACGATCCAGATCCGCTCCAAAGATGCGAATTCTTTAGGTGTCAACCCGATGTCCGGGAGATCCGCTTCCCCTGTCTCATAGGAATACCGCCCTCTCATGGTATCGAGAATAGTCTGCGGCTGTTCATGGATCTCTTTCAGCATGAAGTGAGGATAGCCACTCTTCTCTGCGGCTGACGCATCCCATGTGATCTTCGACGCCTTTCGTGAGACGGTCTGACCATCGGAATCGGTCAGTTGCACATCGTCTTGGGTCACGACGGCCACATCCCCTTCTTCGAGATAGGTCACTTCCCGCGTGTGCGCCAGCATAGCCATGACATCGGAAGCGATATAGGACGCATGCGCTGTCCGGCCAACGACCAGCGGACAGCCTGAGCGTGCAGCAATCAACGTTCCCGGCTCCCGCTCCGACATCACAGCCAGGGCATAACTACCTTTCACGTCTTTTGTCGCCAAACGCACCGCATCGGCCAGTTTGTTCCCCTTTTGAAGGTACTTATCAATCAAATGGGCGACGACCTCTGTATCGGTCTCCGATGTAAACTTATAGCCGTCTTTCTCGAGCTGCTGCTTCAACTGCTGATAGTTCTCGATGATCCCGTTATGTACCAGTACACAGCCTTTTGAGCGGTGCGGATGAGCATTCTGTTCCGAAGGTTTGCCATGTGTCGCCCATCGAGTGTGGCCGATTCCGACCGTTCCCGTGAGCCCATTGGCCTTCAACGCATTCTGAAGATTCACCAGCTTTCCCACACTCCGCTTGACGGCGATTTTTTCGCCCTGTAAGACGGCCACGCCCGATGAATCGTAGCCGCGATACTCTAACTTGGATAATCCTCCAATAAGAATCGGCACTGCTTCCTGGTTGCCGACATATCCAATAATTCCACACATGGCAATACCCCGCCTTATTGGTTGGCAGACAATTAACGCAACGTTCTCGTTCCGTGATCAGCCCCTTGATGACCGCCCAGGCTTTTTCTTCGACTTCGCCGAAGCCTTCTGTCTTCTAACGGTTAGGCGCTTCGCGGCGGTCTTAACTGACGCGACGCTGGGCGAAGCTCTTTCTACCAAGGCCCGTCGTTTGGCCACCCATCCAATCCGATTGGCCTGAGGGACCCTGGCAATCGCCAAAGAATCAGCCGGCACATTCTGGGTCACGGTCGTCCCTGCCGCAATCACGGCTCCATCTCCGATCGTGACCGGCGCCACAAGCTGAGTATCACTCCCCAGAAACACATTCTTGCCGATCACCGTGTGATGCTTCTTCACCCCATCATAGTTACAGGTGATCGTGCCTGCGCCGATATTCACTCCCCCGGCAATCGTGGCATCTCCCAGATAACTGAGATGATTGGCCTTGGACCCTTCGCCCAACTCGGTCTTCTTCATTTCGACAAAATTTCCGACCTTCGCTCGCCGCCTCACGACGACACCGGGACGAAGATGGACAAACGGCCCCACATGCGCGTCGTCCTCAATACATGATTGGCCGAGCACACAGGAGTCCAATACCTCAACACGATTACCGATCATGCAATCGGTGATCCGAACCCCCGAACGGATCCAGGTCTCCTCACCGATCACCGTGTTCCCCTCTAGGATGACATGAGGATACAGGACCGTATCTTTGCCGATCGTCACGCCTGCATCGATCCACACTGAGCCTGGGTCTCGCATCGTCACGCCCGCATCAAGCCAGCGTTCCCGAATCTGTTGCCGGACGACCAGTTCTGCGGCTGCCAGCTGCTGCCTGGTGTTGACTCCTAACCCTTCATCAGGGTTCTGAAGCGTCACGGCAGCCACGCGCCGGCCTTGCGCAACCGCCATCCGCACGATATCGGTCAGGTAGTATTCACCCTGCGCATTGTCAGGCTCCAGCTTATCCAGCGCTTCAAAAAGAAACGCTCCGGACACCACGTAGGTGCCCACATTGATTTCCTTACTCGTTCGCTCGGCCGACGTGGCATCTCGATCTTCGACAATCTTCAGCACGTCCGATGACGAATGCGCATGCCCTTCATGGCTCGCGTCACGACGAATCACCCGCCCATAGCCGCCGGGATCATCCAGGATCGCCGTCAGAATGGTGACGGTCGCCCCCGCTCGGCAATGAACCGTCAGGAGCTCACGCAGGGTGGATTCCTTCAGCAAGGGCGTATCACCGTTCAGAATAAGATAATGTGCCGGACTCGCCTCGCCATCGGAAGCAAACACGGAACGGCTTTGCATGACGGCATGGCCGGTACCAAGCTGTTGCGTCTGTTCAACAATCCTCACCGCCTGCGCCCCTGGCTTGCCGGCAATCCCCGCTTCGATGACATGCCGAACCTTCTCCGCTTGATGCCCAACAACGACCGCAATACGGTGACCTGCCACGCGAAGCGCCGCGTCGACCGCGTACAACACCATCGGCTTCCCCGCGACCTGATGCAGCACTTTGACATGGTTGGACTTCATTCGCTTGCCCAACCCGGCTGCCATTACAATCACTCCAAGGCCGGAAATAGATGAATCCATCCCCTGTTGATCAGCCATTGATGTCATTGCGCTGCATACTCCTGATAATGCACATGTCCTAAAGGAGCCATGGGGAGGCTCGGCTTATCCGATCGGCACACTGGCATCGGGTTGTTTAATATGACTCCACTTCGTCTCAGCCAACGCTGAGGCCACCGTGCCGGATGGCGTATACAACCCTCCCGATACAATCAGCTTCATCGCCTCTTCAATACTGATATCAACCGAGCTGACCTCCCGCTCAGGAACGAGCAGAAAATAGCCCGACGTGGGATTGGGGGAAGTCGGCACATACACATGGATCAGCGTATCTTCCCCCAAGGCCGTGGTCTCGCCTTTGGTCATGCCGGTCACGAAGGCAAAACAATAATGACCATTCTTGGGAAACTGGATCAAGACCACACGCCGATATGACCCTCGCTCGGAAAAGGAGAGAATATCCATCATGGATTTCAAGGTCGAATAGATTCCCCGGACCAGAGGCAACCGATTCAGCCAATCCTCCCAGTGACTGACGATCTGGCGTCCGATGAAGTTGGCGGCGAATAACCCAACCAAGAAAATCAGCAACACCAACGTCACGATGCCAAGTCCGGGAATATAGTGATCTGGCACCAGTTCGGCCATGGCATCACCCAAGATACCGTCCAATGCCACGAACAGAGTTTTCAGAACGAGAATCGTGCCCCAAATAGGGGTGACCAGCAAGAGTCCTGTCAGAAAATATCGTCTCAGAGCCGTCTTAAGCATAAGAAAATCATCCCATCCTCAATGGGAGAACAATCCGTGATTCATCTTACAGAGTACCGAACAATCGTCGCAAGCGTTTTCTTGTTAATTTCAATGAGTTATGCACACAAACGAGAAAGATCCCTCAATAGGTCCCACCTTGCTATTCCCCGCAACCTGACATAGGATCCGCTTGACAAAACGCATTCAAAGAACAGGGTCGATGAGTCCTGCCACACAAAAACCATCCGGTATCTTCATCACGCTGGAAGGCGGCGAAGGAAGCGGAAAAACGACGCAGGCCCGCAGGCTTTGTGACTGGCTCACAGGTCAAGGCCGTCGCGTGCTCCACACCAGAGAACCGGGAGGGACACTTCTCGCTGAACGGCTACGCAGTCTCCTCCTCGACCATTCCTCGGAAACCATTGCCCCCGAAACCGAGATGTGGCTTATCCTTGCAGCACGGCGCCAACATGTCGATCATGTCATCAAGCCGGCACTCCAACAGGGGATGATCGTCGTGTGCGACCGTTTCTCAGACTCGACCATGGCCTATCAAGGCCATGGTCGGGGATTGGACCTCCGGATCTTGCGAACCATGAACAAGTGGGCGACCGGAACACTTGTTCCGCATCTGACTCTGCTCTTCGACGTGCCGGTCCGTATCGGACTGACTCGACGCCGAAGCCAACGCGCCTCCCAGAATCGTCTTGATCGAGAAGCAACCCGATTTCACGAGAAGGTACGAGCTGGATTTCGGACCCTTGCCCGGCAAGAACCCCGGCGTATGGTTGTCTTTGATGCCTCCCTTCCCCTAGAGTCCGTCCAACAGAACGTGATGGACGTCATCACACATTGGCTCAAAACTCGACGATTACAACCGTTGCGACAGCGATAGTCTATGCCGTTTACCGATATCACAGGCCACGAGCAGTCCATTTCCCTCCTCCAGGCCAGCCTGTCCAATAAGAGACTCGCTCACGCCTATCTCTTCCACGGCGATGGCCACATCGGCAAGCGTATGACCGCCGTGAGGCTGGCGCAGGTCTTGAATTGTGACCGCCCAGTGCTCACTGAGTCCCCGGACAGTTGCGGCCAATGCCGCTCCTGCTTGCAGGTTGCGGCTCAGACCCATCCCGATTATTTTGTCATCGAACCCGATGCGGAGGCGGCGACACCCCAAATCAAGATCGAGCAGATCCGAGAACTCGAACAGCAGTTTGTCTATCGGCCTCTCATCGGCGAGCAAAAGATCTGCCTGATCGACGATGCGGATCGAATGACCATCGGCGCAGCCAATGCCCTGCTCAAAGCATTAGAGGAGCCTCCGGGTCACAGTCTCTTTATCTTGGTCACCAGTCGGCTCCACGCGCTCCCCATCACGATTCGGTCACGCTGCCAAGCGCTTCGCTTTACTTCACCGGCTCGAACGCAAGTAGAGGCCGCACTGATTCTTAAGCGGGAGCTTCCACCCGATGACGCTCGATTCCTGGCGCTGCTTACCGAGAGCCGCATCGGAGAAGCACTCACCACGAACGTGGCAGAGGTTCGCGCACGCCAACAAGAGTGCCTGACATTGGTGAAACCCGAATCATTGACCTCCAGCACCACCATCCTATCTGCAGCGGAAACTTTGGCCAAATCAGACCGGGGTGCGGAAACCTTGAGCTGGCTGACGCGATGGATCCGTGACCTTGTGATTGTCCTCGTGGATGGAGATCGCGACCAGATCCTTCATCTCGATCAAGTTCCCCACTTGCAACGATTCGCCGGCCGGGCAGACATTGACCTTCTTCTGACCCTCTTGAGCGACATTGAAAAACACTCACAACAAGCCACGCGGCACTTGAACGTACAAATGGCGTTAGAGACAACGTTTCTTCGCCTCCGTGAAGCACTCGGGCTTGTCCCTGTTGGAACCCCGACCTAGCCAAACACGCCGCCAACCTGATATCTTGCCTTGCGTATGTCGACAAGCGACAGATTCTACGTCACCACCCCAATTTACTACGTCAATGATGTCCCGCATATCGGGCATGCCTATACCACCGTTGCAGCTGATGTCCTGGCGCGCTACTGGCGGCTGCGTGGACGCGAGGTATTCTTTCTCACCGGTCTCGATGAACAGGGCCAAAAAGTTCAACAGGCTGCCGCCAAAGCCGGCATTGACCCGCAAACGCACTGCGACAAATTGGCACCGCAATTCGAGAATCTCTGGAGAAAGCTGAACATCTGCAACGACGCGTTTATCAGAACGACGGACGCGCAACATAAGCAAGTCGTCCAACGATACCTTCAAGAGCTGTTCGACAAGCAGCTGATTTATAAAGCCGACTACTCGGGCTGGTATTGCACATTCGATGAGCGGTTCTGGACGGAAAAGGATGTCGCTGACGGCCTCTGTCCGGACTGCAAACGCCCCGTTGAAAAACTCAGCGAGCACAATTATTTTTTCCAAATGGGGCAATACCAGGACCGACTCATCGACCATATCAAGAGACACGATCAGTTCATTCGCCCGGAGTCGCGGCGAAATGAAGTCCTGGGATTCTTGCAAAGTCAGAAACTGAGCGACCTGTCGATCTCCAGACCAAAGTCCAGACTGTCCTGGGGCATCGAACTCCCCTTCGATACGGCCTACGTCACCTATGTCTGGTTCGACGCGCTGGTCAATTACGTTTCTGCGTTGGAGTATCTGCCTCGTGAGAAATCGGTTGGCCATGGCTGGTGGCCGGCTAATGTCCATCTCGTCGGAAAGGACATTCTCACCACCCATGCCGTCTATTGGTCGACGATGCTAATGGCGCTGAATCTGCCATTGCCCGAGACCATCTTCGCCCATGGCTGGTGGACCGTCGACGGCGAAAAGATGTCCAAGAGTCGTGGCAATGTCGTCGATCCGAACAAGATGGCCGATGAGTTCGGCGTCGATGCGTTTCGCTACTTCCTCTTGCGCGAAGTCCCGTTCGGCCAAGATGGAGACTTTTCTCTCACCGGTATGATCACGCGCATCAATAGTGATCTGGCCAATGGTCTGGGGAACCTCCTGAGTCGGACGCTCACCCTCATCGAACGGACTCAAGGAGGGGTAATCCCTCCCCCCGGGATTTGTGGCCCGGCTGAACAAGAACTTGAGCAGGCCGCGATATCGCTGCTTCGAGAAGGCCTTCCACACCATCTTGAACAGCTGGAGTTCAACCGAGCCCTTGAAGCGATCTGGCATGTCGTTCAACTGGCCAATCAATACGTCGACAAGACCGCACCTTGGACACTGGCCAAGGATGAGCGTGATGCGGGGCGGCTCAAGACGGTGCTCTACACCATGGGGGAAATACTTCGCTGCCTCAGTATCGCCATCTACGCCGTGATGCCGAAGAGTGCCCAGACAATCTGCGCACAATTGGGCGTTGCAGATGAGTTCGCGCAGACGCTCCCCATCGGCAGAATGCGATGGGGAGGTCTCACGCCGGGAACCGCCATTCGGAAAGGCTCATCTCTCTTTCCACGCATCGACTCGAAAATACAAGGAGCCAAACTCGTGACCGAATCATCTGTGCCTTCGCAACCAACCGTGTCCTCCCTCCCTACCGCCCCACCCGCCCCGCCTGCTGCACCGCAGATCACCATCGACGAATTCATGAAGGTTCAGCTCAAGATGGCCAAAATCCTCTCCGCTGAGCGGGTGCCGAAATCTGAGAAGTTAATCAAGCTGCAAGTCTCGCTCGGCGCAGAACAGCGCCAGATTGTGGCCGGCATCGGCAAGAAGTACGAGCCGGACACACTTGTCGGAAAAACAATCGTCATCGTGGCCAACTTGAAACCGGCTAAACTGATGGGCATTGAATCTCAAGGAATGGTTCTTGCCGCGGGAGACGCGGACGTGCGCGGGCTGCTCACCATCCAAGAAGAAGTGGATCCTGGCACGAAGGTGAAATGACTCAATTTCCCTCTGGCTCAGTTCGGCTGATCGCCTGCCTCTTCTTGTTTTTTTGCCTCATCATTCCAGCCCATAGCCAAAATCCTCTCAACATTCCGCTTGATGGCCCTCACCCGACAACGGTGCTCGTCCGGGTCGTTGCACATGGAGCCATGGTATTAGGTCGTGAAGTCGGTGGGGCCCGTGTCACGATCACCGATGTGGCAACCGGCCGGATTCTGGTCACCGGCACACAACAGGGCGACGCCGGTGATCAGAATCAGATCATGCGCACGCCCCACATGATGGAAGAGCCGATTTACAGCTCTCGGCCTTCTGCTGCATTCACCACCACATTACAACTTCAAAAGCCGACGCTGGTAGAAATTTCTGCAGAAGGTCCCTTGGCCTACCCCCATGCGAGACAAAAGACGAGTAAGACGCTCTTCCTAATCCCGGGCCAGGATCTGACGCAGGACGGCATCGTACTGCATCTTTATGGATACTTGGTTCAGATCGAGCACCCCAAGCCTCAGGAGGCATTGATCGCCCGAGCTGATGTGAAGCTCCGCGCCTCAGTCAGAACCTTGTCCGGTTCGTTGGTTCGTCCCCATGGAGACTGGGACTCGCGGAAGATCCACATTTATGGCGAGGTCTTGATCGGTGACCGGGCCATCGAACGACTGCAGATGTTCTATGATGAAGGGAGTCGCACCTTCGAAGCGCCGTTCTTCGTCCCGCCATCCAACGACGAACTACGTAACATTACCCTGCGAGTCGTTGCTACAGATCCCTCGAGCGGAAATTCAGGAGTCAGCCACAGCACCTACCCCGTACTCGCTGAGCATCTACGGCCTCTTCCTCGGTAACCACAGCTCAAATTCTTGTACCGCACAAGCAAACACAGATTTCTTTGACAAACCTCTTGCTTCACGCAATGCTGTCGGCACAGCCCAATCTATACCACCGCCATCGTTCTCCACGACATGAAGCTGTCGATTATTATCCCGGCCTACAACGAGGAAGCGACCATCGCCGATGTCGTCCGGCATGTGAACGCCGTGGATCTGGGAAGAGTCCAGAAAGAAATCATCATTGTTGATGATGCCTCAAAGGATCGCACGCACGACATCCTCAAGACACTCCCACATGTCTTGACGGCCAGTCATCCGACGAACAGAGGGAAGGGCGCCGCACTCAGCACGGGCATCAACATGGCAACCGGTGACATCGTCATCTTTCAAGATGCGGACCTGGAATATACGCCGGAAGACTACCCGACCGTGATTGAACCGCTCGTCACTCGACGATGTGAGGCTGTATTAGGATCTCGATTTCTTCACGAACGTCCGGTCTTCTGGGGCGCGAAGAAATCCCCCTATCTTAGCCATTATATCGGCAATACCCTCATCATCTGGATGACCAATCTTCTCTATCACCAGCACTTCACGGACTACGAAGGTTGCTATAAGGCATTTGTTCGGTCGGTGCTGCTTGACACGCCGGTGCAATCGGCCGGTTTTGAATTTGACAATGAGTTGATTTGCAAACTGCTGCGCAAGGGGATTCGAATTGAAGAAGTTCCCATTCGATATCGTCCCCGCACCTACGCCCAAGGGAAGAAAATTACCTGGCGACATGGGATGACGATGCTCTGGACCATTCTGAAATGGCGGTTCGCTCGCCTTGGATCCGATCGCGCGGTCACCGAATACAAAACAGCGGCGTAGCCATGCGAGAACATGAAACCGTGGACAATTTCTCCCTGGACTATACCCGGTAACCGGCACGTCATCTATGACCAAACTCCACCAAATCGTCCGATGATCAGCCGAATCTGCCTTATTATCCCTCCCTCGGTATTCCTTCTCGACGAGCGAGTGTTCATGTCGCTCGGTATCTTGAAGGTGGCAGCGGTCCTCGAACAGGAAGGGATAGCCGTCGAAATCTTGGACCTGTCCGGCATCTCTAATTACGAAGAGGTGTTATCCGTTCACCTACGATCAACCGTCACGCAGTGCTTCGGGCTCACGGCCACCACCCCACAAATGCCGGCAGTGACCAAGATTCAGCGAACGATTCGCCTGGCACGCCCATCGGCCAGAATCATCCTCGGGGGACCGCATGTGACGTTGGTCCACGCTGCGGTCAAACACGAACATAAACGAGGCATGGTCGGCCGTGCTGCCAGATCCATGAAGCAATTGTCCTCGATGTTTGACGTGCTCGTAACCGGTGACGGCGAAATGGCCATCTTCGAAGCCTTGAGGGACACCCCGTCAGCTCTTGTGGATGGCGACAACCCACAATCCCCTCTATTCCTCAAAGGGTCTGCCATTGAAAATCTGCCCTTTCCTGCACGTCATCTGATCGACGTCGCGACATACCAGTACAGTATCGATGGGACTCGTGCGCTCTCGATGATCGCCCAACTTGGATGTCCGTTCGGCTGCGGATTTTGCGGAGGGCGCATGAGTCCTTTTCTTCGGAGAGTCCGTACAAGGTCGGCGCATAATATCGTCCAGGAAATGGTCCATCTCTACCACACATACGGCGTCACGGGGTTCATGCTGTACGACGACGAGCTCAACGTCAATCCCAAGATGGTGTCGCTGATGAACCTGATCACCGATGCTCAGACTCGGCTGGGTGTGGAATTTCGCCTTCGCGGATTTATCAAGGCCGAATTGTTCACGGATGAGCAAGCCACGGCCATGTATCAGGCCGGATTTCGATGGATACTCGTCGGGTTCGAATCCGGCCACCCTCGCATGCTGGATAACATTCAAAAGAAAGCCACCCGGGACGATAATACACGCTGCATAGAAATCGCCCGCCGACATGGCCTCAAAGTCAAAGCGCTCATGTCCTTGGGTCATCCAGGGGAGTCGGAGGAAACTATTCGCGCCACCCGTGACTGGCTTGTTGACGTCCGTCCTGACGACTTTGATGCGACAGTGATCACCACATACCCAGGCACCCCGTATTTCGACGAAGCGCTGGAGACTTCGCCAGGAATTTGGACCTATACCTGTCCTACGTCCCAGGACCGTTTGCACGGCGTAGAAGTCGATTACCGCCACGTCGCCGAATACTACAAGGGAACCCCCGGGAGTTATACCGCCTTCGTCTATACGGACAACTTGTCCAGCGAACAACTCGTACACCTTCGGGATTGGCTGGAGACCGATGTTCGAGACACGCTTTCCATTCCATTCAACGGCTCGAATCCAGGAATTCGCTACGAACATTCGATGGGCCAGACCGGGCTCCCATCATTTATCCTGAGAGCATCAGAAACCGCAATGGCTCGTATAGTTCGCGAGCCCCTTCGACTCCTTTCATCGGGATGGTGGAGTGAACGCCCCTGACCTATTCGGCCTGTCACCAGATCACGGACTCCCTCATGCAGAGAACGCATTGCGACCGAACGGCGCCATCCACCTTTTCCACCGCACTTCTTGTCGTGGTAATCATCACCGCCTCCATCGATTCGAGCCGATTGCACCTGCTCTTGGTCCCCGCATCTTTTCTCCTTGCTTCTTACGGCGTGGGGGTACTTTTTGAACAGGCCATGCGCAGATGGGTTCCGCCGCTTCCGGCACACCTTCCCTGGCTGAGACTGACCACGCGATTGGGCGCCGGAATATCGATCGCCGGGTTGATAACGACGATCCTCGGACAATGGGGCTATTATCAAACCTCCGGGCTGTTCATGCTTCTAGCTCTCGCTTGGAGTCTTTTCAGCCTTGCTAAAAGCCCCCCATCACTCCGGCTATTTCGCCCCTCAATCGCGTCACTCGTAGGAGGAATGGGAATCGGAATAGTGTGGTCCATTGCCTGGCTCTGGGCAACAATCCCGCCGACATTTTACGATGAACTGGCCTATCACCTCCCTATCGCGCAACACACGCTCCGGACGGGAACCATCCCTGCGACTCCCTGGCTCTTTTTCACCTATATGCCTCACCTCTCCGATCTTTTCCTCGGGTGGGGCTTGGCGCTGGCAGGAGACCTCGGCGCCCGAGCCATGCATGTCACATTCTGGATTGCAATCTGGATTGCCGGCTGGGCATTGATCGAAGGGTTAACCGCACCGGCAACATCTCCATGGATCGGCTATGCACTCGCCGGCGCGTATGCCTCTTCGGCGATGTTTCTGTTTCTTGGAACACTTCCGTTCGCAGAAACGTCCTTGACCTTTGCCGTCCTTGCATCCGCCGCATTATTGATCGGTTCGGCAGGTCAAGCCGCATGGGTACCGGCCGGACTTCTTTGGGGGTTCACTCTTTCCGTGAAACTCTCGGGAATATCATGGGTGATCGCAATCGCCCTTGCGTCTCTCGTGGTCGGCTGGCCTATGGCTTCGGTCCTACGAGCCGGACTCGTTGCACTGGCAATAGCGGCACCGTGGTGGGGTCGAGCATGGTGGCTGACAGGTAACCCGATCTATCCAATGGGTTACCGCTGGATCGGAAGTCGCTACTGGGATGAGGCAAGTCAGTCACGACTGCAAGGTGACCTGCCTGCCTACTTGGATTCGCTCGACATGCGGGCCATCCTGCGCCTCCCCGTGGATATGGTCGTGGCGCCGGAACACTTCGGCTCCGCCTCAGACTGCGGCTGGCTCGCCGTAGTCGCCATTGGCCTCGTGCTGAGCCTCCCGTTGTGGGCGCTGTCGGCAGATGTGAGCAGGGACACTCGCCGGCGATGTTTCGCCGCCGGAGTATTCACTGTGATCGCCGGAACCAGTTGGGTGATGACGTCGACCACAACGAGGTTTTTCGCTCCCGCACTGATGGGCAGCGTATGCATATTCGTCGCCATGCTGCTCAGGCTTCCGGCGGCGGGTCTTGCCACTGTCCTTGTCGCACTCTCAGCGAGTGGAGCGCAGGGGATCACCCACTTTCTCTCTGCACACACGCATGTGTTTGCCTCCGAGAAGGTCGCCATCGGGCAAGAATCTGGATCAACCTTTGCCCAACGCACGCTCGACCACTACGAGGCCGCCCGGTATGTCAAAACATACCTTCCGCTCGATGCAAATCTCCTGTTTATCGGCGAATCACGCCCCTTTTACTTCGACCGCACAGCCCTTGCGCCCTATCCCTTCCATCAACACCCGCTTGCCGGCTGGATCCAGGAAGCTCAATCTCCCGAGCAGCTGCGTGATAGAATCCGTCGTGAAGGTTTCACTCACGTCATTCTCAACACGAGAGAGTTCAAGCGCCTCCGCGAGCGATACGGCATCCTGACTTTCAACGGCCCTCAGAGCTCCCTCCATGACCAACTTCTCAAGCAGTTACCCCAAACCATGGTGACCTTATTTTCCAAAAACAGCGTGTATGTTCTTGAAGTTCCTTCCACACCGTGACCCAGGCGCATCTGCCGGCTCTCGCCGAGAGTACTGCATACCCACGTGCTCAGCAGCGTAATGCCCTCTCGACCGCAGTAAAATCATCCGGAAACCAACACGGTGTTTCAGCCCTGATGGGCCTGCCGCAAGTGATTGCCACCTTATCTCGCGACCAGCAGCACCGGGCCGGATCGAGCCGAGTATCCAGTATGGGTCGAACATCCCCCGTCTCCATCAGCTCGCTCGTCGGCTCCTGAACAGATTCCGCCCAATCCTCCGGCAAGCCCGCTTTGTTCATGACGGTTCGCGAAGCATACTCCAAACGGCATATTGAGATCACAAGAGGCGAACCAGCCCGCCTGGTCGCAAAAAGTCCATGGCCAGGCTAGTCACTGCGGCGTGCCGACGGTTGCCGTAAAGGCGTTCATGAATAATGCGGGCGAGACTTGCCGCGTTGACTCGCTCATGCGACACTGTCCCACATGACGGGGCTCGCTTCCTACGCCCATCTCCGATCACGACTCCAATTGGCCTTAGCCATCAATGCCGTGATCATTGCCGCGGAATTCATCGGCGGCTGGATGCTGAACAGCATTGGTCTCATGAGCGATGCCGGCCACAACCTCGTCGACCAGGGATCCCTCTTTCTTGCCCTCTATGCGCATCTCCTCACGGCACGGCCCGCATCCGAGAACCGAACATTCGGCTATCACCGAGCCGGAATTATTGCCGCTTTTCTGAACAGCTTTATCCTCTTACTGACCGCGTTTGGGATCGCGTTTGTTGGACTCAAGCGACTCCTCCAACCGGTTCCTATCGACGGTGGATGGGTCATGGCGATTGCTGCGGTCAGTTTTGTCGCCAATCTCGGGATTGCCCTCTTGCTCCAACATGGAGCGAAAGACGACCTCAATATCCGCAGTGCGTTCTGGCACATGCTAGGAGATGCCTGGGTCTCACTCGGGGTGATCGTGAGTGGCGGCGCGATACTCCTGACAGGATTGACGGTCCTCGACCCTCTCGTAAGCCTGCTGATCGTCGGAGTCATCCTCCGAGGAGCCTGGCCCATTTTTAAAGAATCGATGGAGGTCTTGCTGGAATCGACACCACCAGGCATCAGCACATCTCATGTGGCTGCCGCCATGGAAGCGGTCCCCGGCGTCAAGAACGTGCACGACCTACACATCTGGGCGGTCGAGCCTCGGCTGATCATGCTCACCAGCCACGTAATGATCGAACAGCATCACACGGCACCGGAGTTGCTCCAGCTGATTCAAAACCGCATTACAACGGAGTTCGGCATCAAACACATGACCATCCAACTCGAAACCACGTGCTGCGACCCCGACGACATCCACTGTGATCTCCGGAAATTGACCGAGCACCACCACGAAGCCCATACCTTCGCACACCATCACTAAGTATTTCGCTTCCCTGCCCCACTTCAGTAAGTATTCATAATGGTAAGGTTTACAAATCAATTTATGAACCTAATTCTACCCACTACGGGACCTCTTTCTGCCCGATCAACTGAGCACTGACAAACACTCGCGTGTTTCTGGTATCCTGCTCGCGTTTCTTGATCACCGGAACTCGCTATCCAGAGGCTGAAGACAGTTTGAAACGGCGAACCTCACGACCTGTGACTCTCTAGAAGGGGGAAAGTAAATGTTTCCCAAATTGATAAGCAATCCGCTCATAGCCATATCCTTGTTGCTGTCCTTGGTGAGCTGTACCGTACTCAATACCCCTATTGTTCGTCCACCAGCACCGAAGCTCCTACCGGCGACCCCGCACCCGCCTTCTCCTCCGGCCCAAGAATCCAGTATCAGCGTTCCTGTCCATGTCGATCTATCGCCGTTTCTTGCTGCCGCCAACGATGACAGCGTGATTCCAAAGAAGTTCGACCATTGGGGAAGCTTCATTAAACATTCGAAAGGCGCTGAATACAAATACTACGCAGAGCGAGATAATTTCACGATGGCTGCTTCCGGTGCGCACCAAGCCAACGACCCACCGTTAGGCACGGCTCTCCGTGAATGGTGGAAGGGTGTTGAACTGTCCAGCTCTCATATATTTGTGAGCTCCGCCCTTCGATATAAAATTGGAGCCCCTTCGCTACAATGTGGCGATGGCAGTGAGTGGCCACGAAAGGGCACCGTGCACGGGAGCATTGCGACCGAACTGACTCCGACATACGGGCTGGCTGCCTCGGTCGCCAGTGTGGCCGTGAGCCTCAGTGATCCATGCCAACTACGAGTCGCGGAGCTTGACCTGGCTCAGGAAGTGAGACAGAAGCTGGCAGACCTCGTTCGAGGAGGACTCAGCCGCGCAGTTTCCCGTATCAATGCGCTGACAGTGAAATCTCACATGGAAACTGCCTGGAATACACTGCGCAACCCCATCCAGTTAGAACCGGATGCCTGGCTCCAATTCAATATCGATAAAGTCCGCCATAGTGGATTCTCGGGAGCCGGCTCCATGGTCGATGACACGATCCACGTGACGGCAAGACCGGTCATCCTCTTCGGCCCGGAACCACCTGCTGGAGGTACCACCCTTCCTCCGCTTGATACTCCGCCGACTTCTACCGGATTCCACGGCGCCGCCGATACCCAACTCTATGGCTCACTCCCTACAACACTGGCAAACCGGCTCACTCCCACGGGGTTCCATGTCGTCACGGACATTCCCTTGGACTACGCCTCACTCTCCAAGAACCTGTCAAACCGGCTCACGGGAAAACGCGTCGCAAAGAAAGGGTATTTCCTTGTCATTACCAATGCCTCGATCTTGGGTAATGGCGGCAACGAAGTGGTGGTGCGAATTGATTTCTCGGGAGACGCAGTCGGTCACGTGTATTTTGTCGGGAAACCAGAAATGAGCTCCCTCACACAGACGGTTTCTATCGGCGGCCTCCGCTATGACATCGAGACAGAGACGATCTTACAAAAGACGGCCACTTGGCTCGACTTCTCGACATTTCGAGACCTGATCGCCAGCGAATCCATTCTCGGAGTGACTGCAGCCACGGACCGTGTGCGAGGCCTACTGGCCACCACACTGAATCGAACACTCAGCCCATCCGTCTCGATACATGGAACCGTGGAGTCGGTCCAAGGCATCGGCGTGTTTGCTGATGTCAATGCGTTGCATATCCGTACAATGAGTGATGGAACACTTAGTCTGACTGTCACCGACAAACCATAATTCAGCTCAATTCGGTCTGGCTCCGGACATCCGTTGGTTTGAACGGCTGGCTATGGCCTGTAGTCGACCGAGCACAGAGACGCCAGCCAACAGCTGGCCTGGACCAAGCGCGATCAATCCCACCAGGGCCGGACGCCATACGTGAACATCTATCCAAAGATACTCCGCCACCCGGCTCTCCGAACAAGATCCACCATCGTGATGATATCTGCGCGATCAACCAATGTGGCAGAATCGGCAATCTCCAGATGCGGTGATCAGATGAGATTGGGACGCAACGGATCCATCAAAGTCACATAGGGAATGAGGCCGACAACGGCAGGCGGGACGGCCGAGTCTCAGGTGTCCCAGAAAATCGTATTTTCTCCTTCCTAATCAGAGTCGTCGCCAGTAGGATAGGTCCATGCTAAACGAGCCAACCGTTCTACAGGATGATGTCGATCGTCTCAGGGCTGGCACACATTGGGATCCGCACTCGGTTCTTGGCCCCCACGTGATCTCCATCAACGGCCGCCCCCATCTCGCCATCCGAGCCTGGCAACCAGGTGTCAAGGAAGTTGCACTCCTCTCCAACTCCGTCTTGTGTCGCATGACACGCGTGTACGAAGAGGGTCTCTATGAGACATTGCTTCCGGATACGACCGCCATCCCCTCATACCAACTTCGCATCACACACCTCAACGGATTCGTCACGGAGACATTTGATCCCTATGCCGTTTCCCCGTTGTTGACGGATTTTGACCTGCACCTGTTTGCCGAGGGAACATTACTCAAAGCCTATGAACACTTCGGTGCCCATATCCGCACCCTCCCAAGCGCCCGCGGTGTGCACTTTGTGGTCTGGGCTCCGAATGCCACCCGTGTCAGCGTCGTTGGCGACTTCAACAGCTGGAACGGACTCCTCCATCCTATGGCAAGCCGCGGAGCGACCGGCGTCTGGGAGCTGTTTATTCCGGACCTCCCGGAAGGGACCCTGTACAAGTACGAGATTCGAACCAGGGAACACGGCACCCTTCTACTCAAAGCCGACCCCTATGCCTTCTCCGGCGAGCTTCGCCCACGAACGGCGTCGGTAGTGCGTGATCTGTCTACCTACGAGTGGCAGGATGAAACCTGGATGGCAGCGCGATCGACAAGAGATCCTCTCACGGCGCCCCTCTCGATCTATGAAGTACACTTGGGATCCTGGATGCGCGTGCCGGAAGAAAACAATCGGTGGCTGACATACCATGAACTCGCGGAGAAACTCATCCCTTATGCCAAGGATCTCGGCTATACCCACCTTGAGCTTCTCCCGATCACGGAACACCCTTTCGACGGCTCATGGGGCTATCAGGCCACCGGATACTTTGCCGCCACCAGTCGGTATGGGGAACCACAGGGATTTATGGCGTTTGTGGATAGCGCTCACCAAGCCGGACTCGGCATCATCATTGATTGGGCGCCTGCGCACTTTCCCGACGATCCACATGGGTTAGCGTTGTTCGATGGGACACATCTCTATGACCACGCCGACCCGCGCCGAGGATACCACCCCGATTGGCATAGCCGAATCTTCAACTACGACCGTGTGGAGGTACGGACGTTTCTCCTGAACAGCGCCCTGTTCTGGCTGGACAAGTATCACATCGACGGATTACGCGTCGATGCCGTGGCCTCCATGCTCTACCTCGACTATGGGCGGAAGGATGGTGAATGGATTCCGAATGAGTTCGGCGGCAAGGAAAATCTCGGCGCAGTCTCGCTGCTCAAGGAACTCAATATTCTCGTCCACCGGGAATTTCCGGGAACCATCACCATTGCGGAAGAGTCGACGTCGTGGCCGGGTGTTTCCCGTCCCACCTACACGGGAGGGCTCGGCTTTACGTTCAAGTGGAATATGGGGTGGATGCACGATATGTTGGCGTTTTTTCAGTACAAACCAATCTATCGTCGGTTTCATCAGAACCAAATCACGTTTGGTCTCCTCTATGCCTTCAGTGAGAACTTCGTTCTTGCCCTCTCTCATGACGAAGTGGTCTACGGCAAACGAACCTTGCTCGACAAGATGCCCGGCGATGTATGGCAACGCTTCGCCAATCTCCGGCTGCTGTATGGATACATGTACAGCCACCCCGGGAAAAAGATGCTGTTCATGGGTGGTGAGTTCGGGCAGTGGCAAGAATGGAACCATGACACCAGCCTTGACTGGCATCTCTGCGAATACGAGCCGCATCGTGGATTACAACGGCTCACCCGCGATCTGAATCGACTCTATCGCCAGGAACCTGCATTACACGAGATCGACTTTGACTGGGACGGATTTCAATGGATTGATTTCAGTGACTCCAACAATTCCGTCATCGCATATCTTCGCAAGGCTAGGAATCAGGGCGAGGCAATCCTCTGCGTCTGCAACTTCACCCCCGTTCCCCGGTATGGCTATCGCCTCGGAGTTCCGGAAGCCGGATGGTATCGAGAACTGATCAATACCGATGGTATCGCCTACAGCGGCAGTAATATTGGAAACGGCGGTGGGCTACATGCTGACAAGACTCCGAGCCATGGATTCTCCTATTCCCTGACGATGACGCTCCCTCCGCTCTCCGTTCTATTGCTGAAGCGAGAGAAATAAAAGAACCTTTAATAGATGCCTCTCTTGATACCTCTGAACGCCGAGGACTTCACCATCATGGTTTTGCTCTGATTTTAAACGCCGGGCCGCCGAGCCGGGCTCTTTCTTTCGACAATCCTTTGAGGAGGCCTGCAGGGACAACCCCGCATACCACAGGGATCTGACTAAAGGAGAAACACTTGATGCGGCGCCGTGCAGAGTGCGCGGCTCTCAGCGGATAGAATGCGTGTTAGTGATACCAGGATCGGAAGGGACCCGAGTCTAAGTGTACATAGGTCGAATTTCTATACGAGCCGACCCCGCCATACCGCAATTCAAGCGCAGCCTCCCGAAGCTTCTTCAAGGGAATACCGGGAATGCTGAGGTCGATAGCCTGCCCCTGCACGTGCAAGCTGTTTCGAGCGGCTTGCTGCCCGGTCCTCACTAAAAGATCGTTGTACTCCGGGGATCGAAAACCTGAGATGACATGGATCTCTTGCTGAGTCCCAAGCTTTTTCTGCACCAAATTGACATGCTCCAACACCCGTACATCAATCGCACCGATCTCCCCGGTGTTGTGGCAACGGAGGAGATAATTCACATCATCAAGCGCCGCAAGATCATACGTCCCGGATTCGTCTCGATAGGTCACATCCAACCGCTCATCGGTCCAGATGTTGACCAATGTCAATCTGCCTTCAGGAAGCTCGCGAGCTTGAACGGGCTGCGGACCAATCAACCGCCCGCTTAGCAGGAGAGTCCCGACCAGAGAAACTTGAAGAAACGCTCGACGGGTCCAAGCCCATGTAGACTGATCGGCTCTATTCACGGAAGCACCTTCCTACCTGTGACGTCCAAAGATTGAACAGCGTTGGGTTTAAAGCTGCACGCTTGTAACAAAAAACAAAAACTGGGTCAACCAATTATTTCAACGGGTCGATGGGCTTGAATCTCCGGCAAATCGTTGCAAAAGGAAGATGATACCGGATGTCGATGTGCGAATGACGTGCCGCTCCTCGAAGATAAAGAGATCGGGACCGAACCGGTTGGGCCCTACTAGCATCCACCAATTGCACCTATCGCCCGGTATCGTTTTATTTCTAGACAGTCCATGGCCTCCCAGGTAAGATCGAACCATAACGACGCGAGTACTTATGGCCACTATCCTTGTCATCGATGATGAGCAATCCATTAGAGGGTTGCTCAAAGGCGTTCTGCAGAAGGCAGGGCACCGCGTACTTGAAGCAGAAGACGGCCGCAAGGGGCTCGCCCTCTATCAGAAGGAACCTGTCGACCTTGTGATTATGGATCTCCTGATGCCGGAAACGGACGGCCTTGAGGCCACACTACAACTCACCCGCGAATACCTTGATGCCAAAGTGATTGCAATTACAGGAGCCCAGGGCGACCACAACTTCCTCAATGTCGCAAAACTCTTCGGTGCTCGCCGGGCATTTGAAAAACCGTTCGATATCAATAAACTGCTTGATGCTGTAAAAGAAGAACTGGCGGCCTGACAACCAGGCGCCCCTTCCCGTCAACCCCGGCTTACCACCCTTCTTCCTGATTCGATACCCTCCCAGCCCTTGGAGACTGAACTGGTTGCTGCACTGACCAGGCCCCCCACCTATCATGTATACTTGTGACTTCGGATAGCTAGCCTGATCCGTCAGAATCTGCGATGGTACCCTATGGATATCGAGGTATCCTCCCCGACCACGTTCCTCACCCGATCAAGATTGAAGACCGGCACGATTTGGTTCTTACTGATTCTCTTGGCTGTTGCGCCGCTCTTTCCCTTGAGCAATTTCGCTGGACATCCGCACTGGAACCATATCCGATGGATCCCGTTTCAGGACTTTCTCTTGTCTCGGAGTATGCTCAAAGACGTCTTCGGCAATACCCTTTGGTTCATGGTGTTCGGATACCTGCTTCATTATCAACTCTATTCCAATCCATCCCCTCGTTGGACCATGGGGACGATTATCGCTGTCGCAGGAGGCGTCTCGCTTTCTGCTGAACTCTTCCAAGTCTTCTGTCATAATCGCCTTCCTTCGATGACGGATGTGGCATGCAACGTGCTCGGCGCGGGCCTTGGTGGGTACGCCGCAGAGAAACAGCCGGCGATAACTTCAATAGAGCCCTGGCTACCTCGATGGTTGACACCGCTTTTCGGACAACAGTGCTTCAATAAAACCACTAGCGTTTGTAGGCAGGAGCTCCCACTAGAACAGAATCACCCGCGATAATTAGGTCATGCACGCAGTGTTTTTCGCGCAAGCCCTCGCATCATCGCTGGATCCGCATACCCGACTTCACTGAGAGCGTCCATCATGTGTAGTCCCTTCGAAGAGACCAAGTCCTTCGCCTTTGCATAATTCATCGCACTAAACCTCGCCACGGCCGGTTGACCGTTGACAATCTGACAGGCCAATACCTCGTCATTCACCTCAAGCGTCCCGCCCTGCTGAATCAGAGCCTGGGCCTGAGCCACGGTAATGCCATGCAGCTGAGCAAATTCTTGAATCCCCCCGGTCTCAACCAGTCGTCCATCCGGCATGATACAGAGCCGCTTAAAGTGCGGGGACCAGTCCTTGCGAAAATCGATATACTTGATGTCACCACCTTTGGCGACGGCGCGATCCAACGTTCGGTAATCCAATCCCAAATTTTTCTGCTGAAGTTTGGCTTGTAGCTCACCGGGCAGCGCCTTCCCAAGGACCT
>CAADGK010000001.1 GCA_900696515.1 uncultured Nitrosospira sp. | reverse complement strand
TCGTTTCCACTACCTCGGTGACTTCCTTCCGGATGGTACGGGCCAGGTCCGTGGTGTGGGTCGCCATCTGCGCCTTCATGGTCTCCGTGCTCGCGGTCAGCGAGGCCGTGACGATCCGCTCCGCTTTCGCTGTCGTCTCCGCGCTCCATCGATCGAGGAGGGCTTCGAGCGTCTTGCGATAGTCCTTGAGCATGGCTTGTTGCGCGGACCGGCTCTCGGCCAATAGCCGAGCGTGCATGGTCTGCACGATCAAAATCGGATCTTCTCGGTCCAAGGCCACGCCATGCTTTGAGGCAATTTCCTTGAGCAAGTCATCGGTGCGATCGTCGCCCATCACAACACCGGCACCGCGGCGAACTGTTCAAAGAGCTGCTTCTTGATGATCGACAACCGTTGCCGCGCCATGATTGTGATCGAGGAGAGGGCCATGGCTTCCTCAAAGGTGAGATGGGCTTGCAGCATGTCGCTGAGATCACGCCCAAACGTTTCTTTCTTGAGATCCGGCAGCCGGATAATAGCCGAGATCCGATCCTTGTGTGCGGTGTAGGCCTTCATCTGCTCAAACGGTTTCCCCTCGCGCTCAATGGGACCCCAGTACGGATTCAGCCACACCACGAACTGGACGTCAGGTGGGAACTGTTTCACGAGTTGTGTCAATCCATGCAGGGTATCCGACTGGGCTTGCCCGCCGGTAATCACCGTATGCACGACAAGCTGATGTTTCATCTCGTGCAGTAAGGCCGGAACCTGATTCGTGAGCAGATAGGCCGAGAGCGGCACGAAGGAGCTGGCCCCATTGTCGATCACCACATCGCCCTTCGCGGTCGAGATCAGTTCCACCAGCTGGTCAAAACTGCGTGGATCGATCTCCTCGTCCTGGAGGATGTTGAGGCGGGTCACGGGGAGCCCTTTATAGGCATGAAACGACGCATTCACAGGGTCCGTATCGATACAGAGCGGGCGTCTCCCTTTGGTCAGTTGGTATTGGGCGATCAAGGCCGCAATCATCGACTTCCCGACGCCGCCTTTACCTTGCAAGATCAGATGAATCGTGGCCATTAGTAGAGCTCCTCCTCATTGGGAACGGGGTTGAAGACGAAGCCACTGTGCTTCTCGGTTTCTGAGGATGCTGGCTTCGTCGTGTTCGTGAGCCGTCGTGACGGTGTCGTGGCCGGATGGGAAGGGGGACGGGCCTCCGGGTGAGGCCGGATCAGTTGACGGACATGCGCACGAAACGTCTCATAGCCGAATACAATCGTTCCTTCCTCATGCAGCGTGTTCCAAATCATGGCGAGCGTGCAGCCGTCTGTGATGGCTTGCTCGATCTCCTTCCGAAGGGCGACCACCTGGGCTCGATTGCGAGCGGCCGGCAAGACCCGTTGCGCCCGTTCTTGCACCCGGACCGACAGACTTTTCTTCCCCCCCATGCCGTTCCCTCAATGCTTCCGGCCCCTAGAATACCCGAACGCGAGCGACACAGTACAGAGAGAATTCTGCCTGGAGACAGATAGACTCATCGGAGGATTCAGCGTAGAATGCGGGGCAGGATAGGTGAAGGGGGCCCACCAGTGACCTGGTGAGTCACCCTTCACAATACCCTTCTTCGCGCCTGCGCGCTCAACGGGGGGCCCTATCCTGCGGAGGAGATGGATGAACGAGCGAGCACCCAAGAATCGCAAAGACTACCAGCCGATCAAAGTCTATTGTTTCCCCGACGAAAAACAGACCATCGAGCAGCAAGCCCGCTCGACCGGATTGAGCAAATCGTCCTATCTGCTGCGCGTCGGCATGGGCTATCCCATCCGCAGCGTCGTGGACCACCATCAAGTAGAGGAGTTGGTCAGAATCAATGGGGATCTGGGACGACTCGGCGGACTCTTGAAGCTCTGGCTCTCGAATGAGAAGTCCGTAGGAGGGATCGATGCCCGCACCATCCGCGAGACGTTGAAGAAGATCGACCGGGCGCAGGATGAGATGGTGGCGCTGATGCAGCGGGTCCTTCGCCCACAAGCCGACCCCATGACGAGGTCACGCACGAGCGCAGACAGGAGTGCAGGGAAGGACGACGGCCCATGATCATCAAACATGTGCCGATGCGAACCCTGCGAAAGAGCAATGTTGTGTCCCTCGTGGACTATCTGACGAACACCCAAGGGAGACAGGAACGGGTCGGGGAGATCGCGTTGACGAACTGCCAGAGCGACCGGCACGACGCGGCGTCACTCGAAATGTTGAATACCCAATCGCTCAACACCAGGGCGCAGTCGGATAAGACCTATCATCTCATCGTGAGTTTCCGTCCTGGGGAGCTGCCCTCGCCTGAGGCCCTCCGAGCGATCGAAGCTCGCGTCTGTCACCGACTGGGGTTCGGAGCACATCAGCGGGTGAGCGTGCTCCACCATGACACCAACAATGTGCATCTGCATCTGGCGATCAACAAAATCCACCCGACCCGCTATACCCTGCATGAGCCGTACAAGGCCTATCGGGCCTTTGGCGAACTGTGCGACAGTTTGGAAGACGCCTTTCATCTCGAACGGGACCAGCACCAGGTCCGGAAGACCGGCGGGGAGAATCGGGCCTCAGATATGGAGCGGCATGCCGGCACCGAGAGCCTGATCGGATGGATTCAACGAGACTGTCTGGACGACCTGCGGTCCGTGCAGACCTGGGCCGAGTTGCATCAGGTGCTCCATCAGCATGGCTTGGTCATCCAACCGCGCGGCCAAGGGTTGGTCATCACGGACGGGCAGGGGACCTTTGTTCGGGCCAGCTCGGTAGCGCGGGATCTCTCAAAACAATCCCTCGAGCGTCGTCTCGGCCGGTTTCAGCCTCCCGATCCCGTCCAGACCGCCAAGCCCACACGTCGGTACGAAGCGAAACCGGTTCGCAGCCGCATGGACACCACAGTGCTCTATGAGCGGTATCAACAAGACCGGCTCGCTCGGGCTCAAGCACGAGCGGTCGCCCTGCATGAAGCGCGAAGCCGTAAGGCGCAGCACATCGACGCGGCAAAGCGAGCCGGACAGATCAAACGGGACACGATCAAACTGACCATGAGGGAACGGATCGCGAAGAAACTCCTCTACGCGAAGGTCTCGCAGTCGCTTCGGTCCGATCTCCGTCAGATTGTCGATCGGCACCGACAAGACTGTATGTCCATCACGGCACGCTATCAGAGACTGACGTGGGCGGATTGGTTGCGACAGCAGGCACTCGCCGGCGATCAGGAGGCACTGCGTGCGTTGCGCGCCCGGGACGCCGCACGCGGTCTCGTGGGCGACACGATCGCGCCGGTTGGAACCAGACTCGTGAATGCAGTGGTGGGCGCGAATCAGGACCACATTACCAAACAGGGCACCATCATTTATCGGGTCGGGCTCTCTGCCGTCCGAGACGATGGGGCCCGCTTGCAGGTGTCGCGTGAAGTCACGAATGACGGGATTGAGGCGGCGCTCCGGCTCGCGGTACAAAAGTACGGGACCACGATTGCGGTGTCGGGGTCCGACGCCTTCAAGCGCCGGGTGGCAGAGGTCGCGGCTCGTTCTCGGCATACTATTCGCTTCGATGACCCGACACTGGAACAGCAGCGGCAACGGTACGCGCGGGATTCGCGACGCCCATCCACACCGGAGACTCCGTCGGCCACCGGTCCGACGCAGGCCGCACCACCGCCACCACTCACCCCGCCGAGTGATGCGATCCTCCGCTCTCTCGCGGAACAGGAACGGAAACGGTTGCAGGTCCTTCGCACGCCGACCGTCAGACGGTTCGAGGCGCGAGACGAGGGGATGGTGCAGTTCGGGGCGGTGAAGCAGATCGAAGGCTGGCATTTCGCCCTCGTTCACCGGCGGGACGAGACCTTGGTGCTCTCCATCGATGAGGCCACCTACAGACGACTCACATCGTTCACACGAGGGCGCACGGTTCATCTGCATGCGTCAGGATCGATCAGGCTTGGGAGAGGACGACGTGTATGAGTACGACCTACAACAACGCGATTGGCCCGCAAGTCCGCACCCCCGCCACGAAGCCTGGCCTGGTCATTCCCATCTTGGCCGTGCCTCTCTCGACTTTGGTTTGCAGTCGGCCATCCATCATGCCGCGACAGTGGTGACTGGCACGACCAAGGCTGACGTGCTCTCTGGCATGTTGGCGGTTGAAGATGGAGCCCATCTCGTTGACCTCACCACGCAGGACACCCTATCGGAGGATTTGGCCGAGGTTGAGGCACAGTCTCAGGCACTGGATTAGCACCTATTTGTGCACGTTCATCTTGTTGTGAATGGGTATTTGGGGTAAGGTAATCCCATGCTGACCGAAGCCGAAATTGAACGCAATCTTCGCGCGGTGACCCATGCGATCGCGCAGCAGGAGCTTGAGGGGTTGAGGGTTCCCGCCGAGACCGTCGAGGACATGCGCAGGATCGCGCGTGGTGAAATGTCGAACGACGACTTGATCAGGAAACTCTACAGCCGTTTCCCGAATGTCCCGATCTTCAAGCCACGATGACGATACCGACCCCGCCACGGGGGTGCTCAAGAATCGTTTGGGCATTACGGACGAAGCCACGTTAGAGACAACTGAGGCGCAATTCGTCGCGCAACGCTCACACGAATTGGTGCAAGACCCCATCCTGGCGCGTTCGATCTCCCCCATCGGCACGCCACTCACCCTAAGAGGGTCACGATGAACGACGTGTCAGCTGGAACGGAAACCTTTGCAACCCTGTATCACCGTGCCTTCGCGGAATATGGGGCGCAGGCACTGTGGAACATGCGGCCACGTGAAGACCCGACGCCCGCCGATGCCTTGGCGATCACCAAGGCATTGCGGACGCATGGCGGGATGCAAGGACGGCGCTTGGCCGAACACATTGAACAGGTCTGCCATGCCGCTCACTAAACTCCAATCCCATGTCTTGCGTCTGCTCGCGGCGGCGCGCAGCCCAGATAGTTACATCGCGGGTGGGGTCGCCCTCAACCGTGACGGACCGCGTTATTCCGGCGACATCGATATTTTCCAGGATACAGAGCAGCGTCTTCACGACGCGGCCGTTGCCGACGCGAGCACGTTAACGGCGGCGGGGCTTCAACTCTCATGGAAAACGATTGTGACCGGCCGGCGCACGGCGGCGCTTGAGGGGCTCGGCGACACCATGAGACTGGATTGGGTGCATGAGGCGCCCTTCCGCTTTTTTCCCCCGCAGCGTGACGATCTGTTCGGGTACGTGCTGCACCCCGCTGACCTTGCGACCAACAAAGCGTCTGCGGCGGCTGATCGGCGCGAGCCACGCGACCTCGTTGACCTCCTCACCATTCACGACAACATCCTTCCCCTCGGTGCCGTCATTTCTGCTGCGGTTGGGCGGTTCCCGGGACAATCACCCGAAGAGATGCTGGCTGAGATCACGCGCCACAGCCGCTTTACGGCGGAAGAATTTCAGGTGCTCGCCACTGAGCGGCCTCTTGACCCATCCGACGTGCACCGGCGTATCCGCCGCATGATCGAAGACGCGGAGCGATTTATCAGCCGCGTTCCCAGTGACGCCGTGGGCCTGCTCTTTCTGAAACATGGCACGCCCGTTCAGCCCGATTTGGAGGCGCTTGGACAATACCAGCGTCATACCGGATCTCCGGGCGGCATCTGGCCGACCTCACCCGAAATATCAGCTGCGATGCTGGAGCGTCACGGGCAGGACTCACGCCGCCCACCCAGACCAGGGACCCCATCGACCACACCACCGACGCCGGCTGCCCCGCCGTCACTGACCCCGCCGAGTGAGGCCGTGCTCCGTGAGCTCGCGGAGCGAGAACGCAAGCGGTTGCAGGTCATTCGCACGCCGACCGTCAGACGGTTCGAGACACGAGACCAGGGGGTGGTCCAATTCGGGGTGGTGGAGAAGATTGAGGGCAGGTCTTTCGCGTTGGTCCACCGGCAGGACGAACTCTTAGTGCTGTCCATCGATGAGGCGACATTCAAACAGTTCGCTTCATTGAAACGGGGTCACTCCATACGGGTGTCTTCGACAGGATCTCTCACGCTTGGGAGAGGACGCAGGCGATGAGCACCACCTACAACAATGCGGTGGGTCCTCAAGTCCGTGCCCCACAGCCCAAACCAGGCCTGGTGATTCCCTTCTTGGCCTGTGCCTCCCTCGTGGTTGGGTTGCAATCGGCCACCCAATACTTTGCCTCTACCTTCCAGTATCAAGCGGTGCTGGGCGAGCCTCTCGGTGCGCTGTATCAGCCCTGGGCTATTCTTGAATGGGCCTGGCGGTGGGCGCACGACTATCCGTTGCAATTAAGACAGGCCGGAGGAGTCGGCATGATCGTGGCAGCGAGTGGGCTCCTCTGTCTCGCCATCGCGCGCACGGTCCAGGCCTCACAGCCTCGCCCGAATCCCTTTCTCCACGGCTCGGCTCGATGGGCCAACCGAGAGGATCTTGAAGCTGCCACCTTGCTGCCTCGATCTCGAACGTTCTTCGATTGGCTGAACGGCACGCCGAACCCGTCAAGCGATGGCGTGTATGTAGGGGGTTGGCTTGATGCGAAAGGAACGCAGCACTACTTGCGCCACAGTGGGCCGGAACATGTGTTGACCTATGCGCCGACCCGATCCGGCAAAGGAGTGGGCTTGGTCATTCCGACGCTGTTGTCCTGGCCGCATAGCGCCCTCATTGCCGATTTGAAAGGGGAGTTGTGGGAACTTACCGCTGGATGGAGACAGCAACATGCGAAGAATAAAGTCTTGCGTTTTGAACCGGCCGCCGCCCAGGGTACGGTGCGGTGGAATCCGCTGGATGAAGTTCGGCTCGGGACCGAACACGAAGTGGCCGACGTGCAGAATCTGGCCACGATCCTGGTCGATCCAGACGGCCGCGGCCTGGAATCCCACTGGCAGAAGACGAGCCAAGCGTTGTTGGTGGGCGTCATGCTGCATGCGCTCTACCAAGCGCGCAACGATGGCACCACCACTTCCTTACCCGCCGTCGATAGGATGTTGGCCGATCCCCAACGGCCGATCGCCGAACTGTGGAAAGAGATGACGACCTATGGTCACGTGAACGGGCAGGTGCATCCGGTGGTGGGAGCCGCCGCTCGAGACATGATGGATCGGCCCGAGGAGGAAGCAGGCTCGGTCCTCTCGTCCGCGAAATCCTACCTCGCGCTCTATCGCGATCCCCTCGTCGCCCACAACGTCAGCGCCTCAGAATTCAAGATTCGAGATCTCATGCACCATACGAATCCGGTGAGTCTGTACCTCGTCACGAAGCCGAACGACAAAGCCCGGTTGCGCCCGTTGATTCGTGTCTTCGTGGCCATGGCGCTGCGCTTGCTCACCGACACGATTGCCTTTCATCGAGAGACGGTTCCACCATCCGGGTTCATGGGACTGTTTGATCGCCTCGGGATCCGATCCACCCCGCCACCGCTGACGACCAAGGCCGCCTATCGGCATCGCTTGCTGGGCATGCTGGATGAGTTTCCGAGTCTGGGGAAACTCGAGATCTTTCAAGAATCTCTCGCGTTCATGGCGGGGTACGGGCTGAAGTTTTATTTGATCTGTCAGGACATCAACCAACTGAGGAGCCGTGAGACCGGATATGGAGCCGATGAAGCCATTAGCTCCAACTGCCACATTCAAAATGCGTTTCCGCCGAATCGCCTCGAAACCGCCGAACATCTCTCGCGTTTGACCGGACAGACGACCGTCGTGCAGGAGAAACTGACGGTCAGCCGACGACGCATGAGCGCCATCCAAGCGCAGGAATCCCGCTCGCAGCACGAGGTACAACGGCCGTTGCTGACCCCCGATGAATGCCTCCGCATGCCGGGGCCGAAGAAAGACGCGCAGGGACAGATCCTTGAAGCAGGGGACATGGTGATTTATGTCGCGGGCTGTCCCGCCATTTACGGCCGGCAGCCGCTCTTTTTTCAAGATCCGACCTTTGCGGCTCGCGCCGCCATTCCACCGCCGGCGGTGAGCAACAGGCTCTGTGAGCCGCACGTCCCACAGGCCGTGAAGATTGAACTATGATGACAGGGTGGAGCCGCTTGCGTCGCCCCCTCGTGATCGTGGGTTTCTGTCTCGCACTGGGCCTCGTCCTGGCTCACCAAGCTGGGCTTCGTCTCAACACCACGAGCAGTATTCCGCTGGGGCTCTATCGGATGTCGACCGATCCGATTGAGACAGGGGCGTATGTGCTGTGGTGTCCTCCGGAGCGCCCGGAGTTTGATCTGGCGAAGGAGCGAGGCTATATCGGAGCGGGATTCTGCCCGGGCGGATACGGGAACATGATGAAAAAGGTTGTGGCGTCAGATCATGATGTCGTGAGCGTGACGGATGAGGGTGTGACAATCAACGGGACGCTTCTTCCAGCGAGCCAGCCCAGTGAGGCGGATTCGATGGGGAGACCGCTTCCACGGTTCCGTGTTAACGATCATGAGCTGGCTGCTTCGGAACTCATGTTGATGTCGGACACCAATAGCCGTTCCTTCGATGCGCGCTACTTTGGTCCCGTGCATCGAGCGCACATCCAAAGCCTCATCTATCCTGTGTGGACGTGGGAATGAAGACGGGCGCACCGGGACCTTTCTGGGAGAACCCCTTCTAGAAGGGGCCTTTCCTTAGAGTGACGTTTTATTCTGCGAGACCGACAACACGAAATAGGAACCTACAGCGATTCCCGATGGAGGATGGGGGAAATCCATCTGTTCGCCGATACGGATGGCCAACCAGGCCTAGAAATCGTGGTTGCTTTTAGGAATGGTACGGGCAGTGGAATCACGATCATCCATGATGTTTCACAGACATCCAAAACCT